>CAZGBN010000036.1:0-33322 GCA_964524015.1 uncultured Mucilaginibacter sp. | reverse complement strand
AAATGGAGTTTAAAAGAGTTGTAGTAACCGGGCTTGGAGCACTTACTCCAATTGGTAACACTGTTGCAGATTACTGGAACGGTTTGATCAATGGAGTAAGTGGTGCTGCCTTAATTAAAAGTTTTGATACCACCCTGTTCAAAACAAAATTTGCATGCGAAGTAAAAAACTTTGATGCTGAAGGGTTTTTGGGCAAAAAGGAAGCGCGTAAGTTGGATCAATTTGTTCAATACGCATTATACGCTACCGAAGAAGCCGTACAGGACGCCGGATTAAACTTTGAAAAACTAGATACGCGCCGCATAGGTGTTATCTGGGGATCAGGCATAGGTGGTTTAAAAACATTTTTGGATGAGGTTATGGCCTTTGCCAAAGGTGATGGTACGCCTCGTTTTAACCCATTCTTTATACCTAAAATGATAGCTGATATTGCTCCAGGGCATATTTCTATTAAATACGGTTTGCGTGGCCCAAACTTTACAACTGTTTCTGCCTGCGCTTCATCCAACAACTCGCTTATTGATTCATTTAACTATATACGCCTTGGTAAAGCTGATATGTTTATATCAGGTGGCTCTGAAGCTATTATTAATGAAGCAGGTATAGGCGGGTTTAATGCTATGCACGCCCTGTCTACACGTAATGAGGATCCGGCAACGGCATCGCGTCCATTTGATCTTGATCGTGATGGATTTGTAGCCGGTGAAGGTGCGGGTACTATTATTTTAGAAGAATTGGAGCATGCTAAGGCCAGGGGAGCTAAAATATATGCCGAAATGTTGGGCGGTGGCATGAGTGCCGATGCTTACCACATGACGGCTCCACATCCTGATGGATTAGGTGCTGCACTAGTTATGCGTGCTGCATTGCAGGATGCCGGGATACAGGCATCAGATGTTGATTATGTTAATGTTCATGGAACATCAACCCCAATTGGCGATCCGCAGGAAATAAAAGCTATACAAGATGTTTACGGTGATAGTATTTATGATATAAATATTAGCTCAACCAAATCAATGACGGGCCACTTATTAGGTGCTGCTGGTGCAGTTGAAGCTATTGCCGCTATTTTAGCTCTAAAAAATCAGATAGTTCCTCCAACTATCAATCATTTTACTGACGACCCAACTTTTGACCCACGTATAAATTTTACATTTAACAAGGCTCAGGAGCGTAAAGTAAATATTGTACAAAGCAACGGGTTTGGTTTTGGTGGCCATAATGCTTCTGTAATTTTCAAAAAATACGAAGAATAAAGTGGATGCCTGTAAGCCGGTTATATAAACTTTACCTATCTCCCCACAGAAAATACGTTAAGGTTTTAAAGAATTTATTGGGTTTTGTGCCCGGTAATTTGTCTTTATATCGTTTGGCATTTCGCCATAAATCAGTTGCTCAAAATGTTAAGAAAGGCGTTAAAAACAGTAACGAGCGACTTGAATTTTTAGGCGATGCCGTATTAGGCAGCGTTGTTGCCGAAGTGCTTTTTAAATTATATCCTTATGAGGACGAAGGTTTTTTAACGGAGTTACGATCAAAAATAGTAAGCCGGGTAAACCTTAATCAATTGGCCCGCAAGTTAGGCTTTGAAGGCTTAATTGAATATGACAGCCGTGTACTGGGCTCATCAAGGCAGGGCTCATTATTAGGTGATGCATTTGAAGCGTTAATTGGTGCCGTTTATCTGGATAAGGGATATAATTTTACCCGCAATTTTTTGATAAACCACATTATCAAATCGCATATTGATATACATACACTTGAGCAAACCGAAACTAATTTTAAAAGCAAATTGATAGAGTGGTGCCAGCGCCATAGTAAAGACATTTCCTTTGATTTAATTGAAAACAGCGAGGGCGAAAGCGCGAAATTATTTACGGTACAAGCCAGTGTTGATGGCGAAATAATGGGCCTGGGGAAAGAGTTTAACAAGAAGAATGCTGAAAAGCTAGCTGCAGAGAAGGCCTGTGAGGCGCTGGGTATATAAGCTTAATATAACTTTTGCAATTTCAAATTCGCCTTATTTTCTTTAAAATATTTAAAAGAGTTATTGATATAAGTAATCACATCATACTCATTCCAATCTTTTACTGTTTCATATGACGGTGAAAAGGCGTTCATAAAATCATCTATCTCATCATCAGGTAAATTAGTTAGTTTTTTTACAACGCTTTTATTGTATTTTTTGCTGATCTCCAGGTGCTCCAATTCATTTTTTGAATATTCTTTAAAACGACGCGCCCTACCGGGAGTTTTACCAAACAACTCATATATGCCGGTTATTGGTGAGGCCAAAAATGATAGTGCCTTTGGCTTCCCATCTGCATAAACGCCTTGTTTACGATATTGATTAAGCACATCATTTAATTCCTGCTTCTTTGTTTGTTCTCTTACGGTAACCTCATTAAGTACATATACAGGCTGCATATATACGTTTATATCATACCCGCCAGAAATTACAAAATATTGTGTTGTAAAGTCGGACTTCCTGAAAAGCAAAGTATCGCCTATTGCTGCTTTAATGTGAAAAACGCCAAAGTTATCACTAAGGGCATTTAACTGTTTATTAGAGTTGGTTACCTGTACCTGTGCTATCCTGTCAGTGTAATTTTTTTTATAAACGGTTCCGCTTATTGTAAATAGCTGTTGTGCAACGGCGCATAAAGTAAAGCAACAGCTTAATAGTATTAAAAAAATATAGCGGAAATACATTTAAAAATTATAACGAATATCAAATTTACGCATTGTTTTTTATAGCAAACGTAAAAAAGTGTTAATGTTTAGTGATTGGGTATCAGTAATCAGAGGTTAAGGCTATACCAATCACTAATCTCTTAACCACTAATCTCTAAAAATATTATCTTTGCACATGATAAAATCCATGACAGGGTATGGAATTGCCAGTTTTGACTCCGGTAACTCAAAATATACCGTCGAGATCAAATCCCTTAACAGCAAATTTCTTGAACTATCATTAAGACTGCCTAAAATTTTTTCGGAAAAGGAATTTCAATTACGTAACGATTGCAGTAAGCAAATTGAACGCGGCAAGGTAAACCTTTCTATAAATGTTGAGCAAGCAGGCTCAGTTGTAAAAGCAGCCGGAATTGACACCGAACTGCTAAAGCATTATTACGCGCAGCTAAAAGCCGTTAGTAATGATTTAAATGAACCAACCAGTAATTTATTGCAGTTAGCATTAGGATTGCCAGAAGTGGTAAAATATGGCGAAGAAACGGTATCAGAAGATGAATGGAAAGTAGTTGAAAAAACCTTTCAACAAGCTATGGCGGCTTTTCAGCAATTTAGGGCCGATGAAGGCGCAATTTTAGAGCAGGATGTTAAATTTCGGATCGGTATTATTTTAGAAAATTTAAAACTGATAGAGGTTGAGGAACCTAAACGTGTACCGGTAATACGTGAGCGTTTAAACCAGTTTTTAAGTGAGGCCACTGCACGCGAAGCTATCGATCAAAACCGCTTTGAGCAGGAACTAATATATTATATTGATAAGCTGGATATAACCGAAGAAAAAACGCGTTTAAAAGCACATTGCGATTACTTTATTGATACCCTGAAAAATGCGGATGCCAATGGTAAAAAGTTGGGTTTTATATCGCAGGAAATAGGTCGCGAAATTAATACACTTGGCTCAAAAGCTAACGATGCCAACATGCAAAAGCTGGTGGTAGGGATGAAAGAAGAGCTGGAGAAAATAAAAGAACAATTACTGAATGTTTTATAATCATTAGTTCATTTGTTCAATAGTTAATTAGTGTAAGCTGATAAATTGTTGAAAATGTACCAATGAACTAATGATACTAATAAACTAATGGAACAAGAAGGCAAACTCATCATATTTTCAGCCCCATCAGGTGCAGGTAAAACTACTATAGTGCAGCATTTGCTTACTAAGTTTCCCGAGCTGGAGTTTTCTGTATCTGCCACTACCCGCGAGCCCCGTGGAAATGAGGAGAATGATAAGGCTTATCATTTTATAAGTAAAGAAGAGTTTTTGCACCTAATAGCCAAAAAGCAATTTGTAGAGTTTGAGGAAGTTTACAGTGGCACCTTTTATGGCACCCTGCGTACCGAAATTGAACGTATTTGGCAAAAAGGCAAAACAGTAATATTTGATATAGATGTAGAGGGTGGCTTACACCTTAAACGCAAGTACGATGGCAACGCATTGGCCATATTTGTACAACCACCATCATTAGCTGTTTTAAAAGAAAGATTAATTGGTAGGGGTACTGATAGCAAGGAAAAACTAAAGGAGCGTTTTGCCAAAGCTGAGAAGGAGTTGAATTATGCGCCCAAATTTGATATTATCCTTAAAAATCACGACCTTCAAACGGCGTGCAACGAGGCGGAAATATTGGTGAGAGATTTTATTGCAAAGTAAGTTGTAATAATAGCGCCCCTAGTTAACTCAAAACTGCCAACTCAATGAAAATAGGACTGCTATTCGGCTCATTTAACCCTATTCATATTGGCCATTTAATTATTGCCAACTATTTGGCTAACCATACCACTTTAGATAAAGTTTGGCTGGTAGTATCGCCACAAAACCCCCTAAAAAAATACGGCGACCTGATAAATACTTATGACAGGTTAGAGATGGCCCGACTGGCAACAGATAACGCCGATAATATTGTGGTAAGCGATGTAGAACTTAAATTGCCGCAGCCATCATACACTATTGATACCCTTACCCATTTAAAGGAAAAATATCCCGAACATGAATTTGCTTTGATAATGGGATCTGATAACCTGGTATCATTACCCAAATGGAAAAACTATAAGATGATCCTTCGCGATTACCGCATATTTGTTTACCCGCGCCCGGGGTATGAGAATGCTGAACTGGCGTCGCATCCATCCGTTACCATCACCATGACCCCACAGATGGAACTATCGGCCACCTTTATTCGTAAATCCATCGCCGAAAAAAAGAACGTACAATATTTTGTACCCGATCCGGTTTTAAAATTTATTGAAAGCAAAAGTCTTTATCGGAATTAATTCTGTGTAATTGGCTCATGGTGCGCATGGCATGCATCCGCACATTCCATACACGCTTTAGCACATTGCTGGCAATGGTCATGATGGTGTTTGCCACATTCCTCTCCACACAATCGGCATATTTCTTCGCATAAAACCAGGTATTGATGAGCTATTACCGAGCTTCGTTTTAATAATCTTGCAGCTTGAGCGCAAATATCAGCACAATCTCTATCCAATTTAATGCAAGCGGCCATATCTTTAACATTATCTTCACCCAGGCAGGCGGTCGCACAATTTTCGCAGGCTAATACACAATCCAATAATTTTTGGATTAGTGCAGTATGATCATGATTTTCCATAATATTCAGGTTTATTTCCTTTTAATATCAATTATTCATCCTGAAAATTGTTTTGATAAATAAACCTTAATTTTGCAACGTGAGCGAGAAAACAATACTTAAACTACAGTTACCTACCGACCCAACCTGGGTAAAAAATGTAGTGGAAAGCAATATTGAAGAATTATTAACTGACCATGCTTATTGCGAGCAAAAGGCCGCAACTAATGCCATTACCCTTATAGTGCAAAATCCTAATTTATCTGATGTGGTGCAGCAAATGATAGATTTGGCGCAGGAGGAGATGGATCATTTTAAACGCGTACATGAAATTATTTTGCAGCGGGGCTTTACCCTGGGTAAAGAGCGTAAGGATAATTATGTAAATGAGCTGCGTAAGTTTATTATTGTAGGCGGCGGCAGGGAAGCGCAGTTAATTGACAGGTTACTGTTTTCTGCGATGATAGAGGCACGCAGTTGCGAGCGTTTTAAAGTGTTGTCAGAAAATATTAATGATGAGCAGCTATCTGTATTTTACCATGAATTAATGATAAGCGAGGCCACTCATTACACTATGTTTATTGGTTTGGCTAAAAAGCATGCCGAAACCATTGATGTAGATAAACGATGGAAGGAATTTTTAGCTTATGAGGCGCAGGTAATACAAAATTACGGCAAGCAGGAAACCATACACGGTTGATTCATCTATACACTTAGCCCGCTTACCGATACATTGATTGTTAGCTAGTTGTAATAACGTTGCTTTGTAACATGGCAAGATTTAAGATTTACAAAATTGTAATACACGTTGCGGCCTGGCTATTGTTTATGGCATTGCCGCTATTGTTTTTAAATGGCGGCCCCTATGGCAGCGCGAGTAATTCTTTATGGGTTTTAAAAGACTCTTCTTATTGGATTTTTTGCCTTACCTATATCTCGCTTTTTTATATAAACGTTTATTTTTTAATACCACGTTTACTTTTAAAAAGAAAATACTTTCAATATAGCCTTATCACGTTATTGCTATTTATTTGTGTTTACTTTTTGCGGCCATTTGACCAATTAATGCGTGCAAGTTTTACCCATTGGATAACAGAACAATTTGCAGGCCAACCGCCGAATAGTGGCCCACCCGGACGAGCATTTGAGCGATGGGGCGAAAGAGGCATGAGAAGCGACAGCAGTGAAAGAGCAACCAATAGCCAAGGAAAACAATGGAGAGGGGCACCTCATGTGGGCCAACACGGACCTGGCGGTGGCCGTGGCTTTGAAAGAGGCCTCATTGGACGTGGTGGTCGTGGTGAATTTGGTGTAGGGCCGCGTTGGTATCCTATGGGTTTTACAAGTGCATTTATTTTTATACTAATAATGGCACTAAGCACGGCTTCAAAAACTGTACAACAATGGAAGCTTACCGAGCGCCGGATAGCACAGGCCGAGGCTGACAAGGCCAGTGCCGAACTGTCGTTTTTAAAAGCGCAGATTAACCCTCACTTTTTATTTAATACCCTAAATAATATCTATTCATTGATATTAACCGGTAATGAAAATGCGGCTGATAGTGTTATGAAGCTATCAAACATTATGCGCTATGTTACTGATGACGTTACACATGATTTTGTACCCTTGCAAAGCGAGATAGATTGTATAAACGATTATATTGAATTGCAGCGATTGCGTATAGGCAAAAACTCGCCTATTGACTTTACAGTATCTGGTGATCCAAAACGTAAAGTAATAGCCCCTTTAGTATTAATGACCTTTGTTGAAAATGTGTTTAAATACGGTATAAGTAAAAGGGAGCATTCGCCGATCTTTATCAAGATCGAAGTGTCTGATATAAGTATCTCATTTTTTTGTGAGAACCTGGTGTTTATCAATAAAGGCGAAACAGAAAATCCAAGTACCGGCATCGGCATAAAAAACACTGTGCAGCGCCTTAAACATTTGTACCCTGACAAGTACATTTTAGATATTGTAAACGATAATAAAGAATATAAGGTTAATTTAACGCTTCAATCATAAACTGTATGCCGCTAAAATGTATAGCAATTGATGACGAACCTTTGGCGTTAGAGCTAATAAAAAACTATGTTGCCCGTATCCCCGGGCTGCAGTTGCTGCATACGTTTGATGATGCATTATCAGGTGCCGAGTTTTTAAAAAAGGGTACTGTCGACCTGTTGTTTGTTGATATTAATATGCCCGATATAACTGGCGTTGAACTGGTGCGATCATTGGAGCAAAGGCCCATGGTAATTTTTACCACGGCTTATAAAAATTACGCTTACGAAGGTTTTGAGCTGGAGGCTATGGACTATTTGTTAAAACCTATTGATTTTAATCGTTTTTCAAAAGCGGTGGATAAAGCTGTAGAATATCATAAATATAAAAACACAGCTACCGCTGCAGATAGTACCGCCAGCTTATATGTATATTCAGAATACCGGATGGTAAAAATTGACCTTAAGGATATTGAGTACATTGAGAGTATGGAAGATTATGTAAAAATACATCAACATAATCAACCTACTATACTTACCCTAATGCCGTTAAAAAAAATACTGGAAAAATTGCCTGCTGATCAGTTTCAACGTATTCATCGCAGTTATGCTGTAGCAGTTAACAAGGTAAAGTCTATTCAAAACCGTAAGGCTCATTTAGGTGATGTACAGTTACCTATTAGTGATAGCCATGCTGATTTTATAAAAAACTGGAGTAAAAAGTGAGTTGGCCAACATTATTAAACGAGCCCCTTCCATTTATCGACACAAAATGGTTATTCACCGATACATCTTATTATCTGCCTAAAATTAGCCTGACCTTTGAATTGTAAAAAGAAAATACCCCTATTATTACAAATAGTAACTTATTGAGCGCTCCGGAAAAACCGGGCGCTTTTTTAGTTTAGGCCCACTACGGTTTTCAAGTAGTTATCCATCATATCAATATCTACCACATCATTTATTAAACCTATATGCATATCCGGGCGTATAATAAGTGCTTTCTTTTTGCCTTCTTTTATTTCAAAAGCATCAAAAATGGCTTGGTTTTTTGCGGATGGGGGCAGATAAAAAAAGTTAATGCGCCCTGGGTAGTTTTGGGTAAGCCATTTAGCCAGGGTAAACAGGTCTATATCTTTCAAATTACCTAAAGCGATAAAGGTAAACCCGGGTTTGCTGCACCATTCGTGGAGATCGGTTTCCTGTTGTTTTTTCTCGTCAAACACTTTAAAATAGGGTAGGCGGTCGCCAGCTTTTATTTTAGCTGCATTACTAAGGTGCAGGTTAATTTTGCTATCGCGATAGGTAATACTGATCTGCGATAATCGCTTAAAGAATTCTGCCCGCAAATACCCGCTCTTCCAAACTAACTGCGATGCTTTGGGCATTATCCATTTATTAAAAAATATTACGAACCAATTGGTTGATATGATGATCTTAAAAAGTTTATCAGTTGTATTAAGTAGTGTTTTAGCAACAGGCATACGTTCGGTTGCGTAGCTATCCAATACAGTTTCTTTTAACTGACCATTTGCTACCCATGCCAGTTTCCAACTTAAGTTATAAGCATCCTGTAAGCCTGTGTTCATCCCCTGGCCGCCTACGGGCGAGTGAATATGTGCGGCATCACCTATTAAAAAGCAACGTCCCTGCCTAAATTTTTCTGCCATACGATGGTGTAGTTTATAAGTAGTGAACCAATTTACGCGCACTACTTTAAGGGTTATCCCGGTAACAGTTTTTAAATGTGGCAGTAATTCTTCTGGTTGTAAATCAGGCTTACCTACGCTTGTGGCAGGCAAATTGCCAATTACCCGGTAGCTGTTATTTTCTGGTAAAGGAAAAAATGCCGACAGACTTGCCTTGCCGCGATATAATTGTACTTGAGTACCCGTTAGTTCAGCATTATCCAACTCCACGTCTGCCAGAAAAAACTCATTAGTATAAGTATCGCCGTTAAATGGAATTTGTAATTGCTTGCGTACCGCGCTATGCGCTCCATCGGCACCAACAACGTAATCGCAGGTCAGGGTTATATTTTGGGTTCCAGATAGTAGTTGTACTTCCGCTTGTTGCGTGGTTTGCTTTAAGGATAGCAATGTAGTATCCCAATAAACAGGGCAGCAGTTTTGTGTTAAATAATCTAGTAAAAGCCTTTCGTTTTTGTTTTGCTGATATAAAAACACATACGGAAAAAGTGTTCGCTGATTGCCAACATCGGTCAATGAAATTGCTGCAACTTCTTTACCATCCTGGTAAAGCGCCAATCCTTCGGCTTGTTTGCCATCCTGCAGCGCACGATCTACTATACCTAATTGACGGTATATCTCCAGCGATCTTGCCTGTACCGCTAATGCGTTTGAATGATTTGTTGGCCCCTGTTTACTATCAATAATTATGGGTTGTACGCCATTGCGTAATAACTGGGCTGCCATCATTAAGCCTGACGGACCTGCGCCTACTATTAAAACTTTGGTATGTTGCCCGGTTAGTTCCATTTATTAGATACGCGATAACAGGAAAATAGTTGGTTTTTTATGCAGATCGGGTACGTTGGCCTGCCACTCGGCTATGGTTTTGGTTTGTACCATCTCATCAGCCGCGGTTAAATTGCAGGCGATGCATAGCTTGGTTTTGGGATGACCGCTTTTTAAGATCTCCTCAAGCATAGGGTTGTTGCGGAAAGGGGTTTCAATAAATATTTGTGTCTGGCTCAACCGGTCTGACAAGCCTTCCAATTCTTTAATACGTTTACTTCTTTGCGCTTTATCAATAGGCAAATAACCATGAAAGGTAAAGCTTTGCCCATTAAAGCCCGATGCCATCAGCGCCAGTAAAATAGAACTTGGCCCAACTAAGGGCACAACCTTAATGCCGCGTTTATGCGCCTCGGCTACAATTTCGGCACCGGGATCGGCAACGCCGGGGCAACCGGCCTCACTCATTAAACCTACATCCTTGCCCGAATTTAATCCCACAAAAAATGATTTGATGCTATCGCGGCTATACTTGCCGTAATCATGTATTACCAGCTCGTTTTGCGGAATTTTTAAACCGGCAAGCTTTAAAAAGCGGCGCGCGGTTTTTTCATTCTCAACAATATATTCCTTTAAGCTGTTTATAGTATCAGTCAAAAAAGGTGTAAAAGATTTTGCCGCCGCATCTTCGGCAAGCGGTACGGGTATCAAAAAAAGGGTTCCGGTGGGCATATTGCAAAATTGGTCATTTTTGTTTAATTTAATGGGCATGAAAGGATATTGACTTTATGAAATCATTAAGTATTAACTGGTTTATTGAAGGAGCTATAGATTTTGAGCATAAAAAATACATCCTGTTGGATTATTTGCAAGAGATAAACAGACACTTTGATAAGAGTAGATTATATCCCAACCTGACTGACCTCGTATATCATTACAACAATCTGCGTTACTTTAAACAAAACAAAGTAATGCTGCAGCAGGCCTTTCCGCAACGATTAACGCAGGCAGACATTGAGGCCGTAAAGCTTACTTATCAAAAAATAATGGAAGACGATAGTACCATGATGGAAATTGAGCGCATTATTACCTACGCGCTTAACAAAATGGACCCTGCCCTGCAAACCGGTAAAGAGATATATGATTTTGTAGAGAGCAGGGTAAATATTGATCCGGTAGGTATTGTGCCGCTAATGCCTTACAGTGGTTATTTTTCGCTGCGTAACGGCAACGAAAACACCAATTGGGTATATGAGTACCATTTAACTATTTTTGAGGGCAAGGACGATAAATATAGGGGTATTAACATTAGCTTGGTGGATACTTACCGGCAAAGCCTGGTTAATACACCGGAAACCATAAAATTGAATTTAATAAAAAGCCGCAAGCATCTGCCCAACCCGGCGGTATATTATGTGTATACAGATATTGCCTTTCCGCTTGAGCAAACCCTATTGCCGGTGGCTAAGCGCAGCCTTGTGAAGTATATATCAGATGCAGCCGCGTAGATGTGCAAATGTGCAGATAAACACAAAAGGCCTCACTTTTATTAGCAAGACCTTTTTATATTATCTATGAAATATTTTTATTTTTTAGCCAGGGCGTATTTACCCCAAAAATCGGTAGGTGCTGTCATCCCTTGCATATCGCCCATGCCTCGGGGCATACGGCCACCTCCGCCAAATCCGCCACCAGGGCCTCCGCCAAATCCGCCACCGGGCCCACCACCTACAACAACAACATTGCCGCCACCTCCGCCAAAGCCGCCACCGCCTCCACCTGTAACAACCACATCCATCACTCTCCCACCTGCCGCTGCACCGCCACCTGCGACACCAGCCATCAAGCTATTCATCATAGCAGTTATGTCAAGTCCGTTTAGTTTAAGGTTGTAAGCAAATTCGGGCTTGGTAGCCGATGTATTGAAGTATTTAAGCGGTAAAGCCAACTCGCATATCATAGCACCTTTATCGTCATAATCAACCGCGGCTTTAATACCGTAGGTGTTATATATAGATACCACACTATCGGCGATATCTTTAAAGCCGATCAACTTAATTTCTTTAAAAGTTTTAACAGCTTGCCTGCGCATAGTTTCTAGTCTTGCCGAATCTGCTTTAGGGTCATTCCCCATTCCCATTGGCTGCGAACGGAATGACGACATCTGGTTACGTAGGCTGTTTGCATCAACTAACGGGAAACTGATAATATAAGCTTCTTTCGTATTTTTTTTGCCATCCGTATTTATAGCCAGTGTAATGCCGCCGGCGGTTATTTTATTAGTTATTGATGGTTCAGTGGCCTTAATAACCAGGTACAGATTTTTATCGTCATTGGCAACAGTGTAGCCAAGGTCGACAGTTTTATTGTAGGCCTGTAAATTATCGCCCCATTCGGTTAGGCGGGCATCAATTTTAACATTGGCAGGTGCCAAAATACTGACTTCCTGTACATTGGGTAATTTTTGTGCTTGCGCAGATAAAATAAATGCTGTAGCCAGCAATGCTAAACTTAATTTATTAATTGTTTGCAAAAATTTCATGCCACTTAACGGGTTAGTAGTTTAATTAGTATGGATGAGACTAAATTAACACTTTAAAGTTACGCGAAGGAAAAAATATTTTGGCGGGATGAATTATATCCATAATGCTACAGGGGCCTCCGTTATTTTTTTTATGGTTTTATTATACTTATAGCCCATTTTACTTAAGTAGGCGGTAAAGGTATTTCCACCTGCTTTAAAAACCTTTTTATGGGCATACCATACCAGACATGAGGTAGCATAAAAAAAATGCTTGTAGGCCATTTTACGCCATTTTTTTGAAAAATCACTTTTGCCCTCAAATATTATTGCTAACCGTTCTGTCTGAAAAGTAATGTGATAAGCTTCATCAATCAATATATCGTTACATATTTCTTTAAGTAATGGGCATTGTGTGGCATCTTTTAATGCCTGGTAAAATATCTGAGCGGTACTTTCAACAATAATAACGGCTAGTGTCCAAATCTCCATATTAGTATTAAAGTATCGTACTTTTCTAAATAAGGTATCGCCCCAGTTTTTTTTGATACGGGGTGCATTTATCAGATCAAGGTAAGTGCCTAAATTGTTTCCGTGCTTTTGTTCCTCCTTAATAAATAAATGTACAGCTTCTATATATGCCGGGTCGCCAACCTTAAAAGCATATTTTGTAGATGCAGCTATTAAATGTTTGCCTTCTGATGTCTCGCCCAATTGCCAGGCCTGTAATGAAGCTAAAATGGCTAGCCGTTCACTTTCAGTTATCACGGGCAATAATTGCCAGTTTATTCTTTTTTCGGTAGCATTTGCCTTGAAATGGGTTATCCAATATTCACTAGTGTACATAATTAGAAAAGTTTATGGTTAATATTTAGTTGATTTAATAGCATTTATATACTTATGGAAGCAGATCAAAACCGATACAATAAAAACTAAGGCTGTACTGCCTGCTCTTAATGCCATGTTTGCTATAAATAAGTATAACTTAATAAGTAGCATACCAATAAGCATTAGTTTAACCGTAGCCCACACCTGGAGGCAGTTACGTAATTCCTGCGTTTTTTGTGATTGTTCTAACATGATTATTGTAATTAAAAGTACTTTGTATTTCAAAGTGATTAGATAAAAAAATATAGTTTAGTTCTTAGCTGATTTTATTAATTGTTCCAAAGCATCTAAATGATCTTTAAATGCTTTTTTTCCTTTATCTGTAGCTTCATAATTGGTGTTGGGTTTGCGGCCCAAAAAAGATTTATTCACCAAAATATATTCCTCCTTCTCCAGACCTTTTAAATGCGATGCCAGGTTACCATCAGTAATGTCCAGCAATTCTTTTAACGAGTTAAAGTCATAGCGCTGGTTGGCAACCAATACACTCATAATTTGTAAACGTATACGGTTCTCAAAAGCTTTGTTTAATTTTTCAAATGGAATTTTCACCTGTCGTATTTTAAATACATCACACTACCATACACAATATGCAAAATACCAAAGCCAATGGCCCAAAACGCCAGGCCATATCCCGGTACAACAGCGGCTATTAACCCCAGTATAATTTCGCATACCCCTAAAAATTTAACATCAACAAAGGTAAAATTACTTGCACCTATCAGTGCCAGCCCATAAAATATAAGCATGGCTGGTACTATCAAATCAAAATAGCCGCGATTTAAAAATATTACTATTAATGCACCACCGGTTAACAGGGGCACTATCATGTGGAACAATAAAGCTTTGCTGGTACTGCCCCAAAAAGGCTGGCCACTGCGTTTTGATTTTTGGTAGCTTAATATAATAGCGGTGGTTACCGAAGCTGCTAATACAGCAATGGCTATCCATACTAACCACGACAGTAAATGTAGAAATTGTAAAAATGTAAGATCAGTGTAGTTAAGGGAAGGGTGGCCTACCAGGTAATAAACAATACCTGCCCCTATTAAGGCATAAACACCTGCCAGTATGCCTGATAAGCCACTAAGTGAGATAAACTTTGATGAACGCTCCATCAAACTGCGGATGGAAGTTAGCTCGTCCTGAATTTCTTCTTTTTTCACGTGAAGTACTTTGTTTTTCAAAGTAAAGAAGAAAGGCGCAGAAGTGCAAATGTTTTTTGAAAGAGATTAAATTTCTGCTTACAGGAGAGGCAAAGGAGATTACGGCCTCACCTCTCTATCCTCCTCCTCATCATGCTTTTCAGCAGGCAATTCAGATTCGATGATCTCTTTTTCAAAATCATCTTTGTCTTTTTGGTCGCGTTTAAGTACCCAGATGATCATTACAATAACAGCTATGGCAAGCGGGGCTATCCACCAGTAATTTATATCCATGTTGTTGATATTTGGTAATATAAATATCGGCAATATTAATTACTGCAACGTTAAGTTAGTGTTAAATCTGACAGCGGTCTTTTTGTCTGAAATTTTTTTTCTTAAAACAATAAGTTAATGTGTTGGTATCTATATACATACCAAAATTAATTTACCATGAAAAAGATCAGTTTATTAGTAGTATTAGCCAGTATTTGCTTAGCCATTAGCCCTGCAAGATCACAATCCCTGGATACAACCAAAAATAAGGTTGAGATAAAAAAGAAAACTAAAGTTGGCGTAAATGGCCGCCAGGTAACTAAAATAAAAATGGAAAGCAAAGGTACACCCGAGGCGGTAACCGGAGCTGTGGAAAATGCGGTAACTGCTAAGCCAGCTACACCGGCGCAGCCTGCTACACCGGCACAACCGGCAAGTCCAAACGTAATAGTAGTACATCCTGAGCCGGTTACCAAAGTGGTTACTGTTCCGGTTAAAGCGCCTACCACCACTACCAAAACAACTACCAGTGTTAATCGCTCGGTATCTGTAAAACCAGCTACACGCAAAAGAACCGTGGTTAGGAAACCGGTTGCTACAAGTTCAACCACTACTACTACAGTAAAAACAAATCAGTAGCGTGCCAACTAATAAAAAACCCTCTTAGAATGCTAAGAGGGTTTTTATTATCATCAAGTGGTTACGTCAAACCTAAACTAATTTAGCTAAAGCTTCTTTAACCCTTGGTATAGCCTGTTCAATATCCTGCAGGGTACAAGCCCCAACTGATGCCCTGAACCAGTTAACATCGTCACCTGTACCAAAGGCCGAGAATGGCACAAAAGCGATCTTGGCTTCTTTGATGAGATAGAAGTTTATATCTGCTGAGTTTTTCAGAACGGTTCCGTCTGGTGTAGTTTTACCGGCAATATCAATTTTAATGGTAAGGTATATAGCTCCCATTGGTGCAATAGAATCAACCGCGAAGCCATCAGCTTTTAATTGTTGGAACCCTGTGTGTAAAGCGTTCAAACTATCCTGCACTCTTGCTTTTAAAGTATCCAGGTATTGGGTTACGGCGGCATCATCTAAAATATATTTAGCCATAGCCACCTGCTCCGCCTTTGGCGACCAGGCACCCATGTGGCCAACAATGGCTTTCATATTATTGATCACCTTCTCCGGGCCAAAACCCCAGCCTACGCGTACACCGGTAGCCGCGAAGCATTTGGATGCACCATCAATAAATATCACATAATCTTTCAGCTCCGGACGTAAAGTAACCGGGTCAAAATGCTGGTTATCGCCAAAAGTTAATTGCGAGTATATCTGGTCGTATAAAAAATATAAAGGTTTTTCGTCCACCGCGCGGGTTTTGTTTTCGGCTATAACCAGGTCGCAAATTTCTTCCAGATCTTTTTTGCCAAACATAGTACCGGTAGGGTTCAATGGCGAACATAAAGCCAGCAAAGCCGCTCCTTTTATATGCGGACGCAATTCATCTGCCGTAGGCATAAAATTGTTTTCGGCACGGGTTTGTACCATTATACCTTCTGCTTTCAGTAAATCGCAATAATGGTTATTGTTCCATGAAGGTGCCGGGAAAACTACTTTATCACCCGGGTCAACCACGGCTAAAAAGGTAGAATATATCAACGGTCGAGATCCACCTGAAATTAAAATCTCATTAGCGCCATAGCTTAACCCCAAACGTTTCTTTAAAAATACCGATACACTTTCGCGCAGGGCCAACACACCATCAGCAGGGGGATAGTTGGTTTGGTTTTCGGCATAAGCGGCCACAATTCCTTGCTTTAATTCGTCAGGAATAGGGTAGATGTTGGAATCGTAATCGCCAATAGTTAGGTTGGCAATATTTTGCCCCTGGCGTTTTAATTCATTGATCTCGCCGGCAATTTTTATAATTTCAGAGCCGCGCAGGTTTTGGGCTAATGCAGATACTTTCATTTTGTAAGGTAAAAGGAGAAAGCGAAAAGGTTAAGCTTTCCTTTAATATTAAATATAGCTGAAAGGTTATATAAACCTTTATCCTTTCGCCTTTCAGCTTTAGCCTATAAATAGGCTTTACGTAATTTGATGATCTTGATCCAATGAAATAGTTTCATCACCGGGTATACCGGGTCTATCTCATACCATTTTGCACCAAAATTGGCGTTATTAGGACGCTTGTGGTGGTATTTTGAAACAACTCGCCTAACATTAAAAAGTCAAACGGGGTGGTGTTTTTTGATTTATCGCCATTATCAAAGTTTGAATAGCCATATTTATGGCCGCACCAGTTTACAATAGCACCATGAAGCGGTCCCATGATGTAGTGGATAGGCAATAACAGGAACATCCACCACTGGGTTGCGAAAGCAATATAAAAAGCGGTATAGCCTGCTATAAATAAAAGGCGCGAATAATAAGTTGACCCCCAATAATCTATCAATTTCCACTCAGGTATATTGCCGGCAAACTGCGCTTCAGGTTCTTTTAAACGTTTTTCATATAATTTATAGCTCTGCGCGGTGCGCCACATCATCTGGAAAACATCTGTAAAAAAATGCGGTGAATGCGGGTCCTTCTCTGTATCGCTGTAGGCATGATGCTCGCGGTGCATAATAGCATAAGCACGCGGGTTTAAGAATGACGATCCCTGGAAAAAGAAAGTCAAGAAATGAAATACACGCTCCATAAATTTACTGGTAACGTACATTTTATGAGATGCATACCGGTGTAAATAAAAAGTTTGGAAAAACAGCGACAGGAACCAGTGCGCTAAGAAGAATATTAAAATGATCACGTATTGGGTATTATTTAATTGGTATTAATGTATTATAATCAGCAAAGATACAATTAATGCTTTGACCGTTAAAAGTATAAACAAATTTTTTACTCATTAGGTTTTTGCAAATTGAATAGTTCTGCCAGTAGTTTATACGATTGCAGCCTATCATTAAAATCTTCTGCAATAGTTACCGCTATGATCTCGTCCACATCGTAGTTTTCGGCCAGGTTACTTAAGCGCTCTTTTACCATGGCAGGCGTACCTGCTACTACACGCTGGCGGTTGTAACGTATCCTGTCCTGTTCGGGTAAAGTATATTCGGCATCTTTTACGTCGTCATAGCCCAAGGGTAATATGCCCATACCTTTTTCAAACTGTATAAAGCGGTAATCCATAATGGCTTTATGCTGTGCGATCTTCTCTTCATCTTCCGAGCAAAAAACAAATATGGCCATATTGGCTTGCGGCTCTTTAAGGTCGTCTGATGGTTGGAAGCGTTCCCGGTACATACGCACTGCCTGCGCCCCACCCACTGGGTTAATAAAGTGCGCGAATGAAAAACCCATACCAAAATGTCCGGCAAATACACCACTTTGTCCGCTTGAGCTTAGCAGCCACATAGCAGGCACTGTTTTAACCTGCGGGATGGCCCTTATTTTTTGTTGGATAGTGCCCGGCACGGCACGGTCATGAAAATAATTTACCAGGTCGGCCAGTTGTTCTACAAAATCCTGTTCCCTGAATTGGTTGGATGGGTTAAGCATCGAGGCGGTAATGCGGTCAGTTCCCGGCGCGCGGCCCATGCCCAGATCAATACGACCCGGTGCCAAGGCTTCCAGCATCCTAAAATTTTCGGCAACCTTTAGCGCGCTATGGTTGGGCATCATTACCCCGCCAGAGCCAACACGTATGTTTTTGGTTTGCGATGCCAGGTAAGCTATCAATACTTCGGGTGTTGAGCCAGCCAAACTGCCGGTATTATGATGCTCAGATACCCAAAAACGATAAAAGCCTAGTTCGTCTGTATATTTTGCTAACGCGATGGTTTCCTGAACGGCCTGTTCGGCAGTTACGCCCTTCCTCACCGGGGACTGATCCAACACGCTTAAGCGGATATTTTTTGTGCTCATATTATGATATATTCAACGCAAAAATACGGGCAAGGTTGTAGTTAGGGAAGTTAATGCGGTATTATGGCATTGGGGTTACATAAAAATTAACAATAAAACGTCATTGCGAGGAACGAAGCAATCTCTTCACTTGCAAATCAAACCCAGATGTCTGTTATGCATTAATAAAACTTCTATTCTTTGACTGTCCTACATAGAGATTGCTTCGTTCCTCGCAATGACGCGTGGGCAGATAGGAGTTCTATTCCTCCTCTTCCTCCCCCGATAATTCCAAAATCGTATCCGCTTGCTTAAAATTGCTACGTACAAAATGGCACCAGTCGCATTCTTTTTTACCGCAACCGGTATTAAAATCATGTGCTAATATTTTTTGATAAACATCTTTCACCTGCTCGGTTACTGTGGCCACATCATCAGGTGTTATCACCACTTTTTCTTTGTGGTACTCGCCTTCGCTGATGGGTTCCACAAAATCAAACTGCGCGCCAACCACTTCCCAATCATTGGTCGGGTCGTTATCTATTAATAGTTTATAAAACACCGCCTGTCGCCAGTAATCACCGCCGTTGGGCTGGTCATTAGTAGGGCGGATAAATTTATTTTTTGCGCCTTCTAATGAGTTTTTGGGCTTGCCTGTTTTATAATCTATAATAGTTACGTTTTTGCCTTCAAACTCTATTTTATCCAGGTTACCCTTAATAGGTACGCCGTCCAGTTCGATGTTTTTAATGGTGCGCTCGGTAACGGCAATTTTGTTCCAGGTGAGTATATTTTGCTCATAGTAGGGCGGTAATATTTTATCGCCATAATCCATGCGCAGTTTAAATTCTTCCTTGGTAAACGAGTCGCGGTTGCGGTACATATACCATTTAAACTCCTTCATAAACTGCTCGGTAGATGGGAAATTATCGTCATCTTCTTTCAGCCACCTAAACGCTTTATTCAACGCCCAATGCACGGCCTGCCCAAACGTAGCCGACGGACTTTTACCCGACGGCACCCTTATTAAACACTGGAAATAAAACCGCAGCGGGCAATCTAAAAAGTTATTTAAGTGTGTTACGGATAGGGTATAATTTTGCAACAGTTGATTGATGTAATTATGATCCAGTAGTTCAACTTTCGGTTTATCTTCTTCGCTAAACTGGGTGGCATAAAACTCCAGCATGGCATTTTCGTCAACCTTTGGGTGTTGAACTGTCAGGTCGGTACTGGCTAATATCTCGCCAATAAATTGTGATGCTTCCTGATCCTTGCCTTTTTTATCTTTATTAGCGTAAGATATCATGAGGCATTGTTTGGCACGGGTAAGCGCCACATAAAATAAACGACGCGCCTCTTCTTTCTGCGCTATATCATCCGATGATGCCTGCGTTAAAGTATCCGGGTAGCTAAAGCTGGTATTGCGTCCTTTGCTGTCCCATGTTTTTTTATCGCATCCGATAAAAAACACGTATTCAAATTCCTGACCTTTGGAGCCATGCGCGGTGAAGAAGTTAACGCCATTATCCGAGAATATCACCTGGTTCAGATCCAGTCGGATGTTGTGGCTCTTCATGGTTTCGATAATGGCCAGCAAGTCCGCTATTTTGATGCCCGGATTTTTGCGGCTCTCGTCTTTTAAAAAGTCAAAGAAGTTGGTGAGTACCTGCATGTGCGCACCCTTATCCGGTTGCTGCATAATGTACCGCAGGATTCCCATTTTTGAAATTACCTGCTGAAATAGCTGTTGTAAAGTAACACTTGCTGCCTCGGTTAACAATAACTCAATATTGTTAATGAGGTATTTCATTTCCATATTTTGTTCAGTGTCAAATAGGCCGGGCTGTGTAGCAGGCGCACGCATTTCGCTTATATAACGGCGCAAAGATGTTTTAGGCTGATTATTACTAAAAGTGCTGTAGTTTGCTGTCGCTACCGCGATGCTGGCCTTAGCGGCTTCAATAGGCGGAATGCTAAAGAAATCATAGTGCAATATCTCAAACAATAACTCATCGCCACTGTAAGGCGAATCCAGCTCCATAGCCAAATAGCGCAGTATGTTGATAATCTTCTCGCCAAACGGCATCGTCAGGATATCAATTTTACGGCGGGTGTTAACAGCAATTTTTTGCGTTTCTAAAAAGTGCAGCAGTTCCTCTACCTGGTTATGGTTACGATAGATAACCGCTATCTCGTTGGGTGGCGTCCCCTTGGCTATTAACCGTTTGATCTGCATGGCCACATCCACCACTTCCTGCCCGGGGTTTTCATACTCGCGGATGGATGGTACAATTACCTCCTCCTCAAAGCGAGAATGTGACGATTTAAGGTTTTTATCTAAATTTAGCTGGGTAGTTAAACGCTCGCGGTTATGGTCTATTAATGCTCTGGAAATATCCAAAATATGCTGGTTGGAGCGGTAGTTATGTTTTAACACTACGGTTGATAGGGTCTTCACATAATCACCCGCAAAATCCAATATATTCTTCATATTGGCCCCCTGGAACTTGAAAATGGATTGATCATCATCACCCACAACAAATACGTTAGGGTTATCCCAATAGCTTAATAAAAATTTCAGCAACTCGTTTTGCGAGCCGCTGGTATCCTGAAACTCGTCCACCAAAATGTATTGGTAGCGTTCCTGGTAAAGGCGCAGCATTTCTTCGTTCTCGCGAAAGGCTTTGAGCACCCACATGATCATATCGTCATAATCATAGCGGCCCTTAGCTTTCATTTTAGCGTCGTAACGCTGATACTCGCCCACGGCTACCAATAACTTCTTCATCAGCTCCATAGCCGCGTCGATATCCTTTTGTTTTGGGTCGCCTATGCTAATGCCTTTTGCCGGGTTGGCTCTTTTATAAATAAATTCCTCCCGGTTAGGCAGGTCGTCTACATATTCCTGTACCGCTTTCTCAATCATGGCATGGTCCCAGTTCTCGCGTTTCATGGTCGAGAACAGGTTTCTTAACCTCGGCACATCATAATAAATATCTCCGGTAAAACGCTTCAACAAATGGTCGTTCGGGAACTCGTCCACTAACTCCCTAAACAGCATGGCCGATTCCAGGTCAGACAATGGCTCCAAATTCAGCTTGCCAAAATATTCCAGGTTCTCCTGTATGATCTCATTACAAAAAGCATGGAAGGTATAGATGTTTATGCGATAGGCATCAGGACCGATAAACTCAAACAAACGCTTGCGCATGGCCACCGCGCCGGCATCAGTATAGGTTAGGCACAGTATTTCGTTGGGGCGGGCATCAGTATCGGTTAAAATTTTACCGATACGTGCTGCCAGAATTTGCGTTTTGCCCGTTCCGGGTCCTGCTACTACCAAAACGGGGCCGTCCATTTTATTTACGGCGGCCAATTGTTCGGGATTTAAGCTGGCTAAAGCTTCCTGGAATTTGGCGTTATATTTATTGAAAGTTGATTGCATAATATATTATAAAGATAGCCAATAATGCCAAATTAATACGGCGAAAATGGCTTATAATTGTCCTGGATTTTAAATTAAAAACGCCCGGATTATTTGATGGATCAGCTAACCTACGAGGAACAAACCTTCGAAAAATTAAACTACACCGAGCAGCGCGTAATGGGGCGCGAGTTTCAAAGCTGTACATTCAAAAACTGCGATCTTTCGGGTACGGATTTCTCCACCACTAAGTTTTTAGAGTGTACTTTTGAAAGCTGTAACCTATCTATGGCTAAATTTGAACGCGCCACCTTAACCGATGTAATTTTTAAAGGCTGCAAGCTAATGGGTATTAATTTTAGTCTGACGCAAAGTTTTATGTTTAGTGTGAGCTTTGAGGATTGCGTGCTCGACTATTCATCCTTTATGGATAAAAAAATGGTGAAGACTATCTTCAAAAAAAGCATCCTCAAAGAAGTAACTTTTAGCAGCGCTATATTAACAGGTTCTGTTTTTGATGAGTGCGACCTGAACAGTGCCATCTTTAATCAAACTGATCTGACCTCCGTAAATTTTGTAACCGCCTACAATTACATCATCGAACCGGAACTGAATACGATCAAGAAAGCTATTTTTTCTGCACAGGGGTTGCCGGGGTTGTTAACCAGTTATGGTATTAAAATAGTTTAATTGTGTTAACTATTGTTTGTTGATATCAAATATCAATTTATACAATTCAGATTTCAACAATACTGTGTTTGCTCTAATCAAATTATAATCTGCAGGGTTTAAAATTATAAATCCATTTATAGGAGAAATTCTTGTTGCATTATTTCTCAAAAGAAGAAGATTCCTTATAATTTTATCAATGCTAATTGCCTTACAATGGCTTGATTTTATTAGATTTTCTATTAAAAGTAAATTCTCGTTTGTTTTTTTGAAGTTGTTAACGGTTTTATTAAAAGGCAAACTCCTGTCATTTACTTGATCTAAAACTTGATTTACGATTTTAAGAATACTTTTAACTTCGTTAATTAGAAATTCTTTTTCAGAATTATTTTTCGTAAAAACTCTACTAACCGTAGTTGCAATATAAATTCCAATAACACTTGTAACAAGAAGAGAAATTAAATCAGATATATTTATTGTTTTTTCAAAAACGAAGTAAGAAAAATTGCATAAAAAAACTCCCAGTAATACCCCGGAAGTTAAAAGACAGAAGTAAATAAAATATTTACTATTCAACATCTTCAATATAACTTTTAATTTCTTCAATCCAATCAGGTTCTTCTGACGAAATTATTTCTATATGTGTCAGCACATTTTCTTTGCCAAACTCTTTAGTTAATCTCATGAAAGCTTCATCTAAGAATGAAGTAGCATAGCCTTCAGTTCCATCTAGATCAATTGTCAGTTTAGAATTATCATCTAAAGCCTCTTTAAAAGCATGGCGCAATATTCTTTCATAAAATTCCTGACCAGAATCACCCCCATCGCTGTAATATCTTGCACCTGGTGTGTCAGAAAAATCACTACTTATCTTTAAAAAATATTTTGTTGCTACTTGCATGACGTATCAATTATCCATGAATAAAAGGTTCCTGAAAACGGAGTGTTCAGTTTTACGGCAATCTCTTTTTCAAAATCCAAAAATACATTATTTGTTATAACTTTTAGTCCCCGAATAGTCATATTTGTCTGATTTCCTTTTACAACTATTAGTCCTCGTCCCCGATTAGCTAATTTAGTTCTTGAACGAAACTCACCTTCAAATGCTCTTACTAGTAAATCTTCATTTGAAGTAAATAACTTATCTTTAAACTTAACATTAATAGTATTTATTATGCCATCTCCGTTGTCAACAAAGCAAAATTCCACTTTGTTTTGTTCAATATAGTGATTTGTTGATATATACCAAGTCTTTTCTCGTTCTTTATTTAAATAAGCATGATTAACAGAATTTGTCATTAACTCAATTAGCATACCTTGAAGTTTTTGATTTCTTTTGTCAACACCCCATACTGTTTTCATAGATTTATGAATTAGTGCTGCTGAATCTTTTTGTAATATTGTAGATTTCCCCTTCTTAATAGTTGTGTTAAGGCCTGCTTTCTTTTTAGCTAACGGGCCAGTAAAATATTGTATAAAGCCTGATTGTTCTATAAATAAACAAGCTTCTGGATTATCGGGTAAGTTATTAAGACCGACTTTGATTTTATTGCTACTCATGTCGTAAAACAAGGATAGTAAAATAGTTGTAGCGCCGTCATCAATAACAGTAACTTTAGAAAAATCGAAAATCATTTGATTATACCTTCGCGTAGCAACAATTTTTTTATTGTTATAGACGAATTTTAACACTTTTTCAATATCAACACTTATCGAAAATGTTTCCGGGATACTTAGAACTATTTTTTTCTCATTGAAATTCCCTAAACGAGAATTATTTCTTTCATATCTAACACGTTGTGTTTTTCTAGTTCTCCTTCTGAAAAATTTATTTTGTATTAAAGTGTAATTCCTAAATCTTTTTTTTGCTTTTAAAGATTTTTTTTGCTTGGACTTGATGCGATTTTTATTAGCTCTATTTTTCTTTAATTGCATTAATTAAGGTTTTGGTTAGTAAAACTAAATTTTTTTGATTTATAACTTAGTGATAGTTATTAACATCATAAAAAATGTTATTAGTTTATCCACTCACTCACAATTTTTGCCGATAGCAAACAAAGCGGTATCCCCCCACCGGGGTGTACACTGCCGCCACAAAAGTATAGGCCCTTTATTTTTGACGACTTATTGGCGTGCCGCAAAAATGCGGCGAATTGACTGTTGCTGCTGGTGCCGTAAAGCGAACCCTGGTACGAGGATGTTTTACTTTCAATACTCCGCGGATCCAATATGGTTTCGGTGGTAATTAACTGGCTGATATCTTCGCCCAATAAGCGCGAAAGTTTGGCAACGATATTTTTTCTTGCATCGGCAATTAACTGATCCCAGTCCTGCCCGGTATTGGCTGGCACATTGATCATGGTAAACCAATTCTCACAACCCTGCGGGGCATCGTCAGATTTTAATTTTGAACTGATATTCAGGTAAACGGTAGGGTCGTGATAGATATCCTGTTCTTTCCAGATATGGTCAAACTCGGCTTTATAATCGGCACTGAAAAAGATATTATGCAGGTCCAATTGCGCAAACTGCTTTTTTATCCCCCAATAAAATATCAATGCCGAACTGCTGCGCTCCTGCTGCAGTATTTTTTGGGGATGTAAATTAGGGTAAACATTTAATAGTTTTTTATAAGTGAACCAAACATCCATATTGGATACTACTAAATCGCTTTGTAATACC
This sequence comes from uncultured Mucilaginibacter sp., assembly GCA_964524015.1. Lineage (GTDB taxonomy): Bacteria > Bacteroidota > Bacteroidia > Sphingobacteriales > Sphingobacteriaceae > Mucilaginibacter. Next base: position 7,992 of record CAZGBN010000036.1, on the reverse strand, counting down.
TGTCCGTTTGCTTTTATGCCGATCACCTTATTCCCATCTAAAATCACTTCATCCACCCGCGAATTATAATGAAACTTTACCCCTAATGAGACAGCGAAATCAACCAATGCAGTGGTAATGCTATGCATGCCACCCTCAGGAAAATATGCGCCAAAATGTTGTTCCAGGTGTGGGATAACATTTAACGTAGCCGGGGCGGTATAGGGGTTGGAGCCGTTATAGGTTGCATACCGGTCAAATAGCTGTACAATGCGCTCATCTTTAAAAAAACTGCTGTTGGCTTTATGCACAGTGCGCAAAGCATCAATCTGCGGAAGCCGTAAAATGGATCTCACTGTATCCCACCTTAAAAAGGTTTTTAATTGATTCAATGATCGCTCTAAAAAAACGTGGTTGGTGATGTTATAAATATTACGGCTATTGGCTATGTGTTTTTTGATTGATGCAGGTGGCTCGCCTGTTTTTTTAGCTACTTCTTTGGCAAACTTATCGGCATCAGCGTATGCGGTTAATTGAGTTCCATCCTCATAAAAATATTGGCAAACCACATCCAATTTTTGGTAATTAAAATAGGCCTTTGGATTTTTACCTGCCAGTTTAAAAAGCTCATCTATATATTGCGGCATGGTAAACAGGCTAGGCCCTGCATCAAAACGGTAACCATCTTTCTCAAATTCGGTTAGCTTACCGCCGGGATAGCTGTTGGCCTCAAACACCTCAACTATATAGCCTTTGGCCGCTAAACGAATAGCGGTTGCAATGCCGGCAATACCGGCGCCAATAATAAGTGCTTTTTGTGGCGGCATTTGTAAAGTTAATAACAGATAGTAACAATGCTACTTATTGGGGAAATATATGCACACTTTAGTTGCTGTTTAGGCCCTTTAAGCTATAAATTACGTATGTTTTGTTTGGTACAATAAATGCGTATGCAATAATTATCTTATAATTAAATTATACTTTGAGTACACTACCGGTAAAAGCATTAGTAATTTGCGGACCAGAATGTTTGGCCAATGCTTCGGCTCATAACCAGCATTTAAGCGTTGCTGACCAGGCTAAAGAATTTATATCGGGTGTTTTTAGTACTGCCGACTGGCCCGCCCGTTGGGTATGTGGTAAATGGAGCGAATTTCATGGCTGGCTATATATTTTTTCTGACCTTCTGATATGGGCATCCTATTTTGCTATACCCATATTAATGATCATACTGGTAAAACGACGCAATGATCTGCCTTTCCGGGGGGTTATTTATTTGTTTATTGCTTTTATAGTTTTATGCGGGTTAACCCATTTATTTGATGCATTGCTGTTTTGGTGGCCGGCATACAGGGTAAGTGCTATTATAAGATTTATAACTGGTATTGTGTCTGCTACTACCGTGGTTGCCTTATATAAAGTATTGCCCAAAATACATTCTTTACGTACCGTTGATGACCTGGAGCAGGAGATAGATGAACGTAAGGAACTGGAAGATAAATTGTCGCAAAGCGAGTTTTTATTGTCAGAAGCCGGACGAATAGGTAAAATGGGTGGCTGGGAGATAGATTTGCTTACTTATGAGTCGGTATGGTCAAGGGTGATATATGATGTTTATGAGCTGCCCTATGATTATGATACCAGCCAGCATGATATTGACATGTTTTTTTTAGAGCCTTATAACTCGACCCTAAAAACAGCTATTGACCAGGCCATTCACCGTGGTAAAAAATGGGATATAGATATACAAATATTAACTGCCAAAAAGAATTTAAAATGGGTACGCTCCTACGGCGAACCTTTGTATGACCGCAATGGGGTAGTGGTTAAACTGCGGGGGGTACTTATGGATATTGAACGGTTCAAGAATACCGAAATATCATTGAATAAATCAATGGAACTGGTATCGCAAAATAATATGCACTTAAAAAGTTTTACGCATATTTTATCGCATAACATTCGTAATCATGCCAATAATATAGCTGCTGTAACCGCATTGGTAGATACAGCTACCCTGGATGAGCATAATAAGGACCTGTTTAAAAAGATCAAAAAAGTATCAGCAGGACTAAACACTACATTGAACGACCTTACAGACGCAATCAAAATACGCGAGAATGTGCCGATATCAGAACATTTGAATTTTAATGAAGTAACTAAAAAAGTACTGGAGGTTATTGAATCGGATGTTAAAGCCAACAATGCTCAAATTAATTTTGATTTCGCGGTAGAGAATATTGATTTCCCACGCGCTTACCTGGATAGCATTATCCTGAATTTGCTGACCAACGCCATTAAGTATAGGAAACCGGATGTTGATCCGCATATCACTTTAAAAACCTATATCAATAAAAAACACCATGTGGTTTTAGAATGTAAGGATAACGGTATGGGTATTGACCTTAACCAACACGGGGCAAAGATATTCGGCTTATATAAAACCTTCCATCAGCATGAAAACGCAAACGGGGTAGGCCTGTTCCTCATTAAAATACAGATCGAATCGCAGGGGGGAAAAGTTGAGGTAGATAGCACACCGGGTTTGGGTTCCAGCTTTAAAGTTATATTCAATGAGATAGTATAAACAAAAAGGGATGATTAACTGATCATCCCTTTTTTCGAATTGGTTTCAATAGCTAATTATACATTCTGATGGATCCCTTCACGGATCTCTTCAATAGTTTTGCGATTAAACGCGTCCAGATCGTCCGGTTTCCGGCTGGTAACCAAACCATTGTCAACCACCACTTCTTCGTCTACCCATTCTACACCCGCGTTTTTCAGGTCGGTTTGTAATGATGGATATGAGGTCATCCTACGACCATTAAGCAAGCCCGTTTCAATTAAAGTTTGCGGGCCATGGCATATTGCCGCCACGGGCTTACCCTCATCTAAAAATGCCGATACAAAGGCTACGGCATCTTTATTGGTTCTTAGTTTATCCGGATTGAGTACACCACCCGGTAAAACCAGCGCGTCGTAATCATCCGGACTTACCTCACTTAACGGTTTATCAACCTTTATCTCAATACCCCAGTCTGTACTGTTCCATGCTTTGATCATGCCGCTTTGAGGTGATATTACATGTACCGTTGCCCCGGCCTCTTTTAACGCCATTAACGGACTGGTTAACTCTATCTGCTCAAATCCTTCCTCGGTAAGGATAGCTACTTTTTTATTACTTAAGGTTGCCATAATGCTGTATGTATTTAATTATAAATTATAAAAATTTCTATACTATAAATTACAGCCAGGCATGGCAATGGTTTTAATTTATCGCAAAAAAAAGGGACGGTCAATACGACCATCCCTTTTAATTCTATAGTTCCCTCTTTAGGGGGTTAGGGGGTTAAGCTTCTACAGCTTGTCCCACTAAATTTTTTGCCACTAAATACTCGGCAATTTGTACAGCGTTGGTAGCTGCGCCTTTGCGCAGGTTGTCGCTAACTATCCAGCAGTTTAAAGTATTTGGCTGGCTTTCATCCCTGCGGATACGGCCCACAAATACTTCATCCTTGTCATGGGCGTCGAGCGGCATTGGGTATTTTAAGTTAGCAATATCATCGGTAACAATAATGCCCGGCGATTTAGCTAGTAGTGCTTTTACTTCTTCTACATCAAAATCATTAGCAAACTCAATGTTAACCGACTCTGAGTGGCCGCCCATAACCGGGATACGCACGGTAGTAGCCGTAACACGGATGCTGTCGTCGCCCATGATCTTGTTGGTTTCTTTAACCATTTTCATTTCCTCTTTGGTGTAGCCGTTCTCGGTAAATACATCAATTTGAGGTAATACGTTTAGGTCAATTTTGTATGGATATGCCATAGGGCCATCAATGCCTTTACGCTCGTTAAATAACTGCTCAACAGCTTTAACGCCCGTGCCGGTTACTGATTGGTAGGTTGATACCACCACCCTTTTAATTTTATATTTATCATGCAATGGTTTTAAGGCCACTACCATTTGTATGGTTGAGCAATTAGGATTGGCAATAATTTTATCTTCGGGAGTTAACACATCGGCGTTAACCTCAGGCACAACCAATTTTTTGGTAGGGTCCATGCGCCATGCTGATGAGTTATCAATTACCGTAGTACCTGCCGCTGCAAACAAAGGAGCCTGTGCGGTTGATGTACTGCCACCTGCCGAAAACAAAGCAATATCCGGTTTCTGTTTAATCGCATCCTCAACAGAAATTACCTTATACTGCTTGCCCTTAAAAGTGATCTCTTTACCTACACTTTTCTCTGATGCAACCAATAATAATTCTGTTACCGGGAAGTTGCGTTCTTCAAGAACCTGCAACATTTTGGTGCCCACTAAGCCCGTAGCACCTACAACTGCGATTTTCATTTTTTCTGTTTGTTTATAAATAATTTAATTATCTGAACCCCAAATATCGCAATTTTTTTGTTTGGGTGAGATGAGTAATGTTATTTTAAGTTCATGTTTTAAAATATCATGGTTTACACAACTTAACACATTTTAGGGTTAATATTGATTTAATATATTGACTATCAAGTGTTTATAGTTTTTAAAACCCAAAAAGTGTAAACCATGATTTTTTAATTTATAAGTTAGTCCGGATTTGTAATCCCGGACAACATTTTTGGGGATCTGTGATCCCGGGAAGCATTTATTAATTTACTAAAAAGCCTTACGGATACGCGGATCGCAGATCCACGTATAACTTAGTCCGGGATTATAAATCCGGACTAACGGTATTATAATTTCGTTGCTTGCGAATTATTTATGACCCAATTAAAATCATCCGAATTCCAAAATCTTATGTCATCAATGTTGTATTTCCCTTTCTCTTGTCCTCTATCCAAAAAACAATATTCTTTTAATCGTTCCTTTAAATCATTTTTAACATAATAATTCACGAGGTTAAACCCCGCATAATCGTATATCTTAATTTTTGAATCTATATCATCCCGTGAGCAAAATAAAAAATTGCCATTGTAATAATACAATTCATTGTTTTCCTTTTTCAGCAATTTATTTGTGCTGTTTTTTTTAATAACAAATACAATTAATTTTGATTTATCTGGGCTGTATATTATTGAGTCAATAAATATTTGTGTAGTTGCATCAAATTCTTTCTCTGGCCGAAAGGGATGAAGATGACTTGTCAGCATCTTTTTTAAAACGTCACCAATTTCGATAGAATCTTTAAAATAGCCTTGTTGACTGACGTTTACGATGCTTTTATATTTCTTCGGCGTTCCTGATTTTTGGTTATTGCAGGATATTATTAATACTGTGAATATGCAAATAATTGAAAGAGTAGTTTTCATCGGGTTTAGTCTTACTCCGCCATTGTTGGTGATAACACCAAACACCGGATGTTTAAAACTAATAAATAATTAAGTAAAAGAGTTATGCTGCAACGCTTCCCAATCAAAACCTTATATTTATTGTTAAGGATTTGTAGCATGAGCGAAAAGATATTAGTCATTGGCGCCAACGGGCAAATAGGTACGGAGTTGATTCGTGTGCTGCGTAATATTCATGGCGCTACAAATGTTATCGCCGCGGATATCCATAACCCTACCCAGCCACATACCGATGGCCCTTTTGAGCATGTAAACGTAATGCAGGATACCGAGCTGCACTACATTTTTGAAAAATATCATCCTACACAAGTATATCTATTAGCCGCCATGCTATCCGCCACCGGCGAACAGTTCCCCAAAAAAGCGTGGGATTTGAACATGAGCGGTTTAATTCATGTGTTGGATTATGCCGTAGCTTACAAAACTCCTAAAGTTTTCTGGCCAAGTTCTATAGCAGCATTCGGGCCAAATTCGCCACGAGAAAACACCCCCCAGTATTGTGTAATGGACCCAAACACAGTTTATGGTTTTAGCAAACTGGCAGGCGAACGCTGGTGCGAGTATTATTTTGAAAAATATGGTGTTGATGTGCGCAGCTTGCGTTATCCCGGGTTGATTGGCTGGCGGTCGGCACCAGGTGGTGGTACTACCGATTATGCGGTTAATATATTTCATGAAGCGCTAGAGAAGGGCAAATATGAGAGTTTTCTTGGTGCCGATACCGCACTGCCTATGATGTATATGGATGATGCTATAAACGCTACCATCCAATTAATGGATACACCTGCGGATAAAGTGAAGATACGGTCATCCTATAACTTGGCGGGTATTAGCTTTACCCCCGCACAGTTGGCCGATGAAATTAAAAAGCACCTGCCCGGTTTTGAGATAACTTATGCCGATAACGACCCGCGTCAGGCTATAGCTGATAGCTGGCCCAGATCCATAGATGATACTGATGCCCGTAATGATTGGGGCTGGCAGCGGCAATATGATCTGCCCGCTATGGTAACTGATATGTTAAAAAACCTGAAAAGCATTTAAAAGAAACACAGTATATTCGCAATTCCTGTTTATAGTAATGGTTTGCCATGAACTATGAACCATCAACAATGAACTAATACACATGGGAAGAGCATTCGAATTCCGTAAAGAGAGAAAATTTAAACGTTGGGCCAAGATGGCCGTACAGTTTACCCGTTTGGGTAAAGAGATAGTAATGGCAGTAAAAGCCGGTGGCGGCGACCCAACCACCAACTCGCGCCTGCGCACAGCTATACAAAACTCAAAGGCGGTAAACATGCCAAAGGACAGGGTAGAAGCGGCTATAAAACGTGCTACCAATCGCGACGAGAAAGATTACGAAGAACTGGTGTATGAAGGTTATGCCGCGCATGGTGTGGCTGTATTGGTAGAGACCGCTACCGATAATACCAACCGTACCGTAGCTAACGTACGCAGTTATTTCACTAAATACAATGGCTCATTAGGAAAAACCGGATCGCTGGATTTTATTTTCAGCCGTAAATCGGTATTTACGTTTGACCCCGGCGACCGCGACCTGGAAGAATTGGAGTTTGAACTGATAGATGCCGGATTGGAAGAAATATTTGTGGAGGCTGATGAAGAAGGAAACGATATAGCTGTAATTCGTGCCGGGTATGAAGATTTTGGTAATATGCAAAAAGCATTAGAAGCTTTGGGCATCGAACCAAAATCGGCCAAGCTGGAGCGTGTGGCACAATCATTTCATGAGGTAAGCGAAGAGCAGGCGGTTGATGTTTTAAAACTGATAGACCGTTTGGAAGAGGACGATGATGTGCAGGCGGTTTACCATAATATGGCGGAGTAAAACACTTTGTCATTGCGAGGAGGAACGACGAAGCAATCTTGAACTTTGCTCCTTGAGATTGCCACGCTATCGCTCGCAATGACATAAAAAAATTAAAATATGCCACAATTCACATCGCGTAAGCAGGAAAAAAAAGTTAAAGTAACCTTTAGCAATGGATTACTTTTTGTGGAGAAAGAAGATGGGAAGCAGCAAGCTTTTCCGTTGGATTGGTACCCAAAACTACTAAACGCTACCGATGAGGAGCGCGACGATTGGGAGCAAAAGGGCAGTATTATACACTGGAATAAACTGGATTTAGATATCTCTATTTAGATTTGAGATATTAGACGTGAGATTTGAGATTTATTTTTCGTGGATGTGATTATGATTTTGTGAGCATTTGTCTCACGTCTCATATCTCACATCTCATATCTAAAAAAAGCATGACATTCGAAGAGTTTTTTAAGAAGAAAAGAATTGACCTGGATGCCCTTGAAAAAGGTAACCCGGCTTTGTTTTTTGAATTTAAAACGCACTTTGATCAAATGGGCGAAAAGAGTTTTGACCATACCAAAAAGTATTGGTTCAATAACCTACGCAAGATATACCATTTAGCCGCCGAGATAAAAACCGAGAAGCCTAAAATTGAAAATCAGTTAGCAGAGCAAACGGTAACAGATACTTTAAACGAAGCGGCAGAGCCAACTCCTGCACCAAAGTTGGGCTTCGTGCCTAAGTTTAGGGCTGGCGCAACTAAACCTGCGGAAACAGCCCCGGCAGAAGAAAAGAAGGAAGATATACCAGCGGCACCAAAGCCCGGGTTTACCCCACGTTTT
>CAZGBN010000035.1:0-34180 GCA_964524015.1 uncultured Mucilaginibacter sp. | reverse complement strand
TCCATTAGTTCAAATGTAAAATCATTAATTATAATTAACCACTATGTTTAAATATTTTACAATTCATTCATAAAGGGCCGCTCATTATTTAGCGCAAACTTTTGTCCTGTTAAATTATTTATTTCACCGACAAATACCCGACATTCCCCGATTTACATACTACACTTGTATTAAATATATCTACTTTTATTCTATGGAAAACGCGTTAATAACAGGAGCAACTAAAGGAATGGGCCGCGCAATTGCGATAGCATTTGCTAAACAAGGCGTTAACATTGCTTTGTGTTCACGCAATGCAGATGATCTGTCGTCCTTTAAAAATGAACTATTGCAAGTTAATCCCGGCATTAAAGTTTTTATTGCCGTGGCTGATGGAAGCAAAAAAGAAGAGTTGCTGCAATTTGCAAAAACTGCCGAGGATGACCTGGGCAGTATTAATGTGCTGGTAAATAATTTAGGTACCTACCAATATGCCGGCATTTTGGATGAGCCCGAAGGTACATTTGAAAAAATGCTGAACACCAACCTAATGCCGGCTTATGAACTTTACCGCTTTTTTGGTAAAAAAATGATAGCGGCAGGCAAGGGCCATATTTTTAATACATGCTCGGTAGCGGCTTTAGATGTTATTGCCGAAGCAGGCAGCTATAGCGTAAGCAAAGCAGCTTTATTGAGCCTAAGCAAAGTAATGAAACTGGAACTACAGCCACATGGGATAAAAGTTACTGCAGTAATTCCCGGCTCAACGCTAACAGATTCATGGAAAGGCCAGGATGTGGATAAAGACAGCATGGTTTTGCCTGAAGACATTGCTTCGGCAATTATTAGTATTTATAAAATGAGTGTTGGCGCAAATGTGGACGAAATAATAATTAAGCCTGTTAAGGGCCAACTTTAAAACAAGGATAATAAACAAATAACAACATGGAAAAAAAGCTATATAGAGACGAGCACCATAAAGTAATATCAGGTGTTTGCGCGGGTTTGGCTGACTATTTTAATATGGATGTAAGTATAGTGCGAGTACTGTTTTTAGCATCATTAGCATTAAAAGGCAGCGGATTATTACTGTACATTATATTATGGATAGTATTACCCAAAAAGAATTACATATTTAATGACCCTACAGTTGACTATAAAGTACCGCCCGATCCAATGGGTAACTATAACCCGGCAAATCCGTTCCCCGTTAAGCAAAAGTCAAACTTTTCTGTAATTGCAGGTGCTATATTAATTGTATTGGGTTCATTCTTTTTGCTGGATGAGTTTAATATTATTCCTGACCTTGACTTTGGGCAATTATGGCCTGTAATATTAATAGTTATAGGATTAGGGTTTATTTTTTCGCGGAGCAGAAAAGAACCATGGGAAGACGCTAATTGGAACAAGACCGACAAAAAAGAGGATGAGCCAAAGCAGGAAGATAAACCAACTGATAACCCACCAAACATACAATTATGAAAAATAGTAAACTTATACCGGGTATAGTACTGGTGCTAATTGGCAGCGTGTTTTTGCTGCGCAATTATGGATATGTTAATATACATTGGAGCAATATTTTTCACCTGTGGCCCATATTTATTGTAATAGCGGGTGTAAACCTGATATTCGCCAATAACAGGTCGCCATGGGCAACGGCTATTAAGTTGGCTGTTATTATTGGTGGATTTGGCTTATTGTTTTTTGGAGATTTTGGAAACAGATTTAGCTTTTGGCCAAATAACAATTTTCAAATGGATATTGATGATGATGATTATAGCGAGGGCAACGGCAGAAATAGAGTTGAGGCCAGCCGTTTTTTTGACGAACCATATAACGACAGTACCCGCACCGCAAGGCTAAACATAAACGGTGGCGGCACCAGCTATAAATTAAGCGATACTACCAACCAATTATTTAGTGCAGCAACCCGCGAGTTTTATGGCAGGTATAATTTTATGTCGACAAAAATGGATTCATCTTACATACTTGATTTTAGGATGAGGAGCAATCGCATAAAAAACTTTGGCTGGAACCATGACAGATCAAACTCGGCAACTTTTAAATTAAATGTAAACCCCGAGTGGGAACTGGATATAAATGCTGGTGCTACTGACCTGGATTTTGACCTGAGCAAATTTAAGATCAGGACCTTGCATATAGATGGTGGCGCGGCATCATTTAAAGTAAAATTTGGGCAGCCATTAAATATAACTACAGTTAAGGTTAATACTGGTGCATCCGAAGTGGATATAAAAATACCAAGAGGTGCTGCCGCCAGTATTGAGGCACATACAGGTTTGTCATCAGATGATTTTGAAGGCTTTGTTAAGGTTCGTGATCATCATTATGAAACCCCGGGTTATGCTAATGCTGCCAATAAATTTAATATCAAAATAAATGGGGGCGTATCAGATTTTAATGTGAGACGCTATTAAAACTTAACCCTTTATAAATTAAAAAAGCCCGCGCAATGTATGTGCGGGCTTTTTTGTTTACCTGATCTTTATCATATAAGTTTTGGCCAGGTTATCGTACCATTCCTGCTTGTACTCGCTGCCAAAAATGCTTAAAAAAGGAATCATAGTTAAAGCTATGGATAGAATAGCCCCAACATTACGCCCAAGCGATTGCAGTATGCTTATCTTTTCGCCATTCACATCAATTACCCTTAAGCCGAGTATTTTCTTGCCTATCGTGGCTTTCCAGCCGATTTGTTCAAAAAGTACATTGTAAATTATATAAATACCATAAAATAGCGCCTGCATTTTAAACATGGTGTCATTATCGGGCCAAGCAAATTTGCCGCCGCTTGGCCAAGTTACCCAGCCTAGCTGAAATGCTATTACTTCCATTACTATGGATAATAACAAGTAATCAATAATAAAAGCTAATGTACGCTGGCCGGCGGTTGCCAGGTTATCCAAGGTAGGGAAGTATATATCTTTCGTTTCAAAATATTCATACAGTTCCGGTAGTTCAGAGGCATATTGCCATTTGCTCTCGCCCGGGGCCAATATACTGGTATGAATATCTATATCCCTCGTTATCAGTTCCTCAAAAGTAAAAGGTCCTGTTTTTTCTTCGCCTTGTTGTATGTAGTATTCGTCGTTCATCTTAATTTTCCCTTCGGGGATGCAACGGTAAAAATAGCTATTATTTAATAGAAGGGCATCTTTAAAAATCCTTAAATTTGCAGCAAATATCTCCCGCATGAGTGCTGATGCTATAAAATTGCTGCAAGGCCGTTACTGTAATTCATTAACCCAATATTCGCGGTTTATAACTCGCGAAGTTTTTATTGGCGATGTGCCTATGGGTGGAAGCAATCCCATCCGCATACAAAGCATGACCACTACCGATACCATGGACACCCTGGGGACGGTTGAGCAAACCATCCGTATGGTTGACGCGGGCTGCGAGTATGTACGCATTACAGCGCCCAGCATTAAGGAGGCTCAAAACCTGGCCGAAATAAAGAAGCAATTGCGCCAGCGTGGTTATACCGTTCCGCTGGTGGCCGATATACATTTTACCCCCAACGCTGCTGAAGTTGCCGCGCGTATAGTGGAGAAAGTGCGTGTAAACCCGGGAAACTACGCCGATAAAAAGAAATTTGACCAGCTAGACTATACCGACCTGGAATATAAAGGTGAACTGGAACGCATCTTCCAAAAATTTACCCCATTAGTAAAAGTTTGTAAGGATTACGGTACGGCTATGCGTATTGGTACCAACCATGGTTCACTGTCTGACCGAATCATGAGCCGTTATGGTGATACCCCACAAGGTATGGTAGAGTCGGCAATGGAATTTATACGGATGTGCGAGCTGTTGAACTATCAAAATCTGGTGGTTTCTATGAAATCAAGCAATCCGCAGGTAATGGTGCAAGCCTACCGTTTACTGGTGGAAACTATGGTGGCAGAAGGCATGAACTACCCGCTGCACCTGGGTGTTACCGAAGCCGGTGACGGCGAGGATGGCCGTATTAAATCTGCCGTGGGTATAGGTACTTTACTGGAAGATGGCCTTGGCGATACCGTCCGCGTATCCCTAACCGAAGAACCCGAAGCAGAAGCCCCGGTGGCTATTGCTTTAGTGAATAGGTATGTTGCGAGGAGTCAAGAATCAAGAGCCAAGAATCAAGAAGGCATTACTTACAACTTACAACCTACAACTCACAACCCGTATGAGTACAAAAAACGCCAAACCTACGAAGCCAACGCCTTTATAGGCGGGCACATGGTGCCGCGTGTGGTGGCTGATATTTCTAAATTAAATCTGAAAGATCCGGCGGTGCTGAATAGTGTGGGTTATTTGTATTCGCCCGTATTAGATAAATATAATATGGCCGAGCAATCGGTAGATTTTGTTTACCTGGCGGATGAGTTGCCCTCGTTTACCTTGCCCGGTAATTTGAAGCAATTATATAATTATAATACCTGGAAAAACCTGTCCAATAAAACCAATTGTCATCCACTATTTACTTTAAAAGAGTATATAGGCGATGTTAACCGTTCATCAGCATTAAACCTGGTAAGTTTAAAACCCGCGGATATTGATTCGGACGAGTTTGGCTCATTGCCATTTGACAAAACACTGATTTTAGTTTTAGAGACTGATGCCTCGCATGGCATGGCCAATCAACGTACCTTCTTCTTTAAAATGGAAGAGTTGGAGTTGGATATACCGGTGATAATCAAACGCAGCTATAATTTTGAAGCGGACCATGGACAGGCACTCACAACTCACAACTCACAACTCACAACTAGCCTACAACTCTATGCCGCTACTGACTTAGGCGCTTTATTAGTGGACGGTTTTGGCGATGGGATATGGATAGATGCCCCGCAAATAGATACACAAACTATAACATCCACCGCTTTTGGTATTTTGCAGGCTACCCGCTCGCGAATATCAAAAACCGAGTATATATCGTGTCCGAGCTGTGGCCGTACGCTGTTCGATCTGATGGAAACTACCCAGATGATACGCAGCCGTACCAGCCATTTAAAGGGATTGAAAATTGGTATTATGGGCTGTATAGTAAATGGTCCCGGCGAAATGGCCGATGCTGATTATGGCTATGTAGGCTCGGGTACCGATAAAATCACCTTGTACCGTGGTAAGGAAGCTGTAAAGAAAAATATCAACGCCGCCAATGCGCTGGATGAGCTGATAGAGATCATTCGCGGGGATGGCAACTGGATAGAACCTGTTGGTGAATAATTAAGCTTATAAACCTTATGGCAAACATTGTATACATAGCAACAAGTATTGATGGCTACATTGCTAAAAGCGATGGTGGTATTGACTGGCTCAACGAAATACCCAATACTCAGGGCAGCGACTACGGCTTTGCCGATTTTATGAACCGCATAGACGGTATATTGATGGGCCGCAGTACCTATGAAATCGTAATGGATTTTGAAACCTGGTTTTATCCCAAACCTGTTTATGTTTTAAGTAACTCATGGACCGAACTTCCGGGCAAGTGGGCGCACAAAGCGCAACTGGTTAAAGGCGATATTTTAGAAGTGGTTGATACCTTGAACCAACAAGGCGTGGTTAATATCTATGTTGATGGCGGCAGAACCATTCAAAGTCTTTTAGCGTCCGATAAAATTGACGAAATGATCATTACCCGGGTACCCATTGTTTTAGGCGCCGGTATCCCACTTTTTACACCTGATCTGCCCGAACTCAAATTTGAGCATACCGCTACCGAGACCTATGAAGGCGGTTTGGTAAAAAGTAGTTATATAAGGAAGAGATAGAATATTAACTCATAAACTTCTTCCACCACTCACTATTATATGCGCTTACCTCGGTAGGCTTGCCCGGCTCGGGTACAAAAAGTTCAATATTTTTTTGTTGGGCGTATTCTACCAATTTTTCTATAGGCTCAAACCAATCATGTAGTGCCAAATTAAAAGTACCCCAATGTATAGGCATCATCACTTTGCCTTTTAAGGCGATGTGCGCGTTGGAGGCATGGTCGGGCCCCATATGTATATCGGGCCAGTTTTTGCCGTAGGCGCCAATCTCAAGCATGGTCAAATCAAATGGCCCGTAGGTAATACCAATAGCCTGGAAACCATCAAACCAACCCGAATCGGCACCAAAAAATATATTATGCTGCGGACCTTTTATTACAAATGACGACCATAGTGTTTCATTGCGGTTAAACATCCCCCTGCCCGAAAAATGGCGTGCGGGTGTTGCGGTTAAAACAATATTACCGCCTATCATGGCACTATCGCCCCAATCCATTTCGGTAATATAATTTTCTTCAACTCCCCATTTAACCAGGTATTGACAAACGCCTATCGAACAATAAAACGGTATCTTTTTGCCTTTAAAAAACTTAATAGTCTCTGTATCTAAATGGTCATAATGGTCATGCGATACAATTACGGCATCTAAAGGTGGTAAGTCTGCTAACGCAATAGGGGGCTGAAAAAATCTTTTTGGTCCAACAAATTGCGAAAAGGACACCCTATTGCTCCACACCGGGTCGGTCAATATGCGTTTGCCGTCAATCTCTATCAGCAAACTTGAATGGCCCACCCAGGTAACCCTTAATCCGCTGGCAGGGGGGGTATTATATATAGATGTATCAGTTTTAAACGGACCCAAAGTTTTTTTGGGAACAGCTTCAGCTTTGTTGTTAATATATTCTTTTAATATGGGGATCAATTTGTCAAACCCTGCATCATCAGTGGGGACGGGGTTTAAAAATTTCTTTCCTTTTTTTTGTGATCCTGATAAACTCATTTGTTATTTATATATCGATTAAACCAACAGCACTCGCGTGTAATTAGTTTTTATTAAAAAATGCAATAACCTTGTCGCAATAGTCAACCAGGGTATCGGGCAGGGTTTTACCGGCATAAGGATGTGACCCGCCTAAAGAATGGTCGCCGTTTTTTATTACTATTAGTTTAGCTTTGGGTTGCGCGGCTGCTAATTCTTCGGCATGGCTTAATGGTACAGTTTGGTCCTTATCGCCATGAAAAATTAACCATGGTTGGGTTATCTCGGCAGCTTTGCCTTGAATGTTTAACCGTTCGGGGTGCCTGACTAAATCATCCAACAAGGTAGATTTTACCGGCATTTGCTGCCCGGTGCGTACGTTAGGAAAATACATGATGCCTTGCAACCGCCATTGCTCTTCGGCTTTTTTTGGCCATAAATTACTAAAGCTGGATATAGAAGCCATAGTAACCAATTTTTTCACTCGCTTATCCTCGGCAGTTTTAATAATGCTGATACCGCCGCCCATGCTATGCCCAATTAAGTAAACTTCTTTAGCACGCGGGATGGATGGTCCGTTACAAGCAAAATCAATTACAGTATTCAAATCCTCCAGTTCCATGGTAAACGTGTTTTCGCTAAAAGCATTCAGGTCGGTAAAATCAACCGGGCTGTTTATGGTAGTACCATTATGCGAAAAATTGAACTTTAAATAACGGTAACCATTCCCGGCAAAATAGTTAGCTACTAAATTATGAGTGCCCCAATCTTTAAATCCTTTAAATCCGTGCGAAAAAATTACCAGTGGCGCATCTTTAAATTGATCATCATAGGTTAGGTCAACCAGCATCCCTAATCCCCTTGCACCTGCTAATGTAAAATAGTCTTTTTTGATCATGTTAATTAAGTAATAATACCGCAATAGCGCATATAATCCAAATTTTAGACTAACAAACTGCAAAGGCGTTACAATATGTTATATGTGACGATCATCAGCCTTAATTAATTTAATTTTTAGTGCAACATTTTTATGATATTCGTCACTTTTTTGCTTTTTTTAATGCTTAATTTGCTGATTTTGTAATGTTTAGTCCTTAATTTATAAACATTCTAAATACTACTGTATGACAAAGTGTTGACATAGGTTCCTGTTTAGCTTCTTATTTTTGTTGGGTCAAATTTAAAGATACCTTGAAGTATTTAAAAGTAATAGCTTTTACACACAAGCAGATCGAGCTGAAGGAGTTGGGAAAACTGGTTATTTGCCAGGAGAGCTTAACGGATAAACTTCATGAGGTGAAAACCGAATTCGGTATTGCCGAGATATTTTATTTAGCTACCTGTAACCGTGTAGAGTTTATTATGGTTACTCCACAGGTGGTTGACAAAGAATTCGCCAAAAAATTTATCGAAAAATTTAACATCGGCTTATGCTCGCAGCATATGGGCACCTTTTTAGATGCCGCCTTGATTTACGAAGGCAAAGAAGCATTGAATCACCTGCTGCGTACTTCATGTTCATTGGAGAGTTTGATAGTTGGCGAAAAGGAGATTTTGGCACAACTGCGAAAGGCTTACGAAGATTGTAAGGAAGCAGGCTTAACCGGCGACGGGTTGCGAATGTTTATGACCTGTGTCGTCAAAACAGCTAAAGAGGTTTACACCCATACCAATATCTCTAAAAACCCCATCTCGGTAGTATCGTTGGCCTACCGTAAGTTAAAAGACTTAAAACTTTGTACTAATGCGCGAATCCTCATCATAGGCGCAGGCGAAACCAACCGCAACATCTCTAAATATCTTCAAAAACATAAATTCTCTAATTTCTCGGTATTTAACCGTACGGTATCAAAGGCACAAAAACTGGCTAAAGACCTGAATGGCGAAGCTTTTGATTTAGAGGCATTAAATACTTATAATAAAGGTTTTGATGTAATTATCACCTGCACATCAGCAGTTGAACCTATCATTACGCCTGAACTTTATAAAACCTTATTAAACGGCTGCACGCACCGCAAAACTATTGTTGACCTGGCTGTACCAAATGATACCGCGCCCGAAGTATTAGAGCAGTTCCCGGTTAATTTTATTGAGGTACACTCGTTAAATGAAGTAGCCAAACGCAATCTGCAGGAACGCTACCAGGAACTGACACACGCCGAGGTTATTATTGAGCAAAACATGTGCGAGTTTTTGCAAATGCTTAAACAACGCAAAGTGGAGCTGGCCATGCGCCAGGTGCCCGAAAAGATCAAAGAGATACGCCACACCGCCATCAACACCGTATTTGCCGACGAAGTTCAAAACATGGACGAACAATCGCGCGAAATACTGGAACGTGTAATGAACTACATGGAGAAAAAATATATCAGCGTACCAATGGTAATGGCTAAGGATATATTGATCAATCAGTAATTTCCTTTTTACAATCACCACGCGTCATTGCGAGGAACGAAGCAATCTCTGCACTTGCAATTTTAAAAACGAAATTTTATTATTTAGGCGTTGCCTGCGGCCCGCGCTGTACGCTCATACTACACCGGCCTTAGCCACGGGCCGGTATCCGCTCCCATCGCTAACGCGGTTATTTTTCTGTCTGCAGCTTTTCTAACAACACCGGCAGCTTTTTACCTAATTGCTTTTTCCAACCCATTTGCATAATAAAACTTACCAAAACCATTTTAAAACCTTTATAGCCCGAGTGCTCCATTTTTAGTAATGTACCACCACAGGTAGGTTCCAGCGTAAAACTTAAAATGGTATCCAGTTCGGCAAAAATGCCTTTGGCGGCTTTGTCTGCCGTGTCCGAATGGATACCTGCACAGGCCAGCGCTTTTTCGCCGCTGGCTTTACCGCTATACGTGTAGACTATATGTTTATTGGGTTCTACAGCAGTTACCTGGCAATGCGTAATACCATCCCAGCCTTTTTGCGGAGCCATTTCAAATTCAAACTCATGTCCCACCACGGGCCGGATATCATTTTGCATAAACCATTTGCCCAATAGTTCGGCATCTGTTAAAGCTCGCCATACCAATTCGGGTGGGTAGGGCAGCATTTGTTTGAGTTTTATGGTCCTGGTCATATGGTGCAAATTAAAAATGTAAAGCTATAAAATGCAAACCTTTAGTTATACGTTGTGGTTATTTTAATATGACAGCAATCAACCTGCAGCGCTTCATCGCAGCCCAACAAAATGACTATGCCATTGCGCTTTCCGAAATTAAACAGGGCCGTAAGCGTAGCCATTGGATGTGGTACATCTTCCCGCAAATTGCAGGATTAGGCTTTAACGAAACATCAAAATACTACGCTTTAAAAAACATTGATGAAGCGCAGGCTTATTTAGATAACCCCATTTTAGGCAGCAGGCTCATTGAAATTTGTAAGGAATTAGTAAAACTCCCTACTAACAACCCCGCTCAAATTTTTGGTACGCCAGATGATCTGAAGCTGCGATCATGTGTTACGTTATTTGCTGCCTTGCCTGGCAGTAACCCGGTATTTAAACAAGTGCTGGATAAATTTTTTAGTGGTATACCCGATAGTAAAACGATAGCTTTATTAGGCAATAAATAATCTGGAAGGATTCTAAATTAACGGTTAAGTAAAAATATTTCAAAAAGTATGTAACCTCTTTGTATGTCCAGCCGTACAACTCAATAATTAATATCATTATTAGGTGTGCAATTTGAGGCATATGAAAAGGGGAAATATTACAAAAATCATAAAATCAGGTCTAATCATTGTTATTTTAACAATGACAGCACAGTTTGGTTATGCACAAGTAATGTATACTCTTGCTCAAAACACTGCTGTAGAAATTAAAGTATTAGGCAAAACCAGTACAGATGATATGGTAATAGCCACTACAGCTATGGAAGGCCAGGGGAAATTTAAATTCGATGGCCACAACCTGGATGATATTACCTCACTAAGTTTTAACTTATCGGCTCAAAACATTCAGGATAAAAAAATTGCTAACAAACGTGTATATAAAGCATTTAATGCTTCAAAAAACCCAACTATCAGTTATGCTATAAAATGCGCTACTGTAACACCAACACAAGGCAATAGATATGGAGTAATACTAGGCGGCGAATTAACCGTTGGAGGCATTACACAATTAAAATGTATGCTGCTAAGTGCCACCATGAATACCGATAGTACCATTACCCTTACCGGTAAAACCAGCATACAGTTAACAGATGATAATTTAAAATCAGTGAAGTTTATGCAGGGCCCTGTTAAGGTTGATAGTGACCTTGCTATACAATTTACTATTGTTTACAAAAAGGATGCGATACAAGATGCTCCTATTGATATTCAGCAAAACAACATATACAGAGATTACATCACTAAGCTATAGGCGACACTAATCGCTTCCCGAAAAGCTATAGTGATAAGCCGGCGTTTAAAAAGCCGGCTTTGCCTTTTGGCAATATTATTAAATAGTACAGTATTATTGAGCAATTTTAAAAATACATATTCTAGTTTTACCTATAGTGCTCATTATTGTCTATTATTGATGTAGTGATATGCCATTTATTATAAGCCAGGGCCTGCTCCTTTCAGGTATTTTTATTTTCTTAATGTTATTAGCTGTCGTTTGGTGCTTAACCCGAAGGCGGTATAAAAAATATGTGCTCAAAGCAAAGCAGATAGAAAATTGGCATAATACGCTTATAGAAAATGGCGGCGACGCTATTGTTATTTTAACTCCCGAGGGAAAACCTGTGTATGCCTCTCCATCTGTTAAAAAAGTATTGGGTTACACCGTAGAGGAAGTATTAAAGCTTGATTTGCTTGCAATAGCCTGGCCCGAAGATGTGCCTGCGATGCAAAAAGTAATGGAAGAGGTATTGGCCAACCCGGGGGTGCCTGTAAAAGGGCATACCGGAAGGATGCTGCATAAAGATGGTACCTGGCATTGGTATGAAGCAGTGGCTACCAACATGTTGCATGATCCTGATATAGGTGGTGTAGTAGATAACTTTAGGGATATTACCGAAAGGGTGCATGCAGAAAATAAATTGATAAGCGCCAATCGCTTATATGCCTTTATCAGCCAAATAAACCAAATATTAGTACATGCAGATAATGAGCAAGCAGTTTTTAAAGAAGCTTGCCGCATAGCTGTTGAGTCGGGTAAATTTAATATGGCCTGGATAGGTTTGGTAGATACGGATAATAATAGCATCAGCCTTACCCAAAGTTATGGGGTGCCTGAAGAAGATAAACCTAAGTTTATTGATTTGGTTTATGACGATAGCTGGCCTATAGCCCATATTTTACGTACAAGTAACTCATTTATTTGTAATGATGCTGGCCGCGATCTTAAATTACCCCAATGGCAGGCATATGCTGCCGCGTACGGTCTGCAATCGTTTATGATGTTGCCTATAAGAAGAGCTGGAAAAATAATAGGGGCCCTTAGTTTATATTCAGACCAAAAGCATTTTTTTGATCGCCAGGAAATACGCCTGCTGGAAGAAATAGCTGGAGATATATCCTTTGCTATGGATGTATTTGAAAAAGAGGCTCTGCGCGAACAGGCAGAAAAAAAAATGAAGCATAGCGAACTGCGGCTCATCGAAGCCCAGGCTGTGGCCCATGTAGGTAGTTGGGAATTGGATTTTGCCACAGGCGTTGCCTTATGGTCAGATGAGGCACTGAGAATTTACGGCTTAACACCCGACGAAAACCATCAGAGTTACGAATCATGGTTATCATTTATCCATCCTGATGATATGGACTACGTGATAGCTTCCATTAAAGAGTCGCAAACTACATTAAGCAGTTCTGCTTTATATCATCGCATTGTTTGTAAGGACGGCACTGTAAAATATATTTATTCGCAAACCGAATTTGATTTTAACAATGGCAAACCTGTTGGTTTACACGGCGTATGCCATGATATTACCGACATCCGTGTATCAGAGCAAGCCAGGGCGCAGGCGGATGCAAACCTGCTAATGATCATTGATCTTATACCACAGCTAATTTTTGTACGGACGCTTGACGGTAAATACCAGTTTGTTAATAAGAGTTTCGCGGCAAGCTTTGGCCTTACTCCTGAAGAATTGATAGAGAAATCAGACAATGGAGAAATTAACACAGAGGAGTTTTTTTTAGAAAAAGACAGAGAAGTTATAGAAACCGGCACCACAAAAGTTGTTCCCGAACTTAAGTTTACTGGTCCCGATGGTAATACACGTATATTTTATGAGTTAAAAGTGCCATATACTGTACCCGGCACAAATGAAGTAGCTGTGCTGGGAATGGCACTTGATATTACCGAACAACGCGCAATTACCGCTAACCTGTTACAGCGAAATAAAGATCTGGAACAATTCTCCTATATTATTTCGCATAACCTGCGGTCGCCGGTAGCAAATATATTGGGGATGGCGGAAGTTTTGGGAACAGCAGATGTAACCGAACAAGAAGAAAAAACCTTGCTAAAAAATATTAAGTTTTCAGTTAAAAAACTGGATCGCGTTATTAGCGACCTTAACTATATATTAGAGTTTAAAAACCACGATAAGCAGCAAAAGGAATGGGTGGATTTTGCCGAATTAGTGAACGACATTAAAGCAAGCATTATCGGTAACAATGAAAATCAGGATGTGGAAATAATTGGCGACTTTGGCCCGGCGGCGGGCATCCACACCATAAAAACCTATTTGTACAGTATTTTTTATAACCTCATATCAAACAGTATCAAATTTAAGCAACCTGATACAAGCTCAATAATAACCATTACCAGTAGCCATACCGACAATAAGCTAAAACTTACCTTTAAAGATAACGGCATAGGTATAGACATGCAAACCAATGGTAAACATTTGTTTAGTTTGTATAAACGGTTCCATGTTCATGTAGAGGGGAAAGGAATGGGTTTATATATGGTAAAAACCCAGGTAGAGGCATTGCATGGTAAAATAACTGTGAATAGCGAGGTAGGCAAAGGCACCCAATTTACTATTGAGTTTGAAGAATAGCATCAGTTCCCTATCTGCACGGGCCGTGCGTGATTACCTGAAGAAGTAAACCCCACAAAAAAAGCCGATCCATCAGGACCGGCTTTTTTATTGCTTATTGGTGTGGTTAACTACTATACAGGTGTTGAGCCAAACCACTTATCTAATAATTTTTTTCTGTTTGTAATTATCACTGACAGCATTATTAAGGTGAATACGGCAGATGCATAAGCATGCTCGTACACTCCTGAAAATATAGCAAAAGCGCCTATCGCCAAGATTAATACCAATGCAGTTACCTTAAGTTTACTTTTCTTTATCATCTGCTTAAATATTTCACTAATATAGTTTTTTATTTAAACAACTTAGGCAAAGTAGTTGCCAGGTAAAGTTTACAGTTCATCCAGGTGTGGCCGCCCGATACTATTTGCGGCTCCACGTTGATGCCTTTTTCTTTAAACATAGCCAGGTTCTTTTTTACGCTTTCATATAAAAAATCCTCGGTACCTACGCTGATGCTGAATAGTTTTAACTGTTTATTTACCTCGGCCGCGTTAGGTTTAAAGTTTTCTCCAAAAATAGCTCTAAACTCTTCTGTTTCGGGATATGGCGCGTATGAGGCTACGTAAGCAAATTTATCCAAATTGGTAAAGGCAATATCCAACGTTTGGCCGCCACCTACCGAGAATCCCGCAATAGCGCGGTTAGCCCTATCGGTTAAGGTAGAGTAGTTGCTCTCCACAAACGGAATAATATCCTTGGTCATTTCGTTAATGATAACATCCTTACGGAAACCTACCGCGGCATAAGGCATTACAATGATCATCGGTTTCATTTTGCCCTGGGCAATAAGGTTATCGGCAATTAAATTAGCCTTACCCACTTTGGTCCAGGTTTCTTCCGTGTCCGATCCGCCGTGAATTAAATACAGCACCGGGTATTTTTTTGCTGCCGAGTATCCCGGAGGAGTATAAACCAGCATTTGGCGGGTAGTGTTCAGCGTGCCCGATTTATACAAACGGTAGCTTATTTTACCATGCGGCACATTTTGCAGCGAATGTATCAACGGTTTATCGCCGGGGATATCTACCAGGCTAAACTTAAAACGCTCGTTGGCAAAAATATTGGTGTTGTTAGGGTCGGCAACCTGGGTGCCATCTACCACAAAAGCATACGGGTAAATATCAGGTTTAATATCAGGCACGGTAATGGTCCATATGCCGTTGGCGCCTTTGCTCATAGTTTTCTTTTCTTTCAAAAACTCACCGGTAAGCTGTACCTCTTTGGCGTTTGGTGCCGAAAAGTTAAACGTCACGCTTTTATCGGCATGTACATCTGGCGAAATTGGGTAACTACGTTGCTGTGCCATGGCACTAAAGCATACGCTGCCCAGCAGTAGTAATGTATATAATGTCTTTTTCATTTTTGTATCAGGTATAAATTATCTAAATAAAAGCGGAACCGTTTGTGCCACATAGTTTTTAACGTTCATCCAAGTGTGCGCGCCACCGGTTATCAGGCTTTTAGTATTTACTTTATGATCTTTTAAGTAAGCCAAAAACTCCACAGCGCCCGGGTGCAAACGATCCTCGGTACCCACGCTTACCCAAAGCAGTTTTAGCTGCTTGTTGGTTTGGGCAGGGTTGCCCGCTACAAATTTATATTCCTTCTCCATCAGCTGCGGGGTAAGGTACGCGCTGTACGCGCAGATGTAAGCAAACTTATCCATGTTGCCAAAACCGGTATGCAGCGTATGGCCGCCACCGCGCGAAAAGCCGCCAATGGCCCTGTTTTCGCGGCCCGGTAATACCCGGTAGTTTTTCTCAATAAAAGGGATAATGTTTTTAGTGATATCGTTGCTTACGTTGCGTGCGCGGGTTACCGCCTCGTCGCCTTCGCGGTCGGCCGGGTCATTAGGCTTTTGCCCGCCTTTTTGCTCGGCTATGCGCGCCTCTACGTTACCGTAAGGCATTACAATGATCATGTCTTTAGCTTTGCCTTCGGCAATCAGGTTATCCAGTATCAGGTTTACCTTGCCTACTTTAAAAAAGGTTTCTTCGGTATCGGTAGTGCCGCTTATTAAATAATAAACCGGGTATTTTTTGGTAGGGTTTTTATCATAGCCCGGCGGCGTGTACACCACTAAGCTGCCAATGGTACCGCCCGCGGCATTGTTATATAATTCGTAATTAACCGAGCCATGCGGCACATCTTTAAGCGAGTGTACCAGCGGGGTATCACCCGGCACATCCAGTAAGCTGCCTTTAAAACGCTCGTTGGTGAAGAACCACTCGTTGGCCGGGTCCATTACCGATATGCCATCCACCACAAAATTATACGGGTAAATATCAGGCGTTACGGGCGGGGTAGTAACCGTCCAAAGGCCCTGCGCGTTTTTGGTCATGGCCAGCGGGGCCTTTAAAAACTGACCGCTTAATTTAACGTCCGTGGCGTTGGGTGCAATAAAGCTAAACGTTACAGATTTGTCGGGAGCAATACGTGGCCCCGGTGCCAGCGGACCGCGCGGAGGCTGCCCAAATACCAATACCGGCAGGTACAGCATACAGCATAACAGCGCTGCTTTAAAAAATTTGGTGTTCATAATTTATTGGTTTGTTTTGATTGATTGCTTGGTTATAGTAACAGTAAAGTTATAAATGTTTTATAATAAGCAATAAATTTTGTGGATTGACAGGGGTGTGATTATGACACTCTAGAAAATAATTCTTTAGAGATTTTTTGCTTAAAAAGTAATACCTTTGACTTAATCTAAATTGTAATAAATCTGGCTTTTAATGCAGATTAGAATTGTCTATATATCCGTCTTAGCACTTTTGTTTATACTTCAGTCTTGTAAAAAAGATGACAGACCCTATCATAATGACGGTGATGTATCGAAGTTTATGTACAATAATCCCGATGGGATAAATATTGTTGTGTTAGGAGACGGATTTATCAAAGCAGATTTAAGAGAAGGTGGAAAATTTGATCAGAAAGTGAAAGAATACATAGATTATCTTTTCACTATTGAGCCATTTAAACAATACAAAAATTACTTTAATGTATACCAAGTTTTCGCTGAATCAAAAGTAAGAGGAGCAGCAAATAAGTATATACCGGGAAGAACTGCATTCGATACATATTTTGGCACGGTAAACGACAGATACCTTGTAACAGGAAATTATGAATCCAGTTACAGCTATGCGGCAAAGGCTGTTCCTCTTAGCGAAATGAATTTATTAGTAGTTATATCAAATGATGATAGAATTGGTGGCACGGCCAACGGCATAGCTACGATTTCAACTAGTCAGGATGCTAAACAAACACTTTTACATGAGGTAGGTCATGTTTTTGCTGGCCTTGGCGATGAGTATACTGAAGAAGCAATTGCAGAAAATTATTCTTTGCAATGGATTCCGTATTTACCAAACTTAGATAACACCTCTGACGTCAATAAAATTAAGTGGTCGCATTTTATAAATAATAACGCTTATCAAAAATGGGTTGGTGTCTTCGAAGGTGGTTATTATAGATCGAAGGGTGTTTATCGGCCACAATACTCTAGCATAATGTACAATAACTCGTATCCATGGTTTAATGCACCTAGTCGAGAAGCTATAGTACGCTCAATTGATTATCACTTAGGTATTCCTTTTGATCTTGAGGCCTTTTTGAAGGACGATGCAAAGAACATTGCCCCACCAAGCATTTTTGTCCAGCACGTTCAGGTACCAAATATGCACAATGATTTTATTGATATAAAGCAAAGAGCTGCCCAATTACACCTGCAACGTGTGAACGCTAAAAAACTGAATTAAGCACTCCAAGCTTATTTTAAAGCGAAATGCATTCCAGATTTGATTCGTTAACCAGGGGGTGTCATACTGAGTTCGTCGAAGGTGAGCCTGTTAAAGCGATCTGAAAACTGCTAACTCACAACTGATAACTGTTAAGGGCGTTCCCTGCGGGCCGGGCTATCCGCTCATACGCCTGCAGGCCTTAGGCGCAAGGGCCGGTATCCGTTGCTATCCCTAACGCGGGTATGACATATTCACAATTGACCACATAGTGAGTGCGAACTTCATTACAATATGCTTAGGAACATGTAGGTAATACAAACTTTAACTATCTTGTATTCCGATTAAAATCACTATTATTTTTAAGCACTATAACTAATGGATGAATTAGTAGGATTAAAAATGCGTAATGGCGAGGTATTTAGATTGCGAAAATCTAAAATACAAGACAAAGACGAAATATATGTCGTCTCGGGGAAGTACGCGGATTCGTTGGCAAGCTATATTTTGATGCAAAAGGACTTGTCAGTTATTAGAAAATGTCTAAAGGATATTAAGTCAAAAGATTTTGAGGACGAGATTAAGGAAGCAGTAATATTTTTTTGCGTGGGAAAATATGTTAAAATGTTTACTAATTCCGATAGCAAATTTTCCAATTTATCAAGTAAAGATGTGTTCAAAGATAATACGGATTTGTTGCTCTTTCATGATAAAATGATGGATCTCAGAAATAGTTATTTATCACATTCTGACTTCAAATATGAAAACTGCTTAATTGAACTTAAGGGTAGTGGTAAACTTGAAGGCGATATAATTACAGCTAGCTTGACGCTCGAACCACATGTAAGCTATTTAACCACTATCTATGAACTTGACAAATTCATTAATCAGTGTGAGATGCTAATGCCATTCATTGAATCCAAAGTAAATAAATTTTATGATTTAATGGTTGATACACTAAATAAAGCAATTACCGAACGTGCCGATTTGGATGATAAGACGTCGAAGCTATACATTTCAAGAGTAAAAATTAACAAATCTGGTTTTACCTTAAGTGTTGCGTCTGAGGAATAAATCCCCCAATGCTACCGCAAGCGCCCGCTTGTGGGTAATAAAATAATATTTACTTTTAGCTTGATGTATTATCCGGTAACCGTAGATAAAGCCCTAAAACGCGGCCAGCTTATAGTAAATCTTCCTGTAATGTTCATCATGTTTTGTGGTTGGGCGTTGGTTGCCTATTTTGGAACGAAAGCAATTATTCACCCTGCATTTATCGTGGTCGGAGTTTTCCTGAGCATCATTATAGCGTATGTGTACTGGAGCGTAATGATAACCCGGTGGCGGTTATGGGCATTTGAAAATGTACGTAATGTACACGAGTTAAAGCGTAGAGCCATACGCGGGCAATTGATATGGCCCGATGGTAGTTTCTTTGAAAGAACCGAAATTCGCACACCATCACAAAAAAGCAAGTGGTTATTACTGCAGGATCGCTTTAAGAAAAAAGATGTTTTTGAAGAAGACTTTACCGTTCCTGCCGAAACCAAAATATATTTCTCGAAAATTAATGCTATTGGTTTAATTATACTAAGCCCAATATTAATGGCGAGTACATGGTTGATATATTTTGAAAAGCATTCGTGGTACTATACCGTACTAACTCCTGTGGTAGCAGTTTATCTATTTATAACAGGATATAAGCAACTAAACAGAAGGAAGCCACAGATAATTTTAAGCAACGAAGGTATTGAAACCGTTAATGCACCATTTTACAGTTGGGGGGAGGTTGCTGATGCAGAAGCTAAAGTGGAACATAATTACATTGCTCATAATGCTACAACGTATTTAAAATATCATACGCCTGAAGGTGAAAAGGAAATTGAAATAAATGAGTTTAACATAAGCGCACGTGATTTGGACAGGCTGATCAGTGTATATAAGGGACGTTACGAGAAAAAACAGTTGCGCCGTTAGTACTAATATTTCAAAGAACAGCATCGCGTCAGTTGATTAACGTTGCCGCGAATACCTCAAATATCGGGTTTTGTAAAGAAGGATATGGTGACAGTACAGTGTCAGTAATATCCTGTATATTTATATAAACTTTTACTATGGCACTATATTGGGAATTAGCTATTTGCTATGGTAGCCTGATGGCTATCTTACTATTGTCGGTAAACATTGGCCGGATAAGAAAAAATAATGTAGCTGTGAAATATATACAATTTATGTTTTTTGCTATATTCCTGATTTCGGCGGCAGCAATTTTATTTACGGTTAAATTTTAAGAGTAGTTACCCTCAAGAGGGGAATTAAAATTAACCGCAAACACGCGTTAGGGATAGTAGTGGATACCGGCCCTCGAGCCTAATGCCTTGTGCAGTATGAGCGGATAGCCCGGCCCTCTCCATAGCTATGGGGAGGGAAACGCCCTAAGAAACCACCACTAACTTGTCTTAAACACCCTGCTTTTTCGGCTCATATTGCCCTGTACGGATAGCTACTGTATTTTTATTTTTGAGTGTTACTGCAAACTGTTCAAAACATCTATCTAAAAACAAAACCCATGAGAAAGCTTGTATTCTCTATCAATACTACCCTGGATGGCTGTGTTGACCATACGCTGGGCACGCCCGACGATGAAATGATGGCCTACTTTACGCAACTGATGCACGAGGCAGACACCCTGGTGTATGGGCGAAAAACGTACG
The DNA here is from genome assembly GCA_964524015.1 of uncultured Mucilaginibacter sp. Taxonomy (GTDB): domain Bacteria; phylum Bacteroidota; class Bacteroidia; order Sphingobacteriales; family Sphingobacteriaceae; genus Mucilaginibacter. The sequence continues at coordinate 13,948 of CAZGBN010000035.1, read as the reverse complement.
AACTGATGGTACCGTACTGGCCCGACGTTGCTAAAACCCGCGAGGGCGACAAAGCTGATATTGAATTTGCCGAAGCGTTTGATGCCATTGACAACATTATTGTGTTTTCGCGTACGCTAATCATCCCCGAAGGGCAAAAGGGCACCATAGCTCATGGCAGCCTTAAGGATGAAATACTGAAACTAAAACAACAGCCCGGCAAAAACATATTTACCGGTGGGGTTGACCTCGCCCGTCAAATGGCCGAGTTGGGTTTGATCGATGAGTATCATTTGGTGGTTCACCCCACTATTGCCGGCAAAGGCGTACGCCTGTTTGACGGCATCGACCTGCCGGAAATATTACGGTTAAAGCTGGTGGAGTCGAAGGTGTTTAAGTCGGGTATGGTTGCGTTGAGGTATGTGAAGGAGTAATTATATTAAAACGTCATTGCGCTTATGGCCGCGTGAGGGCCTAGTCCTTTTTCCTTGATGAAAAAGTACCAAAAACTAAGCGTAGCGACCTCATGAACTCCATTAAAAAACAAAAACACTTGTGAATAAATCAAGCCGGAAAAATCCATCCCCCCCCCACAGGCAAAACACCCTGGCCCCGCGTTTTCTGGCAGGTCTTTGCCCGCTTTTGTGTTCGTGGGTGTTAATGATTACGTGCTTATTAATATCTCTTTGACCCCTCCCGGCCTCCCCTGATACCAGAAGAGGTGCGTTATCTAAACCTCCTCTGCCAAACCTATCAGCAACCCCTCCACCCCGCGGATATAGCAAAGGCGGTAAACGTTTTCGTAATTCACCACTTCGCCAACCAAAGTAGCACCATGTTTTTGACTAAGGCGGTTAAGCACATCGTCCAGGTTTTTAACGGTAAACATCAGCCGCAAATAGCCCAGGGCGTTTACAGGTTCCAGGCGGTGGTCGGCAATAATTGGGGGCTTTATAAAGCTGGTGATCTCCAGGCGGCTTTTGCCGTCGGGGGTAATCAGCATGGCCATATCTACTTGTTGGTCGCCCAGGCCGGTAACGCGGCCGGCCCATTCGCCCTCAACGTTCATGCGGCCCTCCAGCTGCATACCCAGCTCAGTAAAAAAAGCAACAGCATCATCAATCGACTGGACAACGATGCCCATGTTGTGGAGTATCAGTTCGGGTTTTTCCATGGTAGTAGTGTTTGGTGGATTAAAGTTACAAAGTTTTTATCACTACATCCGGGACTATCCCTGCTACCACACCATACTGCCACCCGCAAAACAAAAAACACCCATTTCCTGACTTATAAGTAGTTTCACACTGTTTCATTGGTCAGGCCAATTTCATATCATCAATTAATACTTTTATACTGTCGGTAAAAAGTTAAATTTGCCACAGCAATAAAACACCCTAGTTTGGAAAGAACATTAATAATAGGAACGCGCGGCAGCGATTTAGCATTATGGCAGGCCAATTTTATAAAAGATAGCCTGGCAGCAGCCAACATTACAGCTGAACTGAAGATCATAAAAACTCAGGGCGACCGCATACTTAATTTAAGTTTTGACAAACTGGAAGGCAAAGGCTTTTTTACCAAAGAGCTGGAAGAAGAACTTTTGGCAGGAACTATTGATCTGGCGGTACACAGCCACAAGGACCTGCCTACAGAAAATCCTCCGGGACTCATCATCGCAGCAGTTTCAGAACGAGAGGATCCGGCTGAATTGCTGTTGATATTGAAGGATTGCGTGGACGTAAAGCAAAAACTATCGGTAAAGTATGGTGCCATAGTAGGTACCTCATCCAACCGCCGCAAGGCACAATTACTGGCCTATCGTCCCGACTTAGAAATTGAGGAACTGCGCGGCAACGTACCCACCCGGATAGGTAAACTGCGCGACGAAGCTTACGATGCCATTATGCTGGCCAAAGCCGGCGTAACCCGTTTAGGTATTGACCTGAGCGAATTCCATGTGGAAGAACTAACCCCAACGGAATTGGTGCCTGCCCCAGCCCAAGGTGCATTAGCCATCCAGATACGCGAAAGCGATACCGAGTTATACCAGGCTTTACAGGTATTACACCACCCCAATGTAGCCGAAGAGTTGGCGGTTGAGCGTAAGGTGTTATCACTTTTTGGTGGCGGATGCCATCTGCCGTTAGGTTGTTATTGTCGCAAGGAAGATGGCCAATACCAGGTGTTTACCTCGAAGGCAGATACCGGTGAGGAGTTCCCGGACAGGTTGTTTTTGGAAGCACCAACGGCTGAGGGACTATCGCAAAAAGTAGTTGATTATTTTGAAAAGGACAGAAAGCTGCCAGGCAGTGTATTTATATCGCGCGAGGTATCTGAGCAAAGCTATTTTAGGCGTGCTTTAGAGAAGCATGGTATAACCATTGAGGGCCGATCATTAATACGTACCGTCCCTATGATCACCAAACTGGATTCATATATACTAAAACACGTTGACTGGATATTTTTCTCGAGCAAAAACGCGGTTGATTACTTTTTCCGTCTGGAGCCAACTTTGCCAATAGGTGTAAAGTTTGGAGTGATGGGAGCAGGATCAGAAGAAATGCTGCGTCAAAAAGGTTACTTCGCTGATTTTACCGGTTCGGGTGGTGACACTACAGATGTTGCTGCTGATTTTGCTAAAGTAGCCAACGGAGGAACCATACTGTTTCCTTGTGCAGAAGATTCATTAAGAGTAATTCAGAAAGGTTTGTCAGATACTACAAAGGTTGTTGATCTGCCGATATATGAAACCGTATTAGAAGATGATGTAGAAGCGTCGGGCGCTGATGTATTGGTATTTACCAGTCCTTCAAACGTGGATGCTTATTTTGTAAATAATTTATTAGACCCTTATCAAAAAGTTATTGCCATTGGTAAATCTACCGGCAAAAAATTTGAGGAAATGGGTGTAAAATATACTCTGCCTTTTGCCCCCGACGAAGTTGGGCTGGCCGAGGCGGTGTTTGGACTATAAAAGTCATTAGGTCATTTAGTCATTAGGTCACTGGATAGTGAAATGACTTAATGACTCAATGACCCAATGAAAAAGAAAATGTTACAACGACCAAGAAGAAATCGCAAAAGCGAAGTTATCAGGCAGATGGTGCAGGAAACGCATATCAGTGCGGCTAATCTGATATTCCCGCTGTTTATTGTAGATGGTACTGATCAAAAAACTGAGGTAACCTCTATGCCGGGTATCTTTAGATATTCGATAGATAATTTGCTGCGCGAAGTGGAAAGCTGCATGAACCTGGGTTTAAAGTCATTTGATTTGTTCCCCAATATTGAAGAATCGTTAAAAGATAAGTATGCTACCGAGGGCCTGCGTGAGGGCAATTTATACCTGCGCGCCATCAGTGAGGTGAAAAAGAACTTTCCTGAAGCTTGTGTAGTTACTGATGTAGCAATGGATCCTTACAGTAGCGATGGCCATGATGGCATAGTAGAAAATGGTGAGATTTTAAATGATGAAACGCTGGAGGTTTTAGGCAAAATGGCTTTGGCTCATGCTCTTGCCGGAGCAGATATTATTGCGCCAAGTGATATGATGGATGGAAGGGTAGGCTATATCCGTTCGGTGTTGGATGAAAATGGATTTAGCGGCGTGTCCATCATGTCGTACAGCGCTAAATACGCCAGCGCGTTTTATGGTCCGTTTAGGGATGCGTTAAATTCGGCGCCAAAATTTGGCGACAAAAAAACTTACCAGATGAACCCCGCCAACCAGCGCGAAGCCCTTATTGAGGCCGGCTTGGATGAAGCGGAAGGGGCCGATTTTTTAATGGTAAAACCGGCTTTAGCCTACCTGGATGTAATTAAATTAATAAAAGACAATACCGAGTTACCAGTGGCGGCCTATAATGTTAGCGGCGAATACGCCATGATAAAAGCTGCCGCTCAAAAAGGCTGGATAAATGAGCAACGTGCCACTACCGAAGTACTAACCAGCATCAGGCGGGCAGGCGCTACAGCGATATTAACCTATCACGCTAAAGAGGTGTTGGAGAATAAATGGATATAGCATGTTAGATTCAATAAAAAAAATGTTTTCGGGTGAGGGTGATATTCCGGTAAATAAAACCGGTAAGCCTGATATCAGCAGGGAGAAGTCTGCTGAATTATATGCTAAGGCGAAAACATATTTTCCGGGTGGGGTAAACTCGCCGGTACGAGCGTTTAAATCAGTTTATGGAACACCGCTTTTTATTAAAAAAGGTGATGGATGCCATATATGGGATGCAGACGATAACGAGTTTATTGATTTCTGCTGTTCATGGGGACCGCTTATTTTGGGCCACAACCATCCAAAAGTTAAGGAAAAGGTAATTGAGGTGATGCAAAACGGCATGTCGTTCGGCGCACCTACAGCGCTGGAGAATGAACTGGCAGAACTGATCCTTAAAAACAATAAATTTATTGAAAAGCTGCGTTTTGTAAGCTCAGGTACCGAAGCGGTAATGTCGGCCATCAGGCTGGCACGCGGTTATACCAAACGCGATAAAATATTAAAGTTTGAGGGCTGCTATCACGGCCATTCAGATTCACTACTAGTAAAAGCAGGTTCGGGTTTGGTTACCTTTGGAGAAACTTCATCTGCAGGTGTACCTAAAGCTTTTGCCGACCAAACTATTGTAATCGCTTTAGATGATACCGCAGCATTACAAAAAGCATTCACCGATTTTAAAGATCAAATTGCGACGGTAATTATTGAGCCTATCCCGGCTAATAATGGCTTGCTATTGCAGACTAAAGAATACCTGCAAAACCTGCGTGACATCTGTACCCAAAACGGTACTTTATTGATTTTTGATGAGGTGATTTCCGGTTTCCGTGTGGGCTTTGAAGGCGCGGCTGGGCATTACCAGATCAAACCTGACATTATCACTTATGGTAAAATCATAGGCGGAGGCTTGCCGGTAGGTATGTACGGTTCTTCAGCTGAGATCATGGGCCATATTTCGCCGGATGGCGGAGTTTACCAGGCGGGCACATTGTCGGGCAATCCGGTAGCCATGGCGGCAGGTATTGCCCAATTGACTGAGTTATTGCGGATGGGTTTTTACCGCGACCTGAATAATAAAACAGAAGAATTTGTAGAAGCCATCCAGCGCTTTACAACCGCGCGCAACTATAAATTTAAAGTGTTTAGTATCGGCTCTATTTTTTGGTTCGCTTTTAGCGATCAGGAAAGCATCCGCAAAGCGGAAGATATTGATCCTGCAAGCATGGATAAATTTAAAAAGCTTCACCGCGAGTTATTGAACCGTGGTGTTTATATGGGCCCATCAGGCTATGAGGTTGGTTTCATTTCATCGGCACATACCAAAACCGACCTGGAAAAAACAAAAAGAGCTATATTTGAGAGTCTTGACCTGGTATTTAACGAGAAATAAGCTATGATGAAGAAGCCACTGATCATATTTTACGCGCTTATTATATATGCTGTTGCCCAGCTAATATGGTGGGGATATCAATTGGTTAGCTTACAGCCTAACCGCGTAGGTATGGTTTGCAGCGAAGGCTCCATGTTTGTAACGGTATTGGCGATAGGTGCTTTTTACCTGCATCGTTCTATCAATAAAGAGCGCAAACTACAGGAGCAGAAAAAGAACTTTTTACTTTCAGTAACGCATGAGTTAAAATCGCCTTTGGCATCAATTAAGCTACTGCTGCAAACTATTCAAAAGCGCGACCTGACAAAAGTGCAGATAAAAGACTTTATTGATAAGTCATTACTGGATATTGAACGCCTTGATGACATGGTAGAAAACATGCTGTTAGCATCAAAAATTGATAACCAATCCTATACTTTCCCTAAGGCAAGTTTCAATTTATCGGTATTGGTTGATAGCATTGTTAACCGCCTGCAATTAACCAAGTGTGATTGTAACCAAATGATCATTAATGCGGAAATTGAACCTAAAATAGAGATCACAGGTGATAAATTTGCGCTGACATCAGTAGTAACTAATTTAATTGAGAATGCGGTTAAATACTCCAAACCCTGTCAAACTGTGGATGTTAAATTGTTCGCCAAAAACGGCGAAGTTCATTTCCAGGTTGCCGATCATGGCATTGGTATTGCAGATGAAGAAAAAAGCCGCATTTTTAACAAGTTTTACCGCGTAGGCAGCGAAGATACCCGTAATACAAAGGGCACAGGTCTGGGTCTGTACATTGTTAAAGAAGTATTAGATAAACATGAGGCGAGTATCAGGGTCAAAGACAATCGCCCTGAAGGAAGCATATTTGAGGTTGTTTTTGGATTAACATAAATCACAATTAGATGCAAAGCAAAAAAAGAATTTTACTAGCCGAAGATGAAGACCATCTTTTAGAAGCCATTAAGTTAAATCTTGAGCTGGAAGGTTACAAGGTATCAACTGCTAATAATGGTAAAAAGGCTTTACAGATATTTAAAGAGGAGCGTTTTAACCTGGTTATACTGGATGTTATGATGCCCGAAATTGACGGCTTTGTAGTAGCCGAAACTATCAGGTTGGAAAATTCGGAAGTGCCCATTATGTTTTTAACTGCTAAAAACACCAACGAGGATAAAATAGCAGGTTTAAAAAAAGGTGCGGATGATTACTTAACCAAGCCATTTAACCTTGAGGAACTGATCTTAAGAGTTAATAACCTGGTTAAACGCAGCTTAAAAGGCGATGACCTAAAAGAGTTTAACAGCTATAAAATTGGCGAAAAAACTATTCACTTTAATTCATTTGAATTAGTAAATGAGGATGGATCCATCACCCCATTAACTAAAAAGGAAACTATGCTGTTAAAGCTGCTGATTGAGCGCAGAAATGACGCCGTATCGCGCGAACAGATATTGGAAACAGTATGGAACTATGATGTGTACCCATCAACCCGTACTATTGATAACTTTATCTTGACGTTCCGCAAGTATTTTGAGCCGGATCCTAAAAATCCTGTTTATTTTCATTCAATACGTGGTGTGGGTTATAAATTTACTGATCAGCATTAATGTTTACTAACCGGGCACGGATACTAGTTATTGGCGCTTTTTTAATTATGCTGGTTGTGTCTTTAGACATGCGCGTGTATTCGATAGCAGCGGCAATAGCAATGTTTATAGGCTTACTGGTATGGGGTTATTTTAATGAGAGTACCATTATTTTAGCCGCCAAGGCATTTCATAATAAAGATTATGATAAAACCGAAAGGCTGCTTGACCAGGTGCCTAATCCCAATTGGTTAAGTAAAAAGCGCAGGGGCTTTTATGAGTTTATAGCCGGTGGGGTAAGTTTGCAAAAACAGGATTTTGTGAAGGCAGAAAAGCATTATGAGTTGGCTGCGCAATATCCGCTACGTTCAGCAAATGACCATGTGGCGGCTTTGGTGCACGTGGCTAATATTAATATCAGGTTTAATAACATTGAGAAGGCTAAGGCCTATTTACAGCTAACAGAAAAATACAAAGAAAAAACTACAGCTAAAATGAAGGATGTGATAAACCGACTTCATCAGGAACTGGATAATAAATAACCGTAGAGGCACGATACTTCGTGCCTCTTATAATAATACCCGGAGACGCAAGTATTGCGTCTCTACAGAATAAATTATGAGAGATTCATTACTAATAAAAGCTGCATTTTCAGAACAAACCGAACGCCCGCCCGTATGGATGATGCGCCAGGCAGGACGTTTTATGCCCCAGTATTGGGAAATAAAAAACAAGTATTCTTTTCTGGAAATGTGCAAAACACCTGAGATCGCTGCTGATGTGACCATGCTGCCGGTTGACCTGCTGAATATTGATGCGGCCATTTTGTTTTCGGACATCTTAGTTACCGGAGAAGCTATGGGTGGCGATCTGAGTTTTACCCAAAATGTTGGTCCTAGGTTTGCCAATCCGGTGCGTACCCAAAAAGATATTGATAATTTGAATGTAGATTGCATAGATAAACTGCAATATGTGGCCGATGCTATTAAGGTAATTCAGCAGCGCTTAAATGGAAAAATTCCGTTGATAGGTTTTGCAGGTGCGCCGTTTACCGTAATGAGTTATTTGGTTGAGGGTGGATCATCAAAAGATTTTAAGCTGACTAAATTAATGCTGCATAACGAGCCCGAAATGGCACATGCATTATTATCAAAAATTGCCACAGTAACGGCAGATTACCTTAACCTGCAAATTGCAGCAGGTGTAAATGCGGTACAAATATTTGATAGCTGGGCACAGGCATTGGCTTGGGATGATTATAAGGAATTCTCTCATCGTTATATTGCCGAGATCATCAGCAAACTAAATAGGAAAGATATCCCGGTAATTTCTTTTTGCAAGGGAAGTTCAGTGTTTGCACCGTTAATGGCCGAGGCCAAACCTGATGTAATATCTATCGACTGGAATGTTGATCTGTTAGATATTAAAAAACGTTTACCACAAGGTGTAGCTGTACAGGGTAACCTGGATCCGCATATTTTGTATGCTGATAAGAAAGTAATTAAAGAACGCATCTATCGCCTGTTTGACCGCATGAAAGGCGAAAACGGCTTTATATTTAATTTGGGACACGGCATTATGCCGGATATCCCTTTTGATAATGTAAAGTATGCGGTTGAAGTAATAAAGGAATTCAAATACTAAAAAAGCGTCCTATGGAAGAGTATTACCCATATCTTCTTTCCATACACATCATATTTGTAGTCTGCTGGATGGCGGGGCTATTTTATGTGGTACGCCTGTTTGTTTATCACACTGAAGCGCAGGCTAAACCCGAGCCGGATCGTACTATACTATCCAAACAGTTTGAAATTATGGAAAGTAAATTATGGTGGATAATAGCTACCCCATCTATGTACCTGGTAATTGCTGCGGGCATTGGGATGTTATACATCTTACCCGGTTATTTACAGCAGCCCTGGCTCCATATAAAACTCACTTTTGTATTGGGGTTAATAATTTATCACTTCATTTGCCAAAATAAAATGAACCAGATGCGCAAAGGCATCTACACCTGGTCGTCCACCCAATTACGTTTGTGGAACGAGTTAGCCACATTACTGCTCTTCGCTATTGTGTTTTTAGTGGTGCTTAAAAGTGCGGTTAATTGGGTATATGGCGTTATAGGTTTGGTTGCTTTATCAATAGTATTGATGATGGCGGTAAAAATATATAAGCGTTTTAGATCTCGATGAATTCTTATAAAATACTAATATATAGCACCAGTAATAGGTTGTTTTGTAGAGACTCTTCGCAATGTGATTTCAGTAGTTGAATCATAGGTTGCCAATTTAATTTCTTTGATGTCAAGTACCATAAAAAATTCTAAACCTTTTTGAGAATTCAAGCTCAATAATATTTTCTTATCAATTGCTTTAATTGTTATTTTATAATAATCGGTTTTTATACTTGAGGATGCGGGCTCTTTGCATATTTGTGAATACGATTGAATAAAAGAATTTTTATTATAAAATGTCCAGTTTACGAAATCGCAACAGCTTGAAATTTGAGAAGCGTAATTGACATTATTATATAGTTTGATGGTATCAGATTTATAATAAGCGCTGTCTTGATTACACATTATCCATGATACTGACCCTACACTTATTGATTTTTTTGATTTTTGATTTATGCTTGATTTAAATAGTTTAACAAGTTCTTTTTTACCTGGAGCGTTTTGTGCAAAAGCAATCGTATGAAAAAATAAAGAGATTAATATTGTATAAAGCAATTTCATACTGCAATCTAATAAATTTGAATTACTTAAAGAGCAGTTGATGATTTCATGTCAATCTAATTAATCCTATAAATCAAGGTTCAGACTATTGCCTCCATTGAGTTTTTTTATCTTCCTATATTTAGGTATAATAAAATATTTCCTACATCATGCAACCATTTGCCACTAAGTTTCATCTTAGCATTAAATGATTTTATTGAAACCTACTTACACAATTGCTGAATTACTAAAACGTTGCCTACTGGGCGAACGGAAAGCTCAGGAGATGCTATACAAACAGTTTGCATCAAAAATGCTGGGGGTTTGCACACGTTATGCAACAGATAGGATGGAAGCTGAGGATATGTTACAAAACGGTTTTATTAAAGTGTTTAAAAATTTAAAGGATTTCCGTGGCGAGGGTTCATTTGAAGGTTGGATGAGGCGTATAATGGTGCATTGTAGTATTGAATACTATCGTAAGCATCATAAAATGATACAGATCGCTGATGTTAGTGAATTAAGTAATGAGCCATCAGTAAATCCGGCTGTATTAGCCAACATGGATGTAAACGATATGTTGGGTTTGATACAGCGACTGTCGCCGGGTTACCGTTTGGTGTTTAACTTATATGCTATTGAGGGCTACTCGCATAAGGAAATTGCAGAAATAATGGGTATTACAGAAGGTGCTTCAAAATCGCAATTATCAAGGGCACGTGCAATATTAAAGGAACAGGTTTTAAAAATGGAAAATAAAGGATATGGATATGCAGGATAAAGAATTTGACAATTTATTGAAATCAAAATTGGGTGATCTGGAAGCAGAACCATCGCCAATGGTTTGGGATAATATTGCCAATGGGCTGCAGCAGAAAAAAAGAAGGATAACCCCTTATTTAAGCATTGCCGCTAGCCTTATTATATTGGTATCGGCAGGCTTGCTATTTTTCCGTAAAGCAGAAAACAATTTTGTTAAACCAGCTAAACCAAACAGAACCATAGTAAAGGTAAGTAAACCAGCGCCTGATAATTTGGCTAATAATAGTGTTACATCTATACCTAATGAGGTTAATATACTATCCCATGGAGGTGAACCGACAAAGAAACATATGGTAGCTGCAACTCCTAGTGTTATTGTAGTTAAACAACCGTCACAAAAAAGTATAAAGGGAGATAACGGCCCTGTGTTAGTTGACCCTATGCCAATTAATCCTGGACCGATGTTGGCAGAAACGGAGCCAGTACAAAATATACCGAATATGCTGGTACCTGATAAAGAAACATCATTTGGCATAACAGCAAATAATACCACAAGGGTGATAGAAAAGACAATAACAACTGACGAGACTGAAAATGCGCCGGCCAAAAAACGTGGCATACACAGTTTAGGCGGCTTGATAAACGCCATTGTGGCAAAGGTTGATAAACGTGAGGATAAACTGATAGAGTTTAGTGATAGCGAAGATGATGATACACAATCAAATGTAACAGGGGTAAACCTTGGACTAATAAGGATAAAAAAACAACAATAATAAAAAACTGCTTATAATCTAAATACACACAATATGAAACGTTTACTAATAGCCGCTTTATTATCAGGCGTGGCAAGCTTTGGCTTTGCACAAGCTACTAAAACCACCAAAACTACTACAACCGTTATTACCACTACTACAAACTATAAAGACACCACCATTACAAAGCGCGATACCACTATTACGGTAAAGGAAGCCAAAAGCAAGGTGCTTTTACACATAGGTGCCCCCTTTACACCAAGAGAAGATAGCATCCTGGCTGCAAGGTCAAGAAAAGCAAAAGGCTTTAACTTTGGGCTTACCTTTGCAAGATTTGACCTGGGGTTAACTACACTGATTGATAATGGTAGCTTTACCTTATCCCCTGCTAACGATTTTTTAAGTTATCGTTCATGGAAATCGAGCAATGTAGGGTTTGACCTGATCCAGTTTGGCTACCGTTTTACGCCTAAGTTTAAGATTTACCTATCAGGTGGTTTCGATTGGACGTTAATCCGCCTGCGCAAAGATATCACTATACAACGCGACGCACCTGTTTTAACTTATACTAACGACCCCATCCATTACAGTAAAAACCGTTTTGGGTCGACTTATCTGCGGGTACCGCTATCGTTTGAGTTCAGGAGCAAGGAAGATTATAAAGGTCGTCGCTTCCGCTTTATAGCAGGCCCTGAAGCTGGCCTGCTATTAGGTGCCCGTGTTAAGCAGATTAGCGAGGAAAACGGAAAGCAAAAGATTGATGATGACTACCACTTTGCCAAAGTACGCTACGGCGCTTTCATCCGCCTAGGCTATGGCTTCTCGGGCTTATATGCCAAATATTACTTTAACGATATGTTTGAGAACAGCCCGGCGCAGGCAGGCTTAAGGAACTTCGCGGCAGGGGTTACCTTCGGATTTTAATACAACCAAATCTATAATAAGCAAAGGGCTGTTTTAATCGACAGCCTTTTGCCGTTTTATATATATTTGTGCCATGTCAACCACTCCCTTTCTCCAAGCCCTTTCTATCAGTAAAATATACCCGGGCGAGCGCCAGTCGGGAGTTAAAAATACCAGCCTGCAAATACAGCAGGGAAAGATAACAGCAATAATAGGCGAGAGCGGTAGTGGTAAAAGTACGCTGTTACGGATGCTATATGGTTTACTATCCCCGGATGAAGGAGAGGTGCAGTTTAAAGGCGAACGTATTTGGGGTCCTGAGGAAAAGCTGATACCCGGCCATGATGACATGAAAATGGTAACGCAGGATACCGATGGGTTGAACATATACGCCAAGGTTTGGGATAACATAGCCGTACTAATGCCTAACACAGATGTTACTGCTAAAGAGGAGGGAACCCAAAAAGTTTTACAACAACTTAACTTAACCAAACTGACTGATAAACGTGTGGCCGATCTAAGCGGTGGCGAAAAACAGCGAGTAGCTATAGCCCGTGCCTTAATTACCCAACCCGAAGTTTTATTGCTGGATGAGCCCTTTAACCAGGTGGATACCTCTTTTCGTGAAGGGTTGCAGCAAGATATCCGGCAGATAGTTCAAGATACTGGTTTAACCGTTATCATGGTATCGCATGACCCTGCCGAGGTGTTATCCATGGCAGATGAACTGCTGGTATTAAAAGATGGAGAAATATTGGAATCCGGCCACCCAAAGGAACTTTATCAAACCCCACAAAATTTATATACCGCCCGTCTGCTTACAAATTGTAACGTATTAACTCAGGAAGAAGCCAAACTCTGCGGTATCAAAACCAATAAAGATTGTGTAGTTATATACCCCGAATGGGCCATCACCACCAACAGCTGGACCCGCAAAAACTGGACGGTAAAACAAGTGCTGTTTAAAGGTAGTTACGAAGATCTGTTACTGGAAAACAAAGAAGTAACCCTGCGCTTGTTAAATGACCAGCCCGGTAAGTATCAGGTAGGTGACAAGCTACATTTGAAGATCAGCAGGTATTTGGAGTATTAAAGATTCACTAATGCTATAATCGGAATTAGTATTGCCAAAAGAAACCACCAATAAAATTGTGTGTGTGTTTTAACTAAAGCATTTATAAATATTATTACACCGTATATAATTGCTAATAAAAAAATGAAAAACATTCCATATCCAACAACTTCGCCGCCATTTGAAATGCCGCTTCCTTCCGGATTTATTTTCATATTATGATGAAACCATAATATATTCCTGGCTACATTATAACAAAAAAAAGCATACAGTATGTATGCAATAATTGCAATAGGATGTTGCTTGAAAATTTGCCAGACTCTTTTCATATTTGGTAACCTTAATACAGTTTAATGAATAAGGTAAACTTTACCCAAACAAATCCACTCCCATGAATATTATACCTATAAACATTTACAGCTATGAAAAAGAGAATATTAAGTATGGTATTGCTTGCAGCTATATGTGGCGCTTTGGCTACAGGTTGCGGTGCATCAATACGTAAACCACCAGCACCTCCGGGAGCACCAGCGCCGCCAAGGTAAAATATTTGTCTGAATCATGATTTTAGGATTGGAAGATTACTTGATTAAGTAGACAGTCAAAATCATGGCTATCCTATAATCCTAAAATCATGGTTCAGACAATTATGCGCAAGGTAACACACAAAAAGGTAGTGTTATTACAACCTGTATGCCCTGATTTTCACAACTATTTAAACTTTTTCACCCAACCGCTTGAAAATCAAAAAATAAGTGCCTACCTTTGCAGTCCTTAAAATAAGGATAAAA
>CAZGBN010000034.1:0-34952 GCA_964524015.1 uncultured Mucilaginibacter sp. | reverse complement strand
GTCATAAGGCAGGTTTTGTAAGCATAATAGGTAAGCCAAACGCGGGTAAATCAACATTGATGAACGCGCTTGTTGGCGAAAAAATGTCTATCATCACCCCAAAGGCCCAAACCACCCGTCACCGTATTTTGGGTATTGTTAATACGGATGATTACCAGATAGTTTTTTCGGACACCCCCGGCGTTATCAAACCACATTATGAGCTGCACGAGCGCATGATGCACCAGGTTGATGGCTCAATAGTAGATGCCGACCTGATATTATTGGTTACCGACATTTACGAGGAGTACGACGAGACCGATGTGCTGAAAAAATTGACGGGCAGTAATGCACCCGTAGTTGTATTGATCAATAAGATAGACAGAAGTGATGAGGAAACCGTAAAAGCCAAAGTTGATTTTTGGCAGGAAAAGCTAAATCCGGTAGCGGTATTCGCTATATCTGCCCTGCACGATCATAACGTAATATCGGTAATGAACTTTGTCATCGAGCATTTGCCCGAGCATCCGGCTTATTATGATAAAGATTTATTAACGGATAGAAACGACCGCTTTTTTGCGTCGGAAATGATACGGGCACAAATATTAAAGCAATACAAAAAGGAGATACCCTACAGCGCCGAGGTTATTGTAACCTCGTTTGTTGAGGGTGAAAAATTGCACCGCATTAGTGCCGAAATTATTGTGGAGCGGGATTCGCAAAAGAACATCATCATAGGCGAGGGCGGTAAAATGCTGAAAATAGTAGGTACCTATGCCCGCCGCGATATGGAGGACTTTTTCCAGAAAAAAGTTTTCCTGGAAATGTTTGTGAAAGTTATTCCTGACTGGCGCAGCAAAAAAAATTACCTGAAAAAATTTGGGTACGAATAAATAGATTTGAGATATTAGACGTGAGATTTGAGACTGATTATTGGTTGAATCTCACATCTCATATCTCACATCTCAAATCTAAAATGAAATGAGTAACATAGTAGCCATAGTTGGCAGGCCCAACGTAGGTAAATCCACTTTATATAACCGTTTAACCGAAACCCGCAAAGCTATTGTGGACGATTTTAGCGGTGTAACCCGCGACAGGCATTACGGTACTGCCGAATGGTTAAATCATCAATTTACGTTAATTGATACCGGGGGCTATGTGGCTAACTCGCATGATGTTTTTGAAGCTGCTATACGCGAGCAGGTACTAATAGCTATTGAAGAGGCCAGTGTTATTTTATTTTTGGTAGATGTTACTACCGGGATAACCGACCTGGATGATGAGATTGCCACCTTACTGCGCCGCAGCAAAAAACCGGTATTTGTGGTGGTAAACAAACTGGATAATAACGCGCAATTATCAGACGCTACTGTATTTTACAGTTTAGGTTTAGGCGAGATATACAGCATATCATCTATGACGGGGTCAGGAACGGGCGACTTGTTAGACGAGGTAGTAAAGCATTTTGAAGATGAAGTAATAGAAGAAAATACACGCCCCAAGTTTGCCATAGTAGGCAGGCCAAATGTGGGTAAATCGTCAATTATAAACTCATTAATTGGGAAGGATCGTAATATCGTAACCCCAATAGCTGGTACTACGCGCGATTCGATACACATCCATTTTAACCAGTATGGCCATGATTTTATGCTGATTGATACTGCCGGGATGCGTAAAAAAACCAAGGTAAAAGAGAATATTGAATTTTACTCGGTTATGCGTACTATTAAAGCCCTGGAGGATGCTGATGTGATCATCCTGATGATTGATGCAGTAGAGGGTATTGAATCGCAGGATATCAACATATTTCACCTGGCCGAGAAAAATAAAAAAGGCATCATGGTGGTAGTAAACAAGTGGGACCTGATAGAAAAAAACAACAAAACCATTAAGGTTTTTGAAGATATGATCAGGCAAAAAACCGCGCCGTTTACCGATGTGCCTATTGTATTTACTTCGGTTACCGAGAAACAACGTGTTTTAAAGGTTTTGGATGTTGCTCAGCAGGTATATGATAACCGTGCACGTAAAATATCTACCTCAAAACTAAACGAGGTAATGTTGCCAATAATTGAAAATTATCCGCCGCCATCATTAAAAGGTAAATACGTTAAAATTAAATACATTACGCAAATAGCGGGTTCATCGCCTATGTTCGCGTTCTTCTGTAATTTACCGCAATACGTTAAAGAGCCTTACTATCGCTTTATAGAAAATAAGCTGCGCGAAAATTTTGATTTTAGCGGAGCGCCTATACAAGTTTGGTTCAGACAAAAGTAGAGGATATGCAGATATGCACATCAGCGGACCGCTTCTATTGCTTTTTTCAAAACGGGATCATTAGCATTTAAGGCTTTTAAATAAGCCTCATCGCCCCATTTAAAACGGGCCGCGTTTGCTTTTAGCAGCGTTTTAATGAACGGAGCAGATATTAAAACTTCTCGCGTATCTTCATTTTGCACATATTGCGATGCATACTTTATAAAGTCGGCATATTCTTTATCACTAACCGAATATTGCTTTAAAAAGCCATCAGCCGAAGGATAATTTTTTAGAGAAACTTGCATATGATCAAGCAAATAAGCAGTAAATATTTGCCGTCCTACCAACTCACTTACTAATAAAGTATTTTGCGTAGTGTCTGCAGGTACAAAAACATCGGGCATAATACCACCACCGCTAAAAACCTTGCGCCCCTTACGGGTACGGTAGGGCGATTGCCTGCTAAATAAAGTGTCGTTATAATTGCTTTGTTCAGAAAAGAGCTCGCCTTTACGCATTCGCTCCGCCAGTTCATTGTGGTAAGCTTCGATGCCGTCTTTGTATGATTTTTGTATAGATCTGCCTGATGGAGTATAGTACCGTGCAACGGTTAAGTTAATAAACGATCCACCTCCCAAGGGAAATTGTTCTTGTACCAACCCTTTTCCAAATGAGCGGCGACCAATAATAGTAGCGCGATCAAGATCCTGTAAAGCTCCGGCTAATATCTCGCTTGCTGATGCCGAGTTCTCATCAATAAGAACTGCTAAATTGCCTTGTTCAAAATCGCCCGAATCAGTAGCAAAATAATCAGTGCGTGGTTCGTGCCGTCCTTTGGTATAAACAATTAATTTCCCTTTAGGCAAAAATTCATCAGCCACAGCAGTGGCAGTATTTAAATAGCCACCGCCATTACCGCGAATGTCAAGCACCAGTTTTTGCATGCCTTGATTTTTAAGCCTGGTTAATGCATTACGGAAATCAATATCAGTAGTGGTTGCAAACTTGCTTATCTTAATATAACCGGTTAATGGCGCAACTATATAAGCGGCATCTAAACTCTTTAAGTCAATACGTCCGCGTTGTAGTGTAAAAAGCTGTGCAGTTTTCTTATTGCCGGATAATGCGGTAAGTTGTAATTGGTCGGTCTTTTTATCCCGGAAGGCGTTTTCAACTTTATCAATAGTAAGATTGGTGCCAGAAAATTTTTTATTAGCAATAGTAATTATTTTATCGCCCACACTTAACCCCGCCTTTGCAGCTGGCCCATTGGGGTAAACTTGAGTGATGTACAATGTATCGCGCAGCAAAATATAACCTATGCCAAATCCGTTATAACCACCGTCCAATCGTTCATTAATAGTGGTAGCCTGTTTTTGTGGAAGATATAATGAATGAGGGTCCAAATTTTGTAACAGGTTATTAACCGTTACACCCTCAATACTGTCAGCATCTACCGAATCAACATAAGTGTCACGTATCAGTTGAAGGGTTTTTGATACCTTATCCCTATTGTTAAATGAAAAGCCCAGGTTGGGGTTTTGGTAAACATTATCGCTTATTAACAGGCCAATAGCAATACCCGCCAATACCAATATAGCCGACCTGAAAATTATAGCTGCAGTTCTTTTCATTTTTAAAGTATACAAAGTTACATATTTGTGTGCACCGCAGATTATTAGTGAACCAAATAATCGTACCAATTCAGGAAATTTTACCGAATTTTGTTAAATCAAATTATATTAAATGCAAACTACCACCGAAAGGGACTCGCACTACAATAACCTGGAGCAAATGAGCCTGGGCGAAATACTGCAAAATATTAATAACGAAGATAAAACTGTACCCTTAGCGGTTGAAAAAGCTTTACCCCAAATTGAAGAATTAGCCGCTGTTATAACTTCGCGGATGAGAGAGGGCGGCAGACTTTTTTATATAGGTGCAGGCACTAGCGGCCGTTTGGGAGTTGTTGATGCATCAGAGTGCCCGCCAACCTTTGGTGTGCCTTTTGATTGGGTGGTAGGTATTATTGCCGGTGGCGATGGCGCCATACGTAAGGCCGTGGAATTTGCTGAGGATGACATTGACCAGGCCTGGAAAGATCTGCAGGCATATGATATTAATGCTCAAGATGTGGTAGTAGGTATTGCCGCATCAGGTACCACACCATATGTAATTGGTGGTTTAAAAGCGGCTAATCAAAATAAAATAGCCACCGGCTGCGTTGTTTGCAATAGTGGCAGCCCTGTTGCTGCCGAAGCTAATTATCCGGTAGAAGTAGTTACCGGCCCGGAGTTTGTAACCGGTAGCACCCGCATGAAAGCAGGAACCGCGCAAAAACTGGTATTGAATATGCTAAGCACATCAGTAATGATACAGCTGGGAAGGGTAAAGGGCAATAAAATGGTAGACATGCAGCTTACCAATAATAAACTGGTTGATCGCGGTACCCGCATGATCATGAGCGAAACAGGACTAGATGAACAAACTGCTGCTTCTCTTTTAAAACAAAGCGGCAGTGTTAGAAAAGCAGTTGAAAAATTCAAAAATAGCTGAGTGTTTTTTTGAATTTTGACTTTTAAATTTTGAATTGAGAGATGCACGAGATAGAGCCATATTATAAATGGAGAGATGATTACATAGCGTCAGAAGATGAGTATTCGCCTTTTTATGCTACGCAATATAATGAGTTTGAGTTTGATAAGCAGGTGTATAATTATTTATTGCATCCGCAATGGGATTCGTTCGGCTCAAATACTTTATACATGAAAGTACTGTTTGCCGACTACGAACGTTCATATGCTATAATAGAGTTTATTGGCGAATGGAACGATGCCATAAACAATGATATTATGCTGATGAAGCGCGAGATATTGGAACTGATGATAGATAATGGTATCAATCATTTTATATTGATAGGAGAGAATATTTTAAACTTCCATTCATCAGATGATAGTTATTATGAAGAGTGGTTTGAGGATGTAGAGGATGGCTGGATAGCGGGTATTAACTTCCGCGAGCATGTAATAGAGGAGTTTAAAAGAAATAATATCGATTACTATATCAACTTTGGTGGCAATTTGGATGAAATGAACTGGCGGTCGTTAAAGCCAATACAGCTTTATAAAAATGTTGAAGAGCAGCTGACAAAAAGGTTGAATTAGACGTAAGATATGAGACATGAGCATTGAGATCGGTAAATATCTCATATCTCAATACTCAAATCTCACATCTATAACTATATTCGTATATAATTTATAAAAAATGGAAAATAGAAACAGTAACTACGTTTACGAAAATGTAATTCAAATTAATGATGCTGATTCATCAAGAAAATTTATAGCAAATGTTTTTTTATGGATGTTTGTGGCCTTGGGCCTATCTGCATTCTGCGCATATATTTTTGCAACCGATTCAACTTTATTGTCGATGCTTTACGATCCGGAAACCGGCCGCAATACAGGGTTGGGTACAATTGTAATGTTTGCGCCATTGGCATTTATACTACTGATATCTTTTGGCTTTAACCGCTTATCATACGCCGTATTAACTCTTGTATTTATTGCTTTTGCAATAATAATGGGTATAAGCTTAAGCTACATATTATTACTTTATACAGCCGGATCGGTAATAGGTGTATTTGTAACCGCGTCTTTATTATTTGGTGTAATGGCAGTTGCCGGTTATACCACACAGCAGGACTTAACTAAATTTGGTGCTATATTAATTATGTTTTTAATAGGCATTGTTATAGCCAGCCTGGTAAATATGTTTTTACGCAGCACGGGTTTAAATATGCTTATAAGCTATATTGGTGTAGCCGTATTTGTAGGCTTAACCGCTTATGATGTACAAAAACTAAAACGTATTGGCGCAGGTTTAGAGTATGGTGATGCATCTGCTAAAAAAATGGCTATAATGGGTGCACTAACCTTGTACCTTGATTTCATAAATCTGTTCCTGATGCTATTACGGGTATTTGGAAGAAGAAAATAATTTAAGAGTTTAAAAGCCGCCATTTTAGGCGGCTTTTTTATGCAATTAATATTACAATCACAACAGATTTTGACTTGTAATCCTGTTGTACATTACAACTTTATTGAGCATCTTTGCAGTGCTTATAGAGAAAGACGGAGGGACTGGACCCTGCGATGTCTTAGCAACCTGTTACCTTAACAAGGTGCTAAATTCTACTCAGACCAAAGGAGATTTGAGACAGATAAGTGAAAGTCAACAAATACCCGACTTTTCGAAATAAGCCATTTTAAGTTTGCAGTTTTAAGTAGGCAGTTTGCAGTATTTACTGTATTTACTGCCAACTATAAACTGCCCACTGCTAACTGCCAACATGGATATTAGACAAGAACTACAAAAACGCATTCTGATAATTGATGGTGCAATGGGTACCATGATACAACGTTATGGCCTTACTGAAGAGGATTTCAGAGGTGAACGTTTTAAAAATCATCCAAGCGATGTAAGGGGCAATAATGATCTGCTAAATATTACCAGGCCTGATGTTATAAAAGCTATCCACGCCGAATATCTGGAGGCTGGGGCTGATATTATTGAAACTAATACCTTCAGTACCCAACGCATATCCATGGCTGATTATGGCATGGAAGACTTGTCATACGAAATGAGTTATGAAGGTGCGCGTATAGCCAAAGAGGTGGCCATGGAGTATACCGCCCGGAATCCTGATAAACCACGTTTTGTGGCCGGCGCTTTAGGTCCCACAACTAAAATGGCATCAATGTCGCCGGATGTTACTGACCCGGGATACCGTGCCGTAACCTTTGATGAGCTTACCGAAGCATTTTATGAGCAGATAAGGGGTTTGGTTGACGGTGGTGCTGATTTACTTTTATTTGAAACCATAACTGATACGCTGATAACCAAAGCAGGAATATTTGCAGTAAAGAGATATGAGGCTGAAATTGGCCGCAAGATAGAGATCATGATATCTGGGACAATTACTGATGCATCAGGACGTACACTTTCTGGCCAAACTGTTGAGGCGTTTTATAATTCACTAAGGCACGCTGATCCGTTAAGTATTGGATTAAACTGTGCTTTGGGTGCCAAAGAAATGAGGCCGCATATTGAGGAACTTTCTGAAAAAGCGGCTTGTTTTATATCGGCGTATCCAAACGCTGGGTTACCTAACGAGTTTGGCCAGTATGACGAAACTGCTCATGAAACCGCGCATCTGGTGGAAGACTTTATAGCTAGTGGATTTGTAAATATTGTAGGCGGTTGCTGCGGTACTACGCCTGATCACATTAAATGTATTGCTGATAAAGCAGCTAAATACCCGCCCCGTAAAGTTCCGGTAACTGAACCGCATATGAGGTTAAGCGGCCTAGAGGCGGTTACCATAACTCCCGAAAGCATTTTTGTGAACGTAGGTGAGCGTACTAATATTACCGGCTCTCCAAAATTCTCTAAACTGATATTGGCCGAGAACTACGAAGAGGCACTTTCAGTTGCGGCACAGCAAGTAGAAGGTGGCGCACAGGTGATCGATATTAATATGGATGAGGGTATGATCGATTCGGAAGCAGTGATGGTTAAATTTTTAAACCTGGTTGCTTCTGAGCCTGATATTTCTAAACTGCCTATCATGATCGATTCATCCAAATGGACGGTTATTGAGGCAGGTTTAAAATGTATACAGGGCAAGGGTATCGTTAACTCAATCTCACTAAAAGAAGGCGAGGAGAAGTTTAAAGAATACGCCCGTAAAATAATGAGCTATGGTGCCGCCACCGTGGTAATGGCATTTGATGAAACAGGCCAGGCCGATTCATTGGAGCGCCGAAAAGAGATTTGCGAACGTTCATATAATATTTTGGTTAATGAAGTTGGTTTCCCTCCGCAGGATATCATTTTTGACCCTAACATATTAACCGTAGCTACCGGACTTGAAGAGCATAATAACTACGCGGTAGATTTTATTGAAGCTACTCGCTGGATAAAACAAAACCTGCCATTAGCAAAGGTAAGTGGCGGGGTAAGTAATATCTCCTTCTCCTTTAGGGGTAACAATGTGGTGCGCGAGGCTATGCACTCGGCCTTTCTTTATCATGCTATTAAAGCAGGTATGGATATGGGTATTGTTAATGCCGGTATGTTGGAGGTTTATGAGCAAATTGATAAAGAACTATTAGAACTGGTAGAAGATGTACTGCTTAACCGCCGTGACGATGCTACCGAGCGTTTGGTTGAATTTGCGGACAATATAAAAGGCAAAGGTAAAGAGGTAGTACGCGATGAAGAATGGCGCAAAGCACCTGTTGCCGAACGTTTATCGCACGCTTTAGTAAAAGGTATTGTTGAGTACCTGGATGATGATGTGGAGGAAGCCAGACAGGCATATTCAAAGCCACTTGAGGTTATTGAAGGCCCGCTGATGGATGGTATGAACGTAGTGGGTGACTTATTTGGCGCGGGTAAAATGTTTTTACCACAGGTGGTAAAATCTGCCCGTGTAATGAAAAAGGCGGTTGCTTATTTATTGCCATTTATTGAGCTTGAAAAACAACGCGTTATTGATGCCGGCGAAGACAGTAGTAACAGTCGTGCCAATGCAGGTAAGATATTAATGGCCACCGTTAAAGGTGATGTGCATGATATTGGTAAAAATATTGTAGGCGTAGTATTGGCTTGTAATAACTTCGAGGTGATAGATCTTGGGGTGATGGTGCCCGCACAGCGTATTATTGAAGAAGCCAAAAAGCAGGAAGTAGATATTATAGGCTTGAGCGGATTAATCACGCCCTCTTTAGATGAGATGGTGCATTTTGCCAAAGAGATGGAACGCGAAGGATTTACTATTCCGTTGCTGATCGGCGGTGCTACCACTTCCCGTATTCATGCGGCAGTAAAAGTTGCGCCAAATTATTCGGGTGCGGCTATACACGTACTGGATGCATCGCGCAGTGTTA
Source organism: uncultured Mucilaginibacter sp. (assembly GCA_964524015.1). Taxonomy (GTDB): domain Bacteria; phylum Bacteroidota; class Bacteroidia; order Sphingobacteriales; family Sphingobacteriaceae; genus Mucilaginibacter. Next base: position 25,758 of record CAZGBN010000034.1, on the reverse strand, counting down.
CCGTGTGCAGTAACCTGATGAATAAAGATACGCGTGATGCGTATATTCAGGGTATTAAGGATGAGTACGAAAAGGCACGTGAGGCCCATGCTAATAAAAAGTCTGACAAACGCTATGTGACCTTGGAAGAAGCCCGTGCTGCTAAATTCCAGATTGATCTGGATCAGGTAGCGCCAAAGCCTGCTTTTACAGGTACTAAAGTATTCTCAGCTTATCCGTTAGCAGAGCTGGTACCTTATATCGATTGGACACCGTTCTTCCATACCTGGGAGCTGCGTGGCAGCTATCCAAAAATATTTGATGATAAATTTGTAGGGGTGGAGGCTAAAAAGCTATTTGACGATGCGCAAGTGTTATTAAACAAAGTGGTTAAAGAAAATCTATTGCAGGCAAATGGTGTTATCGGTTTTTGGCCGGCAAACGCGGTTGGTGACGATATTGAATTGTATACCGATGAAACGCGTACGCAGGTTTTGAGTCGCATACATACGCTTCGTCAGCAATCAGAAAAAGTAAAAGGTGAGCCTTATTATGCCTTGTCAGATTTTATCGCGCCAAAAGAAAGCGGTGTGGCTGATTACTTTGGCGGATTTGCGGTAACAACAGGTATTGGCTGCGATGAGTTGGTTGCCGAGTTTGAAAAGGACCATGACGACTACAACAGCATTATGGCCAAAGCCATTGCCGATAGGCTGGCCGAAGCATTTGCCGAAAAAATGCATGAATTGGTACGTAAGGAGTATTGGGGCTACGCACAGGAGGAGCACCTAACTGTAGAGGAACTGGTTAAAGAAGAATACGATGGTATACGCCCGGCACCGGGTTATCCGGCCTGCCCAGAACATACCGAGAAGATAACTTTGTTCAACTTATTAAAAGCAGAGGATAATGCCCACATGCACTTAACCGAAAGCCTGGCCATGATGCCTGCTGCATCGGTTAGCGGCTTTTACTTCGCGCATAAACAGTCACGCTATTTTGGCTTGAATAAAATAAGCAAGGACCAAATAGAAGATTACGCTAAACGTAAAAATATGTCGGTTGAAACTGCTGAAAGGTGGTTAGGGCCGAATTTGAATTATTAATATGATTTTATGTAGAGACGCAATAATTTGCGTCTCTACTAATATAGCTTGCTTTTGCGCTCGTAAATGGCAGTGCGGGTAACTGCAGAATCTTTGCTAAAATAAAACCCCAGGTTCATTCTATAAACAGAATCTTTTTTGGGGTTATACTCGCTGTCGGTATTAATGATCTCGTAGGCTGTTTTTAAGGAATCGGTATGGTCGGGCTTGCCCAGTAACCTTATCACATCCTTGTAATGCATACCTTTTAGCTTATAATTTTCAAGTAGGTCCTCGTAAATTAATTTACGCTTGCTGTAGCTTATACCATCGCCGGCTTTCCACATTTCCTTGGTGAATTTTTGCTTTTTACTGCAGCTGGTTAATACCATCGCCAGCATTAAATAAATTAAACTTACCCCAAAAATTGGCTTTCTGTTCATGCGCTTAATCGTTGTTCAGCAAGTAATTTTTAAACCCTTCAAAATCGGTACCCAATTCAACCGATATTTTTTGTTTGGACTGCAGATCTTTAACCTGTGCGGGTATATCAACATGCCCTGCTATTTCTTTATTAAACACATCAGGGAACTTGCATGGATGGGCCGTAGATAAAAATATACCCGCTACATCGGCATGGCTATGTTTATCTTGCTGGTAATCTTTTAGTGCCTGCCATGCAATAGCGGTATGCGGGCAAACCACATATTTATAATGATCATAAACTTCTTGTATGGCTTTTACGGTTTCATCATCATCATAACGATACCCAACTACAAGTTTTTTCAAATCACCGGGATTTTCCTTAAACATATCGGCAATGCGCACCCAGTTACTCGGGTTACCTACGTCCATTGCATTTGATAGTGTAGCTACTGATGGTTTAGGCTGATATACACCCGTTTTCAAAAACTGAGGTACAGTATCATTAGCATTAGTAGCAGCAATAAACTGCTCAACTGGCAAGCCCATTTTCCAGGCTAATAATCCTGCGCCAATGTTGCCAAAGTTTCCGCTTGGTACCGAGAATACTACTTTGCTTTTACCTTGTTTTAAAGCCTGCGCGTAGGCGTTGAAATAATAAAAAGTTTGTGGTATCAACCTCGCTATGTTGATAGAGTTGGCAGATGTTAACCTGAATTTCTCATTCAATTCTGCATCTGTAAATGCTTGCTTAACCAAAGCCTGGCAATCATCAAAAGTTCCGTCAACCTCAATGGCGCGTATGTTTTGGCCGTTGGTAGTCAATTGTAGCTCCTGTATGTTACTTACTTTGCCCTTAGGGTATAATATAGTCACCCGGGTATTAGGCACGCCCAGGAAGCCTAAAGCAACCGCACCGCCGGTATCTCCTGAAGTAGCAACCAGTACATCCAGTTGTTTTTCGCCGGCTTCTAAAAAGTAACTCATTACCCTACTCATAAAGCGGGCTCCAAAATCTTTAAACGCTAATGATGGTCCGTGGAAAAGCTCCAGTACATAAACGTTTTCTTCCAGCTCCACTATCGGGGCATAAAAGTTTATGGCATCATCAATAATAGCCTTCAGATCATTTTCAGGAATATCATCACCTATTAAATGTTTAGCTACATGAAAAGCGATCTCGGGCAGGGTATAGCCATCCAGGTTATTGATGAATTTTTCATCTAACTGCGGAATAACCGACGGCATATATAAACCTTTATCCTGCGGCATACTGTTAAACACAGCATCTTTAAAGGATACACTGGAAGACGGATTATTGGTACTGTATAATTTCATTTTGTTATTTCGGATTTCGGATGTTCGATTTCGAATTTTTTTATTTTGTCATTCTGAGCGTAGCGAAGAACTCTTCTCTTGAGCGTAGCGAAAAATCTATCCGCTTTGCTTAAACCGTTCGGCAGAGGCTTCGTTCCTCAGCATGACAAGAGGCTTTAACCTTTCTGCTTTCGCCTTTTACTTTTTAGCCCAACACCTTCGGTCCGGCATCATTGATAGTGCTTACATAACTATTTGAGCCAATTTTTATGCCAGTTAAATGTTGTTGTAATTTTTGGGTGATGGCTTTAGCAGTTTGCTCATCTTTTGTAAATGCAAAAACAGATGGCCCCGATCCTGAAATACCGAAGCTAACTGCGCCCATTTCCACAGCTATCTCGCGCATTTTATAAAAATCAGGTATCAGCATAGATCGTACCGGTTCAACCAGCACATCCTGCATGCTGCGGCCTATCAGGTCAATATCGCCCATAAATAAACCGCTTACCAATCCTGCAATATTACCCCATTGGGTAACCGCATCCTTCATATTTATTTTATTACGTATGATCTGCCTTGCCTCGCGGGTAGGTACATCCACATCAGGGAATACTATACCGCAATACAAATTTTTAGGGTGTGGCAGGCGTATCACATCCAAAGGCTCATAACTGCGTACCAATACAAAACCACCAAACAGAGCGGGGGCGACGTTATCGGCATGGCCATGTCCGCAAGCCATTTCTTCGCCTTTAATGGCAAACGGTAATATATTTATAGGATCGGTATCGTCACCTAATAATGTTTTGATAGCAAACAAGCCCCCAACAGTACTAGCCGAGCTTGAGCCTAAGCCACTGCCGATAGGCATTTTTTTATGCAATTCGATATCTAAACCTATGTCGGTGCGGCCAATGCTTTTTAAGTAATGTTGTACGCTAACGCTTACGGTATTTTTTTCGGGGTTAAGCGGTAAACGACCATCATCACCTGTAATTTTGCTGATCACAATACCCGGTTTATCGGTAACGCGCATAATCACCTCGTCGCCCGGCTCATTAACCGCAAAGCCCAGTACATCAAATCCACATACCACATTGGCAACCGTTGCGGGCGCAAAAATACGGACACTAGCCCCGGCTTTCACATCCGCCCCAGGTGACTTTAACTCTTGTATATTCTCTTCCATATTAATTCGCTCCAACATTGATCAGATCTGCAAATACACCCGCGGCAGTTACTTCGGCACCTGCACCCGGGCCTTTTACTACTAACGGACGTTCTTTGTACCTGTCAGTAGTAAAAGATATAATATTATCACTGCCTGATAGGGTAAAGAAAGGGTGATCTTCATTAACCATTTGCAGACTGATGGATACTTGTCCATTTTCCAGTATACCTATATAACGCAGTACTTTTCCTTCGCTTGCGGCTTTGTTTTTTAATTCCGCAAAATAAGCATCTTCAGCTTTAAGAGCGGCATAAAATTCATCCACCGATTTAGCATCCAAACAAGCCTGTGGCAAAATATTTTCAATGTTTACATCAGACTCCTCTAATTCATAACCGCCATCACGCGCTAATATTAGCATTTTACGCATAAAGTCTTTTCCGCTCAGGTCGTCGCGCGGGTCAGGTTCGGTATAGCCTTTTTCCTGCGCCAGTTTTACGGTATCATGGAAATTAGCATCGCCTTTAAAATTATTAAATATAAAGGATATGGTACCTGAAAGTATAGCCTCTATACGCTGTATCCTGTCGCCGCTGTTGATGAGGTCTTTTAGTGTGCGTACGATAGGTAAACCTGCACCCACATTAGTTTCATAAAAGAAATCAACTCCATGCTGGCGTGCTGCATCCCTAAAGTTTTTATATTGGCTATAGCTACCCGAGTTACCTATTTTATTGCAGGTAACTATAGATATGGTCGATTTTAAAACTTCTTCGTAATGTTCAATGGGTTTCGGGCTGGCGGTATTATCAATAAACACGCAGTTAGGCAAGTTCATGCTTTTCATGCGATCAATAAATTCCTGCAAGTCTGCTTCCTGTTGTGATCCTTCCAGTTCCTGCTCCCAATTATCTAATGATATACCATCAGCATTAAATATCATTTTGCGGGTATTGGCAATTCCTGCTATTTTAACCTGTATGCCGTTGTTTTTCTCCAGGAATTCGGCATGGCCGTTTAGTTGGCTAAACAAAGTTTTACCAATATTACCGGTGCCTAGGCAAAACGCGTGTAAGGTTTTATTCAATTCGGTAAAGAAGGCATCATGCACCGCGTTTAATGCTTTAGCCAGATCATTTGCTGATATGATAACCGAGATATTATACTCTGACGATCCCTGCGCTATGGCCCTTACATTAACGCCATTGCGGCCCAATGAATGGAACAACTTGCCGGATACACCCGGGGTTTCTTTCATGTTCTCCCCAACTACTGCCAGTATCGCCAGGCTTTCTTCTATTACTACAGGTTCCAATTTTTGAGCCAGTAATTCCAGTTCAAACTCATGCTCAATTACCGCGCGTGCCCTTTGGGTATCGCCGGGCTGTACGGCAAAAGTAATGCTATGCTCTGATGATGACTGAGTGATCAGTATCACATTGATCTGCTCTCGCGCCAGCAAAGAAAATAAACGGCCACTAAAGCCCGATTTACCCACCATGCCACTACCCTCAACATTAATAATGCTGATGTTATTGATAGACGAAATACCTTTAATAGCCAAATTTGACGGACTACATTCCTGGCGAATAACCGTACCTGAAAATTCGGGCTCAAAAGTGTTTTTTATAACGATAGGTATCTTCTTTAAAAATGCCGGTGTCATAGTTGGCGGATAAATAACTTTGGCACCGAAGTAAGATAGTTCCATTGCTTCGGTATAAGTCAATTCCGGTAACGAAAATGCTTTTTGTACCATGCGTGGGTCAGCGGTCATCATGCCGTTAACATCGGTCCAAATTTGTATCTCCGACGCGTTAAGTGCCGAACCAAATATAGCTGCGGTATAATCGCTGCCACCACGGCCCAATGTAGTTATTTGGCCTTCATCGTTACCCGCAATAAAGCCGGTAACAAAAAGCATTTTGCCTTTATTTTCTTTAACAAACTCACGTATCAGTATTTCAGTAAGCTCAGTATTCACTTTGGCTTGTCCGTAGCTGCTGTCAGTTTTAATTAAGTGCGAGGCATCTACAAATTCTGCTTCCGGGAAATGCTGCGCGGCAATTTTGCTGATCATTAAAGTTGAGCAGCGTTCGCCAAAACTCAGCACTATATCACGGGTTTTAGGGGTAAGTTCGCGTAAAGCTAATACACCTTGCAACAGGTCTTCTAACTGGTTAAAATGGATTTTTAATTTGGTAAAAGCGGGGTTTTGGTTTTGTATATCCAGCAGGCTTTTCACCACATCAAAATGGCGTTTTTCCAGTTCGGCTAATGAGGCTGTAAAGTCGTTGCCTTTAGCGGCATCTTCGGCCATAGCTATCAATAAGTTGGTTACACCACTCATGGCAGATAATACCACAACGGGTTTATCGGTGCCGGCAGCCTCATTTTTTAAAATATTCAATAAGGTTTGGATGCTCTGAACTGATCCTACGGAAGTACCGCCAAATTTTAAAACTTTCATATCATTTGTAAACAAAAAACGCCTTCCCCGTTAGCGGAGGAAGGCGTTCATGTGGTTTTTATATTTTACACCATACGATTATCTTCCTCCGAACTGTATGCCGGTGGTAGTAACTGTTGTTATGGTGGTGTTCTTTATCATTGTTTTTGTCTTTCACGACGCCGCAAAATAAGCGCATAATTTTTGAATTAGCAAATCTTATGCGTTTTATTTTTTGCTTTATGACTTTTCATTGCAGTAATTCAGGCTTAAACCGTTTAGCTAAAAGGCCTGTAGCTTTATCCATATCTATTTCGGTTACCAATACGCCTAGTATGGTATAAGGCTGATAAGCTATACAAGTACCATCAGGCGCTATTATTGAACTGGCAGATTCAGGATAATCAAAAGCGTAGTTAGAACTTGCAAAATAGATGGTATTTTCTAATGCCCGCGTCATCATGGCTTTTTCATAGTAAGGGTTATCCATACTGCCCCATGAGGTAGGTTTATTCCCTTGGATATCGCTACCTGCACAATGCGGATGGAACACAATTTGAGCATCACGCCTGGTAGCCCATCTAACCAATTCGGGGTAACGGAAACCTTCATGGCAAATTACAATGCCTATTTTAACGCCATTTATTTCAAAAATGGATCTTTGGGTACCGGGTGTCCAAACATTGTCTTCGCTTGGGTCCAATTGATTTTTTGTTTGGTAACCTAATAATTCACCGGTATTGCTTATAACATGCGCCACATTGAAAAAGCCAGCGCCCTCGTACCAATTCATAGGTAATATAATGGCGATGTTATTTTCGGCGGCTATTTTGCAAGCATTGTTTAAAGCAACACGCAACGTTTCGGGCGAACACAACTCCACCTCGTATTCGATTAACGGATAGCCCGGAATGAACGATTCCGGAAAGCAAATAACCTCCGCCTTTTGTGTTGCTGCTTCCTTAACCAGTTTATCTAACCAGTATAAACCATCGTTAACTGATTTTGGAAATGGGGGTGAGGCTATAGCAATTTTCATATAAATGATGTTACACTAAAATAAGCAGATATTTCTATATATTATCTATTGCTTTATAAGGTAGACGTAATTAACCCCTTAGTTTGTCGTTTACGCACCCGATGCCCTAAAAAAAGTGCTTTTATATTTGTTGTATAACAATTAATACCAAATCACTATGAACAATACAAAGAAAGTAGATGAATTTATTTCTAAACTTGAACATCCTTTAAAAGCCGAATTGGAAGCAGTCAGGTCTATCATTGTCAACGCCAATTCTAAAATTGAAGAAGATGTAAAATGGGGAGGCCCCAGCTTTTTTTATAAGGAAGAACTAGCCACTTTCAATCCAAGGATAAAAAACTACGTTGCCCTTATCTTCCATAAAGGAGAGCTCCTAAATATTAAATCTGACTTTTTGGAAGAAGCCACCAAGGGAAAGGTTTACGCAAAATTTTATTCTATGGATCAGGTAACAGCCAACAAAGAACTGATTGAAAAAATGGTTAATGCCTGGATTGAGTTAATGGATAAATAAACTCGCCCTTTTCAGGGTAACTATTTCCCGCGCCTGCTGCTAAATTTATACCTTTACAAACGCAATGCAGGGATTAATTATTAAATCGACAGGAAGCTGGTACCAGGTTCAAACACCTGAAGGGGATAGGTATGATTGCCGCATAAAAGGAAAATTCCGGATAAAGGGTATTACTACCACCAACCCCATAGCCGTAGGTGACGAGGTTGATTTTGAAATGGAACCCGACCAGGATACCGGGGTAATAACTCACTTGCATCCACGAAAAAATTATATCATCCGTAAATCTGTCAATCTATCTAAACAAGGGCAGATTATTGCCGCTAATCTGGATCAGGCTTTATTGATTGTAACCCTTGCCTCGCCACGAACATCCTTAGGCTTCATTGACCGCTTTTTAGTAACCGCTGAAGCTTACGATATACCGGCTACGCTTATTTTTAACAAGCTTGATCTGTTTAGTGAAGAGGGTTTGAAAATATTGGCAGATTATGAGGCTATATATGAAAACATTGGCTATCCTTGTTATAATGTATCGGCGTTAAAAGGTACCAATGTTGACAAGGTTAAGGAATTCATTACAGGTAAGGTGACCTTATTTTCCGGTCATTCTGGTGTTGGTAAATCAAGCCTGATCAATGCTTTATTACCTGAATTGGATCTCCGCACTACCGAGGTTTCCGAATGGAGCGATAAAGGTATGCACACCACCACTTTTGCCGAAATGTTTGAACTGCCGCAAGGCGGCTTTATCATTGATACTCCAGGCATCCGCGAATTAGGTATTATCGATATTGAAAAACACGAACTGGGCCGCTACTTCCCCGAAATGCGCTCACGTATGCAGGACTGCCGCTTTAACAACTGCCGCCACATTAACGAGCCGGGTTGCGCAGTTTTAGAAGCGTTAGAAAATGAGGAGATAGAACTATCCCGCTACGAAAGCTATTTGAGTATTTATAATAATAACGATACGAGGGCGTAATCACCATGTCATTGCGAGGAGGAACGACGTGGCAATCTCTTCGCGTTCATTACAAAGCGACGAGATTGCTTCGCTCGCTCTTATCCCCGCTTTTCCCGCTCGCAATGACAAGTGGGAAGAATTATCCTAAAGCATTCTTAAAATCCGCTATCAGATCTTCCTGATCCTCAATACCAATAGATAGACGTATCATATTATCAGAAATGCCCATTTCGTCGCGTTTTGCTTTACCTAATTCGTTAAATATAGTATGCGCTACGGGGATGGCCAGCGTACGGGTATCACCCAGGTTGCTTGATTTTACAACAAGCTCCAGTTTATTTAAAAAGGCAAAGCAATCCAGTTTTTCACCCAGTTCAATACTCATTAAGCTGCCAAATTTTTTAAACAATTTTTTAGCCAAACTGTGCTGCGGGTGATTCGCCAAACCTGGATAAAATACCCTTTTAATGTTTGGATGTCCTTCAAAAAATTCAGCCAAAGCCAATGCGTTACCACATGACCTATCCATACGCAAAGCCAAAGTTTCTGAGCCTACTGATAGGTTATGAGCAGCTTCGGGGGCTAAAGTTGCACCGGCATCCCTTAATCCTTTTTTGCGTATTTGGGTAAGGCCCAGTTTTTTAGGGTCAACCTGTGTTTTATATACTTCGTTAATGTTGGCAAAATTGCTCCAGTTAAATAAGCCCGTATCGGTTACAGCACCGCCTAAAGCGTTACCATGACCGCCAATATTTTTGGTTAATGAATTGATAACCAATCCGGCTTTAACATTAATCGGGTTAAATAAATAAGGGGTGGTCATGGTATTATCTACCATGTATATTAATCCTTTTTCCTGGCATAGGTTACCAATAGCTTCCAGGTCGGCAATTTGCGTGGCCGGGTTAGCAATGGTTTCTACAAATACCAGCTTGGTATTAGGCTTTAAAGCTTGTTGTATATTGTTAACCGAAGTAGCATCCACAAACGTGATATCCAAACCCATATCCATATAACTTTGGAAAACACTACGTGTGTTTCCAAATAAAAATGAGCTGGCTACAATATGGTCGGCATTTTTTATTAAAGCTAAAATGGTGGCTGATATAGCACCCATACCGGTAGCAAAAGCGATAGTACCCAAGCCGTTCTCCATTTGAGTAACTTTATGCTCCAATGCTGATACAGTAGGGTTTCCCTGGCGCGAATAAGCATAACCACTCACTTTGTTCTGGAACACATCTACCAATCCCTGCACATCCTCATAACCATAAGTTACCGAAGTGTGTATAGGTTTATGTAATGCACCATGCTCAGGTTTTTGTAAACGATCAGAGTGCAGCAGGGTAGTAGTAAAGCCTTTTTTAGTTGCCATTGTAATTCAATTTAACAGACTGCGAACTTACAAATTATATCTCAACCGTCATTGCGAGGAACGAAGCAATCTCTTCATATGCAAGTCAAAATTTGAAAGGTTATTAGTACAGTTAACCAAACTATTCCGTTTGATCGTTCTTTGTAGAGATTGCTTCGCTATCGCTCGCAATGACGCGGGTGGTGGTGGTAGGTGGATTAATCCCCCAACAAAGCCTTTAAAGTTTCCAGTGTATCCGCTTCCTCTTTTGGTTTATCTTGCCGCCAGCGAAGGATGCGCGGGAAGCGCAGGGCTATGCCCGATTTATGGCGAGTGGAACGGTTGATGCCTTCAAAACCTATCTCAAAAACCAGTTCGGGTTTTACGGTGCGTACCGGGCCAAATTTTTCAAGTGTGTTGCGCTTTACAAAATTATCCACCTTGTTTATTTCCTGGTCGGTAAGGCCCGAGTAGGCTTTAGCAAAAGGTACCAATTTGTCGCCATCCCAAACCGCAAAGGTGTAGTCAGTGTATAGGTCAGCACGACGGCCGTGGCCTTTTTGAGCATATATCATTACCGCATCTACCGATAGCGGGTCTATCTTCCACTTCCACCAATCGCCGCGTTTGCGGCCCACCTGGTAAGTGGCGTTTTTGCGTTTCAGCATAATGCCTTCGGCTATCATAGCGCGCGATTGCTCGCGTACGGTTGCCAGTTCATCCCAAGTGCTAAAAGTAATTAATGGAGATATGCGTAGTAACTCCGGGTGAGGTGTAGCTGCCTGCAACTCTTCTAAAATTTCCCGCCTTTCCGACTGTGTTTTGTAGCGAATATCCTCACCATTATATTCCAGGCAATCATAAGCAATAACTGCTACCGGGCTTTCTTCCAATATTTTTTTGCTGAGATTTTTCCGACCGATGCGGGTTTGCAAAATATTAAATGGCATCGGCAAGCCATTCTGAAAACTTAATAGTTCGCCATCTATCACGGTACCATCGGGCAGGGCATTTAAAAATGGATGCAACTCAGGGAACTTATCAGTAGCCAGATCCTCGCCCCGGCTCCATATAAATATTTTACCATCGCGTTTTATCAGTTGGGCGCGTATGCCGTCCCATTTCCATTCGGCTTGCCACTCGGCAGCATCGCCTAATGAGGTTTTTAATTCATCAGCCGACTTTTGTTTTTCGGATGTCTCCTGTATAGGGTATGCCAAAAAGAAGGGGTAGGGGCGCGATACGTCATCAGCCGCACCTTGTTCTTGTATCAACTGCTCATAAGTATAAGTTTCGGGCAGCCAGTTACCCATTATACGGTGCGTGAGGGTTGGTGCATCCAGATTAGTAATATCGGCCAGTGCTTTTATCACCAAACTTTGTGATACACCTACCCTGAAACTTCCGGTTAGCAGTTTATTAAATACAAATCGCTCCTGTGTATCCAGCATCGCCCACGAATCTATGAGCCAAAGTTTGCGTTCTTCCTCGGTTTTGCTGTTCAATGTATTTAATTCTGCTATCCATTCAGTTAAAGTTTTACTGCTACCGCCGGTAGTATTTTGGGGCATTAACAAGGCGATAGTTTCCGCCAGATCGCCTACTACATGGTAGCTTTCTTCAAACAGCCATATTGGTATGTTAGTTACCTCAGTTGCCCAGGTACGTACTTGTGTAGCATTGATAACACGTTTAGGCTTGCGCCCGGTAAATAATGCCAGCATGTGCATCTTATCGGTATCGGGTACGTTATTAAAATATTCTTTTAATACCCTAACCTTTTCATTGGTTTTATTGGTTTCATCAAGTGATAGGAAGAGTTGGGCAAATGCTCTCATATACCGGCCCCCTCAACCCCCTCTAAATCTCCCCCGATAGGGGAGACTTTTTGATTTACGTTATCAATATTTAACTCCTCCCCATCCGGGGGAGGTTGGGTGGGTCCTTCATCCTCGTCATCGCCATATAAAGTATGAACTTCATGGGCATCAAAGCCAATTTCGTTTAGATAGCGGGTAAAGGTAGCCGTAGAACCATGTGTCAGGTAAACACTCGCGCATCCGGTGGCATCAATGGCGCTTATCAATCCATCCCAATCTGCATGGTCAGACATGATAAAGCCGCGGTCTGCTGCTCGCCTTCTTTTCGCTCCGCGGATAGCCATCCAACCGGAGCAATAGCCAAAGCTATATGGGTTGAATTTACGCATCCAGGGTGTACCTACGGATGATGGCGGGGCAATAACTATTCCTTTACGAATTTCTTCTCTTGGTGTCTCAGGTGTTATCCTGATGGTTGGATTTAATATGATGCCATTACGGCGCAAGGCCTCATTGGTATTTTCAATTACGCCATGAGTATAAACTTTGCCGATAGACAGATCTAAATTTTGTAAAATGCGTTGTGCTTTACCTAACGAATAACCTACAATTACGGTAGCTAAACCATTGGCTACATTGCTGCGCCACCAACTGTTTACTTCATCAAATATTTGCACTTGCGGCTTCCATTGATAAATCGGCATACCAAACGTACACTCGGATATAAAGTGATGGCATTTAACCGGTTCAAACGGGGTTGATATGCCATCATCCTCTGTTTTATAATCGCCGGATACCACCCAAACTTCGCCCTTGTACTCCACCCGTATTTGTGCTGAACCAATTACGTGTCCGGCAGGAAATAAAGAAACACTAACGCCATTTTTCATTACCGTTTTGCCATATTCTGCTGTTTGTAGTTGTATGTTGCCTAAGCGATAAAGCAATACTTCTTTTGATAGATGGTGAGCCAGGTAGTGCTTATGTCCCCAATAGGCATGGTCAGAATGCGCGTGGGTTATTATGGCATCATCAACCGGTTTCCAGGGATCAACATAAAACTTGCCCTGTGCGCAGTATATACCCTTGTCGGTAAATTCAAGCAGCGGTTGTTTAGCCATGCTTAATAAACGGTAATAAATGCAATTGGTTTTAAACGCAAAGATCCCGGCTTGCGGCCGGGATCTTTATATCATTGTCCTTTTAAAATACTAAAATTGAGGTTTAACAGTATGGTCAATTAAATTTGATTTGTCAATACGGGTGTATTTGTCGCCCAAATTCATGTAATCTATTAATATTTGCCCTGCTTCAAATTTCAAAAAGTCCAAATCATTTTTAGTTTTAACTTTTGAATTTTTAATAGGTGCAGGTAGACCTAATGCTGTAAGACGTAATTTTTCACGCTCAGATGTTTTTTTCTCATCCGCTTCGCGTTGTTTTTTTAGTTGCTGCTCGTTTAAAGTAACACTTTTTTCGTTCTCACTTTTTTTATAATCAGCAATGTCTTGCAGTAATAACTTATAGTTAGTATTCTCGCTCATGCGTTGCTGATGCATTTTGGTTAGCTGAGGGATAGCTGCAGTAAGATCACCTACTTTAACATAATCACTTTTTGGTATAACATCATAAGGTAAGGCAGATGGTTCAGTGTCTTCACCGTATTTATCCAATGGTATTACAGATGGGAACGCGATATCTGGAACTACACCCCTATGTTGGGTTGAACCGCCACTTACTCTATAAAATTTAGCGATGGTTAGATTCAATTGGCCATAACTGCTTTCACCACTACCGACGCTTACTTTTTGGCTACCTCCGCCAGTAATAGCGGCTAATCTATCACCAATTGAACGCTGAATTATCCTATCCAGATCAATAGGGCTTTGTACCGTTCCTTTGCCATAGGTTTGCGTACCTACTACAATACCACGGCCATAATCTTGTATGGCACCGGCAAATATTTCAGATGCTGACGCGCTAAATCTATCAGTTAACACTGCCATTGGGCCGCTATAAACAACTGTTGGGTCATCATCGGTATCAACCTCTATGCGTCCCCGGTCATCGCGCACCTGTACAACAGGGCCCGTTTTTATAAATAAGCCGGTAAGCGAAATAGCCTCTGATAATGAACCGCCGCCATTTTCGCGCAGGTCAACTACTATACCATCTACATTTTCATTTCGTAATGAATCTAATACCAGCTTCATATCACGTGTTGTGCTATGGTAGTTTTTTTCTCCTGATCTTGAAGCAGCATAATCGTTATAAAAAGCCGGCACATTAATAATACCTATTTTATAAGTTTTGCCGTTGCTGTTATAGGTACGGGTTTCTTTTCTAACCAGTTGGTCCTGTAACACAATTTTTTCGCGTACAATTTCAACTATGTTTGGTTTATCAGCGGCAGTTTTGCCTTGAGGTAATATTTTTAATTTAACTAACGTGCCCTTAGTACCGCGAATCAACTTAATAGCGTTATCAATACGCCAGCCTATAATATCTTGAAATTCACCTTCTTTACCTTGTGCTACACCAATTATTCGGTCGCCATTGTTAAGTTGGTGGCTTTTGTCGGCAGGGCCGCCCACTACCAAAGTTTTTATAGTGATATATTCATTTTTAGTTTCTAAGGTTGCACCTATTCCCTCTAATGCCCGAGACATTTCAATGTTAAATTGTGCCGCGTTTGATGAATTTAAGTAAGCAGTGTGCGGGTCAATTGCCTCAGTAAATGAACTCATGAACAATTGAAATACATCATCATTTTGTGTTTGGTTTATCTGTTGTAAACGGGTTTGATAACGTTTAGTTAACGTTTCCCTGTTTTTAACCATATCAGGAGTAGCCAATTTTAAATTAAGCAACTCATATTTTATACGCTTTGTCCAGTCTGTATTTAATTCATCTACAGATTTTGACCATGGCAATTTTTCACGGTCATAAATAAACGTTTCATTTTTACTAAAATCAAAATTGTTATTTATCTGTGATATGGCATAGTTTGTTCTTTCCAGCTGTCTTTTTTGAAAAACATTGAAAATGTAAAATACATTATTCAGGTTGCCATTTTTAATATCATCATCTAAAGTGGTTTTGTATTTCTCAAAATCAGTAATGTCTGATGCTAATAAATAATTACGGTTTTCATCCAAACTTTTAATAAAACGGTTATAAATAACTATTGACAACGAATCATTAAGGGGTACTTTTTTATAGTTGCTGTTTGATATTAAGCTGGCTACTGCTTTGCAAGCGGTACTTTGCTGGGTGGTAGGTTCCAAATTGGTAACCCCCGGTACTATAATGGGTTTTGAAGGGGCAGCGTTACAGGCAAGTGCGGCACCAAGTACCAACACAAAATAAAATCGCTTCAACATATCTTTAACGGTCTTTAAATCAGGGGTGAAAAATAACATCAATTTTAAGTATACAATAATTTACTAATGTAATAAATCAACACGCAAAAAGCTTGCCTTGTTGCTTCGATATAATAATATTACAATAATATTTCAATGTTTTATAAAACGCAGAACTTTATTAAGATATTATAAAAGTAAATTATTGAGCTTTTACCTTCTTGGTAGCTTCTATTGCCGCGGCATATTTTAACTCCGCTTTAGCAAATGATGCACTACCGTTCTTTAATTCAATCTCGTTACTTAGTTTATCAATTTCTACTAAATCGGTGTTCATTCCTTTTGAGCTGGCCAGGTCATGTGCTTCTTTCAGGTCGGTACGTGCTAAAGCCAGTTCACCTGTGGCGGCTTTTATGGTAGCAAGGTCTAATAAATTAGCAATAGTAAGTTTGTCATTACTTTCGCGTTTGGCTATGGTGTTACTTTGCAATAAAAACCATTTAGCTTCCGAAAAGCGTTTTGCTACCACATATAATTTAGCCAGCGTATTAAAATCAGTACTTGCTGTAGTATATTCCCTAAAGCGCATATGATGTTTGGCCTCTTTAAGTAACAAGGCTTCGGCTATATCAAGCGGATAAGCCTGACGATTTAAAGCAAACATAACTACATTAGGCTTGTGTATTTTTGTAGCAGCCGAAATAGAGGTAGCCGATACATAAGTAGCCTCATTTAATAATGGATAACGTGTTTTATCTTTTTTTTGCCAGAACTGGGCAGATGCTGAAATGCTTATGATACAAAAAGCAAGTAATAATGTAAATCTCATTTAATCTATTTACGGTAAAATTAATTTTGTTGCAAATGTAAATATATGTTTTTGAAGTATATGTATCAAATTGGATAGAGGCTTAGTACGCATTATCAACGTATAATGTTGCCCTTTAATATATCAACCTAAAATTATGACTAAATAAAAACGCCCCTCCAAGATGAAGGGGCGTTTTTGTTCTTTCTGCTTTTAGCGTATTAAGCCATTTGCCTGCGGATGATATTTAATGCACCACCTGCTTTAAACCACTCAATTTGCTGAGCGTTGTAGGTATGGTTAACAGCAAAGCTATCCACCGTACCATCCTGGTGATGTAATACTACAGTTAATTGTTTGCCCGGTGCAAATTCAGTTAAGCCGGTAATATCTATTTTATCATCTTCTAGTATCTTTTCGTAGTCGTTACTATCAGCAAAGGTGATTGCCAGCATGCCTTGTTTTTTAAGGTTGGTTTCGTGTATACGGGCAAATGATTTTACCAATATGGCACGTACGCCTAAGTGGCGCGGTTCCATAGCGGCATGCTCACGAGATGAACCTTCACCATAGTTTTCGTCGCCTACAACAATACTGCCTATGCCATGTGCTTTATAATCGCGCTGGGTAGCAGGTACCGGGCCATATTCGCCGGTTATCGCATTTTTAACGCTATCGGCACTGTTATTAAAGTAGTTAATAGCGCCTATCAGCATATTGTTTGAAATGTTATCCAAATGGCCGCGGAACTTTAACCATGGGCCCGCCATTGATATATGGTCGGTTGTACATTTGCCTTTGGCTTTGATCAATAATTTTAAGCCTTTAATATCTGTACCTTCCCAGGGACTAAACGGTGCCAATAATTGTAAACGTGCCGAGTTAGGATCAACCTTAACCGTTACCTGGCTGCCATCTTCGGCAGGTGCCTGGTAGCCGGCATCTTCAACCGCGTAGCCTTTTACCGGCATCTCAATACCTTTTGGCTCATCAAATTTAACTTGCTCCCCGTTGGCGTTGGTTAAATAGTCAGTCAATGGGTTAAAGGTCAAGTCGCCTGCAATTGCAAATGCGGTAACAATCTCTGGCGATGCCACAAATGCGTGGGTATTAGGGTTACCATCCTGGCGTTTAGCAAAGTTGCGATTAAACGATGTGATGATAGAGTTTTTGCGTGTAGGGTCGTCAGTATGACGTGCCCATTGGCCAATACAAGGGCCGCAAGCATTAGCCAAAACCACACCGCCCATTTGACCAAAAGTATCTAAATAACCATCACGGTCAACAGTATAACGCACCAGTTCTGATCCCGGGGTTATGGTAAACTCGGCTTTAGCTTTTAAATTTTTATCAATTGCCTGTTGGGCAATAGAGGCCGAACGGGTAATATCTTCGTAAGATGAATTGGTACATGAACCTATCAAGCCAACTTCTAATACCGGTGGCCAGTTGTTCTCTTTAACTGCTGCTGCAAATTTTGATATAGGCCAGGCCAAATCAGGTGTAAACGGACCGTTTACATGCGGCTCCAATTCGCTCAGGTTAATCTCAATAACCTGGTCAAAATATTGCTCAGGATTGGCATAAACCTCAGCATCTCCGGTTAAGTGTTCTTTTACGGCATTGGCAGCATCAGCAATATCCGCACGTTTTGTTCCGCGTAGATAAGCTTCCTGTTTTTCATCATAACCAAAAATTGATGTAGTAGCCCCAATCTCGGCACCCATGTTACAAATGGTACCTTTACCTGTTGCCGAAAGCGACTGAGCGCCTTCGCCAAAATATTCAACAATAGCGCCTGTACCACCTTTTACGGTTAATATACCGGCAACTTTTAATATAACGTCTTTAGCTGATGTCCAGCCGGATAATTTTCCGGTTAATTTAACACCAATCAGTTTAGGGAATTTAAGTTCCCAAGGCAAGCCTGCCATCACGTCGCACGCATCGGCGCCACCAACACCTATCGCTATCATACCTAAACCACCTGCGTTTGGCGTGTGCGAGTCGGTACCTATCATCATCCCACCCGGGAACGCATAGTTCTCTAAAACCACCTGGTGAATAATGCCTGCTCCTGCTTTCCAGAAACCAATGCCATATTTATCAGATACCGAAGCCAGGAAATCATAAACTTCTTTATTTACATCTTTGGCGGTATTCAGATCTTCGGTAGCGCCAATTTTGGCTTGTATCAAGTGATCGCAATGCACCGTAGATGGCACAGCAACCTGTGGGCGGCCCGCTTGCATAAACTGCAATAAAGCCATCTGCGCCGTAGCATCCTGCATAGCTACACGGTCTGGTGCAAAGTCAACATAGTCAACACCGCGCCCAAACGCTTGTTTAGCTTCGCCTTCAGACAGGTGAGCGTATAATATTTTTTCTGTTAATGTAAGATGTTTACCTGTCGCTGTACGTGCAGCAGCAATGCGGCTGCTATAGCGGTCGTAAACTTTTTTGATCATATCTAAATCAAAAGCCATTGTATTGATTTTATGGGTAAAAGGATAATAAAAGCGACTTTTTTGACCGCAATTATACTAGTGGGGCGAATTTACAAAAATTAGGGGTAATAAGGCAATCGCCCTTGTGTCAAATGTTATTTGGATGTATTCTAAATAACTTATTGAATTAGTCTTTTCGAAGCCATAAATTATCTTCCTGCAATTGGTCGTTTAATTTATAGGGGTTACCGGAAATAGTATAAAAATTATAACCTAATTTTTTGAAGTAATCTATACACTCAATGGCAGTATACCTGGTATCATAACCTGGATTAAATTCCATGATGATATTTTCAGGTAGTATTTCGCTCTTGCCGAAAAAACCTCAAAACAGACATCTCAAAACCTTCCACATCAATTTTAATTAATTTAATAGAAGATAGATTTAATTTCTTTACCAAGTTGGCTAACGTGGTTAGCCTGATCATATAAGAATTGTTTGCGGTATTATTATCAAATATTTTAACTGTACCTGAATTTGTTGGCGATTGGTTTCCTAAGTAGCTAAAAGAGTCTTCTTCCGCTAACCCAATATTAATTGGATGAATATTTTTAGTATTATTTAATAAAATATTTGATAATAGAGTTGTAAAATTAACTGCTGATGGCTCAATAGCATAAATGTTTACATTATTAAGCTGGCTTACGTATAAACTGTGTAACCCCGCATTAGCACCTATGTCAATAAAATTGCCTCCTGAGCTTAATATTTCTTTACATTTTAACAATGTAATGGGTTCAAAAGCATCAGAGAATAAAATTTGATGCCCAATATATTCTTTCGTAGATAGCGAATGAATCGAGCCGGTTTCACTTTTAACCTGTACATTGTTATTGAAGCAGCAATCGTTTATCCAGTTGACAAATCTGATTTTTGATGGATGGTTGGGTACTCTTCTTATATAAAACAATAAGACTTTATCCCGTAATCGGTTTCCTATAAATCGCATTAGGCTTACTTTTAACTAAATATAAATTAAAACATATTAAAAAGCTTTAAATGTATACCCTTCTTTACTCCAATATTCCATCGCCTTTGGCAAAACATATTGCAGCCTTTCAAAAGCCTTAATACTATCGTGAAAAACTACAATAGAGCCATCTTTAGTATGTTTAATTACATTTTGAAGGCATTTTTCAGGTTGAAGGGTGGTGTCAAAATCTCCGCTGAGTATATCCCACATCACAATATTCAGCCCGGGCCTGGCCTGTTTTAATAATTTTATCTGTGATCTTTTGATGCGTCCATAAGGCGGGCGGAACAATTTGGTGTTTAATTGTTCATCAGCCAATAAAAAATTTTGCAGATAGGTTTTATCATCGGTATCCCATCCTCTTAAATGATTGTAAGTATGGTTGCCAATAGCATGGCCGGCGCTTACTACCTGTTTAAATTCATCAGGGTGCTTATTTACATTATCGCCAATGCAAAAAAATGTGGCTTTGGCATTGTGTTGCTGTAAAATATTTAACACCCACGGTGTAACAATAGGTATGGGTCCATCGTCAAAAGTAAGGTATATACAACGGCTGCCTTTGCGCATACCCCATGTAAGTTGAGGGTATAGCTTTTTTAACAGCCAGGGAGTTTTTACCAGGTACATTTTAGTATTATTAGTATATTTGAGATATTTCGATAGTAAAGAGTGGGTTATTGTTCAAAGATAACAGCTAATACCAAAATCTGAAACTATTGTACATTAACCCCCTTATGAAACAATTTTTTATAAAGTTTAAACAAGCAGGAGCATTTATTATCTTGTTATTGTTTGCCATAAGTTTTGCCGCAAACGCGCAGGAAAAAATTACCCTCCAGGCGGCGGTTGAACGTACCCTGGTAAATAATTTGAGTATAAAGCAAGCGCTTGTAAATGAATTATTAGCGGCAGAAGATTATACCCAATCAAAAAACAACCAACTACCCAGCTTAAATGCCAGCCCGCAGGCAGGTTATAATTTTGGCCGTAGTCCGGTGCCGGGCCAATATGTATTTGCTAACAGGTCCTCATTTTATGTTAGCGGATCGGCATCATTGCAGCTTACTCTTTTCCAGGGCGGACAGTTGCACAACCAGGTATTGCAAAACAAACTGGCGCTTGATGTAAGTAAAAGTAGTACCAATAAGGTAAAAAATGATCTGATACTTAACGTAGTAGTTACCTATTTACAAATATTAACCAACCAGGATTTAGTAACAGCAGCTAAACAGCAAATAGATATTGCCACACAAACGTTAGACAGAACTCAAATTAGTTTTGATGTAGGTAACCAAACCCTGGCAGATCTTTCGCAGGCAAAGGCACAGGTTTCTATAGCTAATTATAATTTAACCACGGCCCAAAACCAATTGGATCTGAGTATTTTGACTTTAAAGCAATTGATGGAAATGAATCCTAATACGGATATTATCATTGAAAAACCAGACATCAGTAGGCTAACCAATATTACTACTTTGTATGATGCCAACGAAGTTATTAAAACGGCTATGAATGTTAATCCGGATGTTCAGCTTGCATTGTCAAGGCAATTGTCTTCGGCCCAATCTATCAAAATAGCAAAAGGCACTTATCTGCCTACCTTGTCTTTGTTTGGTAGCCTGTCTTCAAATTATTCAAATGCAGCTACACAAATTATAGGTCAAACTGCGCCAACATTACAAACTATTGGTACAGTACAAGGTACCGGGCAGTTAGTACAAGCACCATTTTCGCAACCAATTTCTGCACCTTATCCGTTTGTGAACCAGTTTGGCAATAACTTTAACCAATCAATAGGCGTTAGTTTGCAAATACCTATTTTTAATCGTTTCCAGGCACATACCAATGTGCGTAAGGCCAAATTAAATTATCAAAATGCCGAATTAACCACCCAGGTGGCACGCAATACTTTAAGTAAAACTATTATACAGGCAGTGCTTGATCTGCAGGCAGCTACCAAGCAATATCAATCAGCAACACAAACGTTTGAAGCTAACCGGGACGCTTTAAATGTTACCCAACAGCGCTTTAATGTAGGCTTGGTAAACACTTTAAATTACAATACCGCGCTTACCAATTATAACAAAGCGCAAAATGATATGATACAGGCACAGTATACTGTAATATTCAGAAGTAAGGTAATTGACTATTATTTGGGTAACCCTATATCACTTTAAAATTTTTTGAATCGAATCATGAAAAAATCTACAAAATATATCCTGATAACGCTTGGCGTAGTTGTTGTATTGCTGATAGTAGGCAAGGCTACAGGCATAATAGGTAAACCCAAGAAAACACAAGTAGCAACCGAAAAGGCCGAAGTAAGAGACATTAATGAGACCGTATCTGCCAGCGGAAAAATAAAACCGCACGTGGAGGTTAAAATAAGCCCTGAGGTATCAGGCGAGGTGGTAGAGTTGCCGGTAAAAGAGGGTGATATTGTTAAAAAGGGTCAACTGATATGTAAGATACGCCCTGATATATTAAAATCAGGTTACGAGCGTGCGGTGGCATCATACAATTCGCAAAAAGCCAATGTGGGTAATACCTCGCAAATGCTAAAGCAAGCCGAAGCAAATTTTGAAAATCAATCGGCAGCTTATAAACGCAGTAAGGAGTTATTTGAAAAGAAAGTATTAACCGCATCAGAGTATGATGCTGCTAAAGCTAGTTATGAAAGCTCAAAAGCTTCGTTAGAAGCAGCTAAACAAAGTGTTATAGGTTCAAAATTTGGATTGGCACAATCAGCAGCAACTGTTAAGGAAGCTAGTGATAACCTGGTAAAAACAACCATTTATTCACCGGTTGATGGGGTAATATCTAAATTATCCATACAATTAGGCGAGCGTGTGTTAGGTACCGCTCAATTTGCAGGTACCGAGATCATGACCATATCTGATCTAAGTATGATGGATGTTAATGTGGATGTGAACGAGAATGATATCAACCGTATAACCTTAGGCGATTCGGCAAAAATTGAGGTAGATGCCTTTGCGGGTAAAAAGTTTGATGGAACGGTAATGGAGATAGGGAGCTCGGCTAACGTAGTAGGTACCAATGCCGACCAAGTAACCAATTTTACGGTTAAAGTACGTATTGATGCAAAATCATATGCAGATCTGACCAAAGGAACCAAATCTTCACCTTTTCGCCCGGGATTAACCGCTACAGTTGATATTAAAACTAATCATACTAAAGCATTATCTGTGCCTATCCAATCGGTAACTACCCGCGATGATAAAAAAGAGGAGAAAGCAAAAGAAAAAGCGGATGGTCCTCAAAAAGAAGAGAAAAAGACTATCAGCAACGAGCCGGTAAAAGAATATGTATTTATATACAACAACGGCACGGTAAAGCAAACCGAGGTAACCACAGGTATACAGGATGATACTTATATCCAAATATTATCAGGCCTTAAGGCCGGTGATGAAGTGGTATCTGCACCATACCCGGCAATATCTAAAACTTTAAAAGACAAAGCAGAGGTGGAGAAGGTAGATAAATCGAAATTGTTCTCTACAGATAATAAATAAAAACATGCCCCTTGCATGATATTACAAGGCTGACCGAAAGGTTGGCCTTTTTTGTTTTATTTTCATCTGCATATCTGCACATCTACTTATCCGCACATTTACTAACTTTGCCCCGTGCAAAAAGTGAATAAGATATTAGTAGTTGGTGGTGGAAGCTGGGCTACGGCTAACATCAAAATGCTGGGGGATAACACGGTAGAGAAAGAAATTTTTTGGTGGATGCGTAACCAAGAAACGGTTGAACATGTACAGAAAATTGGTCATAACCCTAATTATTTAAGTTCGGTTGAAGTTAAGCTGCCAGCGCAAAACATTTCTACAGACCTTAAAGCATTGGTTACACTAGCCGATATCATACTATTAAATGTACCTGCCGCATTTTTAAAAGAAGCTTTGGCGGGTGTATCCGCTGATGACTTGACAGGAAAAAAAATAGTATCTGCTATAAAAGGCATTGTACCTGATGAGAACCAGATCATTGCTGAGTTTTTAAATCAACATTATAATATCCCGTTTGATCATTTCGCGGTAATAAGCGGGCCATGCCACGCAGAGGAGGTAGCTTTAGAGAAACTATCTTATCTTACTATTGCCTCCATGGATAATGACCTGGCTACAGATTTTGCAGCCATGATCAACACCCGGTATATTAAAACCATTGTATCTGATGATATATACGGTACTGAATACGGTGCGGTATTAAAAAATATATATGCTATAGCCAGCGGTATTTGTCACGGAGTTGGCTATGGTGATAACTTTCAGTCGGTATTAATATCAAATGCTATACGCGAGTTAGAACGCTTTGTAGCTGCTGTTCACCCTATTGACAGGGATATCAAAGAATCGGCCTACCTGGGCGACCTGTTGGTAACGGCGTATTCGCAATTTAGCCGTAACCGTACCTTTGGGAATATGATAGGGAAGGGCTATACGGTTAGATCGGCCCAGTTAGAGATGAAC
Source organism: uncultured Mucilaginibacter sp. (assembly GCA_964524015.1). Taxonomy (GTDB): domain Bacteria; phylum Bacteroidota; class Bacteroidia; order Sphingobacteriales; family Sphingobacteriaceae; genus Mucilaginibacter. Next base: position 1,487 of record CAZGBN010000034.1, on the reverse strand, counting down.
ATGGTTGCCGAAGGTTATTATGCAGTAAATTGCCTGCACGAGGTTAATAAACAGTACAATGTAGATATGCCTATATGCGATGCGGTTTATGCTGTTTTATACCAAAAACACAACCCTTATATCGAAATGAAAAATTTGGCAGAAAAATTGTGTTAAGGTTAGTATAAAATATATACGAACCGATGAAAAACATGATTAAAGTTGCATTGCTGGCATCAGGAATTTTTGCCGCTGCACAAGTACAAGCACAAACCCGCGATACCACACTTGGCCAAAAGATAGATAAAACCGCTACAAAAGTGGGTAAGACTACCGCAAAGACTGCAAAAAAGGTAGGTAATAAAACATCCGAACTTGCATCTAAAGGCGCGGCAGCTGTTGCCAATAAACGTTACGAAGGTCATTGGGCTTTAACAGGGGAGTTAGTTTACATTGATGAGTATGACAAATACTTCTATGTAGATAAAAAGGGACATCGCCAATTTATTACTAAAGCACAAATGAGGACAACAAAACCATAACCTGGTTTAATTTAATTAGTTAAAAATGTATCTAAAAAAGCCTCCTACCTGTTAAGGTAGGAGGCTTTTTATATTTAAGAACTTTAATTAAGATCTTCTGCGACGTTCCGGGCGATCTTCGCGGCGTTTGCCTGAAAAATCACGGAAACCACTTCCACTACTGCTTCTTTCGCCACGTGGTGCACTGCCTTCACGTCTGTCGCCACCACGATAGCCACCGCCATCGCGTCTGTCGCCGCCACGGTAACCACCTTCACGACGATCACCACCACCGCGATAACCGCCTTCACGACGATCGCCACCACGACTGCTGCTGGTACCTTCGCCAGATACTTCTATTCTTACATCACGTCCTTTAAAATCAACACCTTTAAAGTTGTTCATTACAGTCTCCACATCACCATGAGGTACTTCAAAGAAAGAGAACACACCTTTAACGTCAATCTTACCAACGCTGCGTCCGCTAATTTTGCCGTTGTTGCAAATATAACCTAACAGATCGCCGCGGTTAAACTCGTCAACAGAACCTAAGTTGATAAATAAACGAGTATATTCTGATTTACCACCACCGTCACGGTCGCCACGGCTTGAACGTTCGCCACGCTCACCGCGCTCACTTCTTTCATAACGGCCCTCTTCTACAGGAGCATTTAAATCAGGTGCGTTTTTATAATAATCTAAGAAGCGATTAAACTCGATAGATGCAAAACGTTTAATAAAATCTTCTTTGCTAAAATCCTTGAACTCTTCCATTATACGTGGAATATATTGTTCAATTTGCTGCTCGTTAACCTCTACATCGTGTATTTTATGAACAATAGAGAATAATTGTTTCTCGCAAACATCAAATCCGGTAGGTATTTCAGCCTTTACAAACTTTTTACCTATAACACGTTCTATCTGGCGTATTTTGCCTAATTCTTTAGCGTTAACAATGGCAATAGATACACCTGTTTTACCTGCACG
>CAZGBN010000033.1:0-35354 GCA_964524015.1 uncultured Mucilaginibacter sp. | reverse complement strand
TGATAATGAAGGTATCGGGTGCTAAATTGTTTTATATTGTTTCAATTTGTAATTGTACCCGAGGGCTCAATTGATTGTTGAAGCAAATTTAGTTAAAAAAGAGAGAGTTTAAAATGGAGATGAACAGATTAGCCAAGCTGTTGGAGTTTATACAGAATGAACCAAATGACGAATTTTTAAAATACGCGCTGGCAACTGAGTATTTGCGTTTAAATGAAACAGATAAGGCGTTAAGTTATTATGAGGACCTGGTAAACAATCATCCCAATTATACAGGTACCTATTATCATTTAGGTAAATTGTACGAAGCCCTTAACCGTAAGCAGGATGCTATAAATATTTATGAGAAGGGGATGCAAATAACTAAAGAAAAGCGTGACAACCATGCATTTGCTGAATTGCAAACGGTATACCGCGAGGCAATTGGTTATGAGGAAGATGACGATTATTAAGAAATAAATTATCTTGTCATTTCGAACGAGGTACGAGGAGAAATCTTATACGCTTGATATGTAGCACGTTTAAGATTTCTCACTGCGTTTCGAAATGACATAGATTGATATGAAAAAACGCGATTTTCTATTTATGCGGGATGTTCTGCTGTACACGTTTAGTGCATTTGGCGGACCGCAGGCGCATATTGCCATTTTGTTGCGCGAATTTGTAGAAAAACGCAACTACGTCACCGAAGACGAGTTGATGGAACTGAACGCACTTGCGCAAATACTTCCCGGCCCGTCATCAACCCAAACTTTGATTGGCATTGCCTGGAAGGTAGGCGGGTTGCGATTGGCAATAATTACCTTTTTAATATGGGTAATGCCATCAGCTACAATTATGGGTGTGGCGGCTATTAGTTATAAAATGTTTGCTAATCATGATGTAGTTAGCGGGGTTTTACGTTTTGTACAACCAATAGCGGTAGGTATTGTAGCTTATGCAACCTATACATTTGCCTCGCGGTTTTTAAAAACTCGTGTCAGCACCATGCTGGCCATTGGGTCATTATTAGTTACGCTGATATTGCAGAATCCTTACGCTTTCCCTATTTTAATTTTATTGGGGGGCATTATATCATCAGCATTAGAAACACAACCCCAGGAAAACGAATTGCGCGTAAAGCTGTTTGCCAACACCAATCCAATCAAGTTAGCTTATTTTTTAGGTATATTACTGGCATTTGCTGCTTTAGGAGCGGTTATAAACCGTAGCTCGCCGTTTAGTTTGCCTATACGTTTATTTGAGAATTTTTACCGTAACGGTATACTTATACACGGTGGGGGACAGGTTTTGGTACCACTGATGTATACTGAGTTTGTAGAACTTAAGCATTATCTCACCAGTTCCGAATTTTTATCGGGTTACGCCTTACAACAGGCTTTGCCGGGACCCACTTTTTCATTCACCTCTTTTTTAGGTGGGATGGCATTAGGTAATAATGGCTTCGGCATGTGGGGACAGATACTAGGCAGCATTATAGCGGTAATAGGCATTAACCTGCCGGGATTGATATTGATATTATTCATCGTTCCGTTTTGGAATGACCTGAAAAAAATAACCCGTATAAAAAACTCGTTGAGCGGTATTAATGCTGTTGCGGTAGGTTTTATGGCCACAGCAACCATATTGTTGGTGCGCCCATTTTTTGATGATTGGCTGGCTTATGTAATTATGATAGGCGCATTCCTGCTGCTAAAATTCACCAAAATAAAAACCCCATTCGTGATATTGATCGGGGTGGTGTTGGGGCTGATATTTTAGTCGTCAACTAACAAAAGCTTTGGTTAGTGTAAGCTTACAACCCGAGTAATTTTCCAGTTGTTATCTTTAAACTGCCATATGATGATAAACTTATCAGGTTTAGATATCAAACCTTTAGGTTCGGTATTGTTACGGAAAGTATGATAGCCAATTTCAACTGCTCCAAACCCCTTGATCGGATAAACTTCAACACTGCCTTTTACCAATTCTCTGGTTACTTTGCCACAAATATTATTTTTAACACCTTCAATCGTCTGTTTTTTAGAGGTGGAAAGTCCGCCTTGGTCATGGTAAAACTCCAGGGAGTCAGACATTAACGCACTCATCTTTTCCAGGTTGCAAGTATTGTAGGTGTCAAAATAAATACTGTCCAAGTGAAGAATAGTTGCATATAGCGGATAAGATGCGGGATTATAGTCTGCAGGTTTATATCTCTTCTCGGTTTGAGCCATTATTAAGCCTGTGCTTAACAAAAATAGGCATACTAATAAGATCTTCTTTGTGTTCATGTACTAAAACGGAGGCTCATCATCTATATCATCCATACGGGATGGACGAATGATAAAGTTGCTTGGTTTATCAAAATCCTGTGATGGGGCTAAACCTGCAAACGGACTTGCCGCTTCAGGGAATGAATCCCCTTGATCCAGATCCTGGAATTTCACGTATTTACCCACAAATTTCAAGCGTACCCTGCCGGTTTCGCCATTACGGTGTTTGGCTATAATTACCTCGCCCACACCTTGTGTTGGATTGTTGTCTTCATCCACATCCAAGCCATAATACTCCGGCCTGTACAGGAACAATACCATATCTGCATCCTGCTCAATAGAACCGGATTCACGTAAATCCGAAAGCATTGGGCGTTTTGAACCTCCGGGGCGGCTCTCTACCGCACGGCTTAATTGCGATAAAGCAATCACCGGAACGTTTAACTCTTTAGCTACTGATTTAAGCGCTCTTGATATACTACCAATTTCTTGCTCACGGTTACCGCCGCCTTTGCCATCGGCGCTTTTGCCTTGCATCAATTGCAGGTAATCGATAATGATCAACTGGATATCATGCTGTGATTTTAAACGGCGGCACTTAGCGCGGAACTCAAATATATTTAGTGCAGGGGTATCATCAATGATCAATGGCGCTTGCTCTAAACGGCCAATTTTTGAGTGTATCTGCTGCCATTCCCATTCTTCTAAAGTACCTTTACGAATTTTCTCCTGTTCAATTTCTGTCTCACCTGATACCAAACGATTAACCAATTGAACTGATGACATCTCCAGCGAGAAAACGACAACAGGTTTTGCAAAATCAACCGCGGCATTACGGGCGCAGGTTAGTACAAATGCCGTTTTACCCATTGCCGGACGAGCCGCGATAATAACCAAATCAGATTTTTGCCAGCCAGAGGTCATGCGGTCCAGGTCAGTAAAGCCCGAGGCCACGCCGGTTAAACCGTCTTTTTTATCCTTAAGCGCCTCAATTTCTTTTAATGTTTCATGCAACAAATCATCCATTTTACGCGAATCGCGGCGAAGGTTGTTTTGTGCGATATCAAACAAGTTTTTCTCTGCTTTATCTAACAGGTCCAAAACATCCGTAGTATCCTCATAGGCGCTGTTAATTACCTCTGTTGATATGCGGATCAACTCGCGCTGAATGAATTTTTGAATAATGATACGCGAGTGGTACTCAATATTGGCGGCAGATGCTACACGATTGGTTAACTCTGTAATGTAATAGGCTCCGCCAATCATTTCCAACTCACCCTGGCTGCGTAGCTGCGCGGTAACGGTTAATATATCCACTGGGGATGTTTTTTCAAACAAAACCCTGATGGCATTAAATATCTTTTTATGATTATCCCTGTAAAAAACCTCAGGGTTAAGTATATCAATTACTGATGATAAGGCATCTTTTTCCAACATCAACGCGCCCAAAACGGCTTCTTCCAAATCAGTTGCCTGTGGGGGTAATTTACCTAATCCGCTATAAGGGGTAGGGTTGGTTATCCGGCTTCTACGTTCGTTCGTATTCGGCTTGTTAAAGGGTGTGTCGTTCTCAAAAGTCATACAAACAAAAATATACAATTAAGCCACCTGTTCATCAAAAAATGCTCAACATATTATTTAAGCGAGGCTATTTTTAATGTTAATTTGCTACACAGAATTAACATTGCAGTGTTAACAAGATGTTGGTATATAAATAACGCTGCTGATGGTCAAAAAGTTATCTCCCTGTTGATAAAGATTGGTTTTGTTAATTAAATAAAAATACCAAAGTGCCTTATCAGTACAATAAGTGCTAAATCAATTAATATAGCTACTTTTGTTGCCTTATTTAATAGTTTAAAAAATGGCCTATAATTCAAGAGAGCCCCGTGAAAGTAACCAGGTGGTATTTGGCATACGTGCAGTAGTTGAGGCTATCCGTTCGGGTAAAGAAATTGAATCTTTATACATACAGCGTGGCATTGGAGGTGGCTTGTTGAATGAATTAAAAGACCTGCTGAATGAATACCAGATAGTAGCCCAACAAGTACCGGTGGAGAAGCTTAACCGCATCACGATGAAGAATCATCAGGGGGTTATTGCTTTTATATCGCCTATTACTTACCAAAAGGTGGAGGACATTATCCCGGCCATATATGAAAAAGGGGAGGTGCCCTTAATATTGGTTTTAGATTCCATTACCGATGTGCGAAATATGGGCGCTATTGCCCGTACTGCCGAGTGCTGCGGTGTACATGCTATTGTGGTACCGGCCAAAGGATCGGCACAAGTAACCCCTGATGCTATTAAAACATCCGCCGGGGCATTATATAAAATACCCGTTTGCCGCCATGATAACTTTATGCAAACGGTTAAGTTTTTGCAGGAATCGGGGCTACAGCTGGTTTGCTGTACCGAAAAAACTACCGAATATCTGTATAAGCCTGACTATACCGCGCCAACAGCCATCGTCATGGGATCAGAAGAAGATGGGGTACGCAACGAGATCATCCGCATAGCAGATCACCTGGCCAAAATACCGATGTATGGCGAGATTGAATCATTAAATGTATCTGTAGCTACGGGGGTAATATTGTATGAGGCTATAAGGCAACGCTTCGCGCAGTAATTAGTGATTAGTAATCAGAGATCAAGTCATATTTTATCTCCACGCCCCCAAAATAGCACCCATTACCACTAAAGAAACAACGCTATAACCGCCATTTATAAAAATATGGCGCCAGCTTTTTTGCTCAAATATGCTGTGCGTAGCTATGGCAGCAAATGTCCATATGCCGGCTAAAAAGCCTGCTGTAGCGCCCCATGTAGTTGTAGTGGCGGGCTGGGCTAAAAAGGCAGCCAGGTTAGCCGCAGCTATTAACGAAAATAGAGCAGCGAAGCCAAAGGTTTTACTCATATTTGATTTTTCTATCTGCTCTTGCGATAGGTTGCTATCTTTCATCCAGGCACTACCAAATACCGAAGGGTTGTACCATAAGCCTCCAATGGCGAAGCTTGATAATGCCGCAACCAAAACTGCAGGCCAGTTAATTAATGATGGGTCCATAATTAAGTGAGGTTTAAAATTGTTTAATTAAATTTACAACTTATTGATTAATAAAACAATAGCTGATAATGACAACTCTATTGGATAATTTTTACCTGCAGCAAAATGAACCGTATAGGGGCTGTATGCTGGCTTTACGGGATATTATTTTAAAGCAGGATACGGCTATTACTCAGGAGTGGAAATACAGTATGCCATTCTTTTGCTATAAAGGGAAGATGTTTTCTTATTTCTGGACGAAGAAGGCCACAGGCGAATTTTATATGGGTTTTGTTGAGGGTAAACATCTTAACCATCCGCAATTAGTTGCCGGCGATAGATCAAGAATTAAAATATTACCTATTGATCCCGAGGGAGACTTACCTGTTGAATTGATAGAGGATATTATCGCTCATGCAATAGGTTTGTATAAGATGGGGGTAATAAAGACAAGGAAATAAATAATAAAGCGTCATTGCGAGCGTAGCGTGGCAATCTCTGCACTTGCAAATCAAAACCAAAAATGATTTTCTTGTCCTATGTAGAGATTGCCACGCTACGCTCGCAATGACGCTTGGGAAATAGATTAAATATACTTCGTGCCAAATTTCTGCTTCACGTCAGCAACAACCTTTTTAACGTTTTGCTCCTGGTCGCGTGGGCATATTAATAGGGTGTTATTTGATTCTACCACAATGTAATCATGCAAACCTTGTAAAATAACCAACTTATCATCAGGCACGTTAACCATACAGTTTGATGAATCATACATGATCACCTTTTCTGACGGGATAACCGCGTTGCCCACATAATCTTTTTCGGCCAGGTCATAAATAGATGCCCAGGTACCCAGGTCAGACCATCCAAACTCTGATGGTAGTACATATACGTTATCCGCCTTTTCCATAATACCATAATCAATTGATATATTGGTACATTGCTGGTAAGCCTGGTTAACATGGTTACGCTCGTTATCAGTATTGTAATGGGCGCGTGCATCGGCAAATATTTCAAACATATCCGGCAGGTATGTTCCAAATGCATCAACAATAGCCTTAGCCGACCATACAAAGATGCCCGCATTCCATAAAAAGTCACCGCTTTGCAGGAAGGTTTTAGCAATCTCCAGTGTAGGTTTTTCAGTAAAGGTTTTTACTTTATGAAAATCATTGTTTAGTGTAGTATCGGTGTATTGAATGTAGCCATAACCTGTATCAGGTCTTGATGGTTTAATACCTAATGTTATCAGACATTTATTTTCTGCAGCTGTTTTAAGCGATTTTTCAATAGTGCTAACAAACCCGGCTTCATCTAGTATCAGGTGATCAGAAGGGGCTACTACAATAGCCGCGTTAGGGTTTATGCTTTCAATTTTAAAACAACCATAAGCTACGCAAGGCGCGGTGTTACGCATAACAGGCTCAGTTAGTATCTGGCCATCAGCCATATCAGGCAGCTGTTGTTTTACTAAATTGGTGTAGTTTTCGTTAGTAACTATATAAATGTTTTCCTTTGGGCAAACCTTTAAAAAACGCTCGTAAGTGTTTTGTATCAGTGTTTTACCTGTGCCAAGTATATCAATAAATTGTTTTGGATATGATGATCTGCTAATGGGCCAAAAGCGGCTTCCAATACCGCCGGCCATAATAATTGCATAATAATTTTTGTTCATTATAGATGTAATATTTGTTGGTTTTTAACCACTGCAAATTTGTATATTAATCTTTTAAAATAACGCTTTTAGCATTAAATAATTAAGCGCTATGCAGTGCTGTGAACATTAAATGCTTAAATAAACAAATTGTTTTTTAGCATTAATAACATTTAAGTAAAATTTTAAAGTAAATCCTGCGTTTATTCATAAAAAATTGTTACTTTAAACTTTTAAATTACAATAAACAAGCATAAAAATAAATAATGGTAGAAGCCCAAAAGTCGCTTTTTGATAATCTTCAGAATTTTTTTGGATTCGATAATTTCAAAGGCGAGCAAGAAGCGATTATAACTAATATACTTTCAGGTAATGATACGTTTGTAATTATGCCCACAGGCGGGGGTAAATCAATGTGTTATCAGTTACCTGCGTTGATGAGTGAGGGGACCGCGATAGTAATATCACCTTTAATTGCATTAATGAAAAACCAGGTTGACCAATTAAGGGCATTTGGCGGATCAGACAGTATAGCACATTTTTTAAATTCTTCATTAACCAAAGCGGATATTACCCGTGTTAAGGATGATGTGTTGAGCGGCAAAACAAAACTATTGTATGTTGCTCCCGAGTCATTAACCAAGCAGGAAAATATAGATTTTTTACGCCTTAATCATGTATCGTTTGTAGCGGTTGATGAGGCGCATTGTATATCAGAGTGGGGGCATGATTTTAGGCCCGAATATCGTAAAATACGTCAGGTTATCAGTAACATTGGTGAAGGCATCCCTATTATAGCCTTAACAGCTACTGCAACACCTAAAGTTCAGCAGGATATTCAAAAGAACCTGCAGATGAATAATGCAACGGTTTATAAATCATCATTTAACCGTGCCAACCTGTTTTATGAAGTACGCGCCAAGCGTAACGTTATCAAAGAGATTGTTAAGTTTGTAAAACAAAATACGGGCAAATCGGGCATTGTATATTGCCTTAGCCGTAAAAAGGTAGAGGAAGTTGCCGAGGCATTATCATTAAACGGTATTAAAGCGCTGCCTTATCATGCAGGGCTTGACCCAAAAGTACGTGCCGATACACAGGATAAGTTTTTGATGGAGGATGTGGATGTTATTGTAGCTACCATAGCCTTCGGTATGGGTATTGATAAACCCGATGTACGTTATGTGATACACCATGACGTGCCCAAAAGTATGGAGGGTTACTACCAGGAAACAGGGCGCGCCGGTCGTGATGGTGGCGAGGGTGTGTGCGTTGCCTTCTATTCGCAAAAGGATATTGACAAGCTTCAAAAATTCATGAAGGATAAACCGGTTTCTGAAAGAGAGATCGGGACCCAAATATTAAAAGAGGTTATTGACTATGCAGAATCGTCCGTTTGTCGCCGTAAACAACTGCTCCATTATTTTGGCGAGAACTTTAACGAGGCGGGCTGTAATAATATGTGCGATAACTGTTGTGGCCCTAAACAGTATTTTGATGGTGAGGAGCACCTGCATAAAGCATTAAGTTTAATAAAACAGATAGGTGAGAAGTTTGATGATCATCACATCATCAGTATATTAATGGGCGAGGATAACCCCCAGGTACATAACTATGAGCATCATCTATTAGATTGGTTTGGATCAGGTAAAGAGCAGGGTGCTATTTTATGGAACTCATTATTAAGGCAGGCGCTGTTAAATAATTATCTGTCAAAAGATATTGATCAATATGGTTTATTACGTTTAACTAAATCAGGGAACGCGTTTTTAGATAACCCGCATAGTGCTCGTTTTATTATGAACCAGGTTATTGAAGCTGCCGATGATGATGATGGCGAGGATGGCCCTAAACAAGGCGGTGGTGCTTTAGATACGCAGCTATTGCAAATGCTAAAGGACCTGCGCAAAAAAATGGCCAAACAAAAGGGATTACCGCCGTTTGTATTGTTCCAGGATCCATCGTTAGAAGAGATGTGTACGCATTATCCTATCACTACTGATGAGTTGAAACAAATATCAGGAGTAGGGGCTGGAAAGGCACAAAAATTTGGCGCGCAGTTTATTGATCTTATTAAAAAATACGTAGAGGACAATGATATTGACCGACCTGTAGATATGGTGATCAAGAGTGCGGCCAATAAATCGGCACTTAAGGTATTTATTATCCAAAATATCGACCGTCATTTAAACCTGGATGATATAGCCGCTTCAAAGGGCTTGTCATATGAAGAGATTTTAAAAGAGGTGGAAACCATTGTTAACTCGGGCACTAAACTTAATCTTAATTATTTTATTGATGAAGTTATTGATGAGGATAAGCAGGAGGAGGTATTTGATTATTTCCGTACCGCCGAGGTAGACTCTATTGATGATGCATTGGTTGAACTAGGAAGCGATGATTATACCCGCGAAGAAATTCAATTAATGCGGATAAAATTTATGTCGGAATTAGGAAATTAGGTGTAAAAAGTTGAACTTGTGTTCTACTTATTATAACCTATAACCTATAACCTATTTATGATTCAAAAAACTATATATAAAAGCAACCATAGCTATATGGTTGCTTTTTTTTGTTTTTTATTTTTAGGCACCACTAATAGTTCTGCCCAAGGTAACCGACCAGTATTTATTGATAGCCTGATCAATAAGATTGATAATTATGGTATTAGAAATCACACTCCTGAAATGTTTGTGCATTTTGATAAAACTATCTATTCAAATAACGAGAATGTTTGGTTTACAGCCTACCTTTTAGATACCGCAAAAGTCAATCAACATAAGGCATTAATTGTCAATTTAATTAAAGATGACACCCGCACAGTAGTGTTGGATGAAAAATTTGTTATGGATAAGGGTTTGGCCTTTGGTAACCTATTTATTCCAGATAGTGTGGCAGCAGGTAACTACACTCTTGTGGCCTACACTAATTTGATGTTAAACGGTAGTCCGTATATCAAGTTTAAACAACCCGTAACCATTAAAACCGCAAACCAGGCAACATTTACCGCTTCACTTAGCCCAATTGATACAGCCATAACATCTCCCGAAATGAAAGTCAGGTTAATGGCCAATATTTCGACTGTTGATTTGCTTCCTAATGCGCCGGTAAACTATTATGTAGGTAGTCCTGCCAATCATATGTTATCGGGTAAGGTAAAAACAGATGCATCCGGGCAATATATATTTACTATTCCATCAAAAATGCTTAGCCCAGGTAACAACAAGCTATATGTTACTGTAAAACATAACGGCGATGAGAAAGAAATTAGTATGGTTTTACCTGTGGCAAACCAGGCGCCCGTTATCAATTTTTTTCCTGAAGGCGGTAACCTGACTAGCAATTTACAGTGCATTGTAGGTTGGGAAGCTAAAACCACTGCTGGTACTCCACTGCAAGTTAAAGCAATACTTTATAAAGATGATAAAGCTGTTGATACTATAGAAACCAATGGCTATGGGATGGGTAAATTTTTATTGACCCCCGCGGGCGGAAGTAGATATGCAGTTAAATTGATGCAAAGCGAAAAGCGTTATGATCTACCCGGGATATTAACTTCCGGCTCAGCAATTTTAGTACAGCATGCTTTAGCAAATGATACCTTAAGCGTTATGTTGCAAAATGCTAAACCCGAAAAGCTATTTTTATTAGTGCATAATTATAAGCAATTGTTTTCGGCAACCCCTATTGTTATGAATGGTAGCGCCAGGCGTATAAAAATACTTTTAAATGAGGTACCTAAGGGAATTAATCAGTTAACTATTACAGATAGTCTTGGTCGGCCATTTGCTCAGCGTACATTTTTTGCTCATTATAATCATAAGCAATCATTGCAGATAAATACCAATGATCAGTTTGGTACCCGTCAGAAAGTAAATATTAAGGTCAAACTGAATAATAAAGATACATCGGCTATGGCATTGGTATCTATAGCTGCTGTGCAGGATAACCGGATAGAAATTAAAAAGAAAATAGATATTGAAAGCTATTTTTATTTGAATAGCCAACTGGGCGATTTACCTGTAAAGGAAAACTATTTAGGTAATGAAGATGATGATAAGCAGTTTTTAGAAAACGTATTATTAATAAAAGGGTGGTCAAGATATAAATGGACCGATGTGTTAAAGCATGGTAGTGAGCCTTTAAAGCAATTTGATATTCCAATTTTTAACGGCGCGGTTACTGATCTATCAGATAAACCTTTAAAGAAGCCGGCAACTATTATATTGATAAAGCAGGAAGGATTAAACCCAATGCAAACAGACAGTACCGGAAAGTTTATTGTTGATTATAATGAAATGATCACTATGAAAAACAAAAAAATAAACTTAATGATAGGCGGAGAAAACGCTAGTCAGAAGTATAAATTGCAATTTTCAGATCCGTATAGTAAGATAAACGAAAGAATGCCTGCCCAATTAAGTTACAAAGATTACAGCACAACTGCTCAGCAAAACACAACTAATATGCAGATACAAGGTATGCAAAATGCTATTCAACTAAAAGAAGTTAAGATAACAGATAAGAAGGATAATTCATTTTTTGGCAGCCCTGGTTTTGGTGCAAATGAATGTGGCGATTATGTATGCAGATATGGTGTACTCAATTGCCCCAATCATGGTGGCCAATCTGATAATATAACACCTGTAAAAGGACAATCTTATAGGTCCGGAATTCAAGGAAATAGTACTACTGTATATGCAGGTTGCGTAATTAAATCTGTAAAAGATTATTCAACTAGTTTTAAAGGAATATATGAAGCGGTAGATTTTTATCCTTCAGACTATGAAGTGCTTAGTCCATCGCAGCCCGATTATGTATCAACTGTTTATTGGAAACACTTACAAAAAATAACAGCAGGTAAAGAAACTGATCTTTCATTTTATACCAGCGACATCACGGGTAGGTTTAAAATAATTATACAAGGTGTTACCAGTGACGATGTGGTATACGGTGAGAAAACCTTTAATGTAGTTAAGGCTAAATAACTATTTAGCTATTATCTTAAACTCCGTCCTTCGGTTTTTACTCCTATTTTCATCATCTGTGTTAGGTGCGATGGGTTGAGTTTTGCCGTAGCCTTTAAATACCAATCTGCTAGGGTTTATTTTGTTAGTAATCAAATAATCATACACCGCCTTAGCCCGGTTTTCTGATAGGGTTTGATTAAGTGCGTCATTGCCGATATTATCAGTATGTCCCGAAATTTCGATATGCAGAGTAGGGTTTAACAACAAAAACTCAATTAGCTTTTGCAGTTCTGATTTTGACTCGGATTTCAATTCAAATTTGTTGGTGTCAAAAAATATATTTTTTAATATCACTTTGTTGCCCACCTCAATAGGTTCTAATAAGACATTGATATTAAATGGGACAGTTGACTGGTATCCAACAAGAGAGAAGTTCTCGGAATAAAAAAGATAGCCTGTTCTTGAAATGTTAAGACCATAGTTTTTGCCGGCTGTTAATGTAGCTAAAAAGTCCCCCTTATCTGCCGAACTATAATCCTGGTAAACAGGTTGGGTGCTTTGCAGATCCAGTATCTCTACTGCCGATTCCAATGGTTGTTTGGTTTTGGCATCACTCACAGTTCCTTTTACATAAGTAACCACATGCGGGCGCAGTTTGGTAGGTAATTCAAAAGTGTAAATATCAAATCCGCCAAATCCTTTTAGGTTATTGGAAGCAAAGTATGCTGTTGATCCATCGGCTGTTAGCGTAAGTGCGGTTTCATCGCCATTGGAGTTAATTGGATACCCCAGGTTTTCTGGTTTGCCCCATTTACCGTCGTTATCCAACCGGCTTACAAAAAGGTCCTGGTTGCCCATACCCGGCCAGCCATTTGAGCAAAAGTAAAGTGTATTATTATCGGCATGTATAAATGGTGATTGCTCATTATAAGCAGTATTAATGTTAGGCCCCAAATTTTCAGGCTGGCCCCAACCTTTTGCAGTAAGGGTTGATTTCCAAATGTCATAACCACCATAACCGCCGGCCCGGTTGCTCACAAAGTATAACGTACGTCCATCTGCACTTATGGATGGCTGAGATTCCCACCCTGACGTATTTATAGGCGGACTAAGATCAAATGGTTTTCCCCATTCATCGCCCTTTTTTTGAGAGACGTATATATCACATCTACCTAAACCATCCGGCCTGTTACAGCCGGTAAAAAACAAATATTTGCCATCTTGCGATATAGATTGTGAACCTTCGTTATTGGTTGGGGTATTGATCCTGTCGCTTAAATAAGTGGCTGTTTGCCATTGTGTATTTTGCCTATCGGCCTGGTAAAAATCTTCATTGCCGTTTATCTGCCGGGTAAATATTAACGTCTTTTCATCCGCGGTAGCAATAGGCGAATACTCATCAGCGGCCGTATTAATTTCGCTGCCTATATTAATGGGTTTAAAAGGCACGGGGTGTTGTATAGCAGCTATACCAAATCTGGCATCCTTTAAAAATTTTTGTGCTGTAGCCAGGTTTGACGCGCTGATATTAGGGTAGGTTAAATATTTTTCCAGATGCTTATTGGCATCATCATATTTCCCCTCGTTTAACTCTACCTCCCCAAGTTTAATGTAAATAGCACGGTTAAAGTCTGGATTGATACTAATAACCTTTTTATAAGCATCTATAGCTTGAGTATTATATTTTTTTAACCGGGCCACATCTCCCCATTGGGCGTAGGCTTCAACAAACTTGCTGTCTGCAGCAATAGCTTTTTGCAAATTCATAATAGCCTCATCATACAAATGGTCATCAATAGCATGATTGGCTTGCACAAATAACTGTATAGCATCCTTATCAGTAGTGCTATATGGTGTTTGTGCATCAACAGCAGCGGATGCTATAAACAATAAGATAAACAGGGCTATTCTCCTCATTATTTATGAATACGGAGGGTTTATATCCTAAGTTACAAATATTAAGGAATATTAAGATACTTATGGGTTTGTAAAGAGATTTCCCATTTGGGGTTATTCATTACATAATCAACTATAAGCGGGGTCATTTCTTTTGATCTTGACCATTCGGGTTGCAAATACAGCTTACAACCGGGGCCTACCAATTTTGCGTTATCCTCGGCAAACTCAAAATCGGATTTATTGAAAACAATTACTTTTAACTCATTAGCATGCTGTGATACCTGCAGCATAGGCGCTTTGAATTTTTTTGGTGATAAACATATCCAATCCCAGTGGCCCGAAAGGGGATAGGCACCCGACGTTTCAATAAACGTTTTAATACCGTTTTGTTGAAGCTGTGCGGTTAAATAATCCAGGTTATATATCAATGGCTCGCCTCCGGTTACTACAACAGCCTTGCCGGGGTGAGGCAGGGCGTTTTGTACTATTTGGTCGGCAGTGGTAAGTGGGTGCAGTTCGGCATCCCAGCTTTCTTTAACGTCGCACCAATGGCAGCCTACGTCACATCCGCCCAGGCGGATAAAATAAGCGGCTTTACCAGTATGGTATCCTTCCCCCTGTATCGTATAAAACTCTTCCATTAAAGGAAGCAATGTGCCATCTTCCGGAACCTGGTGCGCCATAGGCGGCAAAGGTAAGCTTTTGAGGCGAAAGGATAAAGGAGAAGGGTGAAAGGTGAGATTTGGGTGATAGATTTGCTTTCTGCTTTTACCTTTTTCCTTTCAGCTCAAACAGTTATATTTACCTTAATGAAAAACCCACGCATCCTTTTCCTGCTTTTAATGATGCTTTGCTTCTCCTCATGCGTGGATATTGAAGAGCATTATGATTTTAAGGAGGATGGATCAGTCAAGGTAGTTTACGGGTTTGACATGAGCCGGGCAGTATCGGTTTTAATGAACCTGATGACGGATTCTGTACGCGAAACACCGCAATTTGGTATGGTAAAGGATACCACCCTTAACTTTTACAGTGCCTTGCCGGATAGTACCCAATTGAAAATGACGCCTGACGAAGTAAAGATGGCGCAAAGCAGCGAGCTTGATGTAAAAATGAACCTTGCCAAAAACATAATGAAAGTTAATGTGAACCATTTGGCAAAGAATAGTGCCGAATTGGAATATTACCTGGAGCATATCTCTAAAATATCATTAGGAAATCAGGTTAATAACGTAGCCAGGAATAATAAGAATATTAAAGCATTTGATGCACAGCAACTGGTAGCCGGGCAGGATTATTATGATTATGATGTAACCCCGCACAAGTTTTATCGCATAATTAACAAGGATAAGTTTAACGCATTTTTAAAGAAAACTTCCTCAACCTTTGCCACTGCTAAAGCGATGCTGATTGATATGCCTTATAAGTTGGTACTTAACTTCTCAAAACCCGTAAAAAAGGTTGTTAACCCCCGTGCTATTTTATCGCCCGATAAAAAGACGGTAACTATTATGGCTGATATGAATGATGTGATCAAAGATCCTTCATTAATGAATATTAAAATAGATTTCTAACCCAAATGCAGTGGTATAAAGTGCCAGACATTATTGATCCTCAAAAGCCATTCATTAAAAAAGTAAGAGTTGGAGGTAAAGGCATTTGCCTGGTAGGGTATGAGCAACAAATTTATGCGCTGTCTGCATCCTGCCCTCATGCCGGTGCCGAACTTGCCGGTGGTTGGTGTAAGGATGGTAAGATCATCTGTCCATTTCATCGGTACAGCTATAACCTGCAAACCGGTAAAGGTGACCCCGGACAAAATGATTTTGTATATACTTACCCTGTGGAGGTGCGAGAGGACGGTATTTATGTGGGTATTGCTTCCTTTGGGGATAAGTTGAGGGAGATGTTTAAATAAACTCAACATTGTCATTTCGAACGAGGTACGAGGAGAAATCTATACACGCGTTCGTAGCATATGTATAGATCTCTCACTATGTTCGAGATGACAAGGGTTAAAAGTTACACATAAACTTCCTTCTTAGCAGAAGCTAAAGTATTCTTCAATAAGCCAATAATGGTCATCAAGCCAACACCACCCGGTACAGGAGTTATCCATGAAGCTTTTGGAGCGACATTATCAAAGTCTACATCCCCATACAATTTAAAGCCTGATTTGGTAGTGGTTGAAGTCTCGCGGTTCATGCCTACATCAATAACCACTACACCGTCTTTAACCATATCGGCAGTAATAAAATTCTTTTTGCCGATGGCTACGATCAGGATGTCCGCATCCAGCGTGAATTTTTTAATATCAGGAGTGCGGCTATGGCAAATGGTTACGGTGCAGTTGCCCGGTTGTGTATTGCGCGCCATTAAAATACTCATAGGCGAGCCTACAATATTGCTGCGGCCAACAACTACACAATGTTTGCCTGCCGTATCAATGCCATATTCCTTCAACATCAAAGTTATGCCATAAGGAGTTGCCGGAATAAACGACGGCAAATTGCGCTGCATACGCCCCAAATTAACAGGATGAAAGCCGTCCACATCCTTGCGGTGGTCAATGCGCTCGGTTACCTTTTCAGGGTCGATATGTTTGGGTAGGGGTAGTTGTACAATAATGCCATCAATGTCCGCATCGGCATTTAACTCTTCTACCTTTTTTAATAACTCTTCCTCGCTAACGGTATCTTCATAACGTACTAAAGTTGACTGAAAGCCTACCTTCTCGCAATTTTTTATTTTGCTGGCTACATAGGTTTCGCTGCCGCCATCATGGCCAACCAACACCGCCACCAAATGTGGTTTGCGGCCTGTTTTTGCCAAATAAGCCGCTGCCTGGTCGGCTATTTCTCCTTTAAGTTTTTCTGATACGTATTTTCCGTCAAGTAATTGCATTATAGATATGAGATATGAGATATGAGACGTGAGATGGAAATTTGAATAGTCTCAAATCTCATATCTCACGTCTCATATCTAAGTTAGTCCAATTTTAACACCGCCATAAACGCGCTTTGTGGTATCTCCACATTACCTACCTGGCGCATACGCTTTTTACCGGCCTTTTGTTTTTCTAATAGTTTACGCTTACGGGATATATCACCACCATAACATTTAGCGGTAACATCTTTACGCATAGCTTTTACCGTTTCGCGGGCTATAATTTTAGCACCAATGGATGCCTGTATAATAATTTCAAACTGCTGGCGTGGTAAAAGTTCTTTTAGTTTCTCGCAGATTTTTTTACCAAAATCATACGAGTTACCACGGAAGATCAATGATGACAAAGCATCAACCGGCTCGGAGTTTAATTTGATATCCAAACGCACCAAATCACTTGGGCGGTAACCTATCTGGTGATAATCAAATGAGGCATAGCCTTTGGATATGGTTTTTAACTTATCGTAAAAATCAAAAACGATCTCGCCCATTGGCATCTCAAACACCAGTTCCACACGGTCAGATGTTAGGTATGATTGATTTTTTATAAACCCGCGTTTTTGTATACAAAGCGACATTACCGGCCCCACAAATTCGGCTTTAGTGATAATAGTGGCTTTTATATAAGGCTCTTCTACACGGTCAATTTTACTTGGATCAGGTAGGTCAGACGGGTTATTTACAACAATTTCTTCATTACGTGTAGAGTAAGCCAGGTAGGATACGTTGGGTACAGTGGTGATTACCGTCATGTTAAATTCACGCTCCAAACGCTCCTGGATGATCTCCATGTGTAGCATGCCCAGGAAACCACAACGGAAACCAAATCCCAAAGCGGCAGATGATTCCGGCTCAAAAACTAAGGAAGCATCATTTAACTGCAGCTTCGCCATTGATTCGCGAAGCTCTTCGTAATCCTCGGTATCCACGGGGTAAATACCCGCAAATACCATAGGTTTAACCTCTTCAAAACCTTGTATGCCTTGCTCGCATGGGCGGTTTATGGTGGTAATGGTATCACCAACCTTCACCTCGCGCGACTCTTTTATACCTGATATGATATAGCCAACATCTCCGGTTTTTATAACATCTTTAGGCTGTTGCTTCAATTTAAGCGTACCAACTTCCTCAGCAATGTATTGCTTTTCGGTAGCGAAGAACTTTACTTTATCGCCTTTGCGTATTTCGCCATTTACTACTTTAAAGTAAGCTACAATACCACGGAACGAATTGTAAACCGAGTCAAATATCAATGCTTGTAATGGTGCTTCAGGGTCGCCAACAGGGGCGGGCACACGCTCAACAATGGCACGTAATATATCATGTACACCCATCCCGGTTTTACCGGACGCGGCTAAAATTTCTTCGCGTTTACAACCTATTAAGTCAACTATCTGGTCCTTTACTTCCTCGGGCATAGCGCCGGGCAGATCCATTTTATTTAATACCGGGATTATCTCCAGGTCATTCTCTAAAGCTAAATAAAGGTTGGATATAGTTTGCGCCTGTATGCCTTGTGCAGCGTCAACGATCAGCAAAGCGCCCTCGCAGGCAGCGATAGAGCGTGATACCTCGTACGAGAAATCTACGTGCCCGGGTGTATCAATTAGGTTCAATACATATTTTTGGCCATCAAGCTCATAATCCATTTGTATGGCATGGCTTTTTATGGTGATACCGCGTTCGCGTTCAAGGTCCATATCATCCAATAATTGGGCCTGGCTTTCGCGCTGGGTAATGGTATTGGTATATTCTAACAACCTATCGGCAAGGGTACTTTTGCCGTGGTCAATATGTGCTATAATACAAAAATTGCGTATGTGCTTCATTTAGCGCAAAAGTAGCTTTTTTAAGCGATATTTTTTGAGGGATTTTTTGGTTTTTACAAGGTCGGCAGTTATGTAAAACCATTAATACAAACATACTTTATAAGCGTAGGATAAGTATATTTAAATAACCTAAACCTGTCGCTATGAAATACATACTTATACTATTGATTTTTTTAAATGCAGCTAATTCACTGGCATGTTCCTGCATTCTCCCGCAAGATTTTAAAAACCATGAAGATTTGCAGCCTTATAGCTTTATTGCTTTAGTGGAAATTAAAAAATTGCCACCCCGTTCTGCTGTTAGTTATGGCAGAAGAACCGATAGTATCAGGATTGAGGTGAAGGAGTTATTTAAAGGTAAGTCTATTTCGACAGTTTTTGATGATGCATTTAATTCTTCTTGCGCCCTTAGTTTAAGTGAAGGTGAGCAATGGTTGTTTTTTGGAACCGCAAATGCAAACAATGATAAAGTTTTTGTTGGGACTTGTGGTTATTCTACAAGATATAGAGATGTAGATGGCAAGCGTGAATGGGCGTATTTTACAGGCATAAAGCAATTAAATGTACTTCGCCAACTTTTTAATCCTTCAGATTTAAATTTGGATAATAAGATATACTATCCCAACGGTAAAACTGAAATTGAACAATCTTTTACTAACAATAAATTGGATGGCATTCGCAAAATATATTATCCATCCGGTAAATTGTATATCGAAGAGAAATTTAAAAATGGATATCGCGCAGATTACCGTAAAATATATGATGAGTCAGGGCAGTTAATTAAGCATGTTTTATATAAAGGCAGTTTGATTGAAAAAATAACTACCTACCAGGATACTGTTTTCGTAATCGATCAATTTACTTCCCGGGCTAAATATCCAAATTTCCCATTTTTACAACCTATATCTACTCCGGAAATTATAAAAAAAACAGTGGATTCTTTGCGTAAAACTATTAACCCATCTCTGATTGGTTTAATTCAGGTTTTTAAAGACGATGGCAAGAGCTACAGTCGGGAATATTATTATCCTAATGGTAAACTTAAATATAAAAGCTATTTAGACTGGGATAAAAAGTTGCGTGAAACCACTAATTATCGTGAGGATGGCACCTTAGAGGAATACACTAAAGAAGATTTTAATAATGATCAATCCATATTGCAAAAATATCAACTTGATGGAACTAGGAAGGAGTATGTAAGTCGATGTGAGTTTTGCAGTATTTATTTCAACGGAGATAAACAAGCTGAGGCTTTGCCCGAAAACATTTATATCCAATAATTAATAACCAATGAAGTACTTTTTATTTTTTTTGCTTTTATTAACTGCAGCAACCGCAATGGCCTGCGAATGTTCACTTATAAAGATGACAACCAAAGAAGACCTAAAGAGATTTGATTTTGTGGCCTTGGTTAGGGTGGAAGAAGCAGCCCCTAAAAATGATAAATTAGTACCGATTAATGGTGATATAAAAATACATACAGACGAACTGTTTAAGGGTAATTTAATAACAACCATTAATGTTTCTGATTTTGCATTTACTTGTTTACAGCAAATGCCCGAAAAAGGAGAGCACCTATTGATATTTGGTTATCTAGTAGATGGAAAAATGATAACCAGTACTTGCTCGTTTTTTAGAATAGTTGATGGTAAACTGCCTACCTATGCTTATGTTGATGACGTCGAAGCACTAAAGCGTATTGCGGCCAAAAAATAATTACCCCATCGCTTTATAATCCAAATCCGTCAAATCCTTTACCGAACCAAATCCTATTACATCCTTAATAACCTTTCCATCCGTCATTTCAACGGCGCGTATCAATTTGTCTGAGCCAAACTTGTCTTTGATCTCATGCATGGTTTTACGGGCAGTTTCCTTGCGGGCCATATCTTCAAATAAGCTGTACAGCATATTGCCGTTGTTTACAAAGTTGGTAACGCCCACGCGCATACTGTTTATTTTGGTATTGAGGATAGGAGGGGTTTGGGTTAGTTTTTCAAACTTATCCATGCGGATGCGTATCATTTGCATCAGGCTGATGGCATCTTGTACAGGGGTGCTAATGGTAAAAGCATCATCCCAGCGGGTACCATCCTCATACATGGCCGTAAACGCTACCGATTTGCAATAAAACTTATGGCTCACCATACGCTTTTCCAAAGTGAGGCAAAGCGTCATAAACAATTGTTCAATATAGCTGATATGCTGCCTTTTTTCTGCGGATATCTGCCTCATGGCCTGCATGCCTTTATAATCATGCGCGGCAATATTGGTTTCAATAAAGTTGAGGCGGTAATGCCAGTAAATACCCTCTATCCCTTTAAAAATAGCTTTTAATTTATCGGGCCCGGCATAGCGCATTTCAAGCGGGGTTTTTATTCCGGCGCGTTCCAGACGGTAACTCATGTTGGCACCAATACCAGGCATATCTCCTAGTTTAAGTGGCCGAAGTATCTCGTCAATATTCTGTGGGGTTATCAGCATCAATCCACCTGCTTTTTTACCCCTTACCGAGCCAAGTTTTGCCAAAAAAGCATTAGGAGCTATCCCTACCGAACAGGTAAGCCAGTCGCCTACTTTTTCTAAAATATCACGCTTAATGTTTTTGGCTACGGTAACCGGGTCAAGGTGGTTGTAATTACTAAGGTTGATGATGGCTTCGTCAATGCTTTTGGCTACCACATCCATGCTGTATTCCCTTAAAACCCCAATTATTTTGGTGTGATACTCGCGGTAACGGGTAGGGTTGCTTTCTATCGGAACAAAGTCAGGACAAACGGCCATAGCATCGTTGAGGCGCATCCCGGCCTTTAAACCGCGTTCTTTAGCTTCTTTTGATAGGGATATCACACACCCATATTTACCTGTATAAACACAAACGCCCACGGGCCGCCCGCGCAGCCAGTAATTAACCTGCTGCTCGCAACGGGCAAAGTAGCTGTCCATATCCACAAACAGTACCCTCGATTCGGTTTTTACTTCAACAGAGTTTTGATTCACAAAACAAATTTGCTAATAATTTTAGCAAAATACTAATGAAAGGAAAACTATTTTGAATACTTTTGTCGAAGTTCTTCGCTGAAGACTATTGGAATCGTCCAACGCTGTTTAAATAATTTTCCATGCTTGTAATAACTTTTCCAGGGAACCATGCTTATCACCCTTATTGCCTCTTCATCTAATATCTGTTCATTGACAGATCTGAGTAGTTTTACGTTAGGTTTATTATTCTCGCCCGTTTCAAATTCAACTATAACTCTTTTTATCTGGTTCTTCAAATCCGGTATTTTAATCCAGTTAATGGTTTCACTAATAAATTTTGTAAGCGCTCCATCGCCTCCGTCATAGTTTAGCCCGGTAGGAGTTGAGTAATTGAAATCTTTGATAGCTATTAAACCCCCTTTTGAAAATTTAGCGCTTTTTTCAGTCTTATAAAAACCAATCATTATGTCGTAATGGCCAATTTGCTCCCCTATGGGCATCCAAATATCGCCCGTAAACCAGGCAGCTTTTATCTTGCCATTTTCTACTATGATTTTTGGATCGTTGCTAAATATGGTTCTTAAATCAGCTTGCGTTGTTGGCTTCCCAATATCACAACTAAATAAATTGGTGAGGTATAATTGATTATTAATTATGGTCCACTCGGCATTACTATAAATGCAACTATTTTCAGTTGTGTGTGCCGAGTAGTTTGTAAGTTTCGATTTCAAATCAGAGAATAAAGGATACCGTAATAGTGGACTCTCAGAATCGATGCGGAATGTCTCACCATTGATAATAATGATATCCCCTTTAACTTTTATAAAAAGCAAACAGATAAAAGCAACAAGCAAGAGGCGACGGTTCATTAATTAAATATACAAAAAAGCCTCACAAGTTTTAACTCGTAAGGCTTTTATAATTATCATCGCACCCATCCTTCGACAAGCTCAGGATGACGACCTATCTTTAAAACAACATTTCCGCCGGAGGCGTAGCACCTTTTAAACGCAGATAAACAGTAGTTTGGCCGCGATGGTGGGTTTGATGCTCAAATGCTTTAGCCAATATCAAAGCTTTGGTCATTTTTGTATTTGCTATGGTCGCGGTTTCCTGCATTTGGGCAGGTGTCATAGCTTCAATGGCGCTTATGGTAAAATCATAGCTATCCATAACCGCTTTGGTAGTAGCTTCTTTAGTTTGTGCCACAGTTTCTTCGGCCTTGGCTTTAAGGGGGCTTGGCTTACCGCTTGCGGTACTCACAAAGTAGTAATTGGCATCGGTTATATGCAGCATCTGCTGTGCAAAACTGCGTACCTCTGGTGTAGCTTTAAAAGTATAACCATCGGCAGGCATAGCATCCAAATAAGCTTTGGTATACGCTTTGGCGCGTTTCCATTCGGCTATTTGTTGTTCTTTAGTTAGTTGTGCAAATACCGTGGTGCAGGTAACAGCTACCAGGGCAATTAAAAGGGTAAGTTTTTTCATGATCGTATGGTTTGAATGTATGTATTAATTAGTACAAATGTATATATTCATCCGTATAGATTTCACTGGTTTTATTCTTTCTGTTAATTGAAAAAACTCTTCAATATCTCGGCCACTTGTATTGGGTCACCACCATTGTCTGCAGCTAAATGTCCTTGTTTTTTAAACTCGACCCGTTGGGTGTGATTTATAACTTCGGCTAATTTGTCAAGCGGTTGTTTTAAAAAATATTTGCTTTTAGAGCCCTGTAGTAACAACACTTTTGCAGTAAGATATTTAGCCTCGGCTATTAATTGCCTTGCTCCTTTAACAATAATAAGGTCATGTTGATAGATTGGGACCAAATCTCTTAAGGCTACCTCGTTTTTTAGTTTGGATTGATTTTTAATCAATAAATTAAGTACTGGTGCCAGTATAAAAGTAGGCAGGCGTGCAAAAAATGACGTATCACCCGTGCCTTTAAGTATGGCAACAAATGCCCCGCCCAAATCGCCTTTGTTCATCGCGTCTGCATATTTAATATCCAGCTTTTTAAAACTTGTTTCTTCCAATGGTATTGGCGGTTCATAAAGCGCTATCTTGTGTAAAGCCGGCTCTAATAAAGCACACTGCAGTGTAATAATTGCCCCAGAACTTAATCCAAATATCTGTGTAGTGCCGGTAGCATGGGCCAGAGTCAGGATGTCTTTTGCCTCAATGATCAGGTTATCGTTTTTCCTGTATTTACCACTTAGCCCACGATTACGCCGGTCAGGAATATATACAGTAAAATCAGTAGATAATACTTTGGCCAGTTTCGTGAAATTTAAAGAAGATTGTAATCCCCCGTGCACCAAAATAAGGCCCGGTCCTTTGCCTATCCGGCGGTAGCCAAGTGTTGTACCATCTTCTGCAGTTAGTACCGCGGTTTCAAATCCTGTCAAATCAATCATAACTATACATAGTTGTTACGAAGATAGACGAATGAAACCCCAAAACATTTTAAATAAACTTATAACTTATATTTAATTTTAATCGCTCACTTGCTAATACTATTCCCCTCGTTTCAATCCGTACTTTTCTATCTTACTATACAAGTGGCTACGTTGTATATCAATATCATCCGCAGTTTTTGATACGTTCCAGTTGTTTTTTTCCAGCTTGAACTTGATGTATTCACGCTCGGCATAATCTTTATAATCCTGGAAATTTTTAAACTGGTTAAAATCTGTTTGAGGTGCGGCGTTACCATTGGCAGCAGGGGTAGGCGATGTTGGGTTGGCAAATGCTTTTACATCAGCATCGGTAATGGTTTTATCGCTTAAAATAATTAAACGCTCTACCATATTACGCAGCTCGCGGATGTTACCGGTCCATGGTAATCCTTTTAAAGCATCAATAGCCGCTTCAGATATCTTTTTAACCGGCATACCGTAATCAGTACAAATTTCTTCGAGGAAGTTTTGGGTAAGCAAGCCAATATCATCCTTACGCTCGGTAAGCGGCGGTACATGTATCAATATAACACTCAGGCGGTGGTAAAGGTCCATACGGAAGTTACCGGCCTCAATTTCTTTAAGCAGATCCTTATTGGTTGCCGCTACTACGCGTACATCAACTTCAATTTCCTTTTCGCCGCCTACGCGGGTTATTTTATTTTCCTGTAAGGCGCGTAATACTTTAGCCTGGGCCGACAGGCTCATGTCGCCAATCTCATCCATAAATAAAGTACCACCCGATGCAGATTCAAACTTACCTATACGTTGTTTTATAGCCGAGGTAAATGAACCTTTTTCATGACCAAATAACTCGCTCTCAATCAACTCCGAGGGGATAGCCGCGCAGTTAACCTCAATTAGCGGAGCGTTTGCACGGTTTGATTTTTCGTGTAACCAACGGGCCACCAGCTCTTTACCGCTACCATTGGCGCCGGTTATGAGTACGCGGGCATCAGTAGGTGCCACTCGGTCAATAGTTTCTTGTATTTTACTTATAGCTTGCGACTCGCCCAGTATAGGCCGCACCTTAGAAACCTTACGCTTTAATACCTTGGTTTCAACTACCAAACTACCACGATCCAACGCGTTGCGTACGGTAATTAACAGGCGGTTAAGATCAGGTGGTTTAGATATAAAGTCAAAAGCACCTTTTTTACTGGCCTCAACAGCGGTTTCCACCGTGCCGTGGCCGGATATCATGATGAATGGCAGATCAGGCTTAATTTGCAGGGCTTCGGTCAATACTTCCATACCATCCATGCGGTTCATTTTTATATCGCATAGTACCAGGTCGTAATCGCCTTTGGCAATTAGTTCTAAACCGTCAACTCCGTTATCTACGTCTTCTACGTCATAATCCTCATACTCCAAAATCTCGCGCAGGGTGTTGCGTATGGCACGCTCGTCATCAATAATTAAAATTTTAGCCATTTTTAATTGTAAGGGTTAGTTAAATGCTAATATATGATTTGTATTGAAAACTAAACACTTTTTAAGTGATGTTGTTTGGATGGAATTTTATTAATTTTTCATTGATTATAACTACAGGTAAAACTGCCACTACCCGGCATTGAGAAACCCATTATCTTAGCATCATTCCGATAATTTTTTTTGTAGTAATATTGTGCTGTATATTTTTAGAATGAAACGTATATTATTGTTGCTCCTGCTTTTTACCAATGTGGCTGTTGCCCAGCACGCTGTTACCTTTGTAGTGCGCGATAGTTTAACGCACCACATACTTAATAATGCTACCGTTGTTTTAAATAACCGTAACCTAACTAAAATAACAGACAGCCTTGGAAAAGCCGCTTTTAACAATATCCCCGCCGGCTATCAAACATTTTCTGTAACTACGGTTGGATATGAGCCCAGGCAAATTGGTTTAACTTTCCCGCTTTCAAATCCCGGCGATCAGATTATTTTGCTTAAGCCATCCAGTGAAGAAATGGAAGAGATAATCGTTACATCTACAAGAACAAATTCACGTATAGAAGACCTGCCGATGAAGGTTGAAGTAATGGGTTTAGAAGACATGGAGGAAGAGAACATGATAAAGCCCGGTAACGTAGTTGGCATACTGGGCGACCTCTCGGTAATTCATATACAACAAACTTCAGCCACTACCGGTAATGCTACTATCCGCATGCAGGGGCTTGATGGGCGCTATACCCAATTATTACGTGACGGACTGCCGCTTTATGATGGCTTTTCGGGCAATTTTGGGGTACTATCCATACCGCCGCTTGATTTAAAGCAGGTAGAAATTATTAAGGGCTCATCGTCAACATTATATGGCGGCGGAGCCATAGCAGGGCTTATCAATTTTATTTCTCGTACCCCAACAAGAGGGCGCGACCTGTCCTTCACCCTCAACCGGTCTCACCTGAAAGAGAGTAATGTTAACAGTTATTATGCGCAGCGTTTTGGCAAATTTGGCCTCACGTTTACCGGCCAGCAAACCTGGCAAAGCGCGGTGGATGTGAACAAGGACGGATTTTCGGACGTGCCTAAAATTAATAACCTGGTGCTGCACCCGCGTTTATTTTATTATATTAATGATCGGTCGCAGTTAGATGCAGGCTATTCCTTTACGTATGATGATAGGACGGGAGGTGATATGCAGGTTATAAATGCACAGCCCGATGCTTTGCATAAGTATGTTGAAAAAAACAGGTCGACCCGTAATACTTTCGATTTCCATTACCGCAACGATTTGGACAGTACCCAACGCTTAACTGCCAAGGGAAGTTTTAGCACTTACCAATTAACCAATTTTGATAATGGCTTCAATTTTGCCGGTAACCAGTATTCTGACTACCTGGAGGTAAATGACTTGCTTAAACTACTAGGGCACGACCTGATAATTGGCGGCAATTATATTGGTGCCTATTTTAAAAAGAAAAATTCAGACGTAACACCGCTAACCGATTTTACTTATCATACGGCAGGTGCTTTTATACAGGATGGATGGCACGTGCACAACAAATTTTTGATTGAAAGTGGTTTACGTGCCGATCATCATAATGTTTTTGGCTGGTTTGTATTACCACGTATAGCCTTTTTATATAAACCTGTACCTGCCCTGTCTATGCGGTTAAGCAGCGGGTTGGGTTATAAAGCGCCCAATATATTTATCCCCGAAAATTTGGCCTCGGGCTTTTCAAATTTAAACCCGCTTACCGGTCATGAAAAAAGCGAACGTTCATTTGGGGTTAATTTTGATGTAGGCTATCACCTCATCTTAAGTGATGAGGCCACATTGGATATCGACCAGGCACTTTACTACACGCAGATCAATGATCCGCTTGTGCCGGTAATGAATGGTGATGGTACCATATCCTTAAATAACGCCCCTTACCAAATTAAATCCATAGGTACCGATACCTACTTGCGTTTAAAGGTAAATGAACTTGAACTATATATGGGTTATAACCATACCATTGCCAAACAAGCCCTAACCAATAATACTATTTATTTGCCATTCAGCCCGCAAAATAAAGCTTCGTTAACCTTAGCTTACGAGGTAGAGGGCCAATGGCGCTTTGGCGTTGAAGGCAGCCTGGAAACCAACCAATATATTGCCCAAAACGTACGCGTGCGTAACTTCCCGTTTTTTGCGGGCATGGTAGAGCGTAAGTTTGGCGACCATTTAAGTTTTGTGCTGAATTGCGAAAACATCAATGATTTTAGGCAGTCGCGCTACGAAAGCCTGTATACGGGTAGCATCACCAACCCGGTATTTAAACAATTATGGGCACCTATTGATGGCCGTGTAGTAAATTTAGCTATGCGTGTAAAGCTATAGACCGACTAAGGAAAAGATATACAGGATATTAGGACTGTCGTGTGTGTTAATGTCTTCGTGCCGTTGTTGGTGTTGTCACCAACAACCCGGATGCTGTGTAAAACGTGTTACAATAATTTTGGTACTTGTTGGTGATAACACGAACAAGGGGCGGGTATATTACAAAAGCAAATTAAAGAAAATGTAAAAACTATAGTTAATTCAATCGGCTTATTATTTAATATAATAGGGGCTTGGATGGTATTTGTTAATTCGCCACTACATTTTGATGTAATTGATGCAGGCGGTGCGATAGATAATTGGCAAGAACAAATTAAAACAACTGCACGGAAAAATCAGCTTGTAAAGCTTGGTGTTTATATTTTGCTACTTGGCTCTATATATTACAACTAATTTCTAATTTTCTTTAAAAGATGTAACTTTATATCATGGCATATTATAAGAAAAACCCAAGAGGTATCTAACATATTTATGAAAGCATCGGTTAGTAAAACTGCTACTGAAAAGAAGCCTAAAAAAAGGTAAAGGATAAGTCCAAAAAGTAATTGTATGGAAAGGTTTTATGGTATAGAATCTCAAATTGCTCAACATTCCAAACAAGCAAAAGAAATTCTCGAGTCCGAACAAAGAATTGAGCGTGAAAAGGAATCTTTAGCCCTACAAAGAGACCAAACCCAAAGACTTCAATATTTAGAAACTAAATTTCAATCGTTTAAAGACGAGCGGGCGCAAGAACTAATGGCTGACCACATACGTAGGCAAAAAGAAAAGCAAGCCGATAGATGGTTTCAAGCCTTTTTATTAATATCAGGGGCAGTTATAGGTGTATTGGGTGCCAAACTGGCTGATATTTTTTTTAAATAGTTTGGTCTAACATAGTTACAAACTGTCTTATATTTCGTGTTCCTGAATTTTTTCAAGCAATGATTCCATTACAGCCTTAGGCAGTACTTTATTTTTTACCTGCAACTCGTTCTCACCGATGATGATCTCGGCCACCGTCTCGTCGTTTTCCAATATGGCGTAATGGCCTATGCTTGGCACTACTTCAAAATCCCTGACCTTGCCGCCGGATTTTACCGGTACAAAAAATCTTTCGTGTATACCTTCCATAATACTTAAGTTTTGGTTGATTATATAACAGTTATGGTGCTGATTATGTTTGGTTTAATTTGTCGCCGCTACCCTCGTAACGCGTTGTTATGGTGTGCCCGCTCGTTGTCCACGCTGCGCTCGCAATGGCGCGTGGAGAGGGATGTTAACCCAATTTACACTTTATTATATTAATGTATTGATTGTCAATTAATTAGGTAAATTTAAACATGGTTTACACTTTTTTGAATTATTTTTATTTAAATAATTGATTATAAGTTATTTATATGTTGTGTTAACCCGAAATGTGTTAAGTTGTGTAAACCATGTTTTGTTCAACAAAAAACCCCCTCCGTTTAACGGGAGAGGGTATACAGCTGCAAACCTGTAAGCCGGGTTCTGTTCGTCTTTTTAACGGACGCTTCTATCATTAATCTGGTATTGCCGTTGCCGGCAATCTTAATCAACCTACCCATCCTGACGTCATTACTGAACGGAAGCGAGCAGCTCCGCTTTCAGGACCTATTTGGTTTTTCAACTCCTGAGGTTTACCGCAATTACGGTCGCCCGTAAAAGCCGTGAGCTCTTACCTCACGTTTTCACCCTTACCCCCGAAGAGGCGGTATATTTTCTGTGGCACTTGCTGTCGCCCGCTGCGGCGCCTTCCCGTTAGGAAGCAGGATGCTCTATGTTGCCCGGACTTTCCTCCGCCTACCCGTAAGTAAGCAGCGATAGAACGTTTTGCGGTGTAAAGGTAGGAGTTTTAGTCGGGAAGTCCGTAAAGTCGGGAAGTTCGGAAGAATAGGAATAAAAAATTTCTGACTTATGCGGACTTTCCGTCTTCCCGACTATTTACACCCCTTCAAATCATCCTCTGCCATTAAAGTAGTAGTAACCCCCATTTTATTACCATAGGAGTTGGTGATGTAGGTTATTACTTCGGCCAGTTCGACAGGGGCGAGGTTGGTGGCGGGCATTTGGCTTAAAAAAGCTTTACCGCCAACCTTTATGGGTTTGTTTAAACCGTATTTGATTATACAAGGCAGCTGGTGCCTGTTGGCCTGCAAATAAACACTATCCGTAAGCGGCGGTATCAGCGCGGACAGGCCCTGCCCGTTATCCCCATGGCAGTTTTGACATTTGCTTTGGTAAATAACTTTGCCACTGGTGTAATAGCGTTTGTATTCCAGTTGGTCCTGGCTGTCGCAGGCTATCAATCCTAAAACAAATAAACCAAAACATGCTATTATACCTGTTTTCATTATTGTTGGTCGGGTTCGGCCTTTAGGGTTTTAATATCGGCTATTAGTTTTTCAACCTCTTTGGGGTCGGTGCCATTGTAGCTGCCGCGTACGCGTTTTTGCTTATCCACCAAAATAAACAACCCATCGTGAATGAATTGCTCCTTGGCGTCCTCTTTAGGCATTGTTACCAAAAAGCTTTTAGATAGCTGGTAGGTTTGCTCTTTTTGTCCCTGCAATAACAACCAGTTATCGCCGGCTATACCCAGTTTATCCGCGTAGCTTTTTAGTACCGAAACGCTATCGTGCTTAGGGTCAATGGTGAAGGATATGATCTTGAGGTTGGGCGTGGCTTTAAACTCGTTATATACCGTAAGCATGTTGCGGTGCATAACAGGGCATATAGACGGGCAGGTGGTGAAGAAGAAATCGGCCACATAAATTTTGCCATCCAGGCTCTTATTGGTCACGCTGTCGCCATACTGATTTACAAAACTAAAATCGGGAATGGTATGGTAAACGGTATCCGTTATTTCTTTGCCGTCAACCGTTTTAATAGCGGTTTCGCGCTCGCCATAAATAGGCAGCGTTTTTGTTGCATCGCCATTAAATTTACAGGCACTGTATAAAATGATAATGGCCGCCGCGCCTAATAACCTCTTCATCATTATTTTTTTAAAGTATTTAAATATTGGGTTGACTTATCAATAGCCGCGTTCATCAACGAATCAATTTTTAACACCTGCTTTTTTTGGTCAGTCAGGTAAGCCACTTTTTCTTCGTGAGATTTATTACCCTGATCCGGATTAAAGTTTTGCATCCAGGATTCCATGGCTTCCTCTGATGTAATTAATTCCGAATTTAAGCGGGTCAATTCTGCTTTTTGAGCGGTATCAGTTGTAGTAGTTATCAGGGTATCGATCTTCATTTTATTATCCATCAGCCGATTATCGTTTCCCATAACCTTATCGTGTATTTTTATTACTTCATCCTGTAAAGCTTTTTCCTGGTCCTTGCCATCATTACAGGCACTTAACGCTAGTACAGTAAAGGCGGCTATTAATAGTTTTTTCATGGTTGTATAGTTTGTGTGTTCAAAATTACTATTAATGTTGATTGCGGATGTAGAAAATATAATCAGTTATAGGTAAACTTTTACCTTCCTCTTTTAATAACTGCCCTATCTGCGCCCGGTGATGGGTGCCGTGGTTGGTAACCTGGGTAATCATATCCACCAGTTTACTGCTAAATTCATTGCCTTTCATGTCGCGGTAGGTTATTTCATTGTTGAAGTCATTATCATTTAAAGCGCTTAAAAAACTTATCCATTCATGGTGGTTCTTATTGATGAGTTGTTTACAGGCATCCGGATCCCAATCGGGCCATATAGCACCGGTTAATAGGTTGGTGGCTTTACAGCGTAACAGCCATATTTGTTGGGCGCCAAGTAAATGCGCCATTAGCTTAACGGTTTCGCCGGATTTATTACCCGCTATTATTGCATCAATAATGATATGGTTAACGTATTGGTCGTATTTAAAAAGCTTGATAAAGTAATCTTTCATGGTGGTGTAAAAATAGGGAAGAATTTGCGTATTAAATGCAATTCCGTTAATTACCCCCTCTGCCTCCTTCGTCGACATCTCCCCCTAAGATCAGGGGGAGAACAGAGCGCTGATAACACCTCCCCTGGTATCAGGGGAGGCCGGGAGGGGTAGAATAATAAGAACACTTCACAATAACATAACATTAACCTCATCATAACTACACACCCGTCAACTAACTTAGTATCAACATAAATAATAATGTTATGAAAGCTATATTAAATATATTCAACAGTTTGTTTGAGTGGATGATAATCAAAAGCATGAGGTCTTCATTTATCCATTAAGCGGTTATTTTTAATAAACGTTTCTTTTATTTAATTGTAATACTTTTGGGCTTCGCGTTTAGCCCGGCTTAATGGATACTATTATTCCTGATACTAATCTACATAAACAACTCTTTGGCGATGATTTTGCCTGGGGAGTTTCTACCGCTGCGCTTCAAATTGAAGGCGCGCACGATGCCGATGGCAAAGGTGAATCTATTTGGGATGTTTTTTCAAAAAGAAAAGGAAAGATATTTGGCGGCCATCATCACTATACAGCCTGCGATTTTTACAATTGCTACCAGCGGGATATCGACCTTATAAAACAACTTAACATACCTAATTTTAGGTTCTCTATTGCATGGTCGCGGTTATTGCCGAATGGTACTGGCGAAGTTAACCAGGCGGGAATTGACCATTATAACAAGGTAATTGACTATTGCCTGCAGCAAGGTGTGGAGCCTTGGATAACGTTATATCACTGGGACCTGCCACAGGCCCTTGAGGCGCAAGGGGGGTGGACCAACCGTAAAATTGTCGACTGGTTTACCGAGTATGTTGTCTTATGCGCACAAAGCTTTGGCCACAAAGTAAAACACTGGATGGTAATGAACGAGCCTACGGTATTTACCGGGGCGGGTTACTTTTTCGGCATACATGCACCGGGCAAAACAGGGTTGAAGAATTTTTTACCGGCCGTACATCACGTCACCCTATGTATGGCGGTAGGGGGCAGGACATTGCGCCAACTACTGCCCGATGTGCAAATAGGAACTACATTTTCCTGCTCGCATATTGAGCCTTATTCTGATAAGCCAAGAGACGTAAACGCGGCACAAAGGGTTGACGCGCTACTTAATCGTTTGTTTATTGAGCCGGTTTTGGGTTTGGGTTATCCCGAACTTTCGGTTTTAAAGGGGATGGAGAAGTATATTTTACCCGGCGATAGGGAAAATTTACAGTTTGATTTTGACTTTATCGGCATACAAAACTATACCCGCGAAATTGTAGCCTACTCTTTATTTACCCCATATATTCATGCTAAACTGGTAAAAGCCGAAAAGCGCAAAGTGCCTATTACCGCTATGGGCTGGGAGGTTTACCCGGAATCTATCTACCATATTTTAAAGCAGTTTAACGCCTATCCACAGATAAAAAAGATATACCTAACAGAAAGTGGCTCTGCCTTCCCGGATGAGTTAATGGATGGCGAGGTTAACGACCCGGAAAGGGTGGCATACCTGCAGCAATACCTGCAGCAAGTTTTACGTGCCAAAAACGAGGGCTGCGAAGTAAGCGGCTATTTTATATGGACGCTGACCGACAATTTTGAATGGGCCGAAGGATATAACCCTCGCTTTGGTATTATACACGTTGATTTTGAAACACAGCAGCGCGTGGTTAAAGCGTCGGGTAGGTGGTATGCTGATTTTTTGAAATAATCTACAATCAACTTTCATTTCTGCATTCAATAAGCCTACTTTTGAGTTATGATTAAAATAGCTTTACATGGAGCAGAGTTTTTTGCGTACCATGGTTTTTATCTCGAAGAACGGAAATTAGGTACCTATTTTTTGGTGGACATAGAAGTGAGTTTTACACCAGTGGGCGATTTAACCGAGGATAACCTATCACATACTGTAAACTACGAGGAACTGTATGATATAGCCTGCGATGAAATGAAGCAAACCAAAAAGCTGATTGATACCGTGGCGCAAGCTATGCTGAATAAAATAAAGATCAAATACCCGTTTGCTAATAAAATAGAGGTGAGTATTAAAAAGCTTAACCCGCCGCTAGGCTGTAAAGTAGCCGATTCGAACGTGGTAATAACCTATAACAAATAACATGGCTTTCAATAAAATCACTCCCGAACTTTTAACCGCAATAAAAGCCATTGTTGGCGACGACGCTGTAATAACCGCCGAAGCCGGGCTGGAAAAATACAGCCGCGACGAAACCGAGGACCTTGTATATTACCCGGAGGTAGTTGCCAAGCCTAAAACACCCGAAGAAGTTTCGGCATTGATGAAGTTGTGTAATGATAACCTGGTACCCGTTACTCCGCGTGGCGCAGGCACAGGTTTAAGCGGTGGCGCGTTACCTGTAATGGGCGGTTTACTGCTGGCCATGGAGCGCTTTAACCAAATTATTGAGATAGACGAGGCGAACCTGCAGGCCACCGTAGAACCCGGTGTAATTACCGAGGAGTTTATTAACGCTGCTGCCGATAAAGGTTTATTATATCCTATCGACCCTGCCAGCAAGGGAAGTTGCTTTATTGGCGGCAATGTGTCGCATGGTTCAGGTGGGCCAAGAGTGGTGAAGTATGGTACCATACGCGAGTATATTTTGAACCTGCAGGTGGTTTTACCTAATGGCGAAATTATTTGGACGGGTGCCAATACCTTAAAGTATGCATCAGGGTATAATTTAACTCAGCTGATGATAGGCTCGGAAGGTACGCTGGGTATTATTACCAAAATTGTGGTGAAACTAATACCGCTGCCTACACAAAATGCATTAATGCTGGCGTCGTTTCCAACTAACGAGGCTGCCAGCAGCGCGGTATCGGCTATATTCAGGGCGGGTATCGTACCGTCTGCATTGGAGTTTATGGAACGTCGCGGATTTGAATGGGTGATAGAACACGATGGTATTATTTTCGACCTAAAAGAAGGCGCACAGGCTTTTTTGCTGATAGAGGTTGATGGTACTAATCTGGATGTGATATTTACGGAATGTGAGGCCGTAAATGGCGTTTTAGAGCAATTTGGCTGTATGGACGTTTTGTTTGCTGATGCCTTTGCCCAAAAGGAGGAGTTATGGCACATCAGGCGTACAATGGCCGTTTCGGTTAAATCAAATTCTATTTATAAAGAAGAGGATGCCGTGGTGCCGCGTGCCGCACTGCCGCAACTGATCAATGGTATTAAAGCAATTGGGGCCAAATATGGCTTTGATTCGGTATGCTATGGCCATGCCGGTGATGGCAACGTACACCTTAATATTCTTAAAGCTTCTATGAGCGATGAGGATTGGAACACCAAACTGAAAGATGGCGTTAGCGAAATATTTGAACTTACCGTGGCTTTAGGCGGTACTATTTCCGGCGAGCATGGCATAGGCCTGGTACAAAAGGATTATATGCCGATAAAGTATAACGAGATACATTTTGCCCTATGGCGCGGTATTAAACAGGTGTTTGATAAAAACGGCATATTAAACCCGGGCAAGATATTTTAAAGCAAAAAAAGCCGCTCGCGATCCAGGCGAACGACTTTTAAACATACTTATAATTAT
>CAZGBN010000032.1:0-36229 GCA_964524015.1 uncultured Mucilaginibacter sp. | reverse complement strand
AGCATCGGTTTGTGGTACCGAGGGTCGTGGGTTCGAGCCCCATCATTTACCCCAAGTTTATAAAGCAGTACTGAAAAGTACTGCTTTTTTGTTTCGTACTTACTTAAGACTGGATAAATTATAAACATACCAGCCCCCAATAGTTTAATTCCGCAGAGTCTTTCGTAGGGGACCCTGCAGAGTCGTAATGTTTTTGACGAATTTTCCCCTCTAAGTTGTCGTAATTACACTGCGTCAAACCACCAAATGAAATCCATCTTTGTATTGTAAAATCAAACTAAAACTAAATGGCTTTATGAAAAATTTATTCAAAACACGGAACCTCTTTAAATCAATACTACTATTTGCAATCATTATGACTACTGCATCTCAATCAAACGGACAACAAATCAAACCGTCTGCCAGTGGCTACGCACCGGTTAATGGCATTAAAGTTTATTATGAAGTATATGGCGAGGGTAAGCCTATAGTTTTACTACATGGTTCTTACTATACCATTGAGATGAACTGGGCGCAATTAATACCTGAATTGTCAAAAACAAGAAAAGTAATTGCCATTGAATTGCAGGGGCATGGGCACACACCCTTTTCAGATAGAAAATTATCACGGGCTACTTTAGCTAGTGACGTGGAGAAAGTAATGGATTACTTAAAAATTGATAGTGCTGATATAGCAGGATACAGTTTTGGTGGTCAGGTGGCTTATCAGTTTGCGATACAAAGCCCTAAACGGTTGAGAAAACTAGTTATCATTTCTGCTGCCTATAAAAGTGATGGGTGGGTACCCGAAGTAACCGGTGGATTTAAAAATATGAAGCCGGAGTTTCTTACAAACACGCCTTTGAAAACCGCCTATGACGCTGTAGCGCCTGATAAAACAAAATGGACAAAGTTCCTGGAACAGATGATTGCCTTGGCTGGAGAACCATTTAATTTAGGCGACGACAATATTGCAAAAATAACTGCACCCGTATTAATCATATCAGGTGACAACGATGGTATGGATAAAATTGAATTGGCAAAAACATATAAATTATTGGGAGGCGGTGTTTCTGCTGACCTGCAGCCAATGCCAAAATCGCAACTTGCTATTGTTCCCAATCAAAGCCATGTCAGCCTGATGATGCAGACAGCAACGATATTAAGTTATTTGGATACCTTTTTAAAGTAATTATAACGAGTAGTATTAGAAAAATTTGTAAACAATGCCCATTCATAACGGTTATACCAATATGAAAAATCCATTTGCAAAAGAAGATAACAGGGGCGCAATTGCCGCTGTACTAATAGGAGGTGTTGCACTAGGTGCGGTAGCTTACTTATATTTAACAGATAGCGGTAAAAGCCAGCGCGGTAAATTCAAGAAAACGCTGAAAGAAAAAGGCAAAGAACTTGCCTCACATGCAATAAGCAAGAAAACAGGTTTGTCAAAAAAATTGGTTAAAAAAGTTGCTGATCACGTGGTGTAACGCCTCTTAATTCCTAGTGATTCTTCTTCTTATTCATTTTAGCTTTTTTGCTTGAGCTAAAATTATAAGTTTTAGCGTTGGCTGCCTTTTTCTCATGAAACGCTGCACCGCCGGTAGGAGCGGGTTCTGTATCGGTTTTAGCTTTTGCTTTTGCCTTTTTTAAAGCGGCATCTTTGGCTATAATTAATCCATCAGGCAAGTCTGCAACGGGTATTTTGTGGCCAATAGCTTGTTCTGTTTTTTTGATGGTGCTTAATTCTAAATCAGTTGCAAAAGTTAAAGCCATGGTTTCTTCATCGCTTTGCGGATGATGATTGGTAATGCGCTCAATAAACGTTTCCTTTTCAGCAGGCAAATCAAAATGTATAATAAACGGTATGCCGCTTAAATCGACAGCCTCGTCATTTTCATTAATGATGATCAACGCGCGTTTGGTCGCATCTTTCTTAAAATCTTCTATAGTAAACTCACTTAAATTAACAGTTACCTGCTGCAAGGCGCGGGGCATGCTTTTATAAATCTTTTCAGCAGTACTGCGTGAGTTTACAATTACCGTCGACTTGGTAAACAACTCTTCATCCTGCAAAAACAAATTTAACAGGTTAAGCTTGGTGCCAAAATTAGGCACATGGTACAATACCTGTGGATGAGTAATAACAGGTGTTTCCTGCAGTTCGTCAATCTCAACAATAGCCGGTTGCCGCATAAACGGTTCAATCATTTTCTCTATCCGGCTATGCATAACATCAGTAAATACTAAATGCTGGCATTTACCTACACTATTGGCTAACTCAGTTAATGGCAACTGTAAGCCTTTTTTTATCTGCTGATCGGCGTCATCAACAATGAACAGTTCAATTTTATTTAGGTTAAGGCCAAGTTTTAGGTAGATGGAACGCGCCCTATCAGCAGTAGCAACCACAATGTCGGCCCCATCAGCTAATGCATCCATTTGTGCTTCGGTACCTGGGGTAACGTATAAGCCAACAATGCTGATGGATTTATTTTTATTTAATAGATCAAACTGCTCTATTACGGCAAGCACTTGTTCTTTTTCGGGTACCAGTATTAATACTTTGGGTACACCATCGGGGGCATAATTAAATTTATTAAGCGTGCCTAAAATATATGCGGTAGTTTTCCCGGCACCGTCAGGAGCAATGGCAACAACATCTTGCCCGCCAACTATACGCGAAATAGTTTTTTGTTGTAGTTCGGTAGGATTAGAATATCCTGCCTCGCCCGCCGAACGTACCAATTGCTTACTTAATTTTAATTTATCAAAACCCATTTATGCTGTATTGAACCACAAAACTACCTTTATATTTTGTAATAGGGAATTTTAATGTGTTGCGGTATGGTTATTGCAACCAGTATATAAAGGCGATAAAC
Source organism: uncultured Mucilaginibacter sp. (assembly GCA_964524015.1). GTDB lineage: Bacteria > Bacteroidota > Bacteroidia > Sphingobacteriales > Sphingobacteriaceae > Mucilaginibacter. The sequence goes on along the minus strand of CAZGBN010000032.1, from coordinate 33,368 downwards.
GCCACAATTGTTAACTTAAATACTGAATTATGAAAACGCAGGATTTTAAAAACAACAACAATATGCAGGGCGATAGTACATCAGATCGTGCATTTAATAATCAAAAGGAAAATATGAAGCAAAAGGGCATCAGTAATGCCGGCGGACAAAAGTCTTTCCAAACATCCAGTCGGGATAGCATGCACGAGCCGCAAAAGAAAAAACATTAATAGTAAAACGCCCCGCCAATAGCGGGGCGTTTATATTTTATTGCCATATTTGCGCGTTAATGATGCTGATTGGAAATAAAATGAAAAAAATAATTCTGGTACTATTGGTGGCGCTTGCTGCCTGTAATGCCAATAAACTCACCGCTCCGTATAAAATTGTTAAAGTGCAAACTAAGGATGGCTTAACCTGGATGGATGTTTCAATTCCGGCACGCTTGGATAAACAGCAATTGCTGGATATTTCATCCAAAATAAAAAGCGATAGCTCACAGTATGATAATTTGCGGTTAGATTATATTTTACCCGGGTATAATTATGATAATTTAGGCGGCATAAGCGTTTATGCCAGTACTTTTTATCGCCCTGCGGCAAAATATACTGATGCCGATACTATCAGAGATCATAATAACAATATTTTAAGCTTTGAATTTGTGGGCATTGCACCAGATAAAGCCAAAAAATTATTGGCTATTGAATTGCCCGAAATGAAAGACAAAACCTTACTGGGTCGTTTTATTGATGATAATCTTTCTACGGTAACACTTATTTATAACGATAAAGCTAATCAGAAATATATATTAGAACTGGATACCGCGGGTAATGTAGTATCGCCGGTTGTACCTAAGGTGATAAAGCATAATGGCATTGATAAAATGATAGTTACCCAACAGGGCGATTATATGACTTTGAAGGATAGCGTACTTACCATGTACAGCAGTGAATCACCTGAAACACCGTATCGGACATTGCGGGAGGGTATGTAATATTATAACCAATTGTCATCTAGACCAACGGGGAGATCTATACATAACCTCGGATTAGCTTGTGTATAGATTTCTCACTACGTTCGAAATGACAATAAAGAGAAACTATTTCACTACAAATTGCGCTGTATTCCTGCTTAATTGCTCCAGTAATATTGTTTTATTAAGAGTAAGTTCCTTTAAAGTTTCTTCTTTATAATGACGGGTGGTTATTAAGGTTAATCCATTGTTATACTTGATGTTATAATCAGTTATATCCAGTAATAGTTTATCAAAACGCTGTTCATCTAAGTCAAAACAAACGGTAAAGCTCAAAGCCGATGTTTGCATCACATTGATCTTAATATGATTCTTCGCGAAACAACTAAAAATATCGCTCAAATGATCTTCAGAAATAAATGAATAATCTTTTGCCGATAGCGATAGCAATACCTGGTTTTGTTTTATAATAATAATAGGCTTTGCAAAGCTCATAGCGGCATTTTCTTTGATGATTGTTCCCGACGCCTGCGGATCAGTAAACGGTTTAACCAGTAAAGGGATATGCGTATTTTGAAGTGGCTTTATAGTTTTTGGATGGATAACAGTAGCGCCATAATAGGTCATTTCAATGGCCTCGGTATAGGTTAGTTCATTAAACTTTACCGTATCTGTAAAATGCTTAGGGTCAGCATTTAAAACCCCAGGCACATCTTTCCATATAGTAACTGATTCGGCCCCCAAACAAGCCGCGAATATGGAGGCTGTATAATCTGATCCTTCACGGCCCAATGTGGTAGTAAAGTTCTCTGAAGTTCCGCCCAAAAAGCCCTGTGTTACCACAATATCGTTTTGCAAAATAGGAGGTATGTCTTGTTGTATGCTTTGGGTGGTTTTATCCCATTGTACCACGCCTTCACGATACGTGTTATCGGTATGGATATAGCCACGCACATCAACCCATTTGGCTTTTAAACCTTCCTTGTTTAAATAAGCGGCAACTATACGGGTTGATACCAATTCGCCAACAGATACCAGCTGATCATAAATAAAATCAAATTCATCCTGCGGGTCATCCTCAAGCATCCAGTCTATTTCTACAAAAGTATTGGCTACCTCATCATGTATGGTGTGCGATGGTTCAAACAATTCATCTATTATGCCAAAGTGGTATTGTTTAATAACATCATATAAGTCGTGTATTTCATCGGTTTGGTCAGCATAGGCACGGGCCAGTTTTTCGAGCGCGTTGGTAGTTTTACCCATGGCAGACACCACTATTAGCAACTGCTGACCTGCATATAATTTAACCACCTTAGCCAAATTGGCAATACCTTCCGCATCTTTTACCGATGCACCTCCGAATTTAAAAACAAGCATTTATTTTAGATATTGAGTTATAACCGTATTAGGTTTTAATAGCGGTTTAATTTTACTGTAGGAGATAAGTAATTCCGTGCGTCCTGCTGCGTAAGGTTTTATCTCGTAGATATTATACACAAACCGTAGTCCTAACGGTGTTATCAAAAAGTTTCGGTTAAGCTTAAATTTGCTATCCTTAAAAAAGTAATCTTTGGCTAATGATGAAGTATCACTTAGCTTTTCCTGCTGCCTAAAAATAGTATCGGCTACCTGGGTTAGTTTTGTTTTATATCCATCAACCAAAATATCCTCTAAAGCCAGGTTTTTATCCGCTTTTGTATCCCAATTGATAAAGAATGTGTAACTGCCGCCATGTGCACCGCCCTGAAAAGTATAGGTGTTAGATTCTATAGTAGTAAGGTTAGAGTCTTGCCTTATAACTTGTGCATTACCATTTAACGTAAAAAATAATCCCGACCTTTTATTACGATGTTTAAAATTTTGATAGGTGCTTAAAAAATGTTCGCCCATTTCTTTTAAGCCAATATCAGTTTGAAAAAAGCCGAATAATCCTGTTAACTTCTTAGTTACGGTATCGTTTAAAGCATCCCGATCAGTAAATAGAGGGTATTTTATGTTTACAACGGTACAGCTGCTATCGGGTTTATTGCCGCAATCATCAGCACGTAGTTTTATAGTCTCGTAAGTATAGCTAAGGGTGTCTTTTTCAATATCAGGTTGTTGTTTTTTCTGCGTTTCAAATTGGCAGGACATTAACCCGGCTAATGCAAAAAATATTAATGTATATGCTAACTTCATTACTTAATATTTTGATAATTGTTTTTTTGATAGCGAGGCATTTAACCATCCGGGATCAAGGTTGGCCTCATATTTTTTATAAAAGTTTAATGCCGGTTCGTTCCAATCTAATACCTGCCAAACCATTCCGCTGAAGCCTAATTCTTTAGCTTCAATAATTATCCGGTCAAAAAGTGATTTGCCAATTCCCTGCCCGCGGTAATCTTCAGTAACTATTAAGTCCTCTAAAAACAATCGGCAGCCTTTCCAGGTGGAGTAACGCACATAATATAATGCCATGGCCACTATTACTCCATCAACTTCCGCTACATAAGCTTTCCATATAGGTTTGTATCCAAAGCCGGCATCTTCAAATTCCTGTAGGGTAACTGTAACTTCGTCGAGTGCTTTTTCAAACAACGCCAGTTCATACACCAATTCTAACAGCTTGGGGCAATCTTCTTTTTGGGCTACTCTTATGGTCATTAGTTATTTTTCCAATGTTTAATAATACGTCCGCCAAATATGGTACTTCCTACACGTATCATATTGCTGCCTTGTTCAATAGCCAGTTTATAATCTCCGGACATCCCCATTGATATTACTTTGAATGATGGCTCTTTACGGAAAAAGCTGGTTTTAATACCATCAAAAAAGGTTTTCAATTCGTAGTATTCTTCTTTTATCTGCTTCTCATTATCTGTATTAGTGGCAATACCCATCAAACCACAAATGCGGATATTTTTTAACAAACTGTATTCATCAGATCTCAATAACTCAATTGCTTCATCAAAACCTAAACCAAATTTAGTATCCTCATCAGCAATATATATTTGTAACAGGCAGTCAATAACACGTTTATTTTTTTCGGCCTGTTTATTTATTTCCTGCAATAGTTTTAAGCTATCAACAGATTGTATCATGCTAATAAATGGTGCAATATATTTAACCTTATTACTTTGCAGGTGCCCTATCAGGTGCCATTGAATATCTTTAGGTAAATGTTCTTGTTTATCAACTAATTCCTGTACGGTATTTTCCCCAAATAAGCGTTGGCCGGCATCATAGGCCTGTTGTACATCTTCGGCGGTTTTAGTTTTTGATACCGCTATTAAAGTAACGTTAACCGGCTCGGTTTCTTTTTTTAGGGATGTTATATTATCAGCAATGCTCATTTATGCGTAATTTTGAAAATTAATCTGCTAAATTACAGAATGCGCAAACATTATACCTTGTTTTTTTTGACCTTGCTTTTTTTAGGTAGCTGTATTGGCAGTGTTCCAAACGGTATCATCAAACCCGATAAAATGATAAACCTCATGGTTGATGTACATATTGTTGATGGCAGTTTATACAATATTGATACATCTGCTCCCGACAGTTTATATAAATATGGTATTGATAGATACCTGAAGGTGTTTAAACAGCATCGCACAGACTCGGTGCAGTTTAAAAAAAGCCTGGAATATTATAGCTTACATCCTGATCAATTGGAAGAAATGTATACGGAGGTTTCAAAGATACTGCAAGCTAAAAATGATTCGATAATTAAAATACAAAAAACTCCAATCCGGCCCAGACGACATGCTGTACCCAAAAAATAGTATTGATAAATTAGGATTTACCGAGGTAAAGGAGTTAATAAAAGCACATTGCCTTAGCGATATGGGTCAGCAAATGGTTGACAAGATACAGGTAATGAGCGATTATGGCCAGATACATAAATTTTTAAACCAGGCCAACGAGTTTAAAAATATATTGGAAAACGATGCTGCTTTACCTATCCATCATTTTTTTGATATCAAATCATTAGCTAACAAGGCAAGGGTAGAGGGTGCTTTTTTAAGCGAAGAAGAGTTTTACCAGGTACAGGCATCATTATCAACTGTATTTGCAGTAATTGCATATTTTAATGAGCGAGAAGGACAATACCCTAACCTGGAGGCGTTGTTTGAACACTTGCCAATTGAAAAGGCTATTATTCGTAAAATTGAACAGGTTATTGATGCTAAAGGGAAGATAAAGCCCAATGCTTCACGCGAGTTGGCTGAAATTACCTCAGGTATTACTAAGGCAGAGCAGGAGGCAAGGAGAAAAATTGACCAAATATTTAAAAATGCCTCTTCAAGCGGGTGGACCGCAGATGGTTCATTAACTGTGCGGGATGGCCGTTTGTGTATCCCTTTGTTAGCCGAAAATAAACGTAAGTTAAAAGGTTTTATACATGATGAGTCGGCATCTGGCCAAACAGTTTATATGGAGCCCGAAGAGGTGTTTACCTTAAATAATACCATACGCGATCTTGAATTTGAACGCCGTAGGGAGATTGTTAAGATATTAACGCAACTAACAGATGAATTAAGGCCTTATGTGCCTTTATTATTGTCTTACCATAGTCTGTTAACCAAATTGGATTTTGTACGCGCAAAAGCGCTATTTGCTATTGATATTGAAGCCCAAATGCCCGAAGTGGTAAATGAGGCCAGGTTTAAATTGATAAATGCCCGGCATCCGTTGCTGTTTCTGAATTTTAAAAAAGAAGGCAAAACGGTTGTGCCATTAAATGTACAGGTGGATGAAGGTACGCGTATAATTGTGGTATCAGGCCCCAACGCGGGTGGTAAGTCTGTTTGTATGAAAACGGTTGGTTTGCTGCAAATGATGGTACAGGCCGGATTGTTAATTCCGGTGGCAGATGCCAGTGTAGTAGGTGTGTTTAAGCAGTTTTTTGTGGATATAGGTGATGACCAATCTATTGAGAGTGACTTGAGTACCTATAGCGCCCACCTGTCAAAAATGAAAACTTTTGTGGAACAGGCCAATGGCAAATCATTAATACTCATAGACGAATTTGGCACAGGCACCGACCCACAGTTTGGCGGACCTATAGCCGAAGCGGTGCTGGAGTCACTAAACCATAAAAAGGTTAAGGGGATGGTTACCACGCACTACTCCAACCTTAAAATTTTTGCCGGGAATACCGAAGGAATAGAAAATGCTTCCATGTTGTTTAACAATGTGGAAATGCAGCCGCTTTATATGTTAGAAGTTGGCAAGCCCGGCAGCTCATACGCGTTTGAAATAGCCCAAAAAATAGGTTTGCCTCAAAATGTGCTCAACCTGGCTAAGAATAAAGTAAGTGCGGGGCAAAAAAATGTAGACACTTTGCTGGTAGGATTGGAGCGTGAGAAGAAAGAGATATATGATACCCGTATTAAATTAGACAGACAGCAACGTCACGTAGATTTGCTTTTAGCCGAGAATGAAAAGCTGAAAAGCTACCTGGAAGAAAATAAGAAGGTACTTATCCGCGAAGCGAAAGACCAGGCTAAGAATATTATATTAAATGCTAATAAACTGGTTGAAAATACCATTGCCGAAATTAAAAGCAATAATGCAGATAAAGAGAAAACCCGTAACCTGCGCGATAACCTGAACCGCGAGTTAGAAAAAAATACAGTTAAGCCCGAGCTGGTTAAACAAGTAATTGTTGATGATGAACTAAAACCCGGAGATTGGGTAAAGCTAATAGATTCTGACACTACCGGGCAAGTTATGGAGATTGCAAGGGATAATGTGATCATTGCTATTGGCGATTTGCGTACCGTAGCAAAAAAGAAAAAAGTTCAAAAGGTATCTAAAAATTCGGTGCCTAAAGAGGTCAGGAAAAACACTGGTAACCATACCGGAGATATGTCGAACTTTAGTCCTGAGATTGACGTCCGTGGCATGCGTACAGAGGATGCATTGGCAGCTATTGAACGATTATTTGACCGTGCATTAATGATGGGTTTTGGTAATTTAAAAATACTGCATGGTAAAGGTGATGGCATATTACGTAAAATGATACGACAATACCTTAAAAAATACGACCAGGTTGACCGTATGGAAGATGAGCATGCTGACAGGGGCGGAGACGGTATAACTTATGTATATTTAAAATAATAAAGGACTTCCAAAAGGAAACACTTTATTATAGAATATTATCGTAATCTATCTCATTCCCATCGCTATTATCAATACCTTTTTGAATGGTAGATTGCGATATCGGGTTGTTTTTTGTGGGTTGATCCTCACCAGGAGGGGTCATACGGGCTTGCGCCTTATCATAATCAGGTGATCCTTCCTGATCTTTTACCTTGAAGTTACTGTCTTCGGGATGTTCGTCTGATGGTTCTGTGCGCCTGAAATACTCATTAGTATAACCCGCATTTTGCGATGGATTATTTTTATCATCCCCGGCGTAAGTATTACTGCTTTCGCCAAATTTTTGCCCGCCCATGGGTTGGCCCTCACGTACCGGGTTAGTATTTTCTGCTGGTCGCGAATCATCGTCCAGGTGATTCGCAAATTCGTTTTCTTTTAGTGCCATAGATATATGGTTGGTATATATCTATAATAGTGGGTTGGGGTAATTTGTTTGCTAAAAAGCGTACAAAGGTTCCGGTTATTATTGCAATACTTTTTCTCTAAGTTCTTTTGATATTTCTTCTGTAACGCTTAATATGTTTTCGGCCGTGTGTGTATTGTTAAGGATTACCTTGTCACATTCGTTTTTATAAGGAAGCAAAAAGTCTTTATAAGCGGGTACAACATGATTTATCCACTTATATAATACATCGTCGTTTGAGTAGCCGCGTTCAATCAAATCGCGTTTTAAGCGCCGTTGCAAAGCAATATCTTCATCTGCATCAACAAATATTTTCATGTCAAGCAGGTTTGATATCCCTTTAAAATGTAGTATAAATAAACCTTCAACAATTAAAATAGGAGCGGGTTTAATTTCAAGCAGCTGGGGTATGGCATTAGGATTGTTAAATGTATACTCGTTTTTATAAATAGTTTGCTGGTTTAGCAGCTGGTTTATATCATTTTCGAAATGCTCATTATCAATAGTATCAGGCAAATCAAAGTTGTATAGTTTGTTTTCTTCGGCCGTCATGTTATGGGCCACAGGTATATAATAATCATCCTGCGATACCAGGCAAACCTCGTCAGCTGTAAAGTGATCCAAAAAACGTTTTAAGAAAAAAGTTTTACCAGACCCGCTTCCGCCGGCAATACCAATTAGGTAAGGTTTATTCATTAGGGCTACCGTAGCTAATGTTTACGTGTGTTCGTTTATCTAATGCACCAATAGATTCGGCAACATTTTTAGTCATAACAATTATAGCATCTTTGGTTGCCTCGCTATCGTTAATACGGCCAACTACCTTTGCATAGGCAGTACGGTTAGTCATTGGATTAGTAATTTTAATAACAGTACCTATAGGCACTGTACGATGCAAAACCAATTTTTTGTCCGAAGCAAGATTTGGATCATCTATCCAGGTGGCAACACCTTTCTCATTTTTTTCAAACAATCCAAATTTATTTGCGCCCAGACGACGATCAACAATACCACTATCGGTTGAAATTGCAACTGTAGTTTCATCGCGTGGTGCTACCGGACGAACGGGAGCTGGTTCGGGTAGCCCGGTACGTACTTTTAATACCTGGCCGGGAGTAAGATTGGTTGATGTTAACCCATTTATTGTAGTTATATCTTCAACTGTTGAATTAAAGCGTTTTGCAATAGCAAAAAGTGTCTCACCAGCCGACACCCGGTATTGTTGTGTAACAATATTTGGATCGTCAGGAACTACTGTCGGTTTTTTTACCTCAGCAGATTGTGCAGCCGTTTTATTTTGTTGTGATTGAGCACGGGTGGAGGTAGATTGCACAAAGGCTTGGTCTGTAGGTATTTTAATAACGTTTCCAATTATTAAGGGCGCATTATTATTAAATTTTATAATATCATTGGCCGAAACCTTATAACGCCGGCCAACTGAAAAATAATTGTCTTTAGGGTCAAGTTTATGTAGGATCACTTTTTTACCGTTTAAATTTTCAACACCTATTGAATCTTTAAGCGGGCCCGCAAACACACTGACAGATACTATCAGGAATGTAACGGTTAATAAAATTTTAAATCTCATAATAATTTATTGTACAGGTATTTATAAATTAAAAGCTTTTAATCTAAGCTTGTTTTTAATGTATATTAAACAATTTTTATGTAGTATAAACGCCTCGGGTTGCAATTTTTGTATATCATCATTCAATATATCTTCATAAATTATACTGGCATCATGTATAACATACAAATACTGTTTTAATATCCCATCTTTAAAAGAGTGCAAAGATATAACTCTGTATTTATTGTACTCCAGGTAATGTATGCTATTTCCGTATGGCTCAATTTTTACAAAGGCGGGTAATGCTGATACAGGCAATACATCAGGCACAACTACAGAGTGTTCAATTATAATATCTATGGCCGGGTTATACGGGCGAAGTGGTGAACCTGTTTCAATGTCAACCAAAAAAAGTTTTTTAGGCTGTATTTGAGTATTATACATTATAGGCCCATTAGCAGATAAACTGTCAAACGCATAAGTATAATTACTCCATACAATTGCAGCATCCTGTCCATTAACAGCTACAATACCTTTGTGTACAGGGCTTGTTGCCGATTGGTAATGATGTAATAGTAATACTCCTTTATAAACGCTCTCCAAGCCTGTGAGCCACCTTTCGGGCAGGATAAATTGTTTAAAGTTGATATTGCCGCTGGTAAGATCAATAGATGCGAACGATACTTGCTTGTTTTCTGTATTTCTTACCTCTAAAAACATGATGTTACTGGAGGTATCAATCTCTATGCGCCAAATTATTCCGTTTAGCTCTTCATCTATAAAGGGTAATAACTTCGTCATAAAGAGTGCAAATATGCTATTAAAATTAAAAACAGTTTTAACTTTAATAAACAATACCTGTAAAGACATGTTTACTAACTAAAAAATATCACAGCCATGGATGCTAAAAAAATAAGCTTAAACGAACGCGAAATAAAACCTGTAGTTGATCATTTAAATGACCTGTTGGCCAACTATCACATACATTATCAAAAATTACGTGGTTGCCATTGGAATATTAAAGGACAAAACTTTTTTACATTGCATATAAAATTTGAAGAACTTTATAATGCTGCAGTGTTAAATATTGATGAGTTAGCCGAACGTATACTTACTTTGGGTAAACCACCACACAGTACTTTTGCCGACTATATAAAAACATCAAAAATTAAAGAGATAAATACTATTGGCTTAAAAGATACAGCTATGGTTAAGGCTTTAATTGATGATATGGCGACATTGATAGCCATGGAACGCGAAATATTAGAGATAACGGATGAGGCAGGGGATGATGGTACTAATGATATGATTAACCGCTTTATGCAGTTTAAAGAAAAAAACACCTGGATGCTGCGCTCATTTATAAACGAAGATTAATCTCAATATCCCATAACAAAAAAGCCTCCCGAATTTCTTTGGGAGGCTTTTTTGTTGGAAATATTTTTGATTTAATATCTAAATCCTAAGGTTAGGAATACATTATCAGTAGTTCTGCTTAAACTTGCAGATGGTGATACACCCGTAAGTGTGTAGGGGGTTAATGTTTGTTTACCATCAACATGTGTATAAGTAGCATCAACATAAAAATTGCTGAAACGATAACCCAAACCACCACTGACTGTGTTAGTAGCAGACCCATTTTGTTTTAATGGGCTTCCCATCATGCCATAACCACCTCGTAGTAAAAATGAAGGGGTTAAGCGGGCTTCGGCACCAACACGGGCATTTATTGCGCCACGGTAAGTGCTTTTAATTAGGTTATTATCAAAGCTATTGCTGTAATCACGATTACTGTTAATACGTGTACTGCTATAGTCAACATATTCAACATCACCCGTAATAAAGCCAAACTGTTTTACAAACACCGATAAACCACCCGCCACTTTAAAAGGAGTACGCATAGTGTAATTTAAGTCATAAGTTTGCGGGTCATCAGTGCCATTTGTAGTGCCTGTTAAGGTAGTTGATAAGCCCTCAGTATAAGAATCATTCACGCTTAAAAAGGTTGGCGAGGTAAATAAAGCACCAAACCTAACGCTTTCGGCAAATTTGTACATCAAGCCTAATTTTGCATTAACTCCTGACCCTGATGTTATCTGATCTTGTATGTAAGTAGAGTTATAATTTCGGTCAACCGCAGTAGCACCGCTTAATACTGATGCACGCCCTGTTTCATTAAAAGTATTTACTGAACTGTAGTTAAGGTCTGTTAAAGCCACACCGAAACCTAAATATAATTTGTTGCTATAATTGGCACCTAAAGCAAAATTAAACTCTGATTGGCCACCTGTACGGAAAATGGAATTAGATTGATTTACGCCCGGATAAGCATTGCTTTGATAGGTAGGGTTTACAGCGCCATACTGGTCAATTAAATTTTGATTATAGGCCCAATCGGGTAAAGTTGTGCCATTAGTAGTTACACCATTGCTGTTAGCTAAACTGGCATAATAATCATTGATGGAGTTATTGTTGTTTTTACCGGTGTAATAAATATTTTCATTAAAGTTATTGGTGCGTGCATAGCCTAAACCAAAATTAACGCTTAACCAGCCCTTTGTTTTATCAACCCCACGCGGCGAATTTACTCTGTTATAAAACACTACCGAGGCATTATTTAGGTTAAAAGTATTTTTGTTAGCTGCTGTACTTGCCTGCCCCAGGTAGGTTGAACTGCCTTTTGAGTTATTAAACTCGGGGGTTAAGCTATACTCTGTACGGGTAAAAAAACCTAAACCAGCCGGGTTGCCGCCAACTGAAGTAATATCACCACCTACTGCAACATTGGCATTTCCTAATGCTTTTATGCGCGATGATGAACCCGTTTGAAAGGTTGAAAACCGGATAGCATCTTGCGCGTATTGTGCAAAGCTGCTTTTGCTGATTGCTACTATAGCAATTGTGCTTAATATATATTTAATTTTCATAGAGGTTATAGATAGATCAATTAAATTAATTATGGACGAGCAGGTCTGCCGCCTCCACCGCCACCACCGCCGCCGCCGGAGTTACCCCCGCCACCGCCAAAGTTGCCACCGCCTACAGATTGTGTTTGAGGCGCACGTTCAAAAATTGGTTGTTGTTGCTGTGGCCTTGGTGCAACTTCACGCACCTGGCGCACGGCCCTGGTATTGCCATTATTTTGTTGTGTGCCATTAACTGTATTAACAGAACGCCCCTGGCCATTGTTGCCTCTTAATGAAGGAGTTGTAGTAGGCATATTTGAACGTATAACACGGGTAACTGCCGGGTTGTTGCCACCTGCATAATTAGGACGACTGCGGGCATTAACATTATAGCCGCCGCCATAACCAATATAGCCGCCGCCGTAACCACCATATCCAATTCCGTAGCCGTATCCGCCGCCGTAACCATAACCTAAACCATAGCCATACATCCCGCTGTAACCATATCCCAAACCGCCATAACCATAGCCCATATCAAAATAAGGCGAATAACCATAACCTCCCCAGCCATATCCAATACCCATGCCTAAACCAAGGCTAAACCTACTACCGTAGTAGGGGCTGTAACCGTAATAAGGCGTATCATAATAGCCAAAGGGTGAGTAATAATTAAATCGGTTTATACGTGATGCGTAATCACCATAATAATAGTAATCATCATTATACTCTTGCTGCTGACTTGCAAGGTATTCAGGATCGTTGATGTATTCTATTCTATCACCGGCTTTTGCTGTGGTATAATAAACATCATCATCTATGGCTGCATTACCGGCCATTTTGGTTGTGGAGCAGGAACTCAGCACAGCGGCGCTGATGAGAACAGTTCCTAAAATAAGGTTCCTTTTCATATATATGTCAGACTATAGTTAGATAGTAAGGTTTAATAACGTATAAATTTATATTTTTGACCTACAATATTAAGTAATTAAACAGTCAAATTCTATTCCACAATTTTTTATGAGTAAAGGTGTTGTAAGTAAAGATGAAGATTATTCACAATGGTATAATGACCTGGTGATAAAAGCCGATATGGCAGAGTATTCACCTGTGAAAGGTTGTATGATCATTAAGCCCTATGGATACTCCATTTGGGAAAAAATGCAGGCCGTGTTAGACAAGATGTTTAAAGACACTGGTCACAGTAATGCATATTTCCCCATGTTTATTCCAAAATCCTTTTTCTCAAAAGAAGCCAGCCACGTTGATGGTTTTGCCAAAGAGTGTGCGGTTGTTACGCACTATCGCCTCAAAAACGACGGAAACGGTAATATTATTGTTGATGAAGATGCAAAATTGGAAGAAGAGCTGATCGTTCGCCCAACATCAGAAACTATCATATGGAATACCTACAAAGGCTGGATACAATCGTACCGTGATCTGCCTATATTGGTTAACCAATGGGCTAACGTTGTACGGTGGGAAATGCGTACCCGACTATTCTTGCGTACTACCGAATTTTTATGGCAGGAAGGCCATACTGCTCATGCTACTGCCGAAGAGGCGATAGAAGAAACCGAAAAAATGCTGGAGGTATATGCAGACTTTGTAGAGAACTACCTGGCATTGCCTGTTGTAAAGGGTAAAAAAACACCAAATGAGCGTTTTGCCGGCGCATTAGACACGTATTGCATTGAGGCTTTAATGCAGGATGGAAAAGCGTTGCAGGCGGGTACATCCCACTTTTTGGGACAAAATTTTGCCAAGGCGTTCGATGTAAAATTTACCAACCGCGAGAATAAACTGGATTATGTTTGGGCTACCTCATGGGGTGTATCAACAAGGTTAATTGGTGCATTAATTATGGCACATAGCGATGACGCAGGATTGGTATTACCACCAAAACTGGCACCTATACAGGTAGTAGTTGTGCCGATATATAAGCATGACGAGGAGTTAGAAAATATAACTGCTTATGTAAAGGGCTTAACCCAAGAGTTAAAGGCGAAAAACATTTCGGTAAAATTTGATAACCGCGACACCCATCGCCCGGGAGCTAAATTTGCCGAGTATGAGTTAAAAGGTGTGCCTTTACGCGTTGCCATAGGTAGCCGTGATATGCAAAATGGTACTGTTGAATTAGCCCGCAGAGATACTAAAACTAAAGAAACGGTTAACCAGGCAGGTTTGGCTGAACATATAGAGCAATTGTTAGAAGAAATTCAAAATAATATCTACCAAAAGGCATCAACGTTCAGATCAGAAAATACAACTGAAGTGGATACTTATGACGAGTTTAAACGTTTACTTGATGAACAGCCGGGCTTTATATCAGCACACTGGGACGGTACGCCTGAAACAGAGCAACGCATAAAAGATGAAACCAAAGCTACCATACGTTGTATTCCTTTAAACAATAAACAGGAAGAGGGTAAATGTATTTTAACAGGTAAGCCGTCAAGTCAAAGGGTACTATTCGCACGAGCGTATTAGTGTTAGTGAGTAGTTGATTAGGTTGATTAAGTGAGTAGTTGTTTAGAAATACCGATAAATTGAATATTTTAATAAAACCATTCACCAAATCAACTTTATAAACTTAATTAAACAATGGCCTCATTTACAGAATTGGAAGTTTGGAAGCAATCAAGAAAGGTTCGTAATTGGATTACAGAATTGGTTAAAAAGTTTCCCGGTGATGAAAAGTATAGATTAGTTGACCAAGTTATCCGTTCTTCAAGGTCAATCGGTAATAATTTAGCTGAAGGTCATGGGCGATACCACTATCAAGACAATATTCGATTCTGTATCATGGCAAGGGGGGCGCTTTCTGAAACCCTTGACCATTTAATTGTTGCATTAGATAATAATCTCATTTCTGAAGAAGATTTACAGCTGTTCCAAGTAGAATATGATAGCTGTCTAAGATTATTGAATGGTTATATACAATATCTTAAAAAGAAAAAAGTTGATGAATTGAGCTAACTACTCACTCAATTAACCTAATAAACCCAATCAACCAAATAATGAAATTCGCAACAAAAGCCATACATGGAGGGCAGGAACCTGACCCGACAACAGGGGCGGTAATGACGCCTATATATCAAACATCAACCTATGCACAGGCATCGCCGGGCGACCATAAGGGATATGAGTATTCTCGTGGAACCAACCCCACGCGCGTTGCACTAGAGAATTGTTTGGCTGCATTGGAGAATGCTAAATACGGTTTAGCTTTTTCAAGTGGGATGGGTGCTACAGACGCGGTAATGAAGTTGCTATTGCCAGGAGATGAGGTAATTACGGGTAATGACCTATATGGCGGCTCGTACCGTATGTTTACCAAAATATTTGCTAATTACGGTATCAAGTTTCATTTTATTGATCTGTCAAACCCGGAAAATATCCGCGGTTACATCAATGATAAAACGAAGCTGGTATGGATAGAAACACCTACCAATCCTACCATGCAAATTGTAGATATTGCGGGGATAGCAACTATCACCAAAGAAAAAAACCTGACACTGGTGGTGGATAATACTTTTGCTTCCCCATACCTACAAAACCCAATGGATCTTGGTGCTGATGTGGTAATGCACTCGGTAACCAAATATATAGGCGGCCACTCGGACGTAGTAATGGGTGCTTTGATGTTAAATGATGAAGATTTGTATAAACGTTTGTGGTTCATTTATAATTCTTGCGGCGCAACACCGGGGCCTATGGATAGCTTTTTGGTACTGAGAGGTATAAAAACTTTACACTTACGTATGAAGGCCCATTGTGAAAATGGCCGTAAAATAGCGGAGTTTTTAAAAACACACCCACGTGTCGACAAAATATACTGGCCGGGCTTTACCGATCATCCTAATCACGAAATTGCCAAAAAACAAATGCTTGATTTTGGGGGCATGATATCTATCACCTTAAAAGATGCCAATCTGCAGGAAACATTCAAAGTAGCCTCTTCATTTAAAGTATTTACGCTGGCCGAATCATTAGGTGGTGTAGAATCATTGATCAATCACCCGGTTACCATGACCCATGCTTCTATCCCAAAAGCAGAACGTGAGAAAGTAGGCGTGGTTGATAACTTGCTACGTTTAAGTGTAGGGGTGGAGGATATCGATGATCTGTTGGAGGATTTAAAACAAGCGTTATCTTAATATAAATCATGTCAGTTTTATCTTCTTTAAATATACCAGCTGCTAAGTTAGCGGCTATTGAAATCGCGTTGTCAGAAGCATTTAATACTATTGATGTTACAAGTATTAACACACTTGTAGATGGGCTCTCTGGTTCATCTGTTTATAAAATTGTAGTTAATGGTAAATCATATCTGCTTAAGTTAAGTCTTCTTAACGACACAAAAAATGCATTTTCTGATAACGCGGTACTTGCAGCAAAAGCAGGTATTGCTCCGCAACTACATTATGAGAATAAGTTACAAGGCATTTCCATCAGCGATTTTGTAAATAGCAAACCAATACGTAGTGTATTTACCCCTGATAGGTTAATAAATCAGCTTGCAGGTGTAGTTAAAGCCATCCATAAAATACCCTCACATACAGGTGGGAAAGATTTGTTTGAGACTGTAGATGCTCTGATAGAACGATTTAAAAAAAGCAATATATTATCAGGAACTATATTTAACGAGTGTTTTAAATATTATGAAAAAATAAAACATGCATATCCCCGGCAAGATGAAGATAAGGTATTGAGTCATAATGATCTTAATCCCAACAATATTTTATGCGATGGTGAAAAGGTGTGGATCATTGATTGGGATGAGGCTTATCTGAATGATCGTTATGTTGACTTGGCTAACCTAGCCAACTTTTTTATACATTCAGAAGAGCAAGAAATTGAATTTTTGAATGTATACTTTGATTATATGGTAGATGATCATAAAATGGCTCGCTTTTATTTAATACGCCAGGTTTGCAGAATAGTGTATGCTATGCTAATGTTTCAGTTAGCTATGCAAAATAAACCCGCAGGCTATTTACATAGCCAGGAGATGCAAGGCATAGATTTAAAAACGTTTGGCGCGTTAATGACAGAAGGCAAATTATCGTTAACGAATTACGAAGGGCAGTTGTTTTATGGCAAAGCCTTACTGAATGAGGCTGTCCATCAAATGCGTACATCACGTTTTAAAAATTCGGTTACACAATTGTCATAAATAATAATGGTATATCAAATTGGTTAATTGCGTATCCTTCACAGCATGATAGTTTTTATTATGCTTAATTTGTATCGCTTATTTCTAATAATAATTCCATATTAGTTGATGAATAACCTCAAAAGTTTTCTTGACTCTAAAGTAGCACAATACAACCGTCTCGAGTTCATCAAGAACGACCCGGTTAGCATACCGCATCTTTTTACAAAAAAGGAAGATGTCGAGATCATGGGTTTTTGGGCAGCGACACTCGCCTGGGGGCAGCGTGTTACTATCATCAATAAATGCCGCGAACTAATTGCCCTGATGGACGGTGCGCCCTATGATTTTATCATGAACCATGAGGATATCGACCTTAAAAAGCTGTTGCAATTTAAGCACCGCACCTTTAATGATATTGATACGTTATATTTTATTTCCTTTTTTAGATATCATTATAATACCCATGATTCATTGGAGGATGCATTTATACCCCCCGGCCCTCTGAAGGGGGTGGAAGATGCGCTTAATTACTTTCGATCTTACTTTTTTTCTCTGCCCGATTTTCCTCATAGAACTAAAAAGCATGTATCATCCCCATCACAAAAATCAACTTGTAAGCGACTGAATATGTTTTTGCGATGGATGGTACGGAAAGATAATTGCGGGGTTGATTTCGGTATCTGGAACCAAATTAAGCCAGCCGATCTGATTTGCCCATGCGACTTACATGTTGACCGGGTGGCCCGCAAACTAAAACTCATTACCCGCAAACAAACCGACTGGCAAACTGCTGTAGAACTAACTAAGAAACTACGTGAACTTGACCCAACTGACCCGGTTAAGTATGATTTTGCGCTATTTGGTTTAGGAATTGAAGAACGCTGGGGAACTAACGCGATAATTCCTGATATTTAAATAAAATTATCCTGTATCATTTCGAACGAGGTACGAGGAGAAATCTTTTACGCCTTGGAACTAAGCGCTTGTTTAAGATTTCTCACTGCGTTTCGAAATGACAAAATAGATTATTAAACCATGCAACACGACCAAAATATATCCCATTTCCTGACCGGAAAATCGGAGCATACCTTGATGCTTTACCATCATTTTATTGAAGAGTTTAAGAAAATAGGGGATATAATCGTAGAACCTACTAAAACCATGATAGGTATATCCAATTCCCATAAGCGCATTGCCTGGGTGACGCAGTTAGGTAAGAATTTTATCCATATAGTATTTCCGTTTAAACAGCCGTATAATGATAACCTATGCTTCCAAAAAGTAGCTCAGGTGCCCGGCAGTAACCAGTTTAATCATCATTTCAGGATGTTGAATGTGGAGGATTTGAATGATGAGGTTTTGGGGTTTATGCTGTTGGCATATTGTGAAGAAATAATATAAAACATATCGTCATTGCGAGGAACGAAGCAATCTCTAAATCAGACAGTCGAAACCGTAATGCTTGTCCTTTGTAGAGATTGCTACGCTCGCAATGACGCAGGGAGAGTTTAGGCTTCCTCCTTAAAATAAACCTTATAGTAATTCATGTGCTTATCGTCGTCAAAGCCCTTCTCAATCAGCGCTTTATTGCCATGAATATAAATATGAAAATTCTTATCCAGCTTTAAAACACTTTTATAAACCCGTGCTTGCTTTTTAACCGCATTGTTTGATATTTCAAAGCTATCAGCAATAGAGGTCTCGTATTCATCTTCGTACTGCTGTTTGTAGGTTTTAAATGATTCAATAGCTTTTGGATTGCCAATAACCTCACCGGCAAATTCATCCAGGTCAAAAGTCTCTTTATCCTTAAAATACTTCATTGACCGGTTAAGCAGGTCTATCTTATCAGCCTTGGTTACTTCAAAATCCTCATCAATTTTGTTGGTGACAAAGTTTTTATAGATACTTAATGTATTATTGGTTTGGTTAAAATTATCGTTACGGATCTTGAGTTGTAAAAATTCATCTTTCCAGTATACCGCGGCATCCTGTCCGCTTGTGGCTTTGTCGACAACTACTACTTTGTAGCCGTTTTCTTTTTCGGTATTAAATATTAAAACACCTTTATCCAGTTTATTGATATTGATAGCGTTCTCTTCATAATCAACCTGATAACCGCCTTGGTCAGGGTACACTTTTAGATAGGTTTCTTTATTTTCTGATTTGAATATACCAACAGCATCCAGTAACTCGCCCTCAATTTGAACACTGCGGAAGTACGCCACATATAACTCGCCCGATTTAATTTTAGGGTGATTAGCCACCTTGTATAGGTATTTGGCTATCTGTTCAGATACTTCATGAAACTTGCTTTTATCATCAAATGCCTGTGTAGCGAAACTGTATATCTCGTTCAGGTTTAAATCGCTGCTATGCATCAGGTGATATACTTCGTTTACCTTTTCAAAAGGGGATAAAAAGTATTGTTTTAGCAAGCTATTTATCAACTCATCTTTTAAAACAAGTGGTTGTTCAGATAGTGAATACATTTCACTTTGCGACGAATTACCTACGTGATGTACCGAAATAGTATCTAAAGAAGCTTCAAAAAAAGTTACCATAATTGGTACGCAAGTTATGTTTTTTACTGAATAGATGATAGTAGGATTATATCAACACATAGGAACATTCCAGATAAATAACGACTTTTGCAATAAGTTACCAAGTCATCAATGACTTAATGACTCAATGACTAATGACCAACGCAGAAGATACCATTGTTGCCCTTGCCACACCCACCGGAACCGGTGCTATAGGCGTTATACGTTTATCTGGACCGGATGCTATTAAAATTGCAGATAGTGTATTTAGCGGAAAGGATCTGACCAAACAGGCGTCGCACACTATACACTTTGGTAATATAGTAGATGGTGATATTATTTTAGACGAGGTATTGGTATCATTATTTGTAGCACCACGATCATACACCCGGGAAAACGTGGTGGAGATATCCTGCCATGGATCGGCGTTTATTATTGAGTCAATTATTAAACTGCTGATAAAAAACGGAGCACGGTCGGCAAAGGCAGGGGAGTTTACGCTGCGTGCATTTTTAAATGGCCAGATGGACCTTTCACAAGCCGAAGCTGTGGCTGATCTGATTGCTTCCAATTCCAAAGCATCGCAACAGGTTGCTCTGCAGCAATTAAGGGGCGGCTTTAGCAATCAGTTGCAGCAATTACGTGAGCAGTTGGTGCAATTTGCATCATTAATTGAACTGGAGCTGGATTTCGCCGAAGAGGACGTGGAGTTTGCTAATCGTGATCAGCTTAAAAAACTCATTTATGCGATTACCAGGGTAATAACTGCGTTGATACAATCATTTGAATTGGGTAATGCCATTAAACAAGGCATAAACACCGTTATAGCGGGTAGGCCTAATGCAGGCAAGTCAACCCTGTTAAATGCGCTGTTAAACGAGGATAGGGCCATTGTAAGCCATATACCGGGTACTACACGAGATACCATTGAAGAAATACTGAATATACAAGGCATCAACTTTAGGTTAATAGACACTGCAGGCATCCGTGAAGCTACCGATGCCATTGAGCAGATAGGAGTGCAGCGCACTATGGAAAAGATTAGCCAATCTGCATTGTTATTATATGTTTTTGATGCCGAGCAAATTACACCAGAAGAACTTAATAGCGATATTGAAAGCCTGCAAAAGCCCGGTGTTACGTTGTTATTGGTGGCTAATAAGATAGACCTACTATCGCCCCAACAAATATCGGCGTTACCATCAAGCGCTATAAAAGTATCCGCTAAAGAAAAGCAGCATATTGACGAATTGAAGAAAACTATATACTCTGCAGCAATAAAAGACCAGCTATCAGGAAACGAGATATTGGTAACCAACATTCGCCATCTGGAGGCTTTGCAAAAAACAGGAGAATCTCTTTCAAGAGTACTTAATGGTATTGATGATGTAACATCTGATTTCCTGTCAATGGATATTAAGCAAGCCCTATACTACCTTGGTGAAATAACCGGTGCTGTTACTACGGACGACCTATTAGAAAATATTTTTAGTAAATTCTGTATCGGAAAGTAACCGATTATTAATCAAGTTAATTAACAAAAAAGGCGGTTTTCATTATGAAAACCGCCTTTTTGTTAATTAATAGTATTTACCATCCAGGATTTTGAGCAAATCCAGGGTTAGCATTTCTACGAACCTCGTTAGTTTCAATTGGAATTAGATACATTTTGTCTTCAAATTTCCTATCCAGTTTTTTAGCCGGTGTATATGTTTTGACACCTGTTACAACGTCTTTAACAATATCCATTCCGTAAAGCGGTCTGTTTTCAACATCCATCGCTATTTTCCAACGCCTTACATCCCAGAATCTATGACCTTCAAAAGCAAACTCAATTCTTCTCTCGTTATAAAGACGTTGTCTTAAAGCTGCACCGGTAACTGTTACCGGTATATCCGGCATGTTAACCGACGGCCTTTTTCTTACCAGGTTTATATACTGGCGTGCAACACCTTCGTGACCTAGCTCAAATTCTGCTTCGGCATAATTTAAGTAAATTTCAGCTAAACGAAATATTGGCCAAGGCTGGGTGTACGTAACTGAAAAGGCAATTGGGTCTGTTTCAGGCATAAACTTTTTAAGTACATAATTGCTTGTCGGGTTATCACTGCTTGTTTTATAGGAATCAAAACCCCATGTTTTTGAATCTGAAGATATCCACATTTCATGCAAATCACCATGATATACAGTTTCATCGTGTATAATAGTAGCATCAAACCTAGGATCCCTATTTGCATATGGCGCTTGAGGGTTGTATCCTGAAGTTGCATTAACGGTTTTGGTATAATTAGCACCAGTACCTCCATAAGTAAAGGGAGGCTCTCCAGTGGTAGCCATATCATAGTCATCAACCAGGTTTTGCGAAGGGCCATTACTTGCCCACCAGCCACCATATGCGTTATATCTGCGTCCCAGGTTATTGGGTGGTGTTTGATGGCCATTGGCTGTAGTAAAGTTTCTGGCAAATATCAATTCATTATTTGCAGAACCGCTTGGCCTGTTAAATGCTGTTTTATAATCAGGATACAACGTATAACCACGAGTTAACAATGCAGCGGCAGCATCAGATGCTTTTTGCCATTTAGCCAAATCATTTGTAGGGTTATTTAATGCTGATGCAGCATATAAATATAAACGAGAACGAAGTGCTAAGCAAGCATCCTGAGTAGCCCGGCCAAAACCGGCAGCATCAGCGGCTATTTTTTGAGGCAGGTCAGGGATTGCTTCTGTCAGGTCTTTATCAATAGATGCTACGCACTGATCAAATGTAGCCCTTGTAAAAGTTTCTGTATCGCCTAATTTATAGGTTTTGGTTACAATAGGTACACCGCCAAATCTTTCAATTAAATTGAAATATACCCAGGCACGTATAAATTTGGCTTCAGCTATTAATTTAGTTTTATCAGAAAGTGAAACTTTATTTTCAGCCATCCGCTCCAAAAAAATATTTATTTTCCTGATGTACTGATAACCTTTATTCCAATAGTATATGCTGCCGCCATTACCATCACCGGCTACGCCGGTAATATTATCGCCATTCCAGATACCGCGGGCAAAATTATTAGCAGCCTGGCCGGCTGGTGTGGTATTTATAGCTTCATCAGTAAACTTAGATAGCATGTGCTGTTGATGGCCGTGAGGAACTGCATTGTAAAGTTCTGTATGGTAAGCACGCACTAATGCGGGATCTGTCCAAACAATATCTTCTGCAATTCTATCAATCGGCGGTTGGTCCAATAAGCCTTTCTTACAAGAAAAGCACAATAGGACAATGGGTAATAAAAAAAGTAATTTCTTCATAATTCTTTTAATTTAAATTTAATTAGAATCTAATATTAGCGCCAAGGTTTATAGTGCGTAATGGTGGATAGCCAACATAGCCATTGGCCTCAGGATCAGCCCATTTAATTTCTTTAGACCAGGTTAATAAATTAAACGCATTTGCAAACAATCGTACACTGCTTATTTTTATTTTTGATATAAACTGAGTTGGTATGGTATAACCCAATTCAAGTGATTTTATTCTTGCAAAGGCCTGCTCTTTCAAAAAGAATGTGTTGGTGCCGATTTGAATAGCGTCTGTTCTTGGCATACTTCCATTTGGGTTAGATGCTGTCCAACGGTCAGTAGCACGATATACAGCTGAGTTAGAAAAATCCACATTACCCAATTGTGTAAATGCGCCATCCTGAGTATAGGCTTTTGCCTGCCCCTGTATAGATATATTCAAATCAAAGTTATTATATTGAAAATCCATGTTCATGCCAAAAGTGTATTTAGGAATATTGTTGTAATCAAACCTAAACTGGTCGTTTGAATTAATCACACCATCACCGTTATAATCAACAATTTTGACATCACCAGGTTTTATACCATTTTGATGCGGATAAGCATCTATTTCGGCCTGTGTCCTAAATAGACCATCAGCTTGGTATATAAGCTGCGCACCAAGTGGATGGCCTGTTGCATT
Source organism: uncultured Mucilaginibacter sp. (assembly GCA_964524015.1). Classification (GTDB taxonomy): domain Bacteria; phylum Bacteroidota; class Bacteroidia; order Sphingobacteriales; family Sphingobacteriaceae; genus Mucilaginibacter. Next base: position 9,719 of record CAZGBN010000032.1, on the reverse strand, counting down.
TTGATAAGCATAAGTACGTGGCACCTCATCTGTAAATACAACTGTACTGCGTTGATAGTTAAAGTTGGCACGAAGGTTATAAGTAAGTTTACCTATAGTATTACGGTGGCCTACGGTTAACTCAAATCCATTATTATCAACTTTACCTATATTTTCAGGTGGTAAGGCTGAAAAACCAAATACATTTGAAGCCGAGAAATTACGTTGGGTAAGGATATTTGAACGTTTTTCTTTAAAATAAATAAATTCAAAATTTAATAATCCTTTCCATAATGAGCCTTCAAGGGCTATATCTGTTTTATTTGAAGTTTCCCAGGTAAAGTTAGGGTTAGGTAAGGTTCCTGTATTGATACCGGGAGCATCCTGGCCGCCAAATACGTAATTTGGATTGGATCCGACGCCAGGTGTATAAAATGTATAAAATTGTGCGTATTGAAATCCAGCTACACGGTCGCTACCTAACTGGCCATAAGTTGCGCGTAATTTTAACTGGTCAACAAAAGGGAACTGAGCTTTGAAAAATTTTTCTTCAGATATACGCCATGCTCCTGATACACCCGGGAAGAAACCATAACGTTTACCCGCTTGAAAGATTTGAGAACCATCATAACGGAAGACAAATTCAAAAATATATTTTGATTCAAAGTCATAACCTAATCTGCCAAAATAGTTATTGTAAGCAGATCTGCTTGCGAAACCCCGGTTAGATACATCTGCCGGGGCGTTGCTTCCAAAATCAATTTGGTCAAACGCTGTAGAAAGGAAGTTTTTACGAAATGCTTGAGCCTCCCTGTTACTACTTTGCTGCTGCTCGCCGCCTACCATTGCTAAAACATGGTGTGGGCCAAAAGTTTTTTCATAAGTTAACCTGTAGTTATAAAGGGTTGATATTGACTGCCGGTAAGTATCGCGTAAGTCTGCTATACCCGAACCGCCAGTTATAGTATCGTAATTGCCGGTAGTAGCATTGTATTGACTATAGGTATAAGGAGTATTAAAAGTTTTTTCAAAAGTGTTATTTAGGTCATAGTTATAACTTACATCAAACCTTAAACCCGGTACCCATGGTACTTTAAATGCACCGGTAAAGGTTGACGCCAACGGCACCTGGTTTTCAGTAAATTTACCACGTCTGTCCAACAGAAGTGGGTTTTCAGCAAGCCTGCCACCACCTAGTAAACCATTTGGATACACACCCACTAATGTTGGGTTTGCTTGCAAAATGTTTGTAAAGTTAACTGGTGTAGCTATCGGCGAAAATGTTCTGTTAATGATAATGGCGTTAATGTTTGCGCCAATGCTTAAGTACTTGCTAATATCAACATCCAATTTAGCACGGAGGTTATATTGATCGGAAGCCGTAGGATTGTTTCTAAAATTATTACCCTGCGTTGTTTTACCGAATGATACTAAATACCGGGAGTTATCTGAACCACCAGTCATCTGTAAATTTATACGTTGCTGGATAGCAGATGGTTTTAATACTAAACCAACCCAATCAGTATTTGGATAAAGTACAGGATCTGAGCGATCACGATATTTTTGTATAACATCCGGCGTATAAAAAGGTGCACTACCGCGGTATAACATAGTTTCGTTATAAACTTCGGCAAACAAAGCTGCATCTAATACCTTGGGTACTTTTGTAGGGCTTTGAAAACCATAGTCATACGTTAAGTTAAACTGTGGTTTACCCTTGGTGCCTCTTTTTGTAGTAACCAAAATCACACCGTTTGCGGCGCGGTTACCATAAATAGCGGCAGATCCATCCTTTAATACCGAAATGCTTTCAATATCTTCTGAATTTAAACGGCTAAAGTTGCCACGGCCCGGCACACCATCAATAACAATCAATGGGGCGTTATTGCTATTATCGTTATTGGGAATGGTACCATTACCCCTAATAAAAATTGATGGATCATCACGGCCCGGTTCACCGCCACGTTGATTAACTATTAAGCCCGGTAGTTTACCGGCTAAAGTAGCTACAACGTTTGGAGACGGGTTTTGTGATATTTCTCTACCGCTAACTGTAGCTACTGATCCAGTTAATGTAGCTTTCTTTTGCTCACCGTAACCAACAACAACTACTTCATCAAGTGAGCTTACAGCATCTCTTAAGGTTACATTAATTGATCTTGAACTACCCACAGTTATTTCCTGTGTTTCGAAACCGATCATCGAAAACGTCAATACAGTTTTTGCATCAGGAACAGATATGGTATACTTTCCATTTACATCAGATGTTGTACCAGTGGTAGCATTTTTAATTTTAATAGTAACACCTGGTAGTGGCTGTCCTTTATTATCAATTATAGTACCTGTAATTGTTTCGGCTGTGGATTTGATGTTTGTGATCGAAATAGCCCCTTTGTTAAACGAATTTAAATTTGCGGATTTGTTTGCAGCACTTGCAGTTATTGCAAACATTAAAATTGGACATACCAGCTTAGGAACGAGCAAATTTTTTGACAAAAAATGCCTTGCGCCCGGCATTGCCTGCGTTTTAAGTTTCATAATTTTCTTGGTGTTTTTGGTTTTTTTTACTTAGTTATGAATACGATTTACAGCTATAGCTATTTAACCGTTATTAAATTAGTTTTAATTTAAGTCATAGGCATTTCTATTAGTTAATAAAAATATTAGTTAATAAAAGTTACCGCATATGTAATGAATGGCGGTTATAATTGGTCATTCAAATAAAGAATTTATATTTTATTAAAAATTTTAAGAAATTACCTTATTATTGAGGGATATTACCATTGATTGTCATTATTACTAGCAGATAGTGTATATATTACGCAATGAATTATGAAACCTGAATTATTAAAAATACCCAATCAATCATCACAGTCGTTTAGCATAAGGCAGGATAGGCAGGCTAATATTAACAGTAGGTGGCATTATCATCCAGAGATTGAGTTAATTTATTTTCATAAAGGTTCAGGAATGCAGTTTATAGGCGACAGCATTAAAAGATTTGAAAAGAACAGTGTTGTTTTAGTAGGTTCTAATCTGCCACATTATTGGAAATATGATATAGATACTTTTGAAGACGGTACAGAAAAACCATATGCCACTGTAATACATTTTTTTGAAGATTTTTGGGGACGTATGTTTCTTGATCTGCCCGAGAATAAATTAATTAAACATACATTAGAGCGGGCAAAAAGAGGGATAGAAATAACAGGAAAACATGAGGTCGGAATTGTTAATTTGATAGAACAGATGACCAATGCCGAAGGCTATTCGCGCATTATTTTATTAATGGAGACTCTGGCTTTAATCGGTTCAGTTAATTCATCAAAGGTACTCTCATCAATTGGTTTTAAATACAATTTTGAAGAGGTAGATCAATATCGGATAAATTTAATATATGATTATTCTTTTGCGCATTTTAAAGATAAAATTTTGCTAGAAGAGATTGCTCAAATTGCTAATTTAACACCTAACTCATTTTGCAGATATTTTAAATTAAAAACCAGGAAAACCTACCTGCAATTTATAAATGAAATAAGAATCGGGCATGCTTGTAAATTGCTAATAGAGGATGAGATCAATATAAAACAAGTATGCTACGAAAGTGGTTTTAATAACTTTTCGTCTTTCCATGCAGCATTTAAATTAATAACCGGCAAAACACCTCTAAATTATAAACAAAATTTTATAGCAAAGCCAATTTTTAATGAGCCTTGATAAAAATATATTAAAACTTGGGTTTTAATATTATTCTATAATATGCTAAAATCTCGCAATTTTATTGGTAATATCCCGCAATAAAATGGTAATTCTCTGAAACTTTAAATAAAATTTAAATCCTTATTTTGAAAACCAATCATTTATAGCCAAACTTAAACAATGTCCAAAAATCAAGAAGTACTAGGATTTATTCCACGGGGTAGTATAATTTCATTTTCTTTAGTAACCATGTTATTTCTTATTTGGGGTATACCAAATAACATGAATGATGTTCTTATAAAGCAATTTATGAAATCATTTGAGTTAACAAGGTTTCAGGCCGGGCTCATTCAATCAGCCTTTTATATGGGTTATTTTGTACTGGCTGTTCCATCGGGGCTACTTATAAAACGCTATTCATATAAAGTTGGCTTATGTGTAGGGTTGTTGCTTTTTGCCGCCGGTTGTTTCTTGTTTTGGCCTGCGGCCATTGCGGGTAAATATGAGTACTTTTTATTTGCATTATTTGTCATCGCTTCAGGATTAACCTTCCTTGAAACCGGTGCTAATATATTTATTGTGGAAATGGGAAATGCGGCATCAGCCGAACGACGCCTTAATTTTTCGCAAGCCTTTAACCCTATAGGCGCTGTATTAGGGGTATTGTTAGGTACATTATTTATACTATCGGGCATTGAGCATGATCCGGCAAAAATAGAAGCCCTGAAAGCCGCAGGCGAATATCAGGGATATTTAAAGCAAGAAACCATGCGGGTAGTTACACCTTATTTGGTGCTGGGTGGTTTTGCTGTAATTTGGAGCATTTTTTTAGCGATATCAAAATTTCCCGTTAGCCGGGATGAGGTAAAGGAGGACGATCATAAAACTGAGGCAAAAGACCTGCTTAAATACCCCCATTTTTATAAGGGCGTTATTGCGCAATTTTTTTACTGTGGTGCGCAAACTTGTACATGGAGTTTTTTCATTACTTATGTTCAGGATTTTACCGGCCAGCCCGAAAAGGTTGCAGGATATTTTCTTACAGGTACATTAGCAGCATTTGGTGTAGGGCGTTTTTCGGCCACTTACATCATGAAATTTGTTGATCCAAGTAAATTAATGGGACTGTATGGAGTAATAAATATTGCATTAGTAGCTGTAGCTATTGTTTTTCCGGGTATTGTGGGCGTTTGGGCCATATTTTTTACCAGCTTTTTCATGTCATTAATGTATCCAACCAATTTCGCCTTAAGTATTCGGGAACTTGGCCAAAATGCAAAATTAGGAGGATCAATAATGGTTATGGCAATTGTAGGTGGTGCTGTGTTACCTCCTTTAATGGGATATATAGCCGAAGCATCGCATAGTATGGCTATAGCCATGATTGTACCACTTGTTGGGTATGCATATATTACTTACTACGCTTTATCAGGTTCAAAATTAAAGTCTGTAGTAGCTGCTTAAAACTATGAATATCCAACCAACTAATTCAGAACTTCCCAAAGTGATTTTTGGCACAAGTAGTCTTGGTAATTTATTCGTAGCCCTTGACGAAAATATTAAGAAAGAAATAATAAAAGAATGTGTTAAGCATTCTTCAGGCAAAGTAGTATTTGATTCGGCAGGTAAATATGGGGCCGGTTTGGCGCTTGAGGTGCTGGGAAAATATTTGCGCGAATTAAATGTTGATCCGAATAATGTAATTATCAGTAATAAACTGGGATGGTACAGAACCGAGTTGAAAACCCCCGAGCCAACTTTTGAAGAAGGGGTATGGGTGGGGCTTAAGCATGATGCTATACAAATGATAAGCTATGATGGAATGATAGCCTGTTTTGAACAAGGAAATGAGTTGCTTAACGGATATGATCCTGAAATGGTTTCGGTACATGATCCTGATGAATATTTAGCTGCCGCCAATAGTCCCGAAGACGAGGCTAAAAGATATAATGATATACTGGAAGCTTATAGGGCATTGACTGATTTAAAAGCCGCCGGTAAAGTAAAATCAATAGGTGTAGGTGCTAAAGATTGGCGGTCAATATACCGTATTGCACAGGATATAAAGCTTGATTGGGTAATGATAGCCAATAGCCTGACTATAAAAACTCATCCATTGGATTTGCTGAAATTTATGGCTGATCTGGAGCAGCAAGGTGTATCAATTATAAACTCTGCTGTATTTCATTCCGGATTTTTGATAGGTGGTAATTTTTACGACTACAAACCTGTTGACGAAAGCTTACCGGGATATGTGGAACACATAAATTGGCGCGAGGAATTTAACCAACTATGCAGCAAATATGATATTAAACCTGCAGAAGCTTGTGTTGCATTTGCCTTGAAAGCACCGGGAGTAAAAAGTGTGGCTTTAAGTACAACTAATCCTAAGCGGGTTAAGCAAAATATGAACCTGGCTCAAACAGATGTTCCAAGTGAGTTTTGGACGGAAATGATCAATAAAGGATTAATAGAAGAATCTCCATACATTAAGCTAACCTGATATGTTAAAAATTGACTCACATCAACATTTTTGGAAATATGATCCAGTCAGGGATTCGTGGATAACGGAGGATATGGGTGTAATCAGAAAGGATTTTTTTCCTGAAGATCTGGAACCCATATTAAAAGATAATGGTATTGATGGCTGTGTGGTGGTTCAGTCCGATCAGTCAGAAAAAGAAAATTATTTCCAAATATCCAATGCTGATAAGCATGATTTTATAAAGGGTATTGTTGGTTGGATAAACCTATCGGCTTCCAATATTGAAGAAAGGTTAGAATATTTTAGTCAGTTTAAAAAATTAAAGGGGTATAGGCACGTGCTTCAAGGCGAACCACAGCGCGATTTTATGTTAAGGCCCGATTTTTTAAATGGTATTTCGCTACTTAATAAGTATAATTTTACTTATGACATATTAGTTTTCCCCGATCAATTAAAATTTGTAAAGCAATTTGTAGCAAAGTTTCCTGAGCATCGTTTTGTTATTGATCATATTGCTAAGCCTTATATAAAAGACAGCATTTTAAATGGTTGGCAAGATGATATGAACGCCATAGCTGAACATAAAAACGTGTTTTGTAAAATTTCGGGCATGGTTACCGAAGCAAAATGGGATAATTGGTTAAAAACCGACTTTGATCCATATATGGACGTGGTTGTAAATGCTTTCGGTACAGATAGGGTAATGTTTGGATCAGACTGGCCCGTTTGCCTGGTAGCTGCAAAGTATAATGAAGTTTTAGATATTGTTAAGGACTATTTTTCGGGCTACAGTGATAACGAACGTGAAAAAGTTTTTGGCGGTAATGCAATAAAGTTTTATAGTTTATAGAAATAGAAGATGAAATCGTTAGTATGCTCCCAACCAGGGAAATTTGAGTATATAGAAACCGAGCGACCAGTATTAACCCCCGGAAACGCTATAATAAAAATAAAGCGAATAGGAATTTGTGGTACTGACCTACATGCATTTAGAGGGACTCAGCCGTTTTTTAGTTATCCGCGTATTTTAGGGCATGAGCTTTCGGGCGAATTGGTTGAAGCAGATGATGCCCCCGGATTTACTATTGGTGAAGCGGTAACATTTATCCCATATATTAATTGTGGTAACTGTATTGCGTGTAATAGCGGAAAAACAAATTGTTGTGTAAATATAAAAGTTTGTGGTGTGCATGCTGATGGCGGGATGACAGAATATTATTCTATCCCATCGCGCCTTTTAGTGCACGGAGAAGGCTTAAGCTATGATGAATTGGCATTAGTAGAACCACTAGCCATTGGTGCACATGGCATCAGGCGTGCCGGTGTTACAAAAAACGAGTTTGTTTTGGTGATAGGAGCAGGCCCAATTGGTATAGGTACCATGGAATTTGCCCGCATAGCCGGAGGACGCGTAATTGCCATGGATGTAAATGATACCCGCCTGGCGTTTTGTAAAGAAAAGATTGGCGTTGAATATACTGTAAACGCACATTTTGATGCTATGGATCAAATAAAAGCCATTACCAATGGTGAAATGCCAACAGTTGTAATTGATGCAACCGGAAATCAGGGAGCCATAAATTCTGCATTTCAGTATATGGCGCATGGTGCACGTTTTGTGTTGATAGGCTTACAAAAGGAAGCAATTTCTTTTAGTCACCCTGAGTTTCATAAACGCGAGGCAACCTTAATGAGCAGCAGAAATGCAACAAGGGCTGATTTTGAACACGTGATTGATTCAATGAAAAAGGGCTTAATCAATCCTATGTCGTACATAACGCATCGTACTGATTTTGATAACCTAAGTGTTGATTTTAAAGGATGGCTTAATCCAGATTCGGATGTAATTAAGGCTATGACTACATTATAATGAATAACAATAAAATAACATATACCACTCAATACGCGCAACTTTCAAGCCAAACATTAGCCGAAATTAACGCGCCCGATGTTGTTATGCCTGTTGAGAATTACTTAAAGTTACCTGTTAAAGTATTGCAATTTGGAACCGGAGTACTGTTGAGGGGGCTTATTGATCATGTGATTGACAGAGCCAATAAGGCAGGAGTGTTTAACGGGAGAATAGTTGTAATAAAATCAACCAACACGGGCAGCACTAATGCTTTTGCTGATCAGGATAATTTGTATACACTGCAAATGAAGGGTATACTTAATAAAAAGTTGGTTGAAGAAACGGTTATCAACGCTTCTATAAGTAAAGTATTATCAGCCGCTGATGAATGGCAATTGATTTTAAAGGAAGCAGAAAGTACTCATCTAAAAGTCGTTATTTCTAACACTACCGAAGTTGGCCTGCAACTAGTTAAAGAGGATATTGACCAAGCTCCGCCGGCATCTTTTCCTGCAAAACTATTGGCGGTACTTTACCATAGATATAAAACATTTAATGGCAGTAAAGACAGTGGGTTGGTTATTATACCTACCGAACTATTACCCAATAATGGGACGATACTTAAATCGATCATAGCAGAGTTAATAGTTCATAATAATTTAGATGCTGATTTTACGAAATGGGTTGATGAAAATAACTATTTCTGTAACTCTTTAGTTGACCGTATAGTTACCGGTAGGCCCTCTGCAGAAGAACAGCAACGATTTGATGAACAGTATGGCTATCATGATGATTTACTAATTATTAGCGAACCCTATTTGTTATGGGCAATTGAGGGGAACGAACAGGTAAAATCCATATTAAGTTTTGAACAGGTAAATGATGGGGTAATTGTTATACCTGATATTGAAGTTCATCGCGAATTGAAGTTAAGATTGCTTAACGGAACACACACTTTAAGCTGTGCCTTAGCCTTTTTATCGGGTTTTGAGGTAGTGAATGCATCAACTAATGATGTTCAGTTTGAAGCATTCCTGCAAAACTTAATGGCAGAAATTCGTTCGGCAATGCCCAAGGCCGATCCTAAGCTGGCAGAAGATTTTGCTCATAGTGTTTTGGACAGATTTAGAAACCCTTATATACAGCATCAATGGATAGCTATTGCTCAGCAATACACTACTAAAATTATAACCAGGGTGCTGCCTTTGTTAAAAGAGTACTACCGCATTTATAATCAGGTTCCCGAGCATATTGCTAAAGGGCTTGCAGCTTACTTAGTTTTAATGAGTAAGGTTGAAAAAACTGATAATGGCTACCAGGTAAATTACAACGGCACAAAGCATCCATTTAATGATGATAAAGCCGAAAAGTTAATTGAAAAATATAAGCAATATCCGTTATCTGAAATAGCCGCACAGGCTCTTGCCGATTCAACGATATGGGGTGAAGATTTAGCCCAATTGACAATGTTTGCACAAGCAGTACAAAACAATATAGACAGTTTAGTGGAGGGGGATTAATAATATTACGAATGAATAAGGTTTTAAAAATAAATGCTGATGATAATGCCGTAGTTGCACTAACCGATCTAAACCCCGGTGATGTGGTTAACGTGGCGGGTGAGGATATTACTATACAAGAAAAAATTGCGGCCAAGCATAAATTTGCTGAACAAGATTTGCAGGTAGGTGATGAGATTTTTAT
>CAZGBN010000031.1:0-36697 GCA_964524015.1 uncultured Mucilaginibacter sp. | reverse complement strand
CTATATTAACAGCCTTACCGGCTCTTCTAATAATGATTTTAAGGTTTGCAAGAAGGCCGCAGCAGTAGCACCATCAACCACGCGGTGATCGGCACTTAATGTTACCTTCATGATGTTGCCCGGTACAACAGCGCCATTTTTAACTACAGGCACCGCTTGTATACCACTTACTGCTAAAATACAGGCGTTAGGTGTATTAATAATGGCAGTAAACTCGTCAACCCCAAACATACCTAAGTTTGATATGGTAAAGGTTGAGCCTTCCATTTCGGCAGGCTGCAGTTTTTTTGATTTAGCTTTTTGAGCGAATTCTTTTACCTCAGCAGATATATGGCTGAATGTTTTATTATCCGCAAACTTAATTACAGGCACTAACAAGCCTTCATCAACCGCAACAGCTACGCCAATATGTATATGCTCGTTAAAACGGATCTTATCGCCCTGGAACGATGAATTAATAGCCGGGTGCTGCCTTAATGCAACGGCACATGCTTTTAATACAAAATCGTTAAATGATATTTTAACCGGGGCAACATCGTTTATTTTGGTACGGGCCGCAATAGCCTGATCCATATCTATGGACATGGTCACGTAGAAATGCGGAGCGGTAAATAAGCTTTCGCCCAATCTGCGGCTAATGGCCTTACGCATCTGTGTAACCGGTTTCTCGGTAAATCTTTCTTCGCCGGTAAAGGTTGGTAAAATAACAGCTGGTTTTGCAGCCGGGGCAGCACCTTCTGCAGCAGCAGGGGCTGCGGCCGGTTTGTCGCCCAGTTTATAATCTTCAATATCTTTTTTAATGATACGGCCGCCTTCGGCAGATCCTTTAACATCATTTAAGTTGATGCCTTTATCCTTAGCAATTTTACGTGCCAACGGCGATGCTTTTACACGGCTATCATCTGCTGATGATTCAGCTTTTGTTTCCGGAGCAGGAGTTGCAGCAGGAGCTTTTTCAGCAGACGCAGCTGGCTTACTTTCTTCACTGCTACTGCCAGTGCTACTTTGAGCACCACTATCTTGCAATAAAGGAGTAATATCTGTACCTTCTTTCCCCACAATAGCAATAATGCCATTTACAGGAGCAGCTTCACCCTCTTTAGGGCCAATATATAATAAAGTACCCTCTTCATAACCCACCACATCCATAGTAGCCTTATCGGTTTCTACATCAGCTAATGAGTCGTCTGATTTTACTTTATCGCCAACTTTAAAGTTCCATTTATTAATAACACCTTCGGTCATGGTATCACTCAAGGCAGGCATACGTATTACAGTAGCCGGTATGCTTGATAGATCAACCTTAGGGGCAGCTTCTTTTGCAGGGGCAGCAGGCGCTTTATCGGCAGTTGCGGCTTCCGCTGGTTTGGTTTCGCCTTCGGCAGATAGCGCAGCTTTATAATCTTCGCCCTCTTTACCTATAACGGCAATAACTGCGTCAACAGGTGCGGCGGCACCTTCTTCAATTCCAATGTATAATAAAGTACCATCCTGGTACGATTCAAAATCCATCGTGGCTTTATCGGTTTCAATCTCGGCCAATACATCGCCCGATTTTACTTTATCACCAACTTTCTTATGCCATTTCGCCAACACACCCTCAGTCATGGTGTCGCTCATTTTAGGCATTTTAACTACTTCGGCCATATCTTATAGGGATGAATGATATTTAATGTTATGGGTTAGTCTCTAATGTATGGGTAATCCTTTTGTGCATATACATCAGTATATAGTTCTGATGCATCGGGCCATGGTGACTCTTCAGCAAATTTTACTGATTCTTCCACTATCGCTTTTATCTTGGCGTTAATATCTTCAAACCATTTCTCGTCAGCATAACCATTTTTCTCAATAGCAGCTTTTACCATATCAATAGGGTCCTTAGCTTTATAGCTTTCTAACTCTTCTTTGGTACGGTATTTTTGCGGGTCAGACATAGAGTGCCCTTTATAACGATAAGTACGCATTTCCAGGAAGGTTGGCCCTTCGCCTTTACGTGCACGTTGTACAGCTTCGTCCATTGCATTATGTACAGCAACCGGGTCCATACCATCAACGGCCGATGAAGGGATACCGTAAGGTAAGCCTAACTTATAAATATCAGTTTGTATAGTAGTACGCGCTACAGAAGTACCCATGGCGTAACCATTATTTTCGCAAATAAAAATTACAGGCAGTTTCCATAAAGCGGCCATATTAAACGTTTCGTTTAATGCACCCTGGCGCACAGCACCATCACCCATATAGGTGATATTAACAAAATCGGTTCCTTTAAATTTTTCAGCAAATGCAACACCTGCTCCTAAAGGAATCTGGCCTCCAACAATACCGTGGCCGCCATAAAAGTGCTGTTCTTTTGAGAACATGTGCATGGAACCACCTTTACCTTTTGAGCATCCTGTGGCTTTGCCATATAATTCGGCCATGATAGCGTTAGGGGTAACGCCTTTAGCCAAAGCGTGGGCATGATCACGGTAAGCGGTTATCATGCTGTCTTCTTTTTTCATTACAGACATGGCTCCGGCCAATACTGCTTCCTGCCCAATGTATAAATGGCAAAAACCGCGTATTTTTTGTTGTCCGTATAACTGGCCTGCTTTTTCCTCAAACTTGCGCATCAAAAGCATGTCTTCGTACCACTTCAGGTAGGTGTCTTTATTTATTTCGATTGAAGCCATTCTATTCAGTCAATTTTCATATAATGCGCAAATCTAATTATATCCTGCAAATTATCGAAACTGCAACGCATTTGTTAGCAGATTTATTTGAATAAAAAATTACAAACGAATGTTTGGTAATTTAAATAATTTGGATAGTTTTGTGATCAACCGTGACGACTTTGTCTTATTTAATGAACAGTTTGTTGAATTTATCAGCAACAAAACAATAATTAATGAAGAAATTTGTACTGGCAATTGCCTTATTTTCAAGCGTTTTAGCGGCACAGGCTCAAACAAAAACCGTTCCAACTCAATCCGCTGAGAAGAACGAAGAACAAGAAAGCTTAGCAAAAGATTATCTTTCACAAATCATGGGTGTTGCAATGTCTGCAACTTCAAACATGAAACTTTTTAATTTTGTTTATGATTGGATAGGCACCCCTTACCGTTTTGGTGGTGGTTCAAAAAAAGGAGTTGATTGTTCAGGCTTTACCAAACAGTTATACAGCCAGGTATTCAATTTAGATATTAAACGTAACTCACGCGATATTTTTAGTATGGTTAGCCCTGTTAGAAAAGACGAGTTAAAAGAAGGCGACTTAGTTTTTTTCAAAATTCGCAGCCGCAGTATTTCACATATTGGTATTTATTTAGGTAATGACCGTTTTGCACATGCCTCATCAAAAGGAGTAGCAGTAAGCAGCCTTGATGACGCTTATTACAGCCGTTATTTTTACAAAGGGGGCCGTGTATTAGATGCCTTTAAAAGCGAGTTGGGCTTTACTGCCTCAAAGGAGTAATCGAAAAAATTTATATATAAAAAAGCCCTTTCGGAAATGAAAGGGCTTTTTTATATGCCTTATTTTCGATCAGGATCAGCTTCATCCTTGGTATTCCTCACCAGGCTTATACCGGTTAGGAAGAAAATTATAGCTATAATTCCTACAACTGTTAAAGTGGTAAAATCGCCACTGCGTTGTATAACACCAATACCGGTGTAAATCAATCCTATAATACCCAATACGGTAAGTATAGTTCCAAAGGTTCTTTTTACATTCATGTTTTCAGTAGTTAGTGAGTTTTTTAATCATTTATGTTAAAAACAAATAACACACCAAATAATAATTCTATCTTTAATTATTAAAACCTATAGCCATGAATAGCCAAATAATCTCCTTCCTATTAATTTTTGTTGTACTTATTATACTTTTTTCTTCGTTTGTGACTGTAAAACAGGGCACAATTGCGGTAATAACTGTATTTGGCAAATATCGCCGCATATTAACACCGGGGTTAAACTTTAAGATCCCGCTAATTGAAAACATCTATTCAAAAATCTCCATCCAAAACCGCTCGGTTGAGCTGGAGTTTCAGGCAGTAACATTTGACCAGGCTAACGTTTATTTTAAGGCGATGCTTCTATACTCGGTATTGGACCAAAATGAAGAGACTATAAAAAACGTTGCCTTTAAATTTGTGGATGAGCGTAACCTGATGCAGGCATTAATACGTACCGTTGAAGGCTCTATCCGTGCCTTTGTGGCAACCAAACGTCAATCAGAGGTATTGATATTGCGCCGCGATATTGTGGAGCACGTAAAGGATCAGTTAGACACTATACTAGAAAGCTGGGGTTATCACTTACAGGATCTGCAATTGAATGATATCACCTTTGATGATGTGATCATGAAATCAATGAGCCAGGTAGTGGCCTCAAACAACCTGAAAGCTGCTGCCGAAAATGAAGGACAGGCTTTATTGATAACCAAAACCAAAGCGGCCGAGGCCGAGGGTAACGCCATTAAAATATCTGCGGAGGCCGAACGCCAGGCATCTCAATTACGCGGTCAGGGTGTGGCTTTGTTCCGCGAGGAAGTAGCTAAGGGTATGAGTGTTGCCGCTAAAGAAATGCAGCAGGCTAATATGGATACTTCGGTTATTTTATTTACCATGTGGACAGAATCTATCAAGCATTTCTCTGAAAATTCTGAGGGTAACGTGATCTTCCTTGACGGATCGCCCGAGTCTATGCAAAAAACCATGAAAGAAATGATGAGTTTAAACCTTTTACAGACTGACCAAGTCAAACCCAAAAAATAAAGGTTTTTTATACTAATTAATTTATGAGATTTTGTTTTGTGGGGGTGATATGCGCCGCCGTATGGGTGACTTGTGCAAGTAGTATAGCACCTCAGCAATCATCAACTTATCATCAGCTTAGTGCTGATGAGTTTGAGGGAAAGCCAGGAGGGGGAGCCATAATAGCTTATACCAGCTGTTATATTGATTTTAATTACCGGGCCACCAATGATAAGCGCAATAACTTTAATTTAACCTTTGATGTACGCTTGTTGTTTAACCGCGACAAGTCATGGATTGATAAAAAACGTATCTTATCAGGTAACCACCTTTCTGAAATATTGAACCATGAGCAGGGGCATTACACAATTGCCTATATGGAGCAGCAAGAATTGATACGAACAGTTAGTAAATCTCGCTTTGGCCCTAACTACCAGGCACAAGCCAAATCAATTTTTGACAAAATTCACAACAAGTATCAGCAACTTACAGAAAACTATGATACGGATACCCGCAATTCGTTAGACAAAGTGCAGCAACATAGTTGGGATGAGTATTTTAAAAAACGATTAATTTATATGCCGCCTTCAAGTATATAAAACACATTTTCGTTACCTTGAGGTATATTATAATCTAAATGATCGAATTAATAAAACACCCCTGGCCCTGGTATGCTTCGGGCGCGGCAATAGCAGTTATTATGTTGCTGCTGATATATTTTGGCAAAAAATTTGGCTTTTCATCAAACTTACGCACGCTTTGTACTATAGCCGGTGCCGGAAAAACCAGTAAATTTTTTGACTTCGACTGGCACGAGCAACGCTGGAATTTGCTGTTTCTCTTAGGGGCGATTATTGGAGGTTACATAGCTGCAACTTTCTTAAAAAGTGATTTGCCATTACAAATCTCCAATGCAACCATTGCGGACCTGCAAAAATTAGGAATACCGTTTGACGGAGGCTTAAATCCTTCTTCAATTTATAATTGGACCTTTGCTTTAAGTCCTAAAGGTTTAGCAATATTGTTGGGCGGTGGCTTTATGCTCGGCTTTGGTTCGAGATATGCAGATGGTTGTACTTCAGGCCATGGCATCAGCGGTTTATCCAATTTGCAACTACCATCCCTTATTGCAGTTATCGGCTTTTTTGTGGGCGGGTTAATCATGACGCACCTTTTATTTCCCTTGATATTTTAGTTATGAAAGGATTAAAATTTGTTATAGCCGGAATCATATTTGGTATCATCATGGTTAAATCAGAGGCCGCCTCATGGTACCGCATACAGGAGATGTTTCGTTTCCAATCAATACATATGTATGGTATTATGGGTACTGCAGTTTTAATTGGCGCTATTGCGGTGTATCTTATTAAAAAAACGCAATTAAAAGATTTAGCAGGCAAGCCGATAGTAATTCAGGATAAGGAAAAGGGTTGGAGAAGATATATTATTGGCGGTACTATATTTGGTCTAGGTTGGGCGCTAGCAGGTGCCTGCCCAGGACCAATGTTTGTTAACCTTGGCTATGGTTATTTAACTATGTCGATTGTAATTTTTGGTGCGCTATTAGGAACTTACTTTTATGGAATAGTTAGGCACAAACTACCTCATTAAAACCCCTTCTTTCTTGTAACACCAACTTTCCGCGGCTTTTTATTTTGAACAGTGCCAACACCTTCGGCACCGTAGCGGCGAGCCATTTTAGCAATGCGCTCTTCCAGGGTTTCTGTAGTTAGTTTTTCGCGGCCCAGGCTGTCCACCATTATTGGGAAGGCAAACGGTGTTGGGCGCTCAATGATTTTTAATATGATACTTTGCTTTTCTATCCGCTGCAAAGCTGCACGCAGCCTAAATTCTTCTAACTGAAAAGCTAATGCTTCGTTATAAGCCTGGCGTACCAATAAATTATCTGGTTCATATTCACTAAATACTTCAAATAATAAAGATGATGATGCCTGCAAATGCCGATTTTTTACCTGCTGGCCGGGATAGCCCGTAAAGATCAATCCGCCAATATGGGCAATATCCCTGAAGCGCCTGCGGGCCATCTCGTTGGCATTTAAACTGTGCTGGATATCCTCCAGTAGGTTATCTATCGAAAAGAAACCTGCATCCTCTAAAACCTGCTCAATGGGGATATCCTCATCCGTCAACAATTCAAACCCATAATCATTCATTGCGATAGAAAAGCTGGCCGCTTTGAGTTTAGATATCCGATAGGCAAATAACGATGCCATACCCTCATGTACCAATCTGCCCTCAAAAGGATAAAATAATAGGTGGTGCCCCTCGCGCGATTTAAATGACTCTATCAAAAATTCATGGCTTTGCGGCAAATGTGACAGCTGTTGCTGCATATTAAATAATGGTTTTAAAGCAACAACTTCTTCATCTACTTCAATACCGTGCGCTACCTCATCTAATTTGTCCCGAAACATGGCTGATAGTTGCGACGACAACGGCATACGCCCTCCCATCCAGCTGGGTATTATGCCCTTGGTGGCGTTTGATTTTTTGACGTAGGCTGTCATGTCCTTGATCTTGATAAACTCCAAACTGCGGCCCGCAAACCAAAAGGTGTTACCGGGTTTTAACCGGGCTATAAATGATTCTTCAATAGTGCCCAGGCTGCCGCCGCTTAACCATTTAACCCGTATGCTTAGGTCGCTGGTAATAGTGCCAATGCTCAGCCTATGTCGCATGGCTACACGACGACTATTTACTTTATATAATCCATTCTCCACCTCGACCTTTAAAAATTCATCATATTGCGCCAGTGTTTTGCCTCCATTGGTAATAAAGTCCAGCAATTGGTTAAACTCGCTGCGGGTAATATCTGCAAAGGCATAGGTAGTTTTAACTTCTCTGAACAATTCATCCGCTCTAAAACCTTCTGATACCGCCAGCGTAACCATAAATTGTATCAATACATCCATCGTTAACAACATAGGGTCGCGACTTTCAAATATTTCTCGCTTTATGGCCTCCTTCAAGGCAGCGCCTTCTAATAACTCCATAGAATGCGTGGGCACAAAATAAGCTTTAGATACCGCGCCGGGATGATGCCCGCTCCTGCCCGCGCGCTGCATAAAACGGGCAACACCTTTGGGGCTGCCTACTTGCACAACCGTATCTACGGGACGAAAATCAACGCCCAGATCTAAACTTGAAGTACATACCACTACTTTCAATGCTTCCGCATGCAGGGCTTGCTCAACCCAGTTACGCAGCTCATTATCTAACGAGCCATGGTGCATGGCCATAACTCCGGCATACTCGGGGTAATTATCTAAAATAGCATGGTACCATATTTCGGACTGCGAACGGGTATTAGTGAATATGAGTGTAGTACTGCTTTTAGCCACCAACTTCATTACATCGGGCAGTAATTTTAGCCCAATATGTCCCGCCCATGAGTAATTTTCAACATTTTCAGGGATGATGGATTTGATCAATAGCTTTTTCTCCAAATTAGCCCGTACCATCTTCACCCGCTCTGTTGGAAAATCGTTTCCAAGCAGCACCTCGGCGGCCTGCTCCAAATTACCTATGGTAGCACTGATGCCCCAAATTCTCACCCCACCCCGACCCTCCCCGAGGGGGAGGGAGTTTGATTTTGTTTCTAAAAGTTGTTTAATTTTCGATAAAACATTTTCCAGATCACTTAGTACTTCGTTGTTTGTAAATCTTACTATAGTATAACCTTGAGCAATTAATTCATTCTCCCTGGATTTATCTAATTCTTGCTGTTCTGCATTATTATGATAACCGCCATCAACTTCTACTATTAGTTTTTTTTCTATGCAGATAAAATCAGGTATGTATCCTAAAACCGGGTGTTGCCTGCGGAACTTATAACCGATTTTTTTACCACGCAGATATTGCCATAATACATTTTCTGCTTCTGTGGGTTGTTTCCTGTTTTGCTTGGCATTTTCAATATTAGCTTTCCAACTCAAAGCGTCGGTTGTATAAAACCGCGGAATATTGTCTTTAACTTCGCCCACCTGCTCGTCAGCCCCCTCTCCTTTGGAGAGGGTTGGGGAGAGGTTTTTTAATCTTGATAACCCCAACTCTACCTGCACCCCCCTTTTTGTGCCCAACAACTCGTGCCACTCATCTATTACTACTACCTGCAGGCTTTGAAAAATTTTAGGATATTCCTTTTGAGCCAGCATCAGGTGTAAGCTCTCGGGTGTGGTTAATAGTACTTCCGGGAGTTTTTTCTTTAAAGCTGCTTTTTCGGCGGCAGACGTATCACCTGTGCGGGTGGCAATTTTCCATGGTATTTGCAGGTCGTCGCAAACCTCCTGCATGGCTTTTTTAATATCGTTGGTTAATGCGCGTAATGGTGTAAGCCACATCATTTGCAACCCGTTGTTTTTACGGGTTTTGTAGTCGGGATTTTTATTGATGAAATCAGCCAGAAAGGGTAAAAACAAAGCAAATGTTTTACCACTGCCGGTAGGTGCGTTCAGTAAGCCCGAATATCCCCCCAAATAAGTGGCCTCCATTTCCTGCTGAAACGGAAATTGCTTCCACTTTTTTACTTTATACCATTCCTGTATAATTTTTTGCCCGGGGGTAATCATCAATCAATCTAACAAAAAAACAGCTATTTAGTTACACCCCTAATATAACTAAAGCAGCCCGGTCAAAAATGAACGGGCTGCTTTAGTTTATTTATTTAGAATTATTTTTTCTCAGGTAATAATATCAGTTTTATCAAATTTGTACTGTCAAAATATTTATTAGCGACCTCTTTAGTACTTTGCGGGGTTACTTTTGACAGGTTTTGAACATGATATATCAGCCTGGCAGGATTCTCCTGATTTTGTGAGGTAGAATTTAAATATCCTGCCCAAAAAATATTTTGCCTGAAATCGGTTTTAGTTTGCTGTGCTTCCTTTAAAACAAAGTTTTGTATTTCTTTAGCATCGGCCCCATTGGTTTTTAGCTTATTAACCTCCTCTAAGGCCATATTAATTAGTTTATCAACATTTGCCGGGGTAGCATCAAAATATATCGTGATCTCGTACCTCTCCTCAGGGATCTTAACATAAGATATACTTGCCCCAGGCGCAAATGCACCCTCTTGCTCGGTTAAACGGGTTCCTAATTTTAAATTAATTGCTTCTTGTAAAGCATCCATTTGTAAATTATTACCTTCATTATAAGTATAACTACCGCTGTAAGTTAACTGCACAGAAGCTTTTTCATTGGTGCCTTTAGATATTGTTTTAGTAACCTGGCCCGGCTGTGGGTAAATATGCCAATTTTTATAAGTCTCGTTTTTATTTGTTGACGGTAACGACCCCAGGTAAACTTCTAAAAAGGGGATAATATCATTAACCGCAAATGAACCAACAAACGTAAAAGTAAATCCACTCGCGTCAGCAAACCTGTCTTTGTAAAACTGGTAGGCTTTATCTAAGCTAGCAGCATCTAGTTGTGTTATGGTTAAACTTTTTGTACGTGGGCTATAATTAGTTAAAATTGCGGTGGCTGTGTCCTGGTAGGCGCTTAATGGGTCAATTGCCCTCATAGCTATTGCCGTTTTTTGTCGCTTAACTTCTTCCTGCCAGACAGCAACATCCTTGCGTGGTTGTGTAAAATATAAATGCAGCAATTGCATAGCCACCTCAAAATCTCCGGGGGTTGCATTGCCGGATATTCCATGGGTGACGTCACTTATATAAGGTGTAATATTTGCTTTCTTAGTACTTAGTCTTTTATCTATCTGCGCTTGTGTTAAGTTTCCTGCACCGCTAATTGGAATAACCTGATCAATTAGTTTAACCGAAGCCAGGTCTCCGTCTGAAGCTAATGATGTACCGCCCAAACTATAACCACTAATTAGAATTTGATTATTAGCAAAATCAGTAGGTTTTAATATAATTTTTACCCCGTTTGATAAAGTAAGCCTGGTTACATTTACAGAACTATCCTGTTCTGTTTTAACTACTTTACCGGCTACCGGCAACTTATCCAGAAATGGCTCATCTGTTTCATCTACATATGCCGTAATGTTTTTACCGGCATCATTTATCCAGGCCAGTACGGTTGCTTCATTCGGCATGTTACTTTTATCGGTTTCAGGACCTTGAATAATAATAGACCGGTTTGATGAAGTAATATATTTAGTAGCTAAATTATTAATTTCTGCAACGCTTATTTTAGCTATGTTGTTACTATAAAAATTATTATCATAGCTTACCCCGGGTATAGGTTCCCCATAAACAAAGTTTTGTATGTATTGGGATACCAGACCCAAGGATATCATCCTTTCCCGGTTCTGGTAAGCGTTACTTATACCCATTAAAGCATTTTGTTTGGCGCGTTCCAGTTCAGTCAAAGTAAACCCAAACTTTTTTGCACGTTCTGTTTCGGCTACAATAGCTTTTACAGCAGACTCTAACCCGCCCGATTTAGCTGTGGCAATTATATTAAATGCATTTTGCTTACCAATAAATGGACCGTATGCAGCTTGCCCATCTAATAATGGCGAATTGTGTTGGTTAATTAATTCATTTATACGCGCACTAAGCATTTGGTTAAATAAGCCAACACGTAGGTTTTGCATATAATCCGCAACAGTTTTCACTTCTGTAGCAGGATGCATGGCAATAATTTGCAATTGCCAATAAACCAGATCTTTATTAGTAACAAAATTTACTGAAGTGCCCGGTATAGGTGTAATATTATAGGTTACAGCCGGTTTTGCAGGCACAGGGTTAGTTAATGATGAAAAATTGTCTTTTACCAGCTTCTCTACATTCTTTGCATCAAAATCACCAATTATAATTAAACCTTGCAAATTAGGTCGGTACCAATCACGATAATAAGCTTTTAAGGCTGTTGCATCTAATTTTTTTATAGCCGCCTCGTTGCTTACAGGTTGACGCAAAGCATACCTCGAATTTTTTAACAGTAGCGGTGTAGATTGGTTTTGTAAACGTTCTTGTGCGCTGCGGCCACCTGCTTTAGCTTCTTCCATGGCTATGGCTCGCTCTTTCTCTATATCAGCTGCATCAAAAGTAATGTTGGCTGCCCAGTTAGCTAAAATTTTGAATCCTTTTTCAAAAACATCAATAGTATCTGTTGGTACTGATAGCTGGTAGGTTGATTGATCAAATGAAGAAGAGGCGCTTACTTCGGGACCATAAGCACCACCACGAGCTTTTAAATAATTGGTTAATTCTGTTTTAGGAAAATCACGCGTACCGTCAAAAGCCATATGCTCAATAAAATGAGCTGCACCCTGCTGAGCGTCTGTTTCTAAAAGCGACCCTGCTTTATTGATTAAAAACATTGATGCCCGCCCTTTAGGATAAGCATTGCTGCGGATATAGTACGTTAAGCCATTGGGCAATTTGCCAACAATAACTTCAGGATCAATAGGTAAACTGGCGGGTTTGATCTGGCTTGCTATAGCTGTTGGTTTGCTTTTTGGTGAAGGGGTAGGTTTTTTAACCTGCGCAAAGGTAACGGTAGCAAATATTTGTAAGGCAATAAGGCCTGTAAAAGCAATTCTGTTGAAATTCATGTTTAATTTAAAATTGTGCTAAGATGCAAAAACGAAAGGAGTAGTTAAATATTATGGCTGCTTAAATGCTTCCTTCATCAATTGTTGTAATTCTGGCTGGTGATCCTGAACAATTTTTTGACCCATTAATAATCCTTTTTCCATAAGTTGAGGAAGCTTTTGGCTCATTCTTTTACCAGCAGGTGTATTGTAAAAAGCTGTTGCCGCTTTTAAATCGGTTTCCGACAATTCAGAGGCGTACATTTTAGACAGGTCATTCTTCATTATGTCCCAGCTGAAATATTTCCCCATGAATTTTTTCATCACTTCTTCAAAACTCGCTTTTTTATCTGCCGGTATTTGCTTGCCAAATGCAGAGAGCATAGTATTTATTATATTATCAAATTGTTTATCAACACCTGTAGACTTTAAAAGCTCTTCGGCAGCTTGCAAATGAGAAGGGCTATACGTCTGATTAATTTGCGCATTTACTTTAACAACACCAAATAACATAAATGCTGCAACAACAATACTTATCTTAAGATTCATTTCTTATACTTTTATAATTATCTTCCGAAGATACAATATCCACATTATTAACCAAATGAGCAATACTAATACTACCGCGCTAATAACCGAAGCATTGAAGGGTGAAAAGTATGGAGCGTATAATATTTGGTAAATACTAAGCCCGTCAAACTTTAGTTTATTTATAATGTAATGGGGAATATAGTTAGATAATATATAAGCAAATAAAGCATTCATCCCAAAGGCAACAAATGGCGCGGCATATTTTTTATATCCCTGTACATCTATCAGCCAATAACAAATAGCTAAACCCGCAATGGCCCAACCACCTGCATATAACACATATGAGCTGGTCCACAGTGCTTTATTTATCGGGAAAAACATATCCCATATTAAACCTGCAACTATAGCTATTATGCCATAGGTTAACATCCAACTTATTTTTACACCTTCATCCCTATCTTTTCGTTTTAGCCAGCTGCCTATGCGTATGCCCATTAACCCGGTTGCAACAGCGGGTATAGTGCCCAATAATCCTTCCGGATCCCAGGTATGCGATTCGCTCCATAAGTGGTTAGTAGTAAACATCGTTCTATCCAGCCATGCACCAAAATTGGTTTCGGGGTCAAGGCTGGCTACACCCGTATCCGGTACGGGTACAAAATTCAATAAAACGTAGTAACCAATCAGTATAAAAGCCAGCAACCAATCGCGAGTTTTTTGTGATGATTTTAAATATAGGATAGTACAGATAAAATATACCAAGCCAATGCGCTGCAACACCCCCGGGAAACGTAAATGCGACAAACCCGGATGAAATAGTAATTGTGTTATTAAACTTATAGCGATTAAAATAACCGATCGTCTTAAAGCCGACCAAATCATCTTAGAATGATTGGCTTTATTCTCCGCCTTAGTTTCCATCGCATACACAATAGAAACACCCACAATAAACAGGAAGAAAGGAAATATTAAATCTGTTGGTGTACAGCCATTCCATGCCGAATGCTCCAGCGGCGCGTAAATATGTCCCCAATCGCCGGGATTGTTAACGACAATCATGGCCGCTACTGTAATTCCTCTAAAAACGTCAAGTGATAAAAGTCTTGTTTTTTGTTTTTGCATGAGATTTATCCTTACGTCATTGCGAGGAATGACGCTTTATTTTGTTAAATATACTAAAAGTAATATCGCTTAAAAGCTTCCATAGCGGCATATTCCGAAAGACCTAGCTTATCATATTTCTCCGCCGTTTCTCTATTTCTGTCCTCAGCCCTTACCCAAAATTCACGCGCATCTTCTCCCGGGAATACCGCTTTATCTTTTTGCGATTGGTGCTTAAATATAGCATCCCTTTTACGCAATACTTCGGCAGGCGATAATGGCACCGCCATTTCAATATCATATATTTCAAACTCCTGCCAGGCACCACGATACATCCATAGCCAACAATCTTTTATCCAGGGTTCGTTTTTAAGTCGGCTTAATGCCTGCAAAATAATATTAAAACATACAATGTGTGTTCCATGCGGATCGGCAAAATCGCCTGCAGCGTATATCTGGTGCGGCTTTATTTTTTGCAGCAGGTCAACCGTCATTTGTATATCTACATCGCTTACGGAGTTCTTTTTAACCTTTCCGGTTTCATAAAAAGGTAATGCCATAAAATGGATATGGTCATCTTTTAATCCCGCGTAACGCGCGCCTGATATTGCTTCTGATTTACGGATAAATCCCTTTACATTCCTTACTTCGGGTGTATCTATCTGATTAGGCTGCTTGGTAGCAAAAAATTCGCGCATTTGGTCATGTATCCCTTGCAGCCTGGTGGCATCATTTCCTAAGTTTTTATTAAAATCGATGGCAAATTCCGTGTATCGTAATACATCATCATCCCAAACGGCCGTATTGCCTGAGGTTTGATAAGCCACATGCACCTCGTGCACCTGATCAACCAACCTGATGAACGTACCACCCATTGATATTACATCATCATCCGGGTGTGGCGAAAATATAATACAGCGTTTTTTAGCAGGCAAAGCCCGCTCCGGTCGCTGACTATCATCTGCATCAGGCTTACCGCCCGGCCACCCGGTTATGGTATGTTGTAATTGGTTAAATATGTCAATATTTATCTGGTACACCGGCCCCTGCTCTACTGCTAATTGAGCCATGCCATTGTTATTATAATCTTCCTCTATCAGCTTTAGTATTGGTTTGCTTACTTTGTTTGATAACCATATTACAGCCTTCTTTTTTAACCCATTGCTCCAAACACAATCCTTTACCAACCATGGGGTATCAATACGGGTTAGGTCAGAAGCCGCATCCTCATCCAACACAAACTCAACATTATCTGATAGCTGTAAATAAGTTGCCGGTACTTCGCCCGAAATCTCTCCTTCCACCGCTTTTTTTATAATGGCCGCTTTCTTTTTGCTCCAGGCCATCAATATAATTTCGCGGGCCTTAAATATGGTACCTATGCCCATGGTTATGGCTTTTGTAGGGACATTTTCTTTACCCCCAAAATCGCGCGAGGCATCGGTGCGGGTAAGGTCGTCCAAAGTCACCAATCGTGTACCTGAATTTGGGGCCGAGCCCGGCTCGTTAAAGCCTATATGGCCTGTACGGCCTATGCCTAATATTTGCAGATCCAAACCACCCAGTTCTTCTATCTGCCGTTCATAATTCAGGCAAAAAGCGGCAATATCCTCCTGCTTTAATGTGCCATCGGGTATATGAATGTTTGCCGAGTCAATATTAACCAGGTTAAACAAGTTTTGATTCATGAAGGTAACATAGCTTTGCACTGCATTTGGCTGCATAGGGTAATACTCATCCAAATTAAAGGTGATCACATTTTTAAAGCTTAGCCCTTCTTCGCGATGCAACCTTACTAACTCATTATATACGCCAATAGGGGTTACGCCCGTTGCTAAACCTAATACCGTTTTTTCGCCCCTGGCATCTTTGGTACGTATCAATGCAGCTATCCTATTAGCTACCGCGATGGATGCCTGTATAGGATCAGGATATACACTTACAGGCAGTTTTTCGTACCTGGTTGCTTCTAATAAGTTTAATCGGGCCATAATTGAGCGGACTTTAAACAAATATATCGGGATATAATTTAACTTTTGTGCATCGGCATATAAATAACTAATTTAAACCCATGCTAATACTGAACCAAAATTTGCAAAAATTAGTAGCTATTGCCCAAAAACCGGTGAAATTGGGCATTGGTTTAATGTCGGGCACCTCTTTAGATGGTTTAGATATTGCCTTATGCGAGTTTACCGGCAATGGTTTAAAAACTCAATTTAAACTGCTTCACTACAACACAATACCTTATGAGGATGGCTTTAAAGATGAGGTTAGATCAATATTTTCCAAGCGTTCAGTAGACTTGGAGAAGGTATGTTTGCTAAATGATTATATAGGCGCTTTTCACGGCGAATTGATATTAAAAGTTCTTGCTGATTGGAACATTAACCCAACCACTATTGATTTTATAGCCAGTCACGGGCAAACTATTTATCATGCTCCTAAAAGGTTGCATCAACAAGCCTATTACCCCAATGCTACCCTACAAATTGGGGACGGCGATCACCTGTCAGTAAAAACGGGCATATTAACTATTAGCGATTTTAGGCAAAAACATATTGCCGCAGGTGGTGAGGGTGCACCCTTGGCTTTATATGGCGATGTATTATTAGGAAGTAAACCCGGCGAAAGCAGAATATTATTAAATATTGGCGGCATAGCTAATTTAACCTACTTACCTGCTGATAGCAACCTGAACAAAGTTTTATGTACCGATATTGGTCCGGGAAATACGTTAATTGACGCTGCCTGTAAAAAGTATTTTAATAAGCCTTATGATGAAGATGCTAAAATAGCATTGGCGGGAGCAGTAAATGAGGCATTATTAAACGAGTTGTTGAAACATCCCTTCTTTAACGAAACTACCCCTAAAACTACCGGACCAGAGCTGTTTAATTTGGCTTATGTAGATAGTGCTCAGCAAGCTTCAAATACGGGCAACATATCACCCAATGATGTGGTAAAAACGTTAACTGCGTTATCGGCTACAGCGATAACAAATTTTATAAAAGTTAATTTCCCTATCACTGATCTGCATTTATTTGCCAGTGGTGGCGGAGCCAGCAACCCATTATTGATTGATTTGATAAAACAAGATCTGCCACAAATTACAGTAGCAGACACCTCGGCTTTAGGTATTGACCCAGATGCCAAAGAGGCTATATTATTTGCTTTATTGGGTAATGAGGCGTTAGCGGGCGAGCCAATAGCAATAGGCGCTAACCCAGCAGTTTTAATGGGGAAATTTAGCTTTCCTGTTTAGCGGCAGGCAAATTCAGGTAAAAAGTAGTGCCCGCCTGGAGCGTAGTATCAAACCACACTTTACCACCTGCATTTTCAATAGAGTTTTTTACAAATGCCAGTCCCAATCCTGTACCCGAGCTCTTGGTTGTAAAGTTAGGTTCAAATATTTTTTCGCGCATATTTTCGGGTATGCCATTGCCGTTATCTTTAATAGTTAGCAAAATATTTTTTCCGTTGATGGTATAGTTTATTTCTATTAACCCCACCCTGCCTTCGGGTGTGGCTTCAATGGCATTTTTTAACAAGTTATTAAAGCAGCGCAATAATTGGTCTCTATCGGCATAAATAAAAAATGGTTCCTGTGCCGGGTGATAGCTAATGGTCAGGTTATCCATTTGTTTAAAAATGGTTACCGCCTGGCTCAACATATCAAAAATATTTATGCGCTCCAATCGTGTATCCGGCATTTTAGCAAAAGCCGAAAACTCTGACGCGATGGACGACAAGCTTTCTATCTGTTCAACAAATGATTTGCTGAATCGTTCAAACTTCTGATCAAACTTAGGATCCTTGTCCTTCCATGATTTATCCAGCAACTGTAAACCTAATTTTAGTGGTGTTAAAGGATTTTTAATTTCGTGGGCAACTTGTTTAGCCATTTCGCGCCAGGCGCTTTCCCTTTCAGATTGGGCAAGCTTAGCCGCACTCTCCTCTAAAGCGGTTATCATATTATTGTATTCCTTTACCAACGCGCCTATTTCATCGTCACGCTCCCATTTTATAGGCTCATTTTTTTTACCATAAATAATCTTACTAAGGCTGGCTTGTATAAAATTTAAGGGATAGGTAATTTGACGTGCAATAAATACTGCGAACAAGGCAATAGCTATAAAAACCAATGCATATATGTTAAACATGATATTCAGCAACGAGCCAATACGGTCCTGGTAATCGGCCTGATTAGAAAAATAAGGCAATTGTAAAAATGCAATAACATCCCCATGTGTATTTTTTAAAGGCGAATAAGCTGCCTTATAGCTTAGGTCTCCAATTTTTTCATCATTAACAAATTCAGATCGTTGCATTTTATTCAAATTAATAAATGCCCGGGCGTTCATGCGCCTCACTAATAATCCTGATTCATAAACTTTGGGCTGTGTAGTTATTAGTAATACCCCGTTATGATTAAACAGGCTCAAATCGGTACCATATGATTTCGCCATTTCTTCAAAATCTATCTGGTCCTGCTCTGTGATTTTGCCGGAAAACTTTTCAATCAATCCATCTTCAAATGACCCTGCAATACGGGTTATCTTATCACGTATGGTTTTATCCTGTTGATTTTGATATTGAGTTTTAATAGATATATAAGTTATTAACCCTACCATTACCAGTGTAATAACTACAGCAAAAACCATAGAGAACTGGATGCGCGTTTTATACAATATCCGGTCAAAATTTATCCTGAAACTCCATTTTATACGATTATCTGTAACACTCAATACCTTAATACGTATCCATGCCCACCTGATCAAAATAATAATCAGACTGAATATCAACATCACCACAAAAAAGAAGGTAAGCGATGCAATATCATAAAGCACCGCGTTTTCCTGCTTACTTAAAACAATCAGGTTCCTATCGGTGGCTTTATACACCAAGTGGCTGTACCGTGCAAATGGCCGGTACCATTGTGGGTTACTAATATTAGTAGTTGTAAAAACATATTCCCCGGTATCAACTTTAAAATCAGTATTTATTAAATTATACACAAAGCTGCCATGTTGGGCCATTAGCTTGTTATCGCTGTAAAATGCATAGGAGTAGTCTTTAAAAGCATCTTCTTGTGGTCTCTTGCTATCAATCAACAATTCAGGGAATGAATCGGCTATTTGTATAGATCGTGATTTTAACTCAACAACCATCACACCCAAGTCTTTTTGTTTATCAACTATAGGTAATAAGGCAAAGTAATTTTGAGAACCGAATGTTGAGTTTTCGCGATAAAAATATTCCGATCCTTTAATTTTAAATGAACTAAAAAGAACCATGTCTTTAAAATTGTCATACCTGTAGTTCCTGTCGTCTGATATGGTTTGTCCGCTATTATCAAACACATGTACTTTAAAATCATATTTAGATAAAGCATCAAAATATAATTTTTGCAGCCTGTTTTTAAGGTAAGCGGTATTATGCAGCGTATCGTTAAAGGAGCGAATAACAACGGGGTCTTTAATTATCTTTTTTTCGATTTTTTTAAATAAGTCCTCTGCTGTTGCATCGGCAGGCTTTGCTAATTGAAGCACAAGATCTATACGCGACTTATTTTCCTTTTCCGACTGAAATTGATTTAGCATTAATGCCGAAATAAAGGCATATAAGAATATCTTAATTGCATACATGCCAGAACTGAGATTTTCGTTGGCATAACGATAAGAATAGCCGCGTATTAAAACAATAATTGCCCAAAAACAAAATACCAAAGTAAATTCCCAGGTTTTAGCATATATAATAGTTGTAATAAAAACGCTACTTACAAAAATTACTAATTGATGATTTAACGGGATAGTGAACCGTTTGGAAATAGTAAGGCAGGTTTCGGTAAATAAGAAAAATATTAAAAAGCTAAAGCATAGCATTAATATACCAATGGCACTAAAACCAGAAAGGTTAAGCACATTGTTTACATCAAAATTAATTTGGGAGTTATTAACTAAATTGAAAAAAGTACGTAGTAAGACTGTTAGTGATATAAGTAAAATACTTACACAGCATATCAATAAAATATAGCTACTTACTTTGCCCAGCGGCGATTTTATTAAGCGATTACGCTGTTTAAATAAAAACGTAGCAAACCACACTAACAGCAATATATTGATACAAAAATCGCCCAGGGTAGCATTTATATTGTTTGATCCATATACTTGCGGTTTAAATATCTCCAGTTGTTGTAACAGATCCGGCCAATGAAAATATCGATTAATAAAGCGTAGAACTACAATAAATAAGGTTAAAAACAATATAGAAGAAAGCACATAGCCTTTACGCGAAATGTACCCTGCAATATTATGCACTAACAGGCATAACACAATAAAGCTTAACAACCAAAACGTTAACTCAAAATAAAAAAAGCGATGGTTAATTTCATTTAGTTTTATCTTAACCGAAAACAGGTAGGTATGATTACTGTTATGTATTTCATATACATTTTTATCTGTAAAATCGGCAATGTCAATATTATTATCGTTAAGCAAATCGGGTAAAAAAATATTTTGCAGATACTGGTTTTGGTATGAGAAATTATTTTTTACAAGAATGTAAAATAACACGGTAAATTTTCCGTCGGTTTTTTTTACTACTTCATAGTAACCATTATATGTTTTAATGAATGATGAACCATTTTTTATAGCAGCAACGTTGCGCGGTACAAATTTAATACCACTCCAAAAAACCAGTTCATCGTTATTATATGCTAAAACCCATATATTATTGTTGATAGTCATCTCCCTCATAAAATCAAGGGCATATTGATGATCAGTAGGAAGAGTTTTTAATTTATTAAAGGTGGCAGAGGTATTTATCTGTTCATTAACCAGTGCTTCCTTTTTATGAAGGTTTTCTTCTAATAACCTGGCTGATTGATTAAGGCTGTTTTGAGTAGTATACGTTTTACGCGCAATAATTGCTGTTAATAGCAGCATAGCTGTTAACAGGGTAAGCATCCAACGTATTTTTCCTGAGTAGGTCAATATGCCAAAAAATAGATTAGTGTACCTCTAAAATAAAAAAAAGCCGCTTTAGTTTGCGGCTTTTAAAATTATTGTTGCAATGCAGCACTTGAAGTAGGTATGGCGCGGTCAACTTTCTTAACCAACCCCTGCAATACCGCCCCCGGGCCAACCTCGGTAAATGAGGTGGCTCCATCCTGCAGCATATGTGTAACGGTTTGCGTCCATTTAACCGGGCCCGTAAGCTGGGCAATCAGGTTATGTTTTATTTCTTCGGGCTTGATGTATGGCTTGGCATCAATATTTTGATAGATAGGGCATACCGGCGATTTGACCTCAGTATTTACAATGGCATGCTCCAACTCAACCCTGGCTGTTTCCATTAAAGGCGAATGGAATGCACCACCTACGTTTAATTTTAAGGCACGTTTAGCACCGGCGGCAGTTAGCATTTCGCAAGCCTTATCAATACCGGCTATAGTGCCTGATATTACCAGTTGACCCGGGCAGTTATAATTAGCCGGCACTACTACTTCGCTGGTGCGCTGGCAAATATCCTCTACAGTAAAATCATCCAAACCTAAAATAGCCGCCATGGTTGACGGTTGTATCTCGCAAGCTTTTTGCATAGCATTGGCACGTGCTGCAACCAAACGCAGGCCATCTTCAAATGATAATGCACCTGCCGCCACCAAAGCTGAAAATTCGCCTAATGAATGCCCGGCTACCATTTCGGGTTCAAAACCATCCATTACTTTAGCCAATATAACCGAGTGTAAAAATATGGCCGGTTGGGTAACATTGGTTTGTTTAAGATCCTCATCGGTACCGTTAAACATGATATCAGTAATGCGGAAACCCAATATATCATTGGCTTGCTCAAATAGTTCACGGGCTTTTTCTGACTGATCATAAAGATCTTTGCCCATACCAACAAACTGGGCACCCTGCCCCGGAAAAATATATGCTTTCATTTTGCCCCTAACCCCCTAAAGGGGAATTTTTAAATGGTTATAATTTGGTTTATATACTAGCTCCTTACCCTCCCCCTTTAGGGACGGGGGGCTTAACTCAATTTCGAAGAAATCAAATGCAAAAACTCCGCCCTTGTTTTTTCCTGCAAAAACCCGCCTGTAAATGCTGATGTAGTAGTAACCGAGTTTTGCTTTTGCACCCCACGCATACACATGCACAGGTGGCGGCACTCTATAACTACACCTACGCCAATTGGTTGCAGGGTTTCCTGTATACAATCGCGTATCTCGTTGGTTAAACGTTCCTGTACCTGCAAGCGGCGGGCATAAGCGTCAACCACACGTGGTATTTTGCTCAAGCCTACTACATAGCCGTTAGGTATATAAGCTATATGCGCTTTGCCAAAAAATGGCAGCATGTGGTGCTCGCACATGGAATATACTTCTATATCCTTAACTACTACCATTTGGCTGTACTCTTCTTTAAACAGCGCCGAGCCTAATATTTCTTTAGCATCCAGATCATAACCATGTGTTAAATATAACATGGCTTTGGCAACACGCTCGGGAGTTTTTAGTAACCCTTCGCGTTCAGGGTTTTCGCCTATTTGCTTTAAAACTTCTTTATAATGTGTAGATAGACTGGCGATCAGCTCAGGATTATAACGGTCAATTTTCTCATAGCCGTTTATATCACGATCAGGGATATCGTTTTTATCAATCATGGGTTATCGGTTAATCACCAAAATACTCTGCCGAGTTATTTTCGGTCTCAAATAATCTTACCGAGTGCAAAAACACACCGGGATAGGCTTCAATAGGTGCTTTTAACTGGTTAAAAATTTCAATGCAAAGCAACTCGGTTGACGCCATTTTGCCTTTCATAAATTCAACATCCAGGTTAATATTTTTATGGTCAAGCTTCTCAATCACATAATCATTAATGATCACTTTAAGCTCTTTTAAATCTATTAAATATCCTGTAGCGTGAGTAACCTCACCTTTCACCGTTACAAAAAGGTTATAGTTATGCCCATGCCAGTTAGGATTAGCGCATTTACCAAACACTTCGGCGTTTTTCTCTGCGCTCCATTCATCACGGTACATTTTATGTGCTGCATTAAAATGTTCTTTGCGCGTTACGTGTATCATCATAATATTTAGTGGTGCAAATATACAAACAATTATAAAGTGGTTTGTTTATCTTAGTGATAAAACAAAACGACATGCGCGTATTAATTGTTGCTGCTACCCAGGCCGAAGTTGAGCCAATAATGACCGCTTTGGGCATGCAAAGATCAGACGAGGAAGAAAATTTGTTTGTTACCCGGCATGTATCCGTAGCTAACTGCTCCGTGCTAATTACAGGTGCGGGTATGGTGCCCACTGCTTTTGCGTTGGCCAGGCATTTACCGCATAATGTATATAATATAGTAATCAATCTGGGTATTGCCGGTAGTTTTGACCGGACCATCCCGTTAGGTAAGGTGTTGGAGGTATATGAAGACACCTTTGCCGAACTGGGTGCCGAGGACGATAAACAGTTTATCAGCATTGAAAAATTGGGCTTTGGGGCTAGCATTTTTAAACCCACCAGTACCATTAACCAATTCACCAAAAAGAAATTTATCAATAAAGCTAACGCAATTACGGTAAATACCGTACATGGTAATGATGATAGCATAGCCTCCCTTGTTGCCCGACTTAACCCCCAACTGGAAAGTATGGAAGGAGCTGCATTTTTTTATGCCTGCCATAAACTGCACATACCCTGCATACAGATCAGAGCGGTGTCAAATTATGTCGAAAAACGCAACCGCGATAACTGGGATATACCCCTGGCTATTAAAAATCTGAATAACTTTGCATTGGAATTAATACGAGAGTTGTAAGTTGCAGGTTATATGTTGTATATGCATGCAACTTACAACACACAACTTACAACACAATGAAACTAACCCTTGGCTTTTCGCCCTGCCCTAATGATACTTTTATTTTCGACGCGTTAATTCATCATAAAATTGATACCGAAGGCTTGGAGTTTGACGTTTTTTATGACGATGTAGAAACGCTTAACCAAAAAGCCTTCCGCGGAGAGTTGGATATAACTAAGCTTAGCTACCATGCCTTTGCCTATGTAGCTAACCAGTATGTGTTATTGGATAGTGGCAGCGCGCTGGGCTTCGGTGTAGGTCCGCTTTTAATTTGCAAGGATGACCCGGAAAAGATTTACTCACAACTCACAACTCACAACTCACAACTAAAAATTGGGATTCCCGGCAAATACACCACAGCTAATTTTTTATTAGGACTGGCTTTCCCCGAAGTGACCAATAAAGTAGAATTGGTTTTTAGTGATATTGAATATGCCGTTTTAGAGGGCCGTGTTGATGTAGGATTAATTATTCATGAAAATCGTTTTACTTACCAGGATAAAGGATTAAAAAAGAT
Organism: uncultured Mucilaginibacter sp.; assembly: GCA_964524015.1. Lineage (GTDB taxonomy): Bacteria > Bacteroidota > Bacteroidia > Sphingobacteriales > Sphingobacteriaceae > Mucilaginibacter. The sequence continues at coordinate 12,405 of CAZGBN010000031.1, read as the reverse complement.
AATTGACCTGGGCGATTACTGGGAAAAACAAACCGGCTGCGCTATTCCGTTGGGTGGTATAGTGGCTAACCGCAATTTACCTGCGGATGTTCAGCTTAAAATTAATCGGGTGCTGCGCAGATCGGTAGAGTATGCTTTTGCTAATCCCAAATCGGGCTTAGATTTTATCCGCCAGCACGCGCAGGAAATGAGCGAGGAGGTGATGTACAAGCATATCGAACTGTATGTAAACAAATACTCTGTTGAGTTAGGTGATGAGGGCCGCAAAGCTATTAAATTGTTGTTTGATACGGCTTTGGAGAAGGGGATAATTCCGGAGATACAAGAAGAGTTGTTCCTCACTTAAAATTAAAAACGTCATTGCGAGGAACGAAGCAATCTCTGCACTTGCAAATCAAAGCTGAATGGCTTGTCCTATGTAGAGATTGCCACGCTACGCTCGCAATGACGCGTAGATAATTTAATACAACAAATTATCATAAGGGTATCTGTCGGCATGTATAGCTTTTACATGCTCATACAACAGGTTCCTGAACTCGTCTATGTTTTCCTTTTCGGTAGCTGATATAAATATCGCCGGACTATTATTTTTCGCCATCCAGCTATGTTTAAAATCTTCCAATGTTAATGGTTCTGCCTCCTCGCCGGGTTGAGTTGCAGGTGGTTGAAAAGCATCCATTTTATTGAATACCGTGATAGTATCTTTATCTACCGCGCCCATGTCTTTTAGGGTTTCGTTTACAGCCCGCATCTGGTCCTCAAAACTGGGGTGCGATACGTCAACCACATGAATTAAAATGTCCGCTTCGCGTACTTCATCTAAGGTCGACTTAAAACATTCTACCAAATGGTGAGGTAATTTGCGGATAAACCCAACCGTATCTGATAACAGGAAAGGTACATTTTCAATCACCACTTTACGTACCGTAGTGTCCAGCGTAGCAAACAGCTTATTCTCGGCAAATACATCCGATTTGGAAAGCATATTCATAATGGTTGATTTACCTACGTTAGTATAACCCACTAATGCGGCACGTACCATCTGGTTCCGGTTTTTCCGCTGTGTTTCATTTTGTCGGTCAATCAGTCTTAACCGTTCCTTCAATAAGGATATCTTATCCAAAATCAAACGTCTATCCGTCTCTATCTGGCTCTCACCCGGGCCACGCATACCAATACCACCCTTTTGTCGCTCTAAGTGGGTCCAGAGGCGGGTTAGGCGTGGTAATAAGTATTGCAATTGCGCCAGTTCAACCTGGGTTTTGGCCTGTGCCGTTTGAGCGCGGCTTGCAAAAATATCTAGTATAAGGTTGTTGCGGTCCAATATTTTAACCTGCAGCTCATTCTCAATATTGCGCAGTTGCGATGGGGTTAGTTCATCATCAAATACTACAATATCAATTTCTTCTTCCTTCACATACGCTTTTATGTCTTCCAATCTGCCCGAGCCTACAAATGTACGCCTATCGGTTTGGGATAATTTTTGGGTAAATATCTTTTCGGTTTTGGCACCGGCGGTATCTACCAAAAATTGTAACTCTTCTAAATATTCTTTCGCGCGTTCATCCGTTTCGTTAGCGGTAATTACTCCAACCAAAACCGCACGCTCCTGCTTAATAGCAGTATCATAAAATTTTTGTTTCATTAATATTGATTTAACAATCAAAGTGCCAAGTTACAAAAACTGGGAAATGCAGGTGATTTACTGACACTTTAATACAAAGAACTGTCATTCTGAGCGTAGCGAAGAATCTGCTGACTTTGCATACACCGCTTTGATAGATGCTTCGCTATGCTCAGCATGACAATTGATAGAAAGTTTACAACCCCTTCACAAACTCCCTTATCGCTGCGCCCGGATCTTGCTGCTTCATAAAATTCTCGCCAATTAAAAAGCCATTGAAGCCTGCCTGCTTTAAGCTTTTAATGGTTTCGGTATTGCTGATGGCGCTTTCAGATATCTTTAAAAACTCATTAGGTATATGCCCCGCTAATTGAAATGAGGTATTTACCGATACTGTAAAATCAGCCAGGTTACGGTTGTTTACGCCTATAGCATCCAGGTTGGGGTTAATGCTTCGCTGCAATTCTTCCAGGTTATGTACCTCTAACAATACATTCAACCCTAAACTCTTCGCCAATTTTGCCAGGGTATCAATCTCTTTAGGCGTAAGTATAGCAGCTATCAATAAAATAATATCAGCACCCCATGCTTTGGCTTCCAGCACCTGGTACTCGTCGATCATAAAATCCTTGCGCAAAACAGGGATGGTGTTGGCATTGCGTGCCTCTATCAAATCGGGTTGGGCACCCATAAAAAAATCCCTATCTGTTAACACCGACAACGCCGAAGCTCCTGCCGCCGCATAAGCATTGGTGACTTCCTTAACGCTCACCTTATCATTAATGATTCCTTTTGATGGCGATTTGCGCTTAAACTCGGCAATAATTCCGGTACGATCTGGCGCCAATAAAAACTCACGAAACGAATAAGTATCGCGTTTAAAAAACTCCGCGGCTTCCAGTTGCGAAACAGAAACCTTGCTTTTTGCCGCAGCTACCTCTGCCTTTTTATTAAGTACTATTTGATCAAGAATATTCATTAGTATAACCCCTAAAGGGTATTAATATTTGCAAATATTTATGTAAATCATGGTTTACAAAGGTTAACATTGTATTAAGTTATTAATAACCAATTATTTATAACTTAATTGCCTTAAAAAGTGTAAACCATGATTTTATGGTGTTTTAACTCAACCAGTTTTTCATCATTTCCTTACCGTACTCGGTTAATATCGATTCGGGGTGAAACTGCACGCCGCGCACATCATATTCCTTATGGCGTATAGCCATAGCGGAATTATCTACCTCGTCAATTGCCGTAACTGTCAACACATCTGGGATAGCTTTTTCATCAACCACCCATGAGTGATAACGGCCCACTTTAAAACTTTTTGGCAGATCGATGAAAAGTTTTTCTGTATCGTCTATAACCGTAATGGGTGTTGCTATACCATGCATTGGCTGTTTTAAATTATACAGCTTACCACCAAAAACTTCGGCAATAGCCTGCTGACCTAAACATACCCCAAAAATACTTTTGGTAGGCGCGTATTTTTCAATTACATCTAATAATAATCCAGCTTCTGATGGTATGCCAGGCCCGGGTGATAGAATTATTTTATTGTATGCATCTACATCTTCAATAGCAAACTGGTCATTCCTCCAAACCTCGCATTGCATGCCAATTTCATTAACCAGGTGAACCAGGTTATAAGTAAACGAATCGTAGTTATCAATAATCAATATTTTATTTTCCATTTTTCACACTCCTCCCAACTTCTTTATTAATAAGGGGATATTTATTACGTTATATTAAGCTGTCTGTTATTCCTAATTTGTTTAAGACACAAATTAGGAATATTGTTACAGTTCTTCTGCCAATTCAATTGCTTTACGCAAAGCGGCAATTTTATTATTTACTTCGTTTAATTCACTTTCGGCTATTGATCCCGCAACAATTCCTGCACCAGCCTGGTAATGCAACGTATTGTTTTTGCTTAAAAACGAACGTATCATAATGGCATGGTTAAAATCGCCGTTAAAACCTAAATAGCCTATGGCGCCGCTGTAAAAACTACGCTTGCTTTTTTCATTTTCATCGATGATCTCCATAGCACGGTATTTTGGTGCGCCGCTCAGGGTTCCCGCCGGAAAAGTATCCGCAACTACTTTAAAGCTGGGTACACCCGGTAATAGTTTACCGCTTACTTGTGATACCAAATGTATTAAGTGCGAATAGTATTGCACCTCTTTAAAGGCTTTTACTTCTACCTGTTCGCAATGGCGGCTTAAATCATTGCGGGCCAGATCGACCAACATTACGTGTTCTGATGATTCTTTAGGATCATTTTTTAAGCTTAGCGCTAGTTCGGCATCTTTCTCGTCATCACCGCTGCGTTTAAATGTACCCGCTATAGGAAATATGCTGGCAACTCTGTTTTTAATGGTGATCTGTGCTTCGGGCGATGAGCCGAAAATGCGGAAATCTCCAAAATCAAAATAAAATAAATAAGGCGATGGATTAATAGAACGCAAAGCACGGTACACATTAAACTCGTCTCCTGTAAATTGTTTAGAGAATGTTCTTGAAGGCACTATCTGGAAAACATCGCCACGATATATATGCTGCTTCATCTTCTCTACAATGGCAATAAACTCTTCGTTGGTTAAGTTTGACTGCTCATCGTTTTTACTTTGAAACCCATATTCAGGAAAGTTTTTATTCTTGATCAGGTCCTCAATTCTTTGGATGCCAGCGTTCACTATGTTCTCGCCTTCAAACTGGTTATAAAATATATACAGTTCGTTTTTAAAGTGGTCAATAGCTATAATATAACGGTAAACATGATATTGCATTACCGGGATAGTACGCGTGGTATCTTCACTTGTTTTTAGCTTGATGGTTTCATAATGCTCTACCGCTTCATGAGTAAAGTATCCAAATAAACCATTTGCCGCCGACTTTAAATCAATTTGGGTGGTATTAAACCTATTTAAAAAATCATTGATATGGCTAGTTAGTTCGAACTCTCCGGGTTGATGAGTTTCAGTATTCCCCCCAGGGTAGCTTTCCGTAAGTACACCATTATTGAGTATTAAACCCGCAATGGGCTCGCAGCAAACGTAGCTCATGCTGTTTTCGCGGCTATGGTAATCTGAGCTCTCTAAAAGCAGCGAGTTTGGGAACACATCGCGCAGGCGCAGGTAGATACTTACCGGCGTAGTAGTATCAGCCAGCAGCTTTTTATAGGTAGTATTAATTTTATATTTTGTCATTATTGTGATATCCAAATTCTGTAAAACAAAAAACCCAGCGCATGAGGGTCGCCGGGTTTCCTTATTAGGTTTGTAATTGATTAGTGGGTTTCTCTGATCAAAAAATTATCCGGCTGCCAAAATTAATGGGCGCCACCAGCTTCTATTATTTGTGTTTTTGATCATTGTGGACGCAAATTTATAAAGAAAATTGAATTGGCAAATTTTTTCGCCACTTTTTTTCAAACTATTTTAACACCGGGATATGGCCCATAATTAATGTTGCAACAACTACTGTTAAGGCAATTGCATAATATATGCCTATGGTGCGATGCTTAATTTCGGGCAATACTATCTTTTTTGATTTGCTATGGCCAATGGTTATTAAAGCTATCGCGATGATCATTCCAAACCAGTGTTCAACCGCAAAGTAACGTAGCGTGCTATTTTTCATGGTTTCGCTGGTAAATTGCACCATAGGGCTGATAATATATAACACTATACCGATCAAAAACTGGGTATGTACCGATATCATGGTAAACAAATTGATCTTGCGATTCAACTCGCTATAAGGGCTTTTGTTAACAGCACCCAATAGTGATTGAATGATAGCCAGTATTAGCAATACTAATACGATATATCTGAAACCCGAGTGAAGATGGTTAATAATAGTGTAAGCGTCCATGATCTAATTTTTTACGAATATACAATAAAACTTATTTACTACCCTTTACCACCGCTTTCAGCGTCATTAAATTTTGGGCATTCACACTATAGCCTGAAATGCAATTTTGATACAGGTTTATTCGCTTATCATAATACAGCACCACCACCGGCGATTGCTGCATAACAACATTATCCATTTGACGGTATAGCGCATAGCGTTGCTCATCATCCTTTACCTGATCGGCTTTTTCAAAGAGGGCATCGAACTGTTTATTGTTAAACCCGGTATAGTTAGGCCCAAAAGGAACTTTGTTTTTTGAGTAAAATAGCGACAGGTAATTTTCGGCATCCGGGTAATCGGCTATCCAGGTGCCATAAAAAAAGTTTACGCCGTTTTTGGCTATCAACTCGCGCAAGCTACCCCCCTGGGTAATCTCCACGCTGGTTTTTATGCCTATCTTATCCAATTCGCGCTGTACAAATTCTATCAGGCTGCGGTAACCAATGGTGGTATGTAGAACAATTGGCGGCAGATTCTTTCCATCAGGAAAACCTGCTTCGGCTAATAATTGCCTTGCCTTTTCGGGGTTGTATGAGTAGCCCTTTACTTCATTTTTATTATATCCCGGCATACCGGCGGGAATAAAACCGGCTTCACCCGGTGTAGCTAAACCATTGCGCAGGTATTTGATCATTTTTTGCTTATCAATAGCATAATTGACAGCCTGCCGTATTTTTACTCGTTTTAAGGGAGAGTTTTTTACAATAGTGATATTAGTATCCACTAAAATACCCAGGTATAGGGTATTCAAATACGGCCCGGTATTCAATATAAATTTGCCTTTATATTTTTTGGTGATGTGGCCCGATTTGGTTAAAATGTCATCGCGGTAGCTGCCATCAATATCATTTAAAAAGTCCAGGTTCTTTTTAATAAATTCCATAAAGGCGGTTTGTTTATCGCCAATGAAATAGCCTCTTACTGCATCTAAATAGGGTAACTGTTTGCCTTTGTTATCCTTTTCCCAGTACTTTTCATTTTTCAGCAGCACTACCACCTCGCCCTCTTTCCAATATTTAAACTTGAACGGGCCAGTACCTACCGGATGACTACGGAAATCCTTCCCATAAAACTCCACCACTTCCTTAGGCACTACCGAACAATACGGCGCGGTAAGCATACTTAAAAATGGCGCGAATGGTTGCTTAAGTTGGATGCAAAAGGTGCTGTCATTTACCGCTATAAAATCTTGCTTTCCGTTTACCTTATCGCTAAATATCCATGAGCCTGACGAGGCTACTTTGGGGTCAATTAAACGACTGAAACTATAAGCAAAATCACCGGCTACGGCTTTGCGGCCTACACCATTTTTAAAGTGTGCTTCATCCTGGAAATAAACATCATTACGTAAATGGAAAGTATAAGTCTTTCCATCAGGTGATATATCCCAGTCTTTGGCAACGCATGGTATTACTTTCAAACTATCATCAATTTGCACCAAACCGTTATAGATCTGATTATCCATCAGGATGGTATTTTTATTACGGCAAAACGCTGGATCAAGCGAAGTCAGGCCTTCATCGAGATTTAGGTTGAAGGTGGTTTTTTTGGAGGTGGCTTTATCTTGCTGGCAGGAAATGAACAAAGTAACACAAATAAGAAATAAGTAGCCTGCCAGTTTATTCATCAGCTAAATATAGCCAATTATTAAAGATCAGATATATGAAATTTGAATATTGCGCTGGGATTATATTAGCAATGCGATCGCTATTCCAGGTTAAGCACTCTACATAGACTAGCGCAAAAAAAGTAACGAACTTGCGCTCGTTTGCAACGAGTGCTTAACGTGGTTTTACGTTTGCAACGTAAAACCCTAAATCTAATAATAACACATCCATCATTCCTTTTTGACCCGCATAATTAGCGGCAGAGCTATACTGATAATGCTCTGGCAAAGCCACAATTCCTTCCTCAACGGGGTTGTTATGTATATAATCTAACTTTTGTAAAAGTATCCCTGCATAATCGCATGCTATACCATGATAACCATCTTGCCATACTTTATAATCTTGAATACGGTTATTGTATTTAGCGTTATACTCAAATCTATACATCATCCAGTCTCTCCTGCTTTCGGGCTCACTTTGTACTAATTGTACAATTTGCTTATTGGTATGCTTTTTAAAATCGCGAATAATATCCTGTAGCTTAGCAGGATGTTGGGCGGCTACTAACAAATGCAAATGATTTGTCATTAGGCAATAAGCATAAACTTCAAGCCCTTTATTCTGCTGACAATAAATAAGCGAATCAATAATCAATTGTTTGTATGCTGGCCGTGTAAATACATCAACCCAATCAACAATGGTGAAAGTGACAAAGTAAATATCTTCAGGATTCCTGACGCGATATTGGTGTGACATGCTGATAAGATTTACACTAAAATAGTGATTGGCGATGTAATCGCAAAACCACGTTAAGCACTCGTTGCAAACGAGCGCAAGTTACTTTAGTTTAGTTTAAAATCTCTCTTTCAAAAACTTACCCGTATAACTGTTCTTTTCTTTGATCAAGTCTTCGGGTACGCCTTCAAAAACTACTTTACCACCCCTGTCGCCGCCTTCGGGACCAATATCAATTACCCAGTCGGCGCATTTGATCACATCCATATTGTGCTCTATCACGATGATGGTATTACCATGATCAAGCAAAGCATCAAAGGATTTTAACAACTTTTTGATATCTGCAAAGTGTAAGCCAGTTGTTGGTTCATCAAAAATAAACAACGTTTTAGCCGTATTATTCCCTTTTACCAGGAACGATGCCAGTTTAATGCGCTGTGCCTCACCACCTGATAGTGTATTTGATGACTGCCCTAGTTGTACATAACCTAAACCTACATCAACCAACGGTTTTATTTTGGCTATGATCTTCGGCTCTTTGGCAAAAAACTCTAATGCTTCGTCAATGGTTAAATGCAGCACTTCGGCAACATTTTTTTCGTTGTAGGTTACATCCAGTATATGCTGTTTAAACCGTTGGCCGTTACAAGCTTCGCAGGTAAGGAAAATATCTGCCATAAACTGCATTTCTATCTTCACCTCGCCCTCGCCCTGGCAAACATCACAACGGCCGCCCTCTACATTGAAAGAGAACGCTGATGGCTTTAATCCTGCTGCTTTGGCTGCAGGTTGTGCAGCATATAAGTTTCGTATTTCATCCCAGGCCTTTACATAAGTAACCGGGTTGGAGCGTGAAGAACGGCCGATGGGATTTTGATCGACCAACTCCACCTGTTCAATCTTTTGGTAGTCGCCATCTATGCTGTCGTAACTACCAGTTTGTTCGCCACTGTAATTACCCAATGCCTTTTGTAAAGCCGGGGCCAGTATGCGTTTTACCAAACTTGTTTTACCCGAACCTGATACACCTGTAACTACGCTCAATACCCCTAACGGGAACTTAGCGGTTACATGCTGCAGGTTGTTTTCGCGCGCGCCTTTAATTTCAATAAAGTCGTGCCACTTGCGGCGTGCGGTTGGTATAGTTATTTCTTCCTCACCGCTTAAATATTTACCGGTAAGGCTGTTCTTATCTTTTATAATTTCATTATAGGTACCGGAGAATATTAACTCGCCGCCATGAGTACCCGCTGCCGGACCAATATCAATAATATGGTCGGCGGCTTTCATGATCTCCTCTTCATGCTCCACCACTAAAACGGTATTACCTACATCGCGTAGTGATTTGAGTACGCCTATTAAACGCTGTGTATCGCGCGGGTGCAAGCCAATACTTGGCTCATCCAGCACATATATTGAACCCACCAAACTACTACCTAATGAGGTTGCCAAGTTAATACGCTGCGACTCACCACCTGATAGCGTATTTGATAAACGGTTTAAGGTTAAGTAACTTAATCCTACATCATTTAAAAATACCAAACGGTTGGTTATTTCCATCAGCAGGCGCTTGCCAACCTTCGCGTCATTTTCATTTAATATGATGGTATTAAAAAACTCCAGTGCTTTATCCAGCGGCATCAATACTACATCGGTAATCGACTTGCCATTAATTTTTACATAGCTGGCATCCTGACGCAGACGGCTGCCTTTACAATCAGGACAGGTAGTTTTACCGCGGTAGCGGGATAGCATTACCCTATATTGAATTTTATAGGTTTGCGCTTCCATCTCCTTAAAAAACTCATCCAGCCCGCGAAAGTATTTATTACCGGTCCATAATAAGCGCTGTTCCTTTTCGGTTAGCTGGTTATATTGGCGGTGTATAGGGAAATCAAATTTTAGTGAGTTTTTTATCAATTCATCGTTCCACTCGCGCATTTTTTCGCCACGCCAGGGGGCAATTGCACCCTCATAAATGGTTTTACTTTTGTCGGGTATCACCAGGTCCTCATCAATACCTATAACCTTACCATAGCCCTCACAACGCTTACATGCGCCATAAGGATTATTAAAGCTGAAAAAGTTGGGGGTAGGCTCTTCAAAACGGATATCGTCCAACTCGAATCTGTCGCAAAAAAAGTGTTCCTTTTCTTCCTCGCCATCAATATAGCGCACATAACAATCGCCTTTACCTTCAAAAAAAGCGGTTTGTATGGAGTCGCCTAAACGGCTCACGGTTTCATCCTCGCTGTTTTTAGTAACACGGTCAACTACAATTTTTAGACCATGGTCCATGGTCGATAGTCCATGGTCTTTGATGTCCTCATTTTCAAGTACTGATTCAATCCGTTCTATTTTGCCATGATACTCCACCCTTACAAAACCCTTTTGCATTAACACCGCCAGTTCCTCTTTTAAACTACGGTCGTTATGCGGATGCAGGGGTGCCAATATGGTAACCTGTGTATCATCAGGCATAGCCATAATAAAATTGATCACATCGGTAACCGAATCTTTCTTCACCACACCACCCGAAACCGGTGAATAAGTTTTTCCTATACGAGAGTATAATAGCTTCAAATAATCGTATATCTCGGTTGATGTACCTACTGTTGAGCGCGGGTTTGATGTAATTACTTTTTGCTCAATGGCAATAGCCGGTGCAATCCCTTTAATGTAATCCACATCGGGTTTATTCATCCGCCCCAAAAATTGGCGGGCATATGATGATAAGCTTTCTACATAGCGGCGCTGGCCCTCGGCGTACAAGGTATCAAAAGCCAGGGATGATTTTCCCGAACCCGACATACCCGTTACCACTACCAGTTGGTTTTTGGGAATGGCCACATCCATGTTTTTCAGGTTGTGTACCCTGGCCCCTTTTATAATGATATTTTTTTGTGGATCTTTTTCTGATTCTGCGCTCATAGTTGCTTGTCCATAGGCTGATTTACACTATTACCATGGGCTATGGACTATAAACCATGGTCGTAAAATTTCAATCCGCAAAAATCCTAAAATATTTAGCTTTATCCAAATGAGTTTAACATTTAGATAGCAGGTTTTTACCAATAATTCAAGAGGTTACATTTGGCTGACGAGCCTTGCATTAAACCATTATATGCTTTAACAATCAAATGTTAAAATAAGTTAAATTTAGGCGCAGCAACCACTCAAGGAGTAACAAATATTTGGTTATTCGCTTAAAATTTGCTTTATTTGAGTTAAGAAGTATAAACCCTAATAAACCAAAGGAGACAGACTATAGATAAAACTCTACTTTAAATTAAATATTGTTCTAATCAAATATTAACAAGTAGTTTCTATGGATTTTCAATTGCAAAGTGATCAGGATCTAATCCATCTATACGTAAATGGCAATGAGGGGGGGCTTGTGGAGTTATTGCGCCGCTATCAATCAAAAATTTACACTTCTATATATCTATTGGTAAAGGACGAGGACCTGGCCGAAGATATTTTTCAGGATACTTTTATCAAAGTAATTAACACCCTTAAAGCTAAAAAATATAACGAGGAAGGTAAATTTTTACCCTGGGTTAGCCGTATTGCCCACAATTTGGTAATTGATCATTTTCGCCGTGAAAAACGCGCGCCTATGATCAATAATGGCGACGACTTTGACATATTTGAAGTACTGGGTAATTATGATGAAAGCATGGAGGACCGCTTGGTACGCGAGCAAACGCATAAGGACCTGAAAACTTTGATCCAAAAACTTCCATCTGAACAAAAAGAGGTATTGTTAATGCGACACTTTGGCGATATGAGCTTTAAAGATATTGCGGAAATAACCGGGGTGAGTATTAACACAGCTTTGGGCCGTATGCGTTACGCGCTAAATAATCTGCGTAAAATGATGCAAAGCAAAGAACTTAGCCTTAAAAACTAATTTTTCCTCACTGTTAATATAAGAATAACAACTCTTAAAATATTAGTTTTAAATTAAATAATATTCATAATAATTATTTTTAGTTTATTAAAATATTTTAAATTAGTATGCGTTATTACTTAACAAATTAACTGAAAAAGCTTATGGGTGAAACCTCTACAAAAAATGAGCTCACTAACCCAAACGAAGTGATGAAACCAGATGTTGTACAAAATTTGGAAGGGGACGACTTGATATTTTATCATTCTATCCGGGCAGAATTGGATCTTTTAAAGAAAAACCCACAACTGCAAACCATACATGCCATACTGGACCACTCTAAAAGTTTGCGTTAAGCAACGAGCCAACAAAAAAGCCGGGTAAGAAATTACCCGGCTTTTTTGTTGCTATGTATTTTCTTTTCTACTAATTTCTAACCAATCCCTCCAAAGCATCAATAAATAGCGGGGAGTCATTTAAACTCTCTACCAATTGCACGTGCTCGCCACCTAATTCACGGAATTCGGCGCCGTACTCTTCAGTTACTTCAAAAACAGTTTCCAAACAATCGGCTACAAAAGCAGGGCAAAATACCAACAGGCGCTTCTTACCTTCATTAGCCATTT
>CAZGBN010000030.1:0-37229 GCA_964524015.1 uncultured Mucilaginibacter sp. | reverse complement strand
TTTAAAATAACATATTTGGCTACATCGCCAAATCGGGCGCAAAGGTACGCTTAATATTTGAATTTTCAAAAGCTTGGCCCTGGGCATTAACTAATACGCCCGATATAATTACTGAGAAATATTTATTTCGGGGGTTTCTTTTTCAGTACGATAAGCAATAAATAGTCCTATAACACCCGCGGTTATACATATATCGGCCACGTTGAAGATGCCGCTACGTACATTATATATTCCGATATTCATAAAATCAGATACATGGCGGTCATTCATTATGCGGTCTATAATATTCCCCAACCCACCGGCAATAATTAAAGAGAACGACATTACCATCCACTTATTCATTTTATTTAAACGAATAATGACATATACAAACAATGCCGCCAATACACCTAACGGAAAAATGCTTAGTAGCCAAAAGCTAACTGTATCAGGCAGGTTGTCGCCCATGCTTAAGGCAGCACCGGTATTTTCAACATATTGCAACCTAAAAGTGTCATGAAAGTAAGAGATAGGTTCGCCGTATATTAAGTTATCTTTTGCAATAGTTTTAGTTACCCTATCGCATCCAATAAAAATTATACAGCTAAAGCAAAATAAAAATATTTTGACCCAATTTTTCATCATCTCTTACCTCAACCTATCCGCTGATTTCACCAGCTTATCATCCCGTTGGATAGCTTTTTGAGCCAGTATGATAAACAGAATACTCAAAGATAGCAGTATAACACCAACACCATAATTGCCAAAGCTTATAAGTGCATCGCCTATAACATTTTTAGCCGTTTGCGATACCCAGAAGCTAAAGCCGATTAATATCAGCATGGCACAATAGCATAAAGTACGTTGCAGGGTGCGGTTGGTATATAAAAATATAATAACTAACGGAATTACGGCCATAAAGCCCGTTAAAACCGACAGGGCTGTAAATGGCTTAACATTTTGATGCTGTCCGTTTACATCCTGGTAAACACCGGTTATTTTTATGGTAGATAATTGCCCGTCAACATAAACATTGTTTATTAGCGGGAATATAAACAGGGCCGCAATGGCTAGTGTGGCCAAAAAAAGGTATATGGTTTGAATACGTTGCAACATTTTGTAAGTATTAAGAGTACAAATATATAATATGTTTATAATCTGGTTTGATTATTAATTAGCACATTTATTACAATAATTAATAAATGTGTGTAGATTTAGCTGTTAAACCTAATTATTTGAAATGATGGCTAAACCGGATAGTTCACAAACGCCCAAAGATGTTGTTATAGCTGATGAGCATCTGAAAAGTATGTTCCTGGAACATTTAAACGGAATTTATTTCGGCAAGAAACACCTGCTTGAATTTTTCGCCGAAGTGATGAGCATGGCATCCTTAAACCATTTGAAATTGGCTATTAACGAGTGTATTGATGACACCGTTAAGCAAATTGAGAGTATGGATGATATATATACTTCTATAGGCAAAAAGCCATCAAAAACGAGTATTCTGGGTGTAAAGGCGATGACACTGGAGGCATATATTGCCGTTATAAAAACCGGGAAAACACCTGTTGAGCGCGATGTATTTATTCTTTTTTACCTACAGATAATTGAAGGTATTGAAATAACCTACTTTAAAGTATTAAAAAATTTAGCCAAAGCTATTGGCCATAATCATTCCTTTTTAGACGAGCCCTTTGATTTGGCGGTTGATAACAGGTTGATGTTTGAGACGATTTATAAAGAGTATATAAACTAAGTTTAGAGATTAGAGGCTGGAGATTAGTAATTAGTTATAATAGCTCAATCACTGATCTCTAATCACCAATCACTACCTTTGCCTTGTGAGCAGCAAACAACGCTTTTTTATTGAACTGGCTTATGATGGTACCAACTATCACGGCTGGCAAATGCAGCCCAACGCTGTTGGTGTGCAGGAGGTTTTAAATAAAGCACTCAGCACTGTTTTACGTCAGCCTATTGAAACCCTGGGCTGTGGCCGTACCGATACCGGGGTTCATGCTAAAGAGTTTTTCGCGCATTTTGATGTGGATGATAGTTCATGGTTCATAGATCATGGTAGTGCGCTTCGGAGTTTTAACTCCCTTTTGCCGCAGGATATCGCCATAAAAAAAATAATTGCGGTTGCTGCTGATGCACATGCCCGGTTTGATGCTACTTTACGTTCGTACGAATATCATATCCACTTTAACAAGGATCCGTTTAAAAATGGTTATTCATGGTTGCTGCGCGATGAGCCCGACCTGCAGTTGATGAATCAGGCAGCAAAGTTAATTACGCAGTATATTGATTTTAGCTGTTTCAGTAAATCAAACACCCAGGTTAAAACCAATAACTGTAAAATAACCAATGCCGAATGGGAGCGCACCGATGGCGGGATAGTCTTTAAAATATCCGCAGATAGGTTTTTGCGCAATATGGTACGCGCTATTGTAGGGACCTTACTAATGGTTGGCAACAAAGAAATAGTACCCGAAGCCATTCATGATATCATCCAAAGCAAAAATCGCAGTAATGCCGGCACATCAGTACCTGCATGTGGGTTGTATTTAACGGAAGTTAAATATCCTTTTTTATAATATTTCGGATTTCGGGTGTTCGATTTCGGATTTATTAAATTTAACTTTGTTCAATCACTAATTCAATAATTCACACATTCAATAAATGTCACAGGTTACCGGTAAAGCATTTGATTGGCAGCTGCTAAAGCGGGTTATGCACTATGTAAAACCGTACAATGTTACGTTTATCATATCGGTGTTTTTAACCATTTTTTTGGCAGTGGGCGCTTTGATTCAGCCTATACTGATACAAAAAACGCTGGACAATTATATACTGGTAAATGATTATAGTGGTTTAGTGTTTATGGTGGAATTAATGGTAGGGCAACTATTGATACAAACCATAGCCCAATACTATCAAACACATTTAACCAACTCGTTGGGGCAATCCGTTATCCGCGACCTGCGTATTGATGTGTTTAACCATATCACCAGTTTGCGTTTAAAATATTTTGACCGTACACCTATTGGTATGCTCATTACCCGTACAGTGTCCGATTTGGAAACCATTGCTGATATTTTTGCAGAGGGTTTGATATCCATCATGGGCGACCTGCTTTTGGTAATTGCTATCATTGGCTATATGTTTCACCGCGATTGGAAATTGACGGCTATCACCTTGATACCCATGCCGCTCCTTTTCGCGTCAACTTATGTATTTAAAGAAGCAATTAAATCATCTTTCCAGGAAGTGCGCACACAGGTGGCACATTTAAATACTTTTTTGGCCGAACATATCTCGGGTATCAATATTATCCAAAGCTTTGCCCGCGATGACCAGGAGATGCGCAAGTTTAAAAGCGTTAATTTAAAACACCGCGACGCGCATATCCGGTCAAATTGGTACTATTCTATATTCTTCCCTGTGGTGGAGATTTTGTTTGCTATTTGCATAGGACTACTGGTTTGGTATGGCTGTAAAAGGATATTAACCGATCAGCAACTGGCACAGCTTTCTGCATCGGGCAAGGGAATAACCCCGGGTACCATACTGGAGTTTATTATTTATTTGAACTTACTTTTTCGCCCCATACGCCAACTGGCAGATAAATTTAATACCCTGCAAATGGGTATGGTAGGAGCCGACAGGATATTTAAAGTTTTAGATACGGATGAAGTAGCCTTAAATGATGGGCGCTTAATGCCTGCCAAAATTGAAGGCGAGATTGAATTTAATAACGTTTGGTTTGCCTATAATGATGAGAATTGGGTATTAAAAGATATCAGTTTCCGCATTAAACCCGGCGAAACTTTGGCGCTGGTTGGTGCCACGGGCGCAGGTAAATCATCTACCATTAATATATTAAATCGGTTTTACGAAATAGGCAGGGGCAGCGTAACAATTGATGGTAATGACATACGCGAATATGACGTAGATTACCTGCGATCGCATATTGCAACGGTGATTCAGGATGTGTTTTTGTTTAGCGATACTATTGCCAATAACATAAGCCTGAATAATGAAACTATTACCCGCGAACAGGTTATTGCTGCCGCCAAAGATGTTGGCGCACATGATTTTATTGAACGCCTGCCCGGTGGTTATGATTATAATGTAATGGAACGTGGCGCAACGTTATCGGCTGGGCAATCGCAGTTGATATCATTTATCCGCGCTTTGGTTTATAACCCATCTATTTTAGTGCTGGATGAAGCCACCTCGTCTGTTGATACTGAAACAGAGCTATTGATACAAAACGCTATTAATAAGCTGATGGAGGGCCGCACGGCTATTGTTATTGCTCACCGATTATCCACCATACAAAATGCTGATAAGATCATAGTGCTTGATCATGGCGAAATCAAAGAAATAGGCACCCACCAGGAATTATTGCGTATTGAAGGTGGTTATTACCGTAAATTATACGATCTGCAATTTAACTCTAGCGGAATTGTAAGATAAGTTGTAGGTTGTGAGTTGAAAGTTGTATGAGGGAAACTTACAAACCATAACCTACCACTTATAACAAACTACTCCGGTTGCACCTGCCCCTTCTCCATACCTTTTTCGTTTGGCGGAGTTTTAACAGGGTTTACCGGTTGTTCGTCGTTTTCTTTTCTTTTGGCTATGTTGCCGCCATGCGGTTCGTCTGCATTATATTGCTCATCCTTGCGGTGTACCACTGCTTCATTTCCGTTATCATTTGGCCTGTGCGTTGGGGTATCTGATGGTGATGCTTTGTCTTTTGAGTTTGCTGGCTTTGTCATGTGATAATAACAGGTGATATAGTATTTTGTTTATCCCACTTATCATCTCAAACATAGTGAGAGTCCATACATTGCATGATAAATCGGCGTGTATAGAAGCAACTATCACGTTAAATTTTGTTAAACCTCACCATTATAACAGATAAACTTTTACCTTTATTCGCGGTTTCTTAATTTCGCAAGAAACCCTCAGGTTTAAACAGTTTATGGAAGAATTTGAAGCAAGCGAATCGGCAAAAAAAACTAAGACCATTTATATCTCTACCGTATTTGGTATAGCTATGGTTTTATTAATGATAGGCCTTTTGGGTTTAATATTGGTACATGCCAATAACCTGTCGCGCTACGTTAAAGAAAACATCGTACTTAACATTTTTGTGGATGACGCTGCCCACGAAGCAGACGTACTCCAACTGCAAAAGCAATTGGAAACCAATCCAATGGTGAAGCAAACCCAGTATGTAAGTAAAGAACTGGCCGCCCGTAACCTGCAAAAGGACCTGGGCGAAGACTTTGTGAAGTTTTTAGGCTATAATCCATTATCGCAATCATTAGACGTTTACTTAAACGCGGATTATGCCAACAATGCGGATATCAGCAAATTTAAAACCCAGCTTTTAAAAAACCCACTGGTAAAAGAAGTTAAGTATCAGCAATCATTGGTTGATCAAATGAATGAGAATTTAACTTCTATCAGCCTTGTAATACTGGCATTTGCCGGGATATTTGTAATATTATCAGTTGCGTTAATTAATAATACTATCAGGCTGGCTATATACTCGCAAAGGTTTTTAATTAAATCAATGCAGTTGGTAGGCGCTACTAAAGGTTTTATCCGCAAACCATTTATACTATATGGTATTTGGCACGGGCTTTTGGGCGGATTAATTGCTGTAATTATACTGGTAATTACTTTATCCCTTGCGGTAAACCAGGTGCCCGATCTGGTTATCCTACAAAATTATGCCGAGTTTGGTTTGGTGTTTATAGTAGTAGTGGGCTTAGGTGTCTTTATATCGGCGTTTAGCACCTACCTGGCAGTAAACAAGTTTTTACGTTTAAAAATATACGATTTATATAGATAAGCCGAAAGGTTAAGGGCGAAAGCCGAAAGGTATATTTACCCATCACTCATTCGCTAAATCACTCATTCACTCACTAAAAAAATGGCAAAGTCAACAACCAATAAAACAACCGACACACAACCGGTAAAATTTATATTTGATAAAAGTAACTACACATGGTTCATCATAGCTATAGTGGTAGTAATAGTTGGTTTCGTGCTAATGTCGGGCACTACTGATATTTACAGCAACACCAAAATTGTTATAGCACCAATTGTGGTGTTAACAGGTTTCGGTATTGGCTTTTATGCGATACTGAAAAAACCGGAGGCTAAATAGTGATTAGAGATTAGTGATTGGAGAATAGTTCTTTTCTCTCAATCATCTTGCTTTAAATACCTTATCTCACATGAATATCATCCACGTTATTATACTGGCCATAATTGAGGGGCTTACCGAGTTTTTGCCGGTATCTTCAACAGGGCATATGATCATCGCCAGCTCATTAATGGGTATAGCGGCCGATCCTTTTGTAAAGTTGTTTACCATTGCTATACAATTTGGCGCCATACTTTCGGTAGTGATATTATACTACAAACGCTTTTTGCAATCCTTCAATTTTTATGCGAAGCTGGCCATAGCCTTTGTTCCGGCAGTGGTATTTGGCTTATTGCTAAGCAAAAAGATAGACGCTTTATTAGAGAGCCCACTTACCGTAGGCATCACCTTATTTGTAGGTGGTATTATTTTATTATTTGTAGATAAATGGTTCAATAAACCTACCGTAACGCAGGAAAAAGAGATCAGCAACGCAACCGCCCTTAAAATTGGTTTCTTCCAGTGTATTGCGATGGTACCTGGTGTATCGCGCTCCGCTGCAACTATTATAGGCGGTATGTCGCAAAAGCTGAGCCGTACGGCCGCAGCCGAGTTCTCTTTCTTTTTAGCCGTACCCACCATGTTTGCAGCAACCGCCAAAAAACTATACGACTTTTACAAAGAGGGCCACACCTTCACTGGCGAAGAGATCAAACTATTAGCTGTTGGTAATGTAGTTGCATTCATCGTTGCCATGCTGGCCATCAAAAGTTTCATTACCTTTTTAGAGCGACGCGGCTTTAAGCTTTTTGGCTGGTACCGTATCATCGTCGGTGCTATCATCATCGGCTTTATTTTGAGCGGACATCAATTGGAGATGATATAAGTCTGGAATACCTATCTCAGGAGATTGCCACGCTACGCTCGCAATGACGCGTGGATTTCCTACCTTTGCACCTTAATGAATACTTTACAACCCGAGAAAAAGGAATTTGACTTTGCTGCAGGCGAATTGCTGCTGGTAAACAAACCCTACGAGTGGACCAGTTTTGATGTGGTTGGCAAGCTGCGTAATAGCTTTAAGCCGTTAAAGCTAAAGGTTGGTCATGCAGGTACTTTAGATCCGTTAGCGACAGGCTTATTGATCATTTGCACTGGTAAAATGACCAAACAGATAGATACCTTCCAGGCGGAGGAAAAAGAATATACCGGTACCATGATATTAGGCGCTACCACGCCATCCTACGATATGGAAACCGAGACTGATGAGCAATTTAATATCAGTAACTTATCGCCCGAGCAAATACATAACGCTTGTAAACAATTTATAGGCGATATACAGCAATACCCGCCTGCGCACTCAGCCATAAAAATAGACGGAGAGCGGTTATACGAAAAAGCTCGCCGTGGCGAAGAAGTAGAACTGCGCCTCCGAAATGTTACCATAACCGAGTTTGAAATTACCCGTATTGAACTGCCTGAAGTTGATTTTAGAGTAGTTTGCAGTAAGGGCACTTATATACGATCATTAGTTAACGATTTTGGTAAGGCCTTAAATAACGGTGCATACCTGTCAAAACTTACCCGCACCCGCAGCGGTAATTTTCGTTTGGAAGATGCCTGGGAAGTATCTGACTTGGTAAACATTATAAAAGAACAAAAAGCTGTTGTTAGCGGCAGTTAATCTCGGCTAAATCCGAAATCGAAAATTCGACATCCGAAATGAAGATATACCATCATATAGATGAATTTAAGCCGGTAAAGAACGCGGTGGTTACCATTGGTACTTTTGATGGGGTACATATAGGGCACCGTAAAATTATATCGCGCATAAAAGAACTGGCCGATACCATCGGCGGCGAAACGGTTATCCTTACTTTTTTCCCGCATCCGCGGATGATATTGCATCCCGAGGATGAGAGCATTAAGCTGATCAATACCATAAATGAAAAAGCGCAGCTACTGGAACAATTAGGTGTCGACCATTTAATTATCACGCCTTTCTCCAGGGACTTTTCCAACCAATCGCCCGAAGATTATATCCGCGATATATTGGTGAATCAAATAGGCACCAAAAAAATTGTGATAGGTTATGATCACCGTTTTGGTAAGGACAGGCAGGGCGGATTACATGACCTGCTAAGATTAGCCCCCGAATATGATTTTGAAGTAATTGAAATCCCCGAGCAGGACATACATGATGTAGCCATCAGTTCCACCCAAATACGAAACGCACTATTAGCAAGTAAAATTGACATGGCTAACGAGTTTTTGGGCTACCCGTTCTTCATTACTGGCAAAGTAACCCGCGGCGACCAGATAGGCCGCCAGATAGGGTTTCCGACGGCCAATATTATCATCGAAGAAAAGTATAAACTGATACCCGGCGATGGCATTTTTGCAGTAAAGGTTGAGGTTGATGGCGAACTTTACAATGGCATGGCCTACATTGGTACAAGGCCAACCATAAATGGCGTAAGGCGCAATATTGAAGTGAATATTTTTGAGTTTGATAAGGATATTTATTATCACCAGATACGCATGGAGTTTCATCATTTTGTACGTGGTGATATGAAGCTGGATGGCCTGGAAGCTTTGAAAGCGCAAATTGCTCAGGACAAAATTGATATTTTAAAGCTGTTGATTTCTTAATCAAACACAATTATATCATCAATGGTTTAACTATAAACCATTAACCAAAACCATATGAGTAAGCTACTGGTTGATAAGCAGGAAAGTGAATTTTTAGATAGCACCATTACTCATTGGGAAAAGGACGGTACTATAAATAAAGAACAAGCTGAAAAACTACGCGCCTCATTCACTGTCAAAGGGTTTGATTGGATGCGGCTGGCCAAATATTCTTTTTGGATAGCTCTGATATGCGGCGGTGCTTCATTTGCTTTTCTCATCATTAATGATACCGTAGTTAACCTGCTTAAAAAGCTTTATTATACCCCTGATATTATCATCAGCATTATCTCAGGCTGTATGGCCGCATTCCTGTTTTATTGGGGACGAAGAAAAGAAAGATTAGCCCCTGAAAGAGTTTTCAGCAACGAGGCCATCATATTTACCGGTGTGTTATTTACGGCCTGCTGCATAGCGTACTTAGGTAAAACCTTTGATAATGGTTCAGGGCATTACTCCTTACTTTTCCTGTTATCCGTTTTTGTTTATGGGTTTTTAGCCTGGCGGATGGAATCAAGGCTGATATGGTTATTTGCGCTAGTATCTTTTGGTAGCTGGTTTGGTACCGAAACGGGCTTTCAAACCAGATGGAGCGATTACTTTTTAGGGATGAATTACCCTTTGCGCTTTGTGTTTTTTGGCATAGTGTTAGTTGCGTCAACTTACTTTTTGCGTAATCGTAAATGGTTCGTTTATTTTTGGGAGCAAACCTATGTGGTGGGTTTGTTATACCTGTTCCTGTCGTTATGGTTGCTAAGCATATTTGGCAACCATGGCAATATGGATAAATGGTATCAAATTAAACAGATCAGTTTATTTTACTGGGGCATCATATCTGCGGCAGTAGCAGGCGGGTTTATGTTATACGGCTTAAAAACTAATGATACCATTGCGCGCGAGTTTGGCATCACGTTCCTCATTATTTTCCTCTACACTAAATACTTCGAATACTTTTGGGATCATACCAACAAAACGCTGTTCTTTGCTATATTGGCAGCGTCCTTCTGGCTTATCGGCCGTAAGGCAGAAAAAATATGGAATTTGAAAAGTAAGGATTCTTCTAATCAATAAATTCCGCACATTTGCACCGCAATGGTAGAATTAACCGAAGAACTACAGGAACGAATAGATCTCATAAAACATAAGCTTAAATTTATTGAGCAAAAACCTGCCGTAGCCTGTATTGTCAATTTAGATACCCTAACTTTAGCAGATAATTCAATATCCGAATTAATTGGCATCGCCGAAGGCGTAAGTGAAAGTCAATTTAATGATCCCGATATCATCATAGTAATGCCTGTGGATTATGCTATCCCACAAACCATGCAGCAAATGGATAGGCTACTGCAATTACCCGGCTTTAACAACCTAAAAGCTGCCAAAAACAATCGGGTTTATATAGCTGATGGCAACATTGACATTACCAATCCGGGTCAACTGGTAACCTTAACCGAGGTATTAGGCGAGATCATCAACCCTAAGCAATTCATTTTTGGCTACGAAGGGGAGAAGTGGATAAAGTTTGGGTTAGTATAAGTTTATGTCATTGCGAGCGTAGCGTGGCAATCACCTCGCATGTTCGCCGACGAGATTGCTTCGTCGTTCCTCCTCGCAATGACATAGTTTTTAAGGCTTTTGTTAAAATATCACATTAAACCCTGCATAAAAATTACGCATTGCTGCCGGGTTATAGTAACGGTTACCTAAAGCATTAAGGTCGTTACCCAAGCTGTAATTTTCATTAAACAGGTTGTCAACCCCAGCATAAATATCTAAACGGGTATTGCCCTTTAATATGTGCTGCCATCCGGCTTTAGCCTGTACTAAATGATAACGGTTAGCATATACACTGTTGGCATCATTTAATGGAATACGCGAGGTGTAGTTATGCTGTGCAAACAAATAAATATCTTTCGGCAGCTTTACCTGCACGCTTGATACGGTAACTGTTCTTGGTACGCCGGTTAACTCCTTGTTTGAATAATTTGCCCCGGCTACGTTATAATCAGTAAATACAAATTTGCTTAATGTAAACGATTCGTTTAATTGTAAACCGCGTATAAACCCGGTGTTTTTTTGTTTAATGATCCAATAGCTGGCATAAGCTTCTAGTCCCGGTTGATTGGTTCCTCCGGCATTAATATAGTATTCCACATCCGGTGGGGCTATTTGGCGCACAATGGCATTTTGCAGCTTGTAATAAAATACGGATGCATCTAATAAAAAGCGGTTCTCTTTATCGCGCAGGCGGAAACCCGTTTCATAGTTCCAACCCAACTGCGCCTGTAAGGCAGTATTGATAATATTGCTGGTAGGGCGTATCTCGGCAGTAGTCGGTGTAGAGTAACCACGACTAACTGATGCTCTCCAGATAAAATTATCAGTTATGCTGTAGGATAAAGCTAAACGCGGCATTACCTGTGGCGTAAAATTACGAGGTGTATAACCCGTTTGTGCCACCGGGAAAATGCTCTGGAACTTATAATCATAATAGTTCACGCTCGCTGCGGCTTCAAGGTGTAATTTGTTAAAAAAGTCTGCCTGGTAACGGGCGAAAAAGAAGCGTTGGTTGGTATGTATTTTGTCTTGTTTCTGTGCAGCACCCCTCGCACCTTGGTTATTATCATAATTGTTAATGTCCGAATTGGTTTGTTGTACCTCTACACCAATATTGGCTTTCCAGTCATAATTGGCGGTACGGATGCCATTATACTCAAAATAAGTACGCAAGCCATAAGTGCTTTCGTAACGCTGCTCATAATTGGTGATGAACGGGTTAGAGAAGTTAACATACGTGCCAAATACAGATGCCACGTTACGTATACGGTCGCTGATGCGCCATTCGTTTACCAAACCGCCCATGGTCATTTTGGTGCTAATGCCAATGTGTTGTGCTAATGCACTTGGTAAAGTTGGCGTAGCGGCTCTTGATGCGCGTGGGTTGGCGGCATATTGTGCAACGTTTAATCCACCCGGAGTTTGGTAGTTCAAATCAGAGTATAAGCCGATGAATTTAATGGAATTGCCATTGCCGTATTTTAACTTATCAACCAACTGAAAATAGCTGCGGTACATATTGCTGTTATCGCGGTAGCCTTTGGCGGTTTGGTAAGCCTGATTAATGTTTAACTGGTTGTTTTTGCTGATGTTTTGTATGCCCACATTTTGATGAAACAATCCGTACGAACCGGCATTAGCACCCAATGATACATAATTGCTATCGGCATAGCGGTTAACCGGGTTTATTAAAACCACACCGCCCGAGTTGGCGCCAAATAAACTGCCATCAGGGCCTTTTAATATTTCTACACCCTGCACGCTGTTAAAGTCGATAGCATTTAAATAGCTATTGCCACCGGCATCGGTTAAAGGTATCTCATCAAAATATATCTTCACATCGCGCACACCAAAAGGCGAACGTAATAAACTACCACGGATAGATAAACGGTAACTACCCGGCGAACGCTCTTCCATGCGCACACCCGGTATTGTGTTCATGGCAGGCACCAATGAATTTTCAGGCTGTAACTTCAATTGCGATGGCGTTAAAACCCCTACCGAAGCCGGCGTTTTAAGCATTTGCTGCTCAGATAAATAGCCGCGTATGGTAACACCCTGTAAACTTTGTACCGTATCAACCTTTTGGGCCTGCGCCTGGGCAAGCAAACCGGCAGTAATAAATAATATCGAAATAATGTATAATCTTTTCATAAGCTTAATTAGGCGCACAAAAATAGCCCTTTTATTAATAAAAGGGCTATCAGTTTGTAACAAGTAAGTGGCGAATTAACTATTTGACATTTATACGCTAAATACATTGCCGGCATCATCATCCAGCAGTTATGAATCATCTTTAGTTACAGCACTAACCGAACGACCTACGCCTTCGGTAAGTTGGCTTAATGTCCAAAATAATAATTAATACCTAGCCTGTATGATGTTAAAACAACACGGTCGGCTATTCCATTAGTTTGGGTGGCAGGCTGATACGCAAAGTTTATATCAAATTTATTTTTAAGCATAATACCTGCTTTGCCTATAAAATTTACTTTTATAGGAGGTAGCCCTGGAAAATATTGTTGCGTTGGGTTTTGGGTGCTATTAGGATATTCGTTATATG
Source organism: uncultured Mucilaginibacter sp. (assembly GCA_964524015.1). Classification (GTDB taxonomy): domain Bacteria; phylum Bacteroidota; class Bacteroidia; order Sphingobacteriales; family Sphingobacteriaceae; genus Mucilaginibacter. The sequence continues at coordinate 24,267 of CAZGBN010000030.1, read as the reverse complement.
ACCGCTTGTTGGTATAGACTGAGTTAATTAACGTAGGCCCCGCACCTAAATAAAATTTAAAGTTTGCATCATTACAAATATTATAAATAAGGTGTGGGGTAAGGTTTATTAAGTGATGGTTAAAGCTCAATACCTGCCTGGAAGCATATACTGCTGTAGCATTAACTAAAACATTTGTATTTACTGTAGTATTAGTATAAGTTAGTTCGGTGCGGAAAAGAAACTTGCCTTGATTTTTATTAAATGCCAAATCAAAACCAATATTGATCATTGGCGAAGTGTGGCTGGAGGAACTATTAATATTAATAAAGTTTTTTACTTCGGTAGTAATTAAACCGGCCCCGACACCTGCAAAAAAACGAACATGGCTTTTGGAGCCCGAATTTAAATTTAGTGTGTTAGTGCCGCCATCTAATTTGCTTATTATTTTAATGAGCGATTGTTGCTCATAATTGGTATTTTGTATATCATTAATAAGGCTAATGCTGCCGGGTTGATAGGCAGTACGCAGTAATTGTAATTGTTGTTTGTATTTGGTATAATAAGCTATTTTGTTACTACCGTTACTGTCATCAATATAAACATGGTAGGCAAGTTCTTGAATGTTGTTATTTTTTTCGGCAATAAAATATCTGGTTTTTATTTGATCCTTGTACCGTAATAGCGATAAATTTTTTCCACTATAAAGTATCATTAAAAAAGTACTTTTTACAACAGTAGTGGTATCAATCATTTTTAACACTGCACCCAATTCATTATCATTACTTTTATCTATACTTATTTTGCCGTTGTAGCTTTTGTAGTATTCTGATCCGGTAACGCCAAAGGCAGTAATGCTTGATGGTGTAAATAATTGTGTTGTTGAATTATTGTCGCTTTTAAAAGTTACATCTTCGGGGTTATAAATCCACTCTTTTTGGTTAATAAATCCTTTCAAAGTGTCACCTTTTAAAGTAACTATGTAGCCCGGTTTAAAGTTGCTTTGTGCAGATGAGAATAAAGGCAATAAAATAAATGCCGCAAGAAGTTTATGTATATATTTCATGAATTGTGACTAGGTGCCACAAACATACAGATTATTTAAAATTTAATAAATTTATCTATTTGCTCATTGGTAAATTTCAACGTATCTTCCTTAAAAAAATCACCATCAGCATTGATTTCATTTTTAATATTGGCAATATGCAGTTTTAACGACATTACGTTTAAATGCATATAGTGGCAAACCCCGGTAAAATGGTCAATACCGCGTATATTGCCGTATTTGCCTGATGATATACCAACCAATGCCGCCTTTTTATCGTAAAAGCTTTCCGGAAAAGAGCAGGCATCAATAAATACCTTTAATACACCGGGGAAACTGCCATTATATTCAGGTATGATAAATAAAAATTTATCAGTTTTAGTGATCAGGTCCTGTATAACCTGAAACTCAGCGCTTCGTTGCCCGTACATATCGGTTTTTATCAGGTTGTCAGGCAGTTCAGATAATGATAGCACTCCGGCTTGCACTCTTTTTTTGCGTAGTTGGTTTTGATAATATTTAGCCACTTTAAGGGTTGAACTTCCGGGCCTGTTAGTTGCTGATATGATGAGCATTTTTCTTTAATGAGTGATTGAGTGAATTAGCGAATGAGTGATTTATAATTAGGCGGATGGTAATTGATAGGTCCAATCACTAATTCACTAACTCAATAATTAACAAATATGTTTGTAAATTGCCAAAACCTGTGGATTTCTAAGTGGTATAAATACTTATCTTAGCACCTGTTAAAACATCCCGAAGGTAGAAATTTCTATTTCTATTTTTCGTTATTGATATAACTGTTATAAATTTTTACAAAATACATAATGAGTAAAATAATTGCTTTGGCCAACCAAAAAGGTGGCGTAGGGAAAACTACATCATCAATAAACCTTGCGGCAAGCTTAGCCGTGTTAGAATTTAAAACTTTATTGGTTGATGCCGATCCGCAGGCAAACTCTACTTCGGGTATTGGTTTTGATCCTCGTAATATAAAAAACAGCGTTTATGAGTGCATCATTAACGATATTAACCCGCATGATGCTATTATAAAAACAGATACACCCAATCTTGACCTGCTGCCCGCTCATATTGACCTGGTAGGAGCCGAGATAGAGATGATAAACCTGGATAACCGCGAGTTTAAAATGAAGGCGGTGCTGGATAGTGTGCGTGATGAGTATGATTTTATCATTATTGATTGCTCGCCATCATTAGGTTTAATAACCATTAACGCCTTAACCGCTGCCGACTCGGTAATTATACCGGTACAGTGCGAGTACTTTGCGTTAGAAGGGTTAGGCAAATTGTTAAACACTATTAAAATTGTACAGAGCCGTTTAAATACAGCCTTAGAAATTGAGGGTATTTTATTAACTATGTATGATGTACGCCTGCGCCTGTCAAACCAGGTAGTTGAAGAGGTACGCGCGCATTTTGAAGAAATGGTTTTTAATACTATTATACAACGTAATACACGTTTAAGCGAAGCGCCAAGCTTTGGCGTATCGGTTATTATGCATGATGCCACCTGCAAGGGCGCAATTAATTATTTAAACCTTGCCCGCGAGATAGTTCGCAAAAATGGGTTAGTGAAGGATGAACTGGAAGCAAATACCGAAACCGTATAATAAATGAGTGCAGAAAAGAGAAAGGCCCTGGGAAAGGGATTAAGCGCACTGTTAAACGATTCGGATAATGTGCTGCCGTATAAAAGAAGTGATGCCAATGTAAGTTCGCCGCCTGAAGTGAACAGCATGGGTTCGGTGAATGAGATAAAAATTGCCGAAATTGAGATAAATCCATTTCAACCACGTACCGAGTTTGACCAGGAGGCTTTAGCCGAACTGTCCCAATCAATAAAACTGCAGGGGCTTATACAACCAATTACAGTAAGGAGGGTAAACGCGCATAGTTACCAATTAATATCAGGCGAACGCCGTTTACGTGCTTCAAAACTAGCCGGTTTAACTAATATACCTGCTTATATACGTGCCGCCAATGACCAGCAAATGCTGGAAATGGCGCTGATTGAAAACATACAGCGCGAAAACCTAAATGCCATTGAGGTAGCTTTAAGCTTTCAGCGTATGATTGATGAATGCAACCTTAAGCAGGAAGAATTGGGCAGTAGGGTAAGTAAAAACCGGTCAACCGTTACTAATTACCTGCGTTTATTAAAACTGCCACCTGTTATACAGGCATCCATTCGTGATGGCCATATCAGCATGGGCCACGCCAAAGCATTGCTAAGTGTTGAGGATGCTGATAAACAATTATATATCCACAAACATATTATTCAGGATGGTTTATCCGTTCGTAAGGTGGAAGAGATGGTACGCGAGTTGCAAAACTTGCGGATAAAAAAAGAAGGTAAACAACCTGAGCCTATATCGTTTCAGATGCAAAAGATCCAGGATGATCTGGCATCAAAGTTTAGCACCAAGGTTAAGCTAAATATAAACAGCCAGGGCAAGGGGAGTATTGAAATACCATTTTTATCGGAAGACGATCTTGGCCGCATTTTAGAAATGTTGGATTGGTAAAATGTACAGACACCTATTAATTGGCTTTTTATTATTATATGCTTTTGCTGCTAATGCGCAAAAAATAGATTCTACTGGAAAAAAGCCAGAGGTACCCGCCGCACTACAAGCTAGGCGCGACTCGGTTAAAGCCAATCCTATTGTGCCTAAACCAAAAGTAAAAGTTTATTATCCTGATAGTAACCATAGCCCGCGTAAAGCAGTTATGAGCTCATTAATGCTACCAGGGTTGGGCCAAATTTACAATCATAAATGGTGGAAGGTTCCGGCTATTTATACAGGCCTTGGATTATTAGCCTGGGCATATGTATTTAATGTAACCTATTATAATGAGTCATTGGCAGTGGCACGCTTTCGCGAGCGTGGAGAAGAACCGGCCAAAACTGATAAATACTACCAGGTGTACATGGATTATCAGCCTTACAGTACGGCAGCTATAAATGACGCTATTATAGGCGCAAGACGTAACCGCGATATAAGCGCTTTTGGTTTTATAGGAGTGTGGGGCATTCAAATGATTGATGCTTATATTGACGCTAAGTATAAGCACTCTTTTGATATGAACGAAAGCTTGTCAATTAAAATTAAGCCGGGCCTCATAAACTCGCCAATGTATGCCGGAAGTTTTAATCATTCCTTAATTCCGGGTTTAAAAATTACCTTTACACTCAATTAAGAATACTACCTTATAAACCAGGATCATTATCGCTGTTAAAAATTAGAATATCACAAATGAAAATTGCATTATTAGGTTACGGAAAAATGGGTAAGATCATTGAAAAGATCGCTACCGACCGTAAACACGAAATAGTATTAAAAATTGATTATGACAATATACACGATCTGACTGCCGAAAACCTGCAGAAGGCCGATGTAGCCATTGAGTTTAGTACACCGGGCACTGCTTTAAGTAACATACGTCATTGTTTAAACGCAGGTGTACCCATTGTTGTTGGTACAACCGGCTGGTATGACGAGATACCGGCACTTAAACAAGAGTGCCTGGAGGGAAACAAAACCATTATATATGCATCTAACTTTAGCGTTGGTGTAAATATATTTTTTCATGTTAACCGGGTGTTGGCAAAGCTGATGAATAACTATCCTTACTATGATGTACAGGTGGAGGAGATACATCATGTGCAAAAGCTGGACTCGCCAAGCGGCACTGCTATAACTATTGCTGAGGGAATATTAGAAAATCTGGATGCTAAGCAAAAATGGGTAAATGTGCTAACTGATAGTAATGGTAATAGCGATGATAATATTAAAGCAGAAGAATTGCTTATTGAATCGCACCGCATTGATAGCGTGCCCGGAACACATACCGTAATTTATGACTCGGAAGTAGATACTCTTGAATTTAAACATACTGCCCATAACCGTAACGGATTTGCATTGGGTGCGGTACTAGCTGCAGAATGGATAAAAGATAAAAAAGGCTTTTATTCGGTACAGGATATGTTTGACCTGGGATAATTATTAAATAGAACAATTAAAAGAAATGAACTGGAAATTCTGGAATAAAAATAAAGGTCCAAAGAAAAAGAAAACCGCCACCCGTGAGTGGGTTGATGCTATTGTTTTTGCTGTAATAGCTGCTACGTTGATAAGAACCTTTTTTATTGAAGCGTATACCATACCCACTCCTTCAATGGAGCGGTCATTATTGGTTGGTGACTTTTTGTTTGTAAGTAAAGTAAATTACGGGCCGCGTGTGCCAATGACACCTATTGCTTTTCCGTTTGCGCACCATACTATGCCGTTTATAAACACTAAAGCCTATTGGGATGGATGGGAATTAGATTATCATCGCTTACCGGGTTTTAGTGAGGTGAAAAAAGGCGATGTAGTTGTGTTTAACTATCCTATGGAAGCTGATTCCCCGCTTTATCGCCCTGTTGATAAGCGCGAAAACTATATTAAACGCTGCCAGGGCACGCCCGGCGATACCATTACGTTGGTTAATGCGCAAGTTTATGTAAATGGCAAAGCAGCACCTAACCCGCCCGAGGCACAAACGGATTATTCAGTTACCACCAACGGTATGGATTTAAACCCACAGGTATTGGAAGATCTGCATATTTCTAATTATGAAGGCAATGCATCGCCTACCATGACCAAGGCAGCTGCCAATACTTTAAAAGGGTATTCAAATATAAAATCAGTTACTCCTAATATAGCACGTAAAGGAGTGGTTGATTATGCTGTTTTTCCATTCGATGCACGTCATTTAAAAGATCATAGATTTCAATGGAACGTAGATAATTTTGGCCCGGTAGTTATCCCTAAAAAAGGGTGGACAGTTAAACTGGATAGCCTTACGCTACCTATTTACCGTCGTGCCATAACTGTTTATGAAGGCAATAAATTAGAAGAGATAGGAAACGATATATTAATAAACGGAAAAAAAACCGACACTTATACCTTTAAAATGAATTATTACTGGATGATGGGTGATAATCGCCATGACTCGTTAGATTCACGTTTTTGGGGTTTTGTACCCGAGGATCATATAGTAGGTAAAGCTTTATTTATATGGATGAGCTGGGATGATAACGCCCCTTTCTTTAGTAAACTAAGGTGGAGCAGGTTATTTAAGGGAATTCATTAAGAAGATTTCGAATTTCGGATTTTCGATTTCGAAATTATGATGACAGGGGGGTAATACCAAACTTAACCGCCAACTCATTTAAATCATTAACAACGGCATCAACTACGGGAATGCCGTTTTTTTTGCGGTCAATTTCGGCTGCGTATTCCGGTTCACCGGGAATAACCACGCCTTGATCGGGGTTGATTTTTGATGCGGATTTAAAGCGCTCTATCCAGGTATCCATATTGGTTTTAAAATCGGCCACCGGCCTAAAACCATCTACACGCATGGCACCCAAAAAATGCCCGATGCCTTCGCCTACAGGGTTGGCAGCAGGTTCTAAAAAAGCTACAAACGGCGGTACCCACGGGCCATAATTAGCACCCGATAGTACGCCGGATAATATATCAACAACCCCGCTTAGCCCAAAACCTTTATGGCTTCCATGTTCACGGTCGCTGCCAAGCGGTAATAATGATCCGCCAGTTTTTAATGCATGCGGATCAGTGGTGTAATTGCCATCTTTATCCTGCAGCCATCCCTCCGGAACTTGTTCGCCTGATCGTTGGGCTATTTCTAGTTTTCCATTTGCTGCCGCAGATGTAGCCATGTCAATAACAACCGGTGGGTATTTACCTGCCGGGAAAGCATAACACATAGGATTGGTACCTAACATGCGCTCGTTAGAGAAGGTAGGCGCAACCAACGGACTGGCATTGGTCATAGCAAAGCCTATCATATCTTTTTCAACCGCCTTTAAAGCGTGGTAACCGGCAATACCAAAATGGTTGGAGTTACGTATTGCTATCCATGCTGAACCATATTTTTCGGCTTTTTCTAAAGCTAACTGCATGGCAAACGGGGCAACTATCAATCCCAATCCTGCATCGCCGTCAATAGTGGCGGTAGTAGGGGTTTCATGAACAATTTTTATGTTAGGGGTTGGGTTAATGCGTTTCTTCTCCCATAAGCGTACGTAGCCAATTAACCGCGCAACACCATGCGAATCTATCCCACGCAGATCAGCCGCTAATAAAACATCGGTCGCTAAACTGGCATGGGCCGTGCTGCAGCCCATAGCTGTAAAAATATTTTCGGTGAATTTTCTTAGGGACTGTTCGGTGACTAGCATAAGGTGCAAATATATTAAATCGTTGGCTAATGGATAAGTGCAATAAAAAAGCCCCTCAATATTGAGGGGCTCGGTATTTTAAACTTTTTTGGTTATCAGTTTCGGCACTTTAACATAACTGGTTCCATAAGGATAGCGTTGTGGCCTTGATAGTAATTTATTAGCCTCTTCATTGCCTACAAATTTTTCTTTAATAGGGTCAAAGTGCAGGCGTTTATCAAATTTCATAGCCGCGTGTGCTACTAAACAGGCGCTGCAGGAACGGTGCGCTATCTCAATAGGGCTGATGTTCTTTTTCTTGTTTTTGATGGATTGTAACCAGTTTAAATGCTGCTCTGGGCTTTCATATAAATGGATCTCGTTTTTACCTATAACCGAATTTAAAATTTTAGGATCGCTGGCTCTTAATGCAAGTTCTTTACCCGCCGTTGCACCAGGGTCGCTGGCAGTAACACCACCATCGCGGGTGCAAAATATCCAGCCTTTGGTGCCTTCAAACTTAATACCATTCTCATATTTGCCGTTAATTACCATCTGCACACCGCTAGCATAGCCCATAGTTACCTGGAAATCGCCATGTACATTCCATAAGCCCGATTTAGGGAAAACCACTTCGTTGCACTCGGCCCATATTGGTCCGGTATATTCTGTATTCATACCCCAATGTGCAATATCAATATGGTGTACGCCCCAGCCGGTTATCATACCTGCGCCAAACTGCTCTAAACGCAGCCATCCCGGGCGTGAACTTATTGCAGGGATATTCATTACCCTGTCGGGTGTATAATAAGTGTATGGGGTTGAGCCTAACCAAGCATCATAATTAAAGCGCTCTGGTATAGGTGCTTCAGCCGTTTTGCCACCGGCGGGATCGCCTGGCAAGCCTACACGTACTGTTTTTAAGGTGCCAATACGTCCGTTACGTACCAATTCGCAGGCCCTTTTAAATTGTGGCCATGGGTCAATTGAACGCTGTTGGCTGCCCAGTTGAAACACCACACCAGTTTTGCTAATAATATTGCTCATAGTGCGCCCCTCCTCAATAGTTAACGAAGTAGGTTTTTGGCAATAGATGTGTTTGCCTGCCAATGCAGCTTCAATAGCTACCTGTGCATGCCAATGATCGGGTGTGCTTATTTGTACAGCATCAATATCTTTATTAGCTAAAAGATCCTGGTAGTTGTCATATAATTTAATATCTACGAAATCCTTTTTACCAGTACTTTTTTCATAGGTATCTAATATGAATTTTTTACCCGCATCCTGCCTGTAGCCAGAATAATCTGCAACGGCTATAACTCGCGCGGTATCGGTATATTTTAAAGTCTCTTTAAGGTCATGTACCGTAGCAATACGCCCGCAACCAATTTGCCCGATATTGATCATATTGCTTGGCGCGTTTTTGCCAAAAACTGATGAAGGTACAATGGTTGGGAAACCCCAGGCCACACTTGCTATAGCAGCCCCTTTGGCAGTAGTTTTTACAAAATCCCTTCTGTTATAAGAAGATTTCTCTTTTTTATTCATAATGAAGTATTGGTTTAATAGTATCATGACATGGCTGGGGTAACGCCCTTAGCAATGCAATTGGCTGGTTAAATGTATAAAATAATCCAATAAATTGCAATCGATTGCAATAAAAATAAAAAGCCTCCTAAGGATAAGGAAGCTTTTTTAATAATTATTCTGTTGTAATAACCCGAGTTGGATAGTTAGTTGGCATTTGCATTTGCTGCCAGCCTGTTACCAACCAGCAACTTATTTATTTTTATTGCGGTTAATTCATTGCCGGCACTTAAACCGTTACCCATTTCTACGATATCGCCATTTTTGTTAATCAATATTTTAAAAGGTATTCCGGTCATTTTAAAGGCTTTCCAAAGTGCACCGGTTTCTTCTTTATTTAAATAATAATGCTGTGCCAGCTTTAGTTCTTTTATAAGATTATCATAAGTAGCTTTAGTAGTACCACCGCAAAGAAAAACGAACTTTACATCTTTACCTTTATAGGTTTCCATTAGTTTTTTTGAATCAGGAAACTCCGCTATACAAGGTCCGCACCAGGTTGCCCAAACATCTATCAATATCACTTTACCGGCATGTTGTTTTCTTATAGAATTTATTAAGTTGTTAGGCAAAGCTTTTGATGTATTGCTCAATAGGGCGTTTGATAGGGCTGTTGGGTCATTTAAATATTTTTCTACTGCGGCATAACGCTTTAATAAAGGCTGTTTAATAAATGGTTCGGTAATATGTTTATCAAACAGGTTTTTGTTTTTATTAAAAGCATCAATATCATTTTCATGTAGTATGGCATAATAGTTACTGCCAATCTGGATCTGTTTGATCAATGTGTCATAACCGGATTTAACCACATCATCCGTAAAATCTGAAAAGTTTTTATTTCTTTGTGAAGGAGCTAAAGCCCATGCCAGGTTGATGCTTCCGGTATTTAACACATCAGATTGATAGATTTCGTCCAGATCTTTTTCAAAATTGTCAAGCCCTTTTATTTGCGTAAGATCATCTAACGGGCTTTTGTTTTTCGCGGCCAACATCCTCGCAAATCTTACATGAGACTTGTAATAATTAATATAAATATTATTTTTAATCCAGATTTTTACTTCGTCGTTAGGGTCAAATTTTTTGACGAACTGTTCCATTTTTGCAAGCATATTCTGCCTGATAATGTTACTTTGGTTCAGGTGTCCTTTTATATCATTCGTTTCAAAAAAGCCCTTACTGGCTTTTATATATTCTGATTCATCGTCGAGAGCAGAATAGTTTTCGCTTAAATAATGGTATAGGTCGGTATTAGTTTTTTCTGCATCGCCAGAAAATTTAATATCTCCAAGGGTTGCGTAGTCAATATCTATATGGATGCTATCGCCAGGGTGGGCAATAAACGTTCGTACAAGAGGATCGAGGTAAACATCTTGGGCAACGTATTGATCAAAATAAATTTTAAAGGTGCCATCCTTTTTAACTGTACCGATGTATTTTGAAGTATCGCCGGTAAAGTTTTGCACTACTAAGGTAAATTCTTTGGTTTCGGGAAATAAGTGAACGTTGGCAATTCGGCCATCAATCACTGTCCTTTTAATGGTGCTGCTGCGTTTATTAGAACTATGTTTATTGCAGGCTAAAGTAACTGCTATAAATAGCAAGATGAGGTAATAAGGTATTTTCTTCATTTTTTAGGGGTATTAAGGTTAGTTAAATGTATAATTAACTTTTTAGTTATACAATTAAATTGAAGAAAATATTTATGAAAAATTAGTTTTTATGCTGTCGCAATTTTTGATTTAGCTTTAGTTTCTGCCATCATCAAGGATAATAACAAGGCCAATCCGATAACAAAAAAGCAATCCAACACCAGCGCCGAGTCGCGCATTTCATGGGTCATCGCTTCTACAAAACCGAAGGTAAACAGGCCAACAACTATAGCCAGTTTTTCGGTAACATCATAAAAGCTAAAGTAAGATGCCGTATCAGGAATATTTTGCGGAATATATTTAGAATAGGTTGAACGGGATAATGATTGTACGCCACCCATTACTACTCCTACCAGGATAGCCGCAATATAAAACTGTTGAGCATTAGTAATAAAATAAACACCGCCGCATATAAGGCACCAAAAAGCCACTATGGTTGATAGTACTTTTACATTACCATATTTAGCCGACATTTTAGCAGTGATCGCTGCGCCTATAATAGCCACTACCTGTATAATAAGAATTATACTTATAAGGCTTTCTTCGGGCATACGTAATTCTTTAGCGCCGAAATTGGCAGCTACCAGCATAATGGTTTGTACACCTACTGAATAAAAAAAGAATGCGGGTAAAAAGCGTTTCAATAATGGTAGTTCTTTTACTTTTTTAAACACTTTAGCCAACTCTTTGAATCCACCGGTAAATACATTGTATTTGTGCGAACCTGCATTGGGTTCGCCCTTGGGTAATAAATAAAATGCGATAAACGAGAAGCCTATCCACCAAAAACCAACTATTAAAAATGATAACCGTGCTGCCAATTCATCTGTCAGGCCAAATGTGCCGGGAAACAATACAAATATGAAGCAAAGTACCTGTACCACTATGCTGCCAGCAAAACCATATATAAAACCTTTGGCGCTTACGGCATCTTGTTGATCTACAGTTGCAATTTGGGGGAGATAGGAATTATAAAATACAAAGCCCCCACAATAGCCTACAGACGCCAGCCCAAAACAAATCATACTGAACTCAAAGGTATCCATCGTGAAAAAGAATAGCCCCATACAGGCCAGGCTTCCCATCCAGGTAAATAATTGCAGGTATAGTTTTTTATGCCCCTTATAATCAGCTATAGATGTTAATATGGGCAGCATGATAACAATAAGCAGGTATGATACACCCAATATATAGTTTGACAGTACGGTATTAACATATTGATGTCCAAAAAATGTTACCATGTCTCCATTTTGCTTATTGGCAGTAATAGCTACATAATAAGCCGGGAATATGGTAGAAGTGATCACCATATTATAAGCCTGGTTGGCCCAGTCAAACATGGCCCAGGCCCAAATGGTTTTCTTGTTGTTTTTTTCGGTCATGACATACGGATTATTTTATTCCGTAATGGTCATTCATCAACTTAACAAATATAGACCCCGGCAGTATTGCTTTAAGCGTAGGTACAATGGTTTGACCAATAGCGCCTACTAAATAACTATGTGCAGGTTTTGATTGGTTTACTATGCTGCAAATTTTAGCGGCCAATTTATCCGGACTTGCGCCAATACTTTCATCTTTTTCCATAGCGGCTACGGCGGCTTCAAATTCGGCTTTTAGTTTTTCGTTTCTAAGCGGAAAAGGAGCTTTTTCGCGGTTACCAGTAAAATCGGTTTTAAAATCGCCGGGGTTAAGTACGGTTACTTTAACGCCGGTATTTTGCAGTTCCATACGCAAGCTTTCTGAGTAACCCTCAATGGCAAACTTTGATGCGCTGTATAATCCCTGGTAAGGCAAGCCAAATAAACCTGCTAACGAGCTTATATTAATTACTAACCCTTTTCCTTTTTCTATCATACCCGGCAATACCGCGCTTGATACCCTCACTACACCAAAAAAGTTAACTTCAAATTGTTTTTTGGCCAGATCAACCGGCATAGCATACAGGGGGCCGGTAATACCGTTACCCGCATTATTTACCAATACATCAATCCCGCCCTCGGCTTTAACTATTTGATCAATAGCGGCAGTTACCGACGCGTCATTAGTAACATCCATTTCAACAGGCTTAAATGCCGCATCCTTTAAGCGTTTAATATCCCGGCTGGTACCATATACTGTATGACCCTGCGCAGCAAGCGCGTTGGCAGTAGCTAAACCCAGACCCGATGAGGCCCCTGTTACAAGAATTACTTTTTTCATTTTTTATAGATTGATGTTGGTTAAGATTGGTAAAAATAAATATTGGAAGTTAAAGTTTATTATTTGTTTTCAAAACATACCACGGAATGGTTTACGCACATAGTGCAAAGTTTAAACAATATAAGTAATTAGGTTTAATTCACATTGGTTTAAAATTAATTATCAATTTAATTTTATTTTCATAAAAAATATATTTATGTTAGGTTAATGGTTATTTATTAATTATAATTTAATAACATCTTCAAGGGCTAACTCTACTATAAAAATTTAATTACTTAAACTTAAATTACTATGAAAAAATTAATTGCGTTTATTGGCATACTAGCAATAGTATTCATATCAAACACTATTCAAGCGAGTTGTGTGGGAGACCTGCAAAATGGCAGCGGTGTGCAACTCCTTACTTGTTCTGTTGGCCCCTACACTTATGAATCTTCGGATGGTGGACGATTCTATTGTTCATATAACCAACCATTAAATATTAGTGAGCATTGTGTATGGAGTGGATTAAGTGGTTATAACTCTTTTGCAAGTGCCTCATGTGACGGTGATCCTAATACAGTTGAAACTACAGCCGATTCGTCAAACCAGTACCCATATAATTCGGGGAATTTAACAGCTTTTTATGGTTCTATAGATTTATATGTTAATACGCAAAACAGTGGTTCGGCGTATGGTTCGGCATATGTTGAAGCTAGTTATTAATTATAACAATTAACCCAAAGTTAGCCCTCACTAATTATTAACCCGTTTATGAAAAGAATATTTAACATTTTTTTGGTGTGGGCAGCTTTTTTACAAGTTGCTCGAGGAAAAATGAGTTTATTAAAGCATAAATATTTAGTAATTATATCATAATCATGAAACTAATTAGCAATTGAACTATTATTCACATTGGTTTAAAATTAATTATCAATTTAATTTTATTTTAACTAAAAATATATTTAAGTTAGATTAATGTAAATGCAATATACTGCAAAACAGCGTATTTACTTATAAAGGGCTAACTCCAATTAAAAACCAATTTTTCGATCACTTAACTTAAAATTATTATGAAAAAATTAATCGCGTTTGTTGCTATCATAGGTATGGTGGCAATATCAACTAATATTCAGGCTACTTGCTGGGGCGACCTACAATATGGTGAGGCTACTTGTAGTGTTAATTCAACTACTTCTGATGGGGGGCAGTTTTACTGTCCCACAAATCAATCATTATCAGTTACAGAGCATTGTGTTTGGAGTGGCGGTACTTATGATACCTCATACGCAAGCGCGTCTGACGGTATTAATACAGTTCAGACCACTGCGGATTCGTCAAATACTTACCCGTATAATTTTGGGTCATTAACAGCTGTTTACGGTGCTGTAGATCTATATGTTAATACTCAAACAGGCGGCGGTGCATATGTTGACGTTCGCTGGTAATAAAAAATGAATAACCGGAGTTAGCCTTTTATTTCTCGTTATTTATTAATCACTTATGAAGAAAATCTATTTGATATTTGTTTTTTCATGGACAATCTTTTTTATAAGTTGTTCCGACCCTAAATCAGCAGCTATTGCTGAACAAAATATTGATACACAAATCGTACTTAGCATCGGCAAGGTTAAAATTACTGCATATGAGCTAAAAAAGAACGTACATGTAAGTAACCCTCAATTTATACCATCAACCAATGGTAGTTCACAACCTGAACTATTTAATAAGGAGAAACAGGACCTTATTAATAAAACATACTTTTTGGCAGATGCCTATGAAAAAGGATATGATAAAAATAAATCTATTGACTCAATTGTTGAAGGCGCCGCACGTTTTATGGTATCCCAATCAAATGGGCTCTTAGAGCAGGACGTATATACAGAACATAAGTTTAATGACGATGAATTTGAAAAAGCCATTGAAAAAAGCACCAAAGAGTTTCATATTGAATATTTGAAATTTAAAGATAAAAATGCAGCGTTTAAAAGCTTACAGGGTGTTTCTGAGAACACTCCGGCCAGTTTTAAAAAACTGGTTGATAAGGTAAACTTATTGGATGTAACTTATAAAAAGGAGATTCTAACCTGGCCTTTTAAAGGCTATTGGGGGAAGGAAGAAGAAATATTCGCATTAAAAAATAATGAAGTATCGCCGTTGTGGAAATTATTTGATGGTTATTATTTAATTCATGTAGAAAAAATAAATCAGTTACATAGCCCTAAAATTACCACCGACCAAATGAAAATAAAACTCGAGACAGCGGAACGGCAAAAAACAAAAGACATGCTTAATGTTAAAGTATATAGCCACGCACGGCCCGTTATCGACAATAAAATAGTTTTAGCTTTTTCTAATAAGCTAAATGGTTACAAGTACGGTCCTAACCATACATTTATAAAAGCTGATTTTAATGATATTTTATCTAATACGATCTTAACATATATATCTCCGTTAGGGCAAACCAAATTGATAACGGTTAATAATTTTATAGATTATTACAATACCTTATTTCTTAAAGGTAGTATTAATAACATAGATGATGTTTCCAAAAATCTTAATGCTTTTTGTTTTTCAGATTATGCTTATATCGAAAGCGTAAAACGAGGCATTACTAATCAACCTAAATTCTTGCTTGATAAAAATAACTTTAAAAACAATATAATATATAATATTTATTCTGAACAAGAGTTGGCGGGTAAAGATGCTATAACCGAAGACGAGATAAACAAGATGTATGATATTATGAAACCACGTTTAACCCAAGCCGAAAATGTAGTAGCATCAGTATATTACTTCAACAATCAGGGCGAAGCAATACGCAAAAAGTTTAATTTAATATCAGACACCTTAACATTTAAGGGATTAACCAAAACAGATAAACATCTGTTACTAAATTATAAAAGCAAAGTTTTGCCAGATACGCTTAAGAAAGTAATTTTTGACCTGAATGTTAAATCTAACCCTGCCAGGATGATTGAATTAAACAATCAATATGTTGTGGTTGTAAAAGAGAAGGAAACCGGTACCCGGGTTAGAAACTTAGTAGAGGTAAGAGACCTGGTAATATCCCAAATTAAAAGCGACCGGCTTATAAAAAATAAAAAAGCAAGACTTGCAGAACTTAAAAATAAATACAAACCTACAATTGATCTGACCAATCAATTTAATTCAGCAATTGCTGCAAATTAATTATCACAATAAAAAGCCGCTACTTGTATAGCGGCTTTTTATGCTATTAGTATTCGGCTATAATATTGTCAGTGTAACAAAACAACCACCTTTCGCCTGGTTCGGCCGATGTTACTACCGGGTGCTGGGTAGCATGGTAGTGCTTGGTCATATGTGTATTTGGCGAACTATCACAACATAAGGTAACCCCACAAGTTTGGCAGGTACGCAAATGCATCCAGGTATCGCCGGTTTTAATACATTCTTCACATACGTAATCAGCAGGTTGCTTCAATTCGGTTATTGCTTCAATATGAGCACATAATTTGGGAATAGCCATGAAATATCTTTTCATAAAGTTAACTAAAAAGCCCTAGGGAACAGCAATAAACACCAAAAGGCATAAATATTGTTAAGTTAATGTGGGTAGTAACGCTATGATCAAGGATTACTTTAGTAAGAAGGGCCTGAAAAATGGGTTTAAAATATTAAAAGCAACTTTCAACGGATTTATGGATGACCGGGCGCTTAAACTTAGCGCTTCATTGGCTTATTATACCATATTTTCTTTGGGGCCACTATTGCTTTTGTTGATATCGTTAGCTGGTGTATTTTTTGGGCGTGAAGCCATACAGGGAAAAGTTTTTGAAGAGATAAACGGTATAGTGGGTAATGATGCCGCCAAACAAATACAAGATATTATTAAAAACCTGGAGATGTCTGGCAAATCTACTATATCGGTTATAATTGGGTCAGTCACTTTAATTATTGGCGCCACAACTGTTTTTGGCGAGATACAGGATTCTATTAATATAATATGGCAGGTAAAAGCCAAACCTAAAAAAGGTTGGGTTAAACTTATTAAAGACCGGTTGTTATCCTCATCGCTTATTATTACCCTCGGGTTTTTATTGTTGGTATCATTAATAATAAACGGCGCTTTATTGGCTATGAGCGATAAATTAAAAGCTTACTTGCCCGATATTACAGTAGTAGTTTTTAATATAATTAATACGGTTATCAGCTTTATAGTTATATCTGTATTATTTGGAGTGATATTTAAGGTACTGCCCGATGCTAAAATTGACTGGAAGGACGTACGCTCTGGTGCCATTTTTACAACCATTTTATTTATGATTGGGCGGTTGGTTATTGGTATTTATATTGAATCATCCGGCACAAGCTCTACCTATGGAGCGGCAGGGTCACTTATAGTGATATTACTTTGGGTGTATTATACAGCAGCCATACTTTATTTTGGCGCTGAGTTTACACGTGCCTATGCCGATTATAAAGGCGTAAAAATTGAACCTGCCGATTATGCAGTATATGTAGAAGTGAAGGAACGCGAAAAGGATATAAAAGTAATACCCAAAGAGCATAATATTAAGCCAGTTAAATAAATGCCCAGACCGATTATACTGTTCTATTAAGATGGTCCCAGATAATATCAAATATCTTTGTTGGTGCAATACCTCCTGCTGAGTCTGTTTTTTGATTGGTAATTAAAACCGGAGCATATTGTTTGTCAATACCAATTCGCCCATGGGAACCTTTAATCAAGGTTGCATCCAATGGTATAACATCCATAACATATCTTAAGCCGGCCTTTTTTCGTAATAATTTATACCCAGCGCGCGCTTTTGATGTCATGAACATTTCAACCGGGTCATAACCCGGCTTTTTATGAATATCAACTACACGGGCATAGTCAGGCGCCTTGGCATCATCCAACCAAAAATAATAGGTAAACCAGCTATTTTCTGCTGCAACCAATACCAGGTCACCGCTGCGTTCATGGTCAATATGGTATTTTGATTGTTCTTCTTTGTTCAGGATAAGCTCAACCCCGGGTACAGTTTTTAATAAACTTATAACTTGTTCTGTAACCGAGGGGTCATTAATATAAACATGGGCAATTTGATGATCGGCCACAACAAATGCCTTAGAAGCCCCGGGGTCCAATAGTTCAAGCCCGCGTTCTATCCTTACCTGCAATAATCCATGTTGGCGAAACAAACGATTTAGGTGTACGGGGTTATTTACCGGGGCAATGCCGTACTCTGACAGCAATATAATTTCAGCACCCTTCTTTTCATAAAATGTAACCAGTTCTTCTACTAATTTATCAATCTCCTCAAGCTCAGCACCGATCTTTGATTCATCCGGCCCAAATTTTTGAAGACAATAATCCAGATGCGGAAGATAGATTAACGTAAGTGTAGGATCATAAAGGTCATCGGTCATCATAGACGCATCTGCGATCCATTTGCTCGATTTAATATTGGCCCCCGGCCCCCAGAACTGAAAAAGCGGGAACTGCCCTAGTTTTTCTTGTAAATGATCGCGAAGCTCGGGCGGATTAGAGTAACAGTCGGGCATCTTTCGGCCATCTGCCAGGTAATTTGGCCTTGGTGTTACCGAATAATCGGCCGTTGAATACATATTGTACCACCAAAACATCATTGACGTGGTAAAGGAAGGATCTTCTCTTTTGGCTTTATCCCATATTTTTTCGCCATTAACCAATTTGTTTGATTGTTTCCAAAATTTAACCTCGCAATCAATACGGTCATACCAGCCATTGCCTACTATACCATGATCAGCCGGATATTTCCCGGTAAGGTAAGTTGATTGTACCGATGTGGTAACCGCGGGTAATAGCGGTTCAATATTAGTTAAATGATTATTGGCTATATATTTTTTCAGGAAAGGTGTATGATTGCCAATTACAGCAGTAGAAAGGCCAACAATATCAATTACAACGGTTTTATTCATGTCACAAAATAGTTTTAACCCAATTTAACTCCCTTATAATACACTGGGTAAGCGGCAGTTTCATTTCTGCCGGCAAAACACCCCAGGTATAGGTTTCAACCTCCAGGTGCTGTGTAAAGTTTTTTTGCGCTTGTAACGCTAATACTTTCACAATGTCTTCCTGTGTGGATTGCAGCAACCCATAACTTTCTAAAAAAACAGGAACATGAAAATGTGCCCTCCATTCTTCAGTATTGTCTTGCGCGGCCAAAGCATCGGGGAGGTCCGGATATCTGATCAGGGAGCCATCGTTATTTCTCGCTACAACCTGGTGCAGATAGGTAGGCTCATTAAAGTCGGTGAAAGCTTTTAATATATCCTGCTTAGTGTGGCCATTGGCATCAAAGCGTCCTTTAAGCGCGGCGCTTATTTGAATTTTACCAACTTTAATGCCTTTTTGAGCCAGCGTATTTATTACATCCTCATGGGACTCAAAGCCGATAGCGAAATGGCATACATCATAACATAAGGTTATGTGTTCTTTTATAATTTTTTCGGCTTCGGCAGCCGTTAACCCAAATTGTTTTTCAAAATATAATATACCCGTCGGTAAAAGATCCGTTTCAAACCACTCTATAAACTCGTTGCCGGTTTCCAGGATGCCATCGGGTTCCGGTTCAATATCCAGGTGCAGGGTTAATCCTTTTGATAATTTTATCAGATAAAGCTGTTCGGCTACCCTGAGTATGTTATGCGTAGCTGTTTTTTTGGCTTCAGGGAGTTCATCGCCATTATTAAACCAATACCTATAACTTAATGGGGATGTTGAAATACCGCCTTCCATACCCTGAGGAAGCAAATCGGCAAGAATATTAAAAAGTCTTATGGTATAGGCAACCCTATCTTCGGTGGTCCAATCAGGCGCATGCACGTGGTCTTTTACAACAGTATCATGAAAACCGCCGTAAGGAAAGCCATTCATGGTAAATACATACGCGTTATTAGCTTTTAGCCATTGTTTAAATAACGAAAGATTATCCTCTTTCAATATAGCTATACTGGCTATGTTAGATAGTCGCAGGCCAATCCCCATTGGTGTTTCAGGTGATATAGCATTCTTTATTGCCGGAAAGTTTTGTTTCAAAGCATCAAAATGATCATCCCACGTTTCGCCGGCATGGATATTGGTGCAGTAAGTAAAATCTGTTGTGTTAATTTTCATAGCTAATTAAACAGCGTACTTGTATTCATTAAGCATTTGGCCTGCTTGTTTCAATAATTCTATATCTATTTCATGAACCTCTTCTCCTTCGCCAATTGCTTTTAATAGCATAATGGTTAACTGCCCGCCCAAATGTTCCCTAAATTCCTCAAGCCCGGTGATGATTGGGCTGTCATCTCCTTCAACCTGTAATAAAGGGTGTGAAATTTCAAAACCAAGGTCTAACAGCGTTTTCAATATCAATTCGGTATCTTTTTTGGGTAATCGTCCGGAAAGATTGGAGTATACTGTATCCAGCGCAAGTCCCATAGCCACAGCCTCGCCGTGTTTTACTTCAAAATTAGTAAGGTATTCCAGCTTATGCGCGCTCCAGTGCCCAAAATCAAGCGGACGGGATGAGCCGCTTTCAAACGGATCATTACCGCCTATATGCTGCATGTGCAACTGTGCGCAGCGCCATATCAGGTAGTTCATAGTAGCCATGTCCCTTTCTGAAAGTTTATTAGCGTTATCAGCTATCCAGCTAAAAAAAGCAGCATCTTTTAATAATGCTACTTTCACAGCTTCTGAGATGCCTGAACGCCAATCGCGCATACTTAAGTTCTCCAGAAATTTCTCGTCATTAAAAACTGCTACAGGAGGAACAAAGGTTCCCAGGAAATTCTTTTTTGAAAAATAATTGATGCTATTTTTTACACCGATGCCCGAATCATTTTGTGATAGTACCGTAGTTGGTATACGGATATGCTTTATGCCACGGTGCGCTACAGCAGCAGCATAACCAACCATATCCAATACAGCGCCGCCGCCTATGGCAGCAATATATGAGTGACGGTCAATACCGTGTTTGTTTACCGCTTTAAGTACCTGGTTAAAGTAGGTTTCACTGCTTTTAACTACTTCTCCTCCGGGAACTAATATAATATCAGGGATAAGGTTTACGGTTGTATGAACTGCAAAATATGTCTTGATATCATCTAATAAATTTGGCATTGCATTAACAACCCCTTCATCTGCCACAAACATGATCTTGCGCTTAATGGCGTTATTAAACGACTTAAGAAAATCGTTAAACAGGGTATTTTCAGCTTGAAATACAGCCGATGTAAAGTATACAGGGAATTCAAATTTTATAGAGAATGATTGGGTTAAATGCTTCATGCCAAAATAAGAACGTAGTAATTCAATGTTAAGTAACTGCAAATATTTTTGCAAGCCAAAATGATACAGGCAATAAACACGCAATACCTATTGCCGCGTAAATATTGCTAAATGTTATTGCCCATGCCGCATCCATTAAAATAAGAGAGATGACCCCTGCTTTTACCGCACCTCCTATATTTTTACCAATAGGATTTTGGATAGCTTTGAATAACGGCTTATATATCATCCACAAAAATGGAATTAAAATAACGGCGGATAATAGTAATTTGTTATTAATGTATGAAAAATATAAAATGCTGCCTGTAACAACGGCATATAATACAGCTGCTATCCACAAATTTATTTTATTGCCGCCATTCACCTCGCCACGGCTGATCATGGTAATAGAGAAAATATAAATGATAGGAACTATAGCCAGCAGGTACCAGGTATTTAACGATGCTGTTATAACACTAATCCCTAAAAGCAGGTTAAGCCCCCGGCACAGGCCCATATTTAAAGGGCCGAAAAACGGGTTGTGCTTACTGATCTTGTTATACAATAATGCAAAAAAGGCAATTGCCGCGGCTAAAATGACTGAAGAGAAATTATTTAATCCGGCTAATATGATACCGGTAGCTAAAAGAATGCCCCCGAAAATAGCCGCACTCCTTATGCTGATCAGCCCGCTTGGAATAGCACGTTCAGGGCGTTCAACCCGGTCCAGATCGGCATCAAAAACATCATTAAATACAATGCCGCCACCATATAAACAGGCTGTTGAAATGCTTAACAATACTATACCCCGCCAGGTAACACTAAACAGATTTGGTGAGAAAGCTCCGGATATAGCTGCACCTGCCAAAACATCTGCAATGGAGGTTACAATATTTGCAGGCCTGGCCATGCGTAAATAAACAAACAGCCTGTTCAAATCAGTTAACTTATAATGATGGATGATTTATCAATGCGGGGTTGTTGCCCCCCACGCAAAATGCTGTTTCCTTCAAACCGACCACTTTGATCAACCACAGCGTTAAAATCCGCCTCATTGATCTGTTCGCTTCTACCGAAGGCAGAAATTGCATTGGTATAAGTTACCAACTCAATATCATGGTCGCTTATACCACTCAGCTTCATCAATGCCGCAGTTTTAGGTACAGCAAGTGGGTCGCTAATGCCCCAGTCGGCAGCAGAATTTACCATAATGCGTTCTGCGCCATATTGTTTAACAACTTCAACCATCCTTTCATTACCCATTTTAGTAAAAGGGTAAATGGTAAAAGCGGCCCAAAAGCCACGATCAAGAACTTCTTTTACGGTTTCCTCATTATTATGATCAATTATTACCATCTGTGGGTCAAGTCCGTGTTCAACGGCTATATCCATACTGCGCTGCGTGCCGCGTTTTTTATCGCGGTGAGGGGTATGTATTTGTACAGGTAGTCCGGCTTCTTTTGCCAACTCTAATTGCAAACGATAGTATTTTTCTTCTGCAGCGGTTTGGTCATCAAAACCAATTTCGCCAATGCCAACTACACCCTCTTTGTATATAAATAAAGGTAGCATTTCCATTACCTGCTCGGCTAGGGCCTCGTTATTCGCCTCACGAGAGTTTAAGCCAATGGTGCAATAATGCTTTATGCCGAATTGCGAAGAACGAAAACGTTCCCAGCCAATTAGGCTGCTATAATAATCTTTAAAGCTATCTGACCCGGTGCGCGGCTGTCCCAACCAAAAGGAAGGTTCAATAAGTGCTACTACACCTGCATCGGCCATGGCCTGGTAATCATCCGTTGTACGGGAGGTCATGTGCACATGCGGGTCAAAAAATTTCATCCCCTTTATGGCACTAATATCAAACGTTCCCGATGATTGTTCGGCCGGGATAACTCTTTCTTCTGAATAATGACTACAACACATATCTATAAAAAATCAATAATTAAAAAGAACCTTGCTTCATAGCATTCAATACAGGCTCATCTACAAATTTCCCTGCCAGGTACCATAGCATCGCATCCACATCGCGACCGGCAGCATGACGTTCCTTTGCATAATCAATCAAAATACGGGCAAGCTCCTTATTCGCCCTTTTATCCAACCCTACTATGCGGTTAATTTGCTTTTCGGTAAAAAATGCTTTTAGCACCATCTGATTCCACGCAGCCTCGTCCAATTGTTCTGCAGGATATGGGTTTTGGTACATAATAGCTTCAAGTACAATTCCAATATTACTTCTTATCCCTTCGGCACAACGTTTGGTCCATAACTCGGGGTAAGGCAGTACAGGTAGGGCAGCATAAAGTGCCGCCAACTCATTCATTTCAGCAGCGTCAAACAAAACTGTTACCACTTTAAAGTAGCTGTCTTTATCTCGGCTATCCCGGGCTATCAGCAAATACACCCTGCATAATTTATCTACCGACCATTCATCAATTGTAAAGCAGGGTCGTATCTGATTCACCTGTTTTAATTGAGCTTTACTACAAATTATCTTAGTTTTGCCAACCCTACGCGGCATTTGCACAAAATTTCCTTTAAAGGTGCTTTCATTATCGTCCGCTTCGTGAGCCCGCAACCACTGAAAAGACTCTGCCGAAATGTTATCTTTTATAATAGCTAACAACGCATCCCTTAAGCTATTAATATCGTAATGAAACATTTGGCTTGTTTATAAAGTAAAGTAATTAATAAGTAAGGCCCCCGCAATAATAAGCAGACCAAAAAACTCACGTGTTTGTTCTATGTAAGGCTTGGTAGCTTGCATGATTTCAACCAGGCTGGGCTTGTTATACTTTACAACCCAGTCGCGCACACCGTCTTTAGCGAAGAAAATTTTAATGGCATAAACCAGGTAAAAAGTAACCAGGGCCAGGTAAACGTAGGGATAAAACAAACCTACTGCTGCCAGACCACAGCATATAGCAGCCGCCATATAAATGGGCACCCATAGCCAGGAGTCTTTATCATTCAGGTTTACATAGGCGAAGCCAACAAATGAAACGCAGAATATGATATTTAATATTATTAAAATCAGTTGCATAATTAATACAGGGCTAACTAAATTGGTTTACTTTTCAAAGTTATTTAATTAAACTCCTTTTTTAAGTAAAGAATGTAAATTATATGTAGTTTTTTGCCTAGGGAAAAGAATTAAGTATTTCGCTAATTTATAGTTGAACCGATGATCCATAAAAAAAGCCACCCTAAGGCAGCTTATCCGTAAGTGGAGAATATCGGAGTCGAACCGATGACCTCTTGCATGCCATGCAAGCGCTCT
>CAZGBN010000029.1:0-39922 GCA_964524015.1 uncultured Mucilaginibacter sp. | reverse complement strand
CTCACTACCAACGCCCATATTTTATAGACCAACAGGATGTGTTTTTTTGTAACAGTGGGGGGAGAGAGGGGGAAGAGAAGATCAAATACCGATCATTCTATCCAGGGTTATCAGGTTTTGCAGGGCATCGCCCATGGTATTATTAAAGTAGGCAAAAATGGTTTTGCCTTCGTCCTGCCAGTTGCTAATGTAGCTCGCATATTCGGCCAGGTGCTCATCAGTATAGCTGCCACGGTAGCCACCGTTGGGGCCATGGAAGCGCAAGAAAACAAAAGGTACATCGCTATCAATAAAAGGAGTAGTCGATTTAGGCATATCCTGTATCACCATAGCTATTTGATAGTTTTCTAATAACTCATAAACATCATCCATATACCACGATTTATTACGAAACTCAACGGCTATTTTCCATTCGCGCTCGGTGTCTATCATTACAATAGCATCCAGCAGCACCCGTAATTGATCAATGCTTATGCCCAGGCTGGGCGGGAACTGAATAAGCAAGCATCCCTTTTTATCACCCGCACCGCTAATGGCATTCATAAATCTTTCCAGGTCCTGCGGTTTAAAGGCCAGTTCTTTATTGTGGGTAATGTCGCGCCAAAGCTTAAAGGTAAATTTAAAATCGTCTGGAACATCAGCCGCCCATTTTTGTACGGTTGAGGGCATAGGTACTTTGTAAAAGGAACTGTTAACCTCTAAACTATTAAACAACGAAGCATAATAACATAACCGGCTTTTGTCTTGAAAATGAGGCGGGAATAATAGTTTGTTAGGTACGGGGAGTACAATATTACTGGTGCCGGTATAAATACTATCCTTATAGCTCATAAATATGCGGCGCATGCTACGCCGCATATTTAACATTTATAGGGTTATTATGTTGGTGATTATTTTCCGTCGGCAGCGGCTTTTAGCGCGGCAATATCCAGTTTGCCCATTTGCATCATAGCGCTCATAGCCCTGTCTGCCCGTGGCTGGTCAGGGTCGCCTAATAATTCACCTAAAATGGAGGGTACAATTTGCCACGACAGGCCAAACTTATCTTCCAGCCAGCCACAGCGCGACTCTTTACCACCATCTGCAGTTAGTCTTTCCCAATAGTAATCTACTTCTTCCTGTGTTTCGCAGTTTACATATAACGATATAGCAGGGGTGAAGCTAAACATGGGGCCTGCATTTAATAGCATAAATTGCTGACCTTCCAGTTCAATAGTTCCGGTCATTATCGTCCCCTCCGGCATTGGGCCTGTTTTGCCATAACGGCGCACGTTGATAGTTTTTGAGTTTTTAAATACCGAGGTATAAAGTTCTATGGCCTCGCCTGCATTGTTGTCGAACCATAAAAAGGGGGTTATTTTTTGCATAATATTTATGTTTTATAGGTTTGATAATGTTGTTATACAAATTTATCCTTCTTAATGCTACCATGTGCGGGGCGTATCAGACATTTTTGAGGGGCAACTGTGCATTATGATCGATATTCCATTATATTTATCGAACCAATTATTTCAAAGGGACCCAATCATGAAAAAAGTACTCCTGCTTGCATTAAGTATAGCCTTGTTTATAAGCACCGCCAACGCCCAGTTTGAGGGCTATACCTGGAAAGTACTAACTACCACCGGTGATTTTTTAAAGCGTGAAGAAGCCGACTTTGTAGGCGTTAACGGCAAGTTTTATTTAATTGGCGGAAGGAAAATACAGGAGGTATCCATATTTGATCCTAAAACTTCAACCTGGACAACAGGCGCCAAACCGCCTATGGAGCTGCACCATTTCCAGGCAGCGGTATATAAAGACGAGATATACTTAATATGTGCTATGACTGCGGGCTATCCGCACGAAAAACCTGTGGATAATGTCTACATCTACACCCCTAAAACAGATACTTGGCGCATAGGTGGTATTATACCAGCTGAAAGGCGCAGGGGATCAACCGGCGTAGCATTATATAAAGATAAGTTTTACATTACCAGCGGTATTTTAGATGGCCATTATACAGGTAATGTAACCTGGGTGGATGTGTATGATCCTAAGACTGATAATTGGACACAACTGGCCGACGCACCCACCGCGCGTGACCATGCGAAAGCAGCTATTATTGGTGATAAATTATATAGCATAGGCGGTGTAGCGTCTGACGCGAAGAACAATAAAGGATTGCAGGGCGTAGTAGCGCAGGTTGATATGTATGATTTGAAAACCGGTAAATGGAGCGTAGCTGATGCTAAACTACCCAACCCAAGGGCAGGTAACGCCACCGTGGTTGTAGGTAACGAGATAATAGTTATTGCCGGCGAAAGCGCAAAACAGCGTGTAGCACATAACGAGGTAGATGCTTATAATGTAAAAACCGGGCAACTCCGTTCGTTGCCACCATTGGTACAGGGCCGCCATGCTGTAGGTGCCATATATCATGACAAAAAAATATATACAGTAGCAGGCGTAGGCAATAGCGGTGGTTCGCCGTTGTTGAGTACAATTGAAGTTTTTAGTAAGGATTAAATTTTAGTTATCTTTGAAAACCTATTACCATATCAAATGAAACTAAGATTTTTTTGCTGCTTGTTTGCTGCATCGTTTTAATGAACTCCTGCAAAAAAGGTGAGGATAAACCTGTTGAAGTTGCTACCAGTATATCCTTTAAAGTTGATGGGGTGCAAAAAACAATGGCTCCATGTAAAGTAACTTTTTCGCCTCTTAACAGTACAGGGTTTACTGAGTTAAGACTATCTTCAAATGCAGGATCAGGAGTGGAGGGGATTTTCCTAGCCTTTGGTCGGCCGATCATATCAAATTTGACAGCATCTCAACCTACAAGATTGTATTATTTTAACGGCACAACCATTGATAATTTGTATCAAGCAAATGTTTACCCTGACGGTAGGTTTTTTCCAGATACTCCTGGTGAAACAAAGTTTACAACATTAACAGATGAGTATGTGGCAGGTACGTTTAAATTTACCGGTCAGGTATTTTCAACTGGCGAAAAAAAAGAGATAACCGAAGGTAAATTTGGTTGTAAAATAACAAAGCAGTGAGTTGTTCAATTCAATAACATTTCTCAATCCTGCCCGCAATGACAGGGCGGGTAAATTTATCTATATTGGCAGCAAAATATGGCTGCAAATAAATCACCTGATCTCACCGAAAAAACTAGCCTGCACCAACGCAATAAACACAGGCAACAGTATAACTTCCCGGAATTGATTGCTGTCTGTCCTGAATTAGCGACGTATGTTTCCCCAAACACCTACGGTAACTTGTCTGTCGATTTTAAAAATCCGCAAGCCGTAAAGGTGCTTAACCGGGCATTGTTGAAGTTTTTTTATAAGGTTGATCTTTGGGATATCCCCGAAGGGTATTTGTGCCCGCCCATACCGGGCAGGGCCGATTATATTCATTATGTAGCTGATTTGTTAGCTTCGGATAACAATAATACTATCCCGTTAGGAAAAACAATCAAAGTGCTTGATATAGGCGTTGGTGCCAATTGTATATACCCACTGATAGGCCACCACGAGTATGGCTGGAACTTTGTAGGATCAGATATTGACCATATCGCGGTCAACTCGGCTAAAAACATTGTGGAAGCTAATGGGTTGAGTAGGGCTATTACTATCCGCAAGCAAAGTTCATCATCTGATATATTTCATGGTATTATCAAACCCGGCGAAAAGTATGATGCCACTATTTGTAACCCGCCGTTTCATGCTTCTATGCAGGAAGCTATGCAAGGCACATCGCGTAAATGGAAAAACCTGGGGCATAGGCAACCATCTGCCACGCTAAACTTCGGCGGAAAAAATGCGGAGCTATGGTGCGAGGGGGGCGAGGAACGCTTTGTGCGCCGCATGATTGAGGAAAGCGCTCAATTTGCACAAAGCTGCCGTTGGTTTACCTCGTTGATATCTAAAAAGGAATCATTGGAAGGTTGTTACCGCACATTGGAAAAAGTTAAAGCTAGAGAAGTGAAGACTATTAATATGTCGCAGGGGCAAAAAAATAGCCGGGTATTAGCGTGGACGTTTAAATAGGATTGGTATCTTTAAACATCTTTTATAAAACTCAATTATCATGAAACTAAAATTCGCGCTTTCTTTATTTCTGTCGATAGCAATAGCGTTTGCTTATGCGCAACGTCCGGGTGCTGATCGTGAGCCTGTTAAAACCGGCGATAACATTACTATACAACCTATTACCCACGCTACCTTTGTTTTAACTTACCTGGGTAAAAATATATATGTTGACCCAACAGGTGGGATAGATGCATTTAAAGGCATGACAGCACCTGATATTATATTATTGACTGACATTCACGGCGATCACTTCGACCCAAAAACTATTGACGCGATTAATACAGCTAAAGCGGTTATAATAGCCCCACAGGCGGTGGCTGATAAATTACCGGCTACTACTGATAAAAGTAAATTAGTTATCTTAAAAAATGGTGATAGAACCACACAAGTAGCCGGTATAACCATTGAAGCTATACCGATGTATAACCTGCCTGAATCGGCAACTGCTATGCATACCAAAGGCCGTGGTAATGGGTATGTGCTCACTATTGGCGGTAAAAGGGTTTATATATCGGGCGATACGGCTGATATCCCCGAAATGCGGGCACTTAAAAATATTGACGTAGCGTTTGTATGTATGAACCTACCTTATACCATGGATGCCGCAACCGCCGCTAAGGCTGTTGTAGCCTTTAAACCAAAAGTAGTTTATCCATATCATTATCGCGGACAGGATACCAATCTGTTTAAAACCTTAGTAAACGCCGAAGACAAAAATATTGAGGTGCGCCTGCGCGATTGGTATGCCAAATAGTACCCGGCAAAATTTGGTATGATTAAAGTAAGGTAATTTTTTCGTTTCCTATTGTACACAGGTTTGTAGCCCTATGAGGTCAAAAATTGTATATAATATAACAATGCCAACCATATACCGGTTGGCATCGTTATTGAAAAGCATGTGTAACTAAATTAATATATTATGAAAAAGTTACTATTATTTGCCCTAGCCCTAAGCTTATCACTCTATTCCTGTAAAAAAGATAACAATACTTCAGGTACTACCCATGTAACCGTTAAAATGACGGATGCTCCCGGTCCCTTCACTTCCGTAATAGTTAGTATTAAAAGTGTTGTTGTTGTAACCGACAAAGGCGAGTCAACATTAAATGTTAGTGGCGGACCTATTGACATTCTGCGTTTCAGGATGGGTAAAGACACTATTCTTGCCGATCAGGACATTCCATCAGGAAAAATTCAGCAAATTAGGTTAGTGTTAAATGAAACTGGTAACCGTGTAGTTGTTGGTGGTGTATCATATGACTTAACTACCCCAAGCGGACAAACATCTGGTGTGAAATTAAACGTGCAGGATAATTTGATGCCTGGTGTTGCTTATACACTAAAACTTGATTTTGATGCCGCGCAATCAATTGTATTAACAGGTAGCGGTAAATACATTTTGAAACCGGTTATCCGTACAATTGCCGAAGCCGCCTCAGGTGCTTTAACAGGTATGGTATCACCGGCTGCATCTTCTGCAAAAGTATATGCCATTACAGGTGTTGATACTGTTGGGGCAGTAGCCGATGCTACCGGTAAATTTTATTTCTCCGGATTGGCTGCAGGTACTTATAATGTAAACTTTGTACCGGTTAGTCCGTACTTAACAAAAACAGTAACCGGTGTAGTAGTTACAAACGGTGCTGTAAAAGATATGGGAACAATCAGTTTGCAATAATTATTGAAACATGAATTTAAAAGGCTGTACAATTGTACAGCCTTTTTTGTTAAATTAGTTTTCAATATGGAAACAAAAACTCCTGTAAGTTCCTCATCAACTCCAAATGTTGCCGACCACCTTGCCAACGAACGTACCTTTTTAGCCTGGCTGCGTACTAGTATCGCTTTAATGGGGTTTGGTTTTGTGGTGGTTAAATTCTCGCTTTTTGTAAAACAGCTATCATTAATGCTTACGGATAAAGCCATTGCTCCGGCTAAAGGTTTTTCTGCCTATATTGGGGTAAGTTTAGTGGTTATTGGCGCAGCAACCGCCTTAATAGGGTTTATGCGTTACCGTCAAATACGCAAGCAATTGCTCAACCAAAACTTCGCCCCATCATTTAAACTGTTATTATTACTTACTATTGCCGTTTTAATTGTGAGCGGTATGCTAATATGGTATTTAGTGCCTAACCTTTAATTATGAATAACGACTTTCAAAATACTATCTTCCAAAAAGGAGAAAATGTTAATCCCGACTATTTTGTGGGAACGGCTTGGTTAAATACTTTGGTGCCTATGGGCGCAGCCGGAACTTATGTAGTTAACAATGTAACGTTTGAACCGGGTAGCCGCACCAATTGGCATACCCACGCTACAGGACAAATATTGCTGGTAACTGATGGGCAAGGTTTTTACCAGGAAAAGGGGCAACCTGCAAGGCCATTAGCTAAAGGCGATGTAGTGGTTATACCGCCAACAGTTGAACATTGGCATGGGGCATCAAAAAATAGCGGCATGGTTCATATTGCTATTACCAATAACTCGCCCGAGGGGCCTGTTAAATGGTTAAGCCCGGTAACAAAAGAGGAGTATGACAGTGTGCAAGGATAGGCTAATCATTTTCTTCCAACACAAACAACTCTTCCACAGGTATATTTAATACTCTTGCAATTTTAATGGCCAACACGTAAGAGGGCATAAATTTTCCCGACTCAATAGAATGGATAGTTTGCCTGCTCACGTTAACCTTCTCGGCCAAATCTTGCTGTGACAGGTTTATACGTGCCCGTTCTAGTTTTAGCGTATTGGTCATGTTAGCTTTTTAAGTGAACATAAATGCTTCTGGCAAAAACTGATAGTTCTAAGTTTAAAAAAAACCACAAAGCCAAAAATTCCCTATGGTGATCTCGTATAAAACCAGCACCCATCCCAAGTATTATAAAAGGTATATATCTTAGTTTGAATTTTTTTTCTATAGCCAAGGATAAGTTCCTGGTTTGTGCCGCATCCATATATATTATTTCCGGGTCTCTGTACAC
Source organism: uncultured Mucilaginibacter sp. (assembly GCA_964524015.1). GTDB lineage: Bacteria > Bacteroidota > Bacteroidia > Sphingobacteriales > Sphingobacteriaceae > Mucilaginibacter. Next base: position 32,859 of record CAZGBN010000029.1, on the reverse strand, counting down.
ACAAATCCAATATAGTACGATGTAATGAATTTGTAGAATAATTAACCAGGTAAGTAGTATGGAATGTAATGACGAAAGCAAACCAATTAGCGCTATCGAACTAATTACGGAAAAAAGGATATGTGATCGTAAATGATTTTTGATTTTTTCTATGCGTTCGTCATCATTGTAGGCCCTACCATAAATACTCAATGTTAATATCAAGTTTGCTATAAACAACAATGATTGTTTTAAGGAGAATCCAAAATAAAGATATTCTCCTATACTGTGGAACCCTGGTTCCAGTGGTTCAACAAAAAATGCTGATATGGCCAAAGTTATGGCAATGCCATAAACATAAAAATGGCCAGGGGTAATTAAACTGTTTTTAGTTAGGTTCATTTTGTAAAGTTTAGTTGTCAAATGTAAACAAAACTTTACTTTAATTCCAAATATTTATTTAAACCCAAATATCAACGGGAATAAGAAGGTTACAATAATGGTCCATAGGCTGTACAATGGAAGATAAAAGGCAATAACTTTCTCTACCCCGGTTATGTCGGCCTTTTTTTGCAGAGTTTTAAAAAGCTGCGCTGTTACCAACAGCAGATTAATTAAAATAAGCACATTGCTGCCCAATACAGCGGCTCGGTTTGGTGTAAAGCCCCACTCGGTAATGCGCATTATAATGGCAGATAGTGCCACACAGTTTACTATTATGGTTACTGCAGATAGCAGGAATAAAACCCAAATCTGTATTTGATTCTGAGTTGTTTTGGCGGTTTCGGCAACCGAAAAGAAAATAATAGCCATAACCCCAACCAATAAAGCATTAAATATAACCAGGAACTCTCGGTCATTATAGGGGTTTTTGCCCGAAGATATTATCGCTACCAAATAAACCACCAGCATAACCAACACCAGCGGACTAAACAGTTTGGCAATTACCGGCGAAACTTTACCCACCAGTTGCGGGTTGGTTTGGGTGAGGTAGGTACCTACTATTGGCGCGGCGGCTATACCGAAAATGCCTACATATTTAAAATAAAACTCTTCGATCCTGAAACCAATTAGCGAGAAAAGCCCAACGGTAAGTGCGCTCATGATGCCGCCTGCTATAAGTATAAGGCCGGTCATTACTATAAGGTCGCCATTGTATTTTAAAAACCCAATACGCTTGTTACTGTCATTGATCTTATTCCCTACAAAAGCAAAACCTAATATCGACCATAAAAATAAACCTAAATGCAGGCAGGCTAGTATCAGGGTGTCGCTTTTCTTCACATCCGGTAAAAAATTAATATAAAGCAAACTTACTATAGTAACACCTGTAATAAGGGCGATTTTAGCGTTTGATAATTTGTTTTTCCAGGCAAAATAAGCGGTAAGGATAGGTAATACAATAAAACCAATATTGCGAGGATAGAAGAAATCTTCGTTGATAGAAAAATAATGCGGTAGCTTGGCAATATTTCCTGCAATTAATGATGCAATAATAACCAGTAACAACTCTTTACTTGTGCCCCAGTTAATATCATTACTTTCATAATTCAGCCTTTCGTGCCATGCATCGGCAAGGGTGTCGCCTTTAATTTGAGGGTATAATAAGCCAAAATCCTGTTTAAAAGCCGACTTATTACTTCTGTACAATTTTTCAAGCTGTGCAGGGTTGTTTAAATTGTTTAATATTTCCTCTTTCATTTTAGCGCTGTTATGTGATCTGCAAATTGTTATTAACTAATCATCAAAGGTTAAATTTACTTTGTAATTCAAAATAAACAAAAGTACTTTGTATTTCAAAGTATTATTGTAAATAATTAAAAATATATTTGATAAACCAATCAAACCAATACTTTATGAGAGTACTATTAATTGCCGTTTTTTTAATTACTGCACAATTGGTAAATGCCCAGGGTGTTGGCAAAAAGCAAATACTATTTAATGGTACCGATTTGAAAGGCTGGTACACTTTTCTTAATACCAAGGGAAAGAATAATGATCCTGAAAAGGTATTTACTGTGAACAACAAAATGCTGCACATTACCGGGCAGGAATTTGGCTATATGGCTACCGAAAAATCTTACAAAGATTTTCATTTGCTGGTTGAGTTTAGGTGGGGGACAAAAAAATATCCGCCCAGGGATGCTGATACTACAAAAAGAGACAATGGTATATGCTTTTTTATCCCCGCTAACGGAACGGATAAAGTATGGCCCAAATCTATTGAGTGCCAGATACAGGAAGGGGATGTAGGCGATATATGGCTGATTGATTATACCACAGTAGTTGTTGATGGCAAACGCACAATACCTAAGGATTATAACCGGGTGATGAAGAAAAAGGATGGCGAAAAACCTACCGGAGAATGGAATACGGTAGAAGTAATTGCTAACAAGGGGAAAATAACCTACATCGTAAATGGTGTTGTGGTAAACGAGGCTGAATCCCCTTCGGAAAGCGAAGGAAAAATATTGGTTCAATCAGAAGGCGCGGAAATTTATTATAGAAAAATAGAAATAACGGAATTGTAATAACCAGCCAGGATAAAAATAAACAACAAAGCCAGATATTATCTGGCTTTGTTGTTTAGGTAGCTATCGAATTAGCGCTAAATACTTTTGTCGGTTCTCATACATCACCCAAAGCAGTATGGCTAAAAATGGTAATACCATAGGCAAGCCAGAAGTTTCAGTAAAGTTTACACAAAGTATCCCCACCATAACAGGTAAAATAACCAATGCGCCTAAAGCTCTTGTTTTTGGGATAATAAAAAGTATACCTCCTAATATTTCAATATAACCCACCAATGGCATCAGCCAGGTAATTTGCATAAAACCCCCCATCATTTTCTGCATTTCTGCAGGCATATCGGTGGGTGCGGGCATGTAGTTAAAAAATTTATTTAGCCCTGCATTAATAAACATTAAGCCAAATAACAGACTTAGTACAAATAAAATTTTCTGTTTCATAGTGATCGTTTTTTTTAAAGTTAAAATAATTCGTTTAAATATTACAATAGATATCCAACCATTTGTCATCATAAAATAATAAAAAATAATAATGGAACGAATGTTCCAGTATGTATATATATTTGTGGAACGATTATTCCAAAATAGAAAAATAATCACTCACAAAAATGAAAAAGTTAGAAAATAAAGTAGCAGTAGTAACAGGCGCATCAAAAGGAATTGGTGCAGGTATTGCCAAAGCATTAGCTGCTGAAGGAGCAGCCGTAGTGGTAAATTATTCGTCGGCCAAAGCCGGGGCAGACAAGGTAGTAAATGAAATTGTTGCCGCGGGTGGTAAAGCAGTTGCCGTACAAGGTGATGTTGCCAAAAAAGCGGATGTTGAACGTCTGTATGCCGAAACCAAACAAGCTTTTGGTGGTGTGGATGTATTGGTAAATAACGCCGGTGTATATCAATTTGGTGCGATAGAAGACATTAATGAAGAAGAATTTTACCGTCAATTTAATACTAACGTATTAGGTGTATTATTGGCAAGCCAGGGAGCAGTTAAAAACTTTGGCGATAAAGGTGGAAGCATTATCAACATCAGTTCAACCGTAACTAGGATAACCCCTCCGGGAAGTGCTGTTTACACTGGTACTAAAGGTGCGGTTGACTCAATTACACAGGTGCTTTCAAAAGAATTAGGACATAAAAAAATACGTGTGAACGCTATTAATCCGGGCATTGTTGAAACCGAAGGAACACATACTGCCGGTTTTATTGGCAGTGATTTCCATTTACAAGCAGAAAAACAAGCCCCATTGGGCCGCATAGGTCAACCTGATGATATTGCGCCTATCGCGGTATTTTTAGCGTCTGAAGACTCAAAATGGTTAACCGGCGAAATATTACTGGCAAGTGGCGGTATACGTTAATACGCACTTAAATCAATAAAAATCAATAGCTTTGCCTAATTAGGCAAAGCTATTTTACTTATGGCAAGGACGAAAGATTTTGATGAGAAGGAAGTATTAAACAAGGCCATATGCCTGTTTTGGCATAAGGGGTACAATGGTACGTCTATGCAGGATCTGGTAGATGGGCTAGGCATAAGCCGTTCAAGCCTTTATGATACCTATGGTGATAAGCACACCCTTTATTTAAAGGCATTAGAAAGCTATGAACAAGCAGCAGGCAGCGAGCTGAACCATATTATCGGTGAGGGGCGATCTGCTAAAGAAACGCTAAAGCAATTGATGAGATGGATTGTAAATAACCTGATAAATGATAAAGATCATAAGGGTTGTTTTATGGTAAATGCCAAAATAGAAACCGCGTCTACTGATGAGGAAGTGTATAACATTATTTGCAGAAGCGAACAGCAAGTAAAAGATGCGTTTTATAAAACCATAAAAAAAGGACAGGATAACGGTGAGATAACCAATAAACAAGATGCGCATACACTGGCGCACTTTATGGTTAACACGGTTAATGGTATGCGCGTAACCGCTAAATCAGTTACCGATATTCAATTTTTTGACGATATTATCAGTACAACCTTAAAAGTTTTAGATTAATATTTAAGCGATGTTAAGCCATAAAATAAAGTCTTTGCCAAAGCTGCAGTCGTCATCAATCATAGTATTGATAGTAGCTTTTTTATGGTTAAGCTATTGCCCCCTCCGCAAAACCATCCAGGATTTTATTACAGGCACCCACCACACAGAACAAACAAACGCTGGTATTACACTAAAACCGGTATCGTTAATTTGCCTTGATATAGCAGATAGAAAAATTATTAAACTAGCCAATCCCCAAACTGAATTTATTGCTCTACCTGCATTGCTGGTAATAACATTGATTTTATTTTTACCTTTTAGAGGTTTTTATAACGAATACGTTTTCTGTCATCAGCCGCCACTCCACTCTGTTCCCATATATCTCACTAACCGGGTATTGTTGATCTGAATTGTTATTGCTTCTTAAATTATCAAAGCCATATATGGTTTTTGACGGGCATACGTGCGTTTTAGTTGTAATGCCTTAATAAGTATAACTATTAATCAATAATATAACATGACACATCTATTTTTTACATCAAATAAAAAGTACCAGCAATGGGCACCCTTATTTTTAAGGCTAATAATAGGTTTTGGTTTTATAGCCCATGGTTGGGCCAAGTTAAGCAAAGGCACACCCGCCGGATTTGAAAAATTGCTTATTCAATTAAACGTTCCCTCTCCGCATATTATGGCTTGGATTGCACCGCTGGTTGAGATAATAGGTGGTATAGCCATTTTTGCAGGTTTGTTTGTTAACCTGGTGGCAATACCTTTAATTTTTACCATGCTTATTGCCTTGTTTACCATTAACATTAATTATGGTTTTAGCTCCATTAAAACAATAGGATTAACACCGCAGGGCCCTTTGTTTGGCCCACCCGGATATGAAATTAATTTGTTATACATAGCTGGTTTAATTTCGTTAATACTTACCGGGGCAGGTGTTTTTTCTGTTGATGGTTTAATAGCTAAGTGGAAAGATAGATCTTAAATAGGTTCAATTGTTGTCACAGGTCATTATACTGATGATCTGCGGCAACAATTAAAAACTACTTTGCCTTTTTTTGCCTGGAAAGTACAACCATCTCATTAATTCTTTTTTCGCGTGTTTCGGGTAGTTTGGCCATTACCAGGCGGTGAAGTGCCATTTTCTTTGCAGATCTGCTCAAGTTCATGTAATACGCTTCTAAACCCTTATGCTTTTTAAATGCTTTTTCAAGGTCTGTAGGTATCACTAAGTCTTCTACATTATCCAATATTGTCCATGAACCGTTTTGTTTAGCAATTTCAACGCTATCCAATCCTATTGGTGTCATCAATCCCTGGGCAATTAAGCGCTCAACTTTGGCTTTATTTATTTTTGACCATGTGCTGGTTGGTTTACGCCTGCAAAAATATTGGATGGATTTTTCATTGTCGACTGGCCGTTTGGTGCTGTCTATCCAGCCAAAACAAATAGCTTCGTCAACTGCGTCGCTCCAGGTTATAGATGGTATGCCCGAATCTTTTTTATACATAACCACCCATATACATTGTTTAGTATCATGGTTTTGCTTTAGCCATTCGCGCCACGTCTGGCGGTTCGGCGGATAAAAAGTTTCAACTTCTTTTTCCATCATACCCTTAATGATCCGCGGAAACCCCGTGCGGCATAGTAAGATTCGGCACCATTATGATAAGTAAAAACCGTATCATAGCGACGGTCGCAAAACAAAGCTCCACCCAGTTTACGTATGTTTTCGGGAGTTTTTATCCAACTGGACGTTTTCAAGTCAAATTTGCCCAATTGCTGTAAGGCACGGTATTCTTCTTCGGTTAATAGCTCAATACCCATTTCTTCGGCTACATCCATTACGGTATTGGCTGGTTTATGTTCTTTGCGGGCATTGTGTGCCGCCCGGTCATAACAATAGCTTCTGCGTTCTTTAGGGCTTTCGGCAGCGCAATCGTAAAATATATACTCGCCTGTTTTTTCATCATAGCCCACCACATCAGGTTCGCCGCCTGTAATTTCCATTTCATCCAGCGACCATAGCTTTTCCGGCGATTTTTCCAGCTTAGCCTGTATCTTGGCCCAATCCAAACCTTTATGACGTTCCATGTGCTGCTCAAACCGGTTTTTTAATACGCTTAGCAGTTCTTCACTTTGCTCAGGCAACAATTTCTTAATCATCTATTCCTTTTCCGTTAAGTATATGTGGTATATATTTTTCAACCCTTGCCTCGCGTGTTTTTGATTGCTTAGCTTGCGAAAAATATAGTTTATAGGCACGTTGTCTGCCCGGTGTTAGCGCTTCAAATGCAGTTTTTAATGCCGGTATCTTATCCAGTTTATATTGAAACTCTGCAACCGTAGCAAAGTCTTCGGCCTTTTTAAGTTGTACTTTTAAACCCGCTTTTTCTACTTCAATGGCTTCATAAATATAAGTCTTAAGGATAGGGGCCAACTCCGCTATTTCATGAGTATTGGTAAACCTTATCTGACGGGCTGATTGAACATTTTCTGTCTGCTTGATGAGTATTCCATTGGGGTCACTTAACAGTGCACCTTTAAAAAACAAAAGCCCGCAATATTCTTTAAAGCCATGTATTAAAACAATGTTGCTTTTGCCGAGGGTGTAACAAGCCTGGCCCCACTTTAATTCTTCATTAAGGCCGGTGGATAGAGCAATGTTTCTTAATTGCTCAAACGCCTGTTGCCACTTTTGTGGTTTTTCAAAAATGAAATTAACTTTTGAATTTGCAGTGTTCATATTAATTCAGTTCGCTTATCTTCCTATTGGCAGGCCTGAAATACCATGACAAAATAATAAAAATTGTTTGCATCAATGGCCCTATAATTTCTTGTAAACCATAATGTCCAACCGACAAATGCGAAACAAGTGCCCCTGTCATCACAAAAAACAAGCCTGCATAGGCCCATTCTTTAATTAGTTTAAACCCTGGTATTAAAATAGCTATTACTGCCAGTACTTTCCATATACCAATAATGTATAAAAAGTATAAGGGATAACCCAGGGGAGTGATGAGGGTGATCATATCTTTTGCATGGAGTATTTGCGCCAAACCGCTGCCCAGCATACCAAAACACAATAAAGTGGTTGCGGCCCAATAGATAATCAAATTTCTTTTTTTCATACTATTTATTTCATTTTGTTAACGATATCTTGTAACCTGTTATGTGCCATATTAATGCCATAGGCAAAAGGTAACTGCAGCATTTTATCCCTTAGCTCGGCTGATCTGTATACCATATGCATGGTTAATTTACTGGTATCATTTGTTAAGGGCTCAAATTCTAAAAATTCCAGTTGCACATCAAAAGGAGCATTTTCCATTTCAAATGTGCGGGTTATTTTTTGGTTAGGTATAAATTCATGGATGGTACCATTGGCCCTAAAAACCACGTTCCCATTAGCATCTGATGTTTCAAATTGGTAGCTGCCGTGTTTTTTACTTTCGTGTTTAAGTACTTTGGTTCCCATCCATTGCTCCACAATTTCGGGCTCGGCATAGGCTTTAAAAAGTAACTCTACCGGCAATTCAAACTCCCGGATAATAACCAGGTCCTGTTGGCCTTCCTGGGCATCTATTTTTGTTTTTTGCTGCATGTTATTTGCTTTTATACTTTTTCATTACGTCTTCCAGTTTATTAAACCTGTCATCCCACATTTGCCGGAAGGGCTCAATAAAGTCGGCTATCTCTTTCATTTTTTTTGAGTTAGTGTGGTAAAATATCTCCCGGCCATTTTGCTGTTGTTGCAGCAATTGGCACTCGGTAAGTATTTGCAAATGTTTGGATACTGTTGGCCTGGCCGTGTCAAAATTTGCTGCAATTGCCCCGGCCGTCATTGATTGCGAAGCCACCAGCAGCAGTATGGCCCTCCTGGTGGGGTCGGCTATGGCCTGGAATACATCTCGTCTTAAATTCATCGTGTAGTTATTTGACTACAAATTTATATGTAGTTATTTAACTACGCAAATTTATTTTGAAAATAATTGTAAACCCGTGCGTTTTCGGAACCTGTTGTCTAACTATTAAAGTTCTTTATTCATGCAAACACTATTGTCAACGCCAATATATTGCCCGTAATTATCTGTAATAGTATATCCTAATTTTTGGTAAAGATGGATTGCCTCCGGCTGTACTTTCCCGGTCTCTAATATGCATTTGCTGAAGTTTAATTCAGCCGCCCACATTTCTAATTCCTTTAATATTCGCCCAGCTATTCCTTTCCCGCGGTATTCGGCCTTAACAAACATCCTTTTTACCTCTACACAATTATCATCGTACTTCTTTATAGCTCCACAACCAACGGGCGTATCATTCACATAAGCAACAATCACGTTTTTTATCAAATCAACTTTATTAAACTGGTTATAGAATTTTTGCTGATCTCCATTTCTGTCTGACAGATCTTGATCTAATAATTTCACTAATGCTAAGAAGTCTGTATTAGTTGAGTCACTCCTGATAATTTTAAGATCTGTGATATTTATGCTCATGGTTTAAACGGTTGACATTTAGAGTAATGATAAAAATAAAAAATATTTGAAAATAAATTTGCGTAACTCAAAAGTTACCTATACATTTGAGTAACCTTAAAGTTACTCATTATGAAACAAACAATAAAACATGACTTTTTCTTTTCACATCCCATCGAAACTGTTTGGGAGTATTTTACCAATGCCGACTTGATGGGCCAATGGCTAATGAAAAATGATTTTGAACCCGTAGTAGGGCATGAATTTAAATTTATGACAGGCGGTAAACCCAACCTAAACTTTGACGGCATATTTTATTGCAAGGTTTTAGAGATCATCCCACTTGAAAAACTATCCTACACCTGGAACTGCGGACCGGGCGAAGGTGAGATAGATCTCGAATCGGTTGTGATATGGCAATTAGAAGCTAAGGATAACGGTACCTGGGTGCACCTGAATCATAGCGGCTTTGAGCAACCGGCAAACTTTGATATGTACAAAGGCCTTAACCATGGTTGGCTGGAAAAATTCCAAAATATCGAAAAACTATTAAAAGCTTAAGAATATGGCTGTACCAACGCTTGATGTATTCCAGGTAATAGGCGACCCCAGCAGGCGCCAAATGTTAATGCTGTTATCAAAAGATAGCCTGACCATTAACAGCCTGGCCGATAACTTTGACATGAGCCGCCCGGCGGTTTCCAAGCATGTTAAAATATTGTACAATGCCGGGTTTATATCTATTAAAGATATGGGCCGCGAAAGGTATTGTACTTTAAAAAAGGATGGGTTTGAAGAACTGCAAAACTGGATCAACTACTTCGATCAGTTCTGGGGAGCGAAACTGAAAAACCTGGAGAATTTATTAAACAGCAAATTACCTAACTGATATGAAGCAAATATTAATTCTTGGTGTGTGCATGGCAATGATTGCAACCGGCTGCACCAGCAATCCCAAACCTGTAACGGGAGAAGCGAAACTTGTTCAAAAAAATATAAAATCAAATATTATGAATGCAAAAAGCTATACAGCCACTATAGTGGTTAATAAGGGCCCTCAAACTGCTTATAAAGCTATTACAAACTTTCGTGCCTGGTGGTCAGAAGAGATTGAAGGCGAAACTGATAAACTAAATGCAGAATTTCTTTATCACTATAAGGATGTTCACATATGTAAGCTTAAACTGATAGAAGCAGTTCCGGGCAAAAAACTGGTATATGAAGTGTTGGATAACCAATTCAACTTTACAAAAGATAAGACAGAGTGGATAGGCACAAAGCTAATTTTTGATATATCTGCCGAAGGCGATAAAACAAGGGTAAAATTTACCCACGAAGGCCTGGTGCCCCAATATGAATGTTATAAAGTTTGTAATGATGCCTGGAGTAATTACATAAATAATAGCTTGTATAAGTTAATTACTACCGGCAAAGGCGAACCTAACCCTAAAAATGCCGATGGTTTTAATGCAGAGTTGGCAGATAAATGGAAAATTAAACACTAAATCTTAATAAAGAAAAATATGAAAACACACGATTTTACAACTACCATAGTAGTAAATCAGACCGCGACCGAAGTTTTTAATGCCATCAATCAACCTCAAAATTGGTGGACAGGAGATATTACAGGTTCTGCAGAAAAATTAAATGACGAATTTGAATATCATTATAAAGACTTCCATTATTCAAAACAACGGGTGGTAGAGATGATCCCCGATAAAATGGTGGTATGGCTGGTTGCCGACAGCGCTTTGAATTATGCAGAGGATAAAAGTGAATGGACTGGTACCAAGATCAGTTTCGAGATCACTGAACAAGGTAACCAAACCGAAGTACGCTTTACTCACGAGGGGTTAGTTCCGGAGTTTGAGTGCTTTGATAGCTGTTCAAATGCCTGGACAGACCTTATTAGGGAAGGGTTATTTACTTTAATAACTAAAGGCGAAACCCAACCGGTGTTTTTAGGATAACATTAAAATTTAATACTAATGAAAACAGAAGATTTTAGTACAACGTTTTCGGTAGATCAATCACCGAAGGACGTATTTGGTGCCGTTAATAATGTACGTGGATGGTGGTCAGAAAGGATTGATGGCAACACAGATCAAATTAATGAAGAATTTAAATATCAGCGTAAAGAAGTTCATAAATGTACTATGAAAATAATTGAGTTAGTCCCAAATAAGAAAGTGGTTTGGCGGGTGCTTTACAATTATTTTGATTTTACAAAAGATGAAAATGAGTGGACAGGTACAACTGTTGAATTTGATATTTCTGAAAAGGATAACAAAACTCAACTCCGCTTTACGCACCGTGGTCTTGTGCCGGCCTATGAGTGTTATAATATCTGCTTTGATGCATGGACATTTTATATTACGGATAGCTTGCGCAATCTTATAGTAACAGGCAAGGGTAAGCCCAACCCATTAGTTGAGGATTAATATTTAAATAAACATATGAACAACTACGAAAAATTTTACCAGCTCCATCATCAGCAGGAGCCACTATTAATAGCTAATGCCTGGAACGCCAAAAGTGCGCAGCTAATTGAAAAAACAGGGTTTGATGCCATTGCTACTTCAAGCGGTGCCATAGCCGACTCTTTAGGATATAAGGATGGCGAAAATATACCATTTTCCGAATTGTTGTATATCATTAAGCGGATCAAGGCTGTTACTACTATTCCATTATCGGTAGATATGGAAAGTGGTTATACTAAAGATCTGACGGTTTTAAATGACTATATACAACAGTTAATAGATGCAGGAGCCGTAGGCATTAATTTGGAAGACAACCAGGGCGAGGAGTTATACCTTAGCAAATTGTCATCTGTAAAAAATTACCTATTGAAAACCAATCAGCAGCTATTTATTAACGCCCGCACTGATGGCTTTTTGCAGAAAATTGAAAACCCCTTAGAAAATACCATCCGCAGAATTAAACTTTATGAAAACGCAGGCGCAGATGGAATATTTGTTACCGGTGTACAGGACGAAGAAATTATCAAAACTATTGTAGCATCAACCAGTTTACCCGTTAATGTAGTAGGTGTTTCAAAACTGGCTTCGGTTAAGCTATTGTCTGGTTGGGGCATTAAACGAGTAAGTATGGCCGGTATACTGTATTCAACTGCTTATAAAAATTTAGAAGGCATTTTAACAACTGTAAAAGCCGAAAATTCATTAAGTGTTTTGTACAAGTAGTGTTATATGTCTTTTAAAATGTAAAGCTTGATTCCTATCAGGCTTTTTTTGTTTAGCGTTATTTCGTATTTATTGTATTTTAGTGCATGCATCATCTAGTTATTCAATATACATGCCTCCTCATAATTATTTTATTTGTTGTAATGTTTGCGCAAAAGCTAAAAGTAGCTTACCCAATTTTATTGGTATTGGTAGGGCTGCCTTTAGGCTTTGTGCCATTTTTACGGGGCATTGAAATACAGCCCGAACTAATATTTGTTATATTCCTTCCTCCTTTGCTTTATGAAGCCGCCTGGAACACTTCATGGAAAGATTTTTGGAAGTTTAGGCGGGTAATAAGCAGCTTTGCTTTCCCGGTAGTTATTTTAACATCCTGTGTTGTAGCGTTTGTTTCGTCGGCTTTAATACCAGGTTTTACTTTAGCCGCGGGCTTTTTACTGGGCGGTATTGTATCCCCTCCGGATGCGGTATCGGCCAGCGCTATCTTAAAAAATATAAAAGTACCTAAACGCTTTGTTACCGTAATTGAGGGCGAAAGCTTATTAAACGATGCTTCCAGTTTAGTAGTGTTTCGTTTCGCGTTGGCTGCCATATTAACGGGCAAGTTTATATTTCGTGAGGCCGCTGTCAATTTTGTACTGGTTATTGTTATGGGTATTGCTATAGGCATTTTAGTGGCTTTAATATTTTATGCCGTACATCGCTGGTTGCCAACTTCCAGTAATATCGATGTGGTACTTACTTTGCTTGCGCCTTATACTATGTATATACTGGCAGAGGAGTTCCATTTTTCGGGTGTATTGGCGGTAGTAAGCGGCGGGTTGTTCCTATCCGCAAGGCGGCACCAATTTTTATCAAACCACAGCCGTATACAAGGTATAAACGTGTGGGAAGCTGTGGCGTTTGTGTTAAATGGTTTTGTATTTATTTTAATAGGGCTAGAGTTTCCGGTTATTATTAAAAACCTTGGTCCGGGTGGTCTTGCCCCGGCAATTAACTACAGCCTGATAATTACATTGGTTTTAATTATAACCCGGTTTATAAGTACTTATGGGGCCGTGGTGGTTACTATGTTTATGAGCAGGTTTATTACCGTAGCCGATGCCAGTCCCGGATGGAAAGCGCCCATTTTATTAGGGTGGACAGGCATGCGCGGGGTGGTATCACTTGCCGCGGCATTGAGTATACCAATAGCCTTAAGTTCAGGCTCGGCTTTTCCTAACAGGGATATGATCTTATTTATTACGTTCACCGTGATACTAGTTACCCTGGTACTGCAGGGATTAACGCTGCCCCTTGTAATTAAATGGGTAAACATGCCCGATCGTGATCAGGATTTTCCGGTAGAGCAGCAACGGCAAGTGATACGCAAAAAGTTGTCGCATCTATCATTAAACATATTGGAAGATAATTACAAAGAACATACCCAACACAACGGTATGGTGAAGGCGCTCAAGCTGAAATATTCGGCTGATATGGAATTGTTAAAGGACTGGGATAAAGACGACAGTGAATGCCGTTTGGCCAAATTTTATAATGATTATCGCCAGATAATGGCGCACCTGATAAAAGAGCAGCGCGCGCTTTTACAAACACTTAATAAAAAGGAAAACATCAGTGATGAACTGATAAGGCACCAAATGGATCTGCTTGATCTGGAAGAAGAGAAATTACGACAGTATTTTGAGGCATAATAAAACCTTTTAAAATGATAAAAATAAAACAGCTTATTTTAACTTTTGGCCTGCTAACACTGTTATCTACTACTGCCAGCGCAACGTGGTCCATTATAATCATCGATCCAAGGACAAAAGAAATTGGGATAGCAGGCGCTTCATGTACGTTTAGTGTATATGGTATTGGTGGTATTGTACCCGGAAAAGGTGCGGTAGTGGTACAAGCCATGAGTAATAAGCAAGCACGTAACAAGGGATTAAAAATGGTGCTGGCAGATGCATCGCCAGATCAGATACTCAGGGCTATTAAGGATCCTGACTTTGACCCTGAAAATCAGCAATACGCTATAGTGTGCTTAAAGGATATAAATTCTCCGGTGGCTTACACCGGTTTAGAAACGAACTCCCATAAGGGAAGTATAACCACAAAAGGTGTCTCAATTCAAGGGAATACTTTGAGTAATAAAAAGATGCTTAACGAAATATTGCAGGTGGTTATTAAAGCACAAAAAGCAGCATTGCCTATACAGGATGTATTAATGTTGGCTTTAGAAGCCGGTGCAGAATACGGCGGCGACAAACGCTGCGGTGATAGAAAAGCATCAAGCGCTTTTATTACCGTTGCCAAACCCTATGATGATGCACGCAAGCCCTACATCAATCTTATTGTAAACCAATCAGACGATTCAACAAACGCGGTAAAGGCTTTAAGAAGAAGGTTTGATAATTGGAAAAAAGGTTGGATAATTAAAAATGGTTGATCAACAAATTGACATACCTGTTGATTATCAGGTCAGGATAAACCGGGTTTTTGAGTATATTGACAATAACCTGGCTACCGAACTATCATTAGTCATTATTGCAGATATCGCGTTTTTTTCGCCGTTTCATTTTCACCGGATATTCAAGAAGATAACAGGGGAGACCCTTAATGAATATATTACCCGAAAAAGAATAGAGAAAGCAGCCCTGGAGTTGATCCATAAAAATATTGCAGTAAGTAATATTTGCCACAAGTATGGCTTTAATGATAATTCATCATTTGCACGCGCGTTTAAAAAGTTTTATGGTGTAAGCCCGTCCGAATTCAGGAAACAAAACCCCAATAAGTTTAGCAAGATACGCCAACTAAAAAGCAAGAATGGTCAAACCTATCCTAACCGGGAGCAATACCTTTGTACCCTAAATAACCTTAAAAACTGGATACAAATGAATGCGACCATCGAGATCAGGGAAATACAAAAAATGGAACTGGCGGGTGTGCCCGCCATTGGCCACAATAATATTGCAGCTGCTTATCAAAAGCTGATGCGTTGGGCAGCGCCACTGGGACTGCTTAATGAAAACACAAAAATGCTAACCGTTTATCATGACAGCTTTAAAGTAACTGAAGCCGATAAGGTAAGAACCGAAGCGTGTATAGTGCTTAACCAACCTGTTAAGCCTACGGGAGAAGTTAAATTAGACACCATTGCCAAAGGTAAATTTATTGTAGGAAGTTTTGAGATAGTGCTGGATGATTTCGAGAAATCATGGACGGGGCTGTTTATATGGATGAACGAGAACGGCTATAAAAAAGCCGACCGCAATATCTTTGAATTATACCACAACAACTTTAACGATCACCCGGAGAAAAAGGCTATTGTTGATTTTTATATACCTATAGAGTAACACGGCGCTGATAATGCTGATTATAGGCTGAAATCATGGTTTACAAAGGTTAACACATTTCAATAAATTATTTTATAATTAATTGATTAGCAAATATTTAGTCAAAAAAGTGTAAACCATGATTTAAACAGATTTTTTTCATTGCTATTTGACCAATCGGGTTTGTTTGTAAAAGCATGTTGGCTGCATTTAACTATTTTTATAGTTATTTTTCTTCATTTGCTTGGAATGTTCATTTATTAGGTTTAGTTTGGTGCAACCATAACCTAATATCGCCATGCGAGCATTAAAAAATACACAAGCCTGTTGCCATTAGCCCTGATACTGATAGGGAAAAGTGCCATAACATACGCACAAAAACTACCTAAAATTCAAACAGCAAACGTAAAGGCACCTGCCAATATCAAAATAGACGGTAAAGCTACCGAATGGAACGGCCAGTTCCAGGCGCATAATTCGGGTCAGCATGTATTTTATACCGTGTCTAACGATATTGATAATTTGTATTTAACGCTGTTTACTGATGATAACCTGGGAAGCCAAAAAATATTTAGGGGAGGTGTCACCTTTTCAATTTTACCTGCTCCAAAAAAGACAAAGCTATCGGTTACTTATCCGGCTATCAAAACAAGGGTGGAATCGCTAAACGCATTGGAAGTTAATATATTAAAAACAGATAAAATATTATATGGCGATACTACCAACAAAGCTATAGTAGATTCATTACTGGCAATTTCTAACAGCTTATTAAAGTCTACCTATAAAACTATACACGTGATCGGTATCCCCGAGATCGCTGACCCCTATATCCCGGTTTATAACACGCAGAATATAGTAGTAGGGGCAAGCTTTGATAAAAAGATACGCTACACGTACGAACTGTCCATCCCGTTAAAGTATGTACAAGCTGCCGCTGGTACGGGTAAATTTAAATATAACATTAGACTAAACTCAGAACCCCTTACGCTACCCCCGCCACCGCCTGGAGGCAGGATAGTGTTACTTGAACCGCTTAAACCAGCAGGTAATGCAGGAGTTGGCGGACCGAACCTTGATGATGAGTTTATGTTTAAAACCACCGATTTTTCGGGGGAGTATACATTGGCAAAGTAAGTGGTTTACACTGCGGTGATAATACCGACCATAGGCTGAGTGATGTTATGGTTTTATAAACTCCTGGTAGTATTTCTTTATGTACATAATCAGGTCGTAGTCATTCATCTTTTTTAATTCTGCTGCTGATGGGCGGTACTTGTTCATAAACTCAATCAGAGAATCATTTTTTAATGAGGTTATGGTGGTAACCTTTCTTTTAGAAAATAGATGGTCTATATAGTTATCCTCTTCTTCTTTCAGCAGTACCTTTTGCAACTTGGATACAGGTGCTTTGTTTTTATTGAGTAAACCAATTACTGACAGTACATTAATACTTACAATAGAGGCAGTACTGTTTGGTGCGGTGATATAATTATTGGGAGTATAGGAATATACAGGCTTTGAAATAAAAATATCTTTTAAAGCAGGAGACTTACGAGCAAACACCGATGCAAATTCCTTCCGCCTCCGGATGGAATCCAGTTTGTATCCATTTTTATTGTTAATAGTTACACCTTTTAACAAGATGGAGTTCTGTTCCAGGTAAATTAAAATAGTATCATTAATTATTTTGTTTGATAATAAATAGTAAGGTTCATAGCCAATGCAAGTGATTTTTACAGTGTCACCTATATAGGTATTATGTAAACTAAATTTTCCTGAACTTGAAGTAAATGTTGTAGATAGTGCCGTTTTAATACTTACATTTTGAATAGGCAGGCGAGTAAGTTTGTCTTTAACCACACCATTCAATTGTTGGGCAAATAGCTTAAAATTTGAACAAATAATTATTAAGGTAATTAAAAGTTTCATGCCGTTTCCCATACAATAGTGTCGTTTTAAAGATCTAAAGTAGGTTTTTACTGAATTGACTATTAGGTTTTTAACATACTTTAACAAGGTAGTTTAAAAATTTGTTGCTCATCAACTAATAATGTGACCACCATCAATAAAGAATAAACTGTTGGCATCTATCTTTATAAAAAAGATAAGATTATGAATTTTTTTAAAGTGAAAACCGCCTGGTCTAATGCCGAATTTATTGTACTAAAACTTTGTGTGGCATCAGCTTATGCTTTAATAGGGAGCTATTTTGCGGCCTTTATCAAACAGTACAATGTTATTATATTGACCATATTTTTTATCACTTGTATCTGGTGCCTTTATTTATGGCTAACCAAAATGAAAAAGCTAAATCATAGGTGATTACTATAAGTGCCCAACAACAAAGCCCGATATTTCTATCGGGCTTGTTTGGGTATAAACCCGCTGTTTTAAAAATGATTATTTTAATTCCTTTACATAAAGCGCTTTTACCTCAACAACAGTGGGATTATGCATATGATCTAGCTGGAAACCGATACTGCCGCTGCTAAAACCTGCGTCGTGCACTATATCTATCGTTTTTACGCCATTTAACCAAGCCTGAATATGGTGGCCACGGGCAATAATGTAATAGTGGTTCCAGTCGTTAAACTTCACCACTTTGGGTACCAGCGCGTCCGGAAATTTCTGCACCATGTTTCCACGGCGCTCCTCCCATAACGAGCCCCAGTAGCCTTTACCCATATCTATCTGGTAGCCCGGTGCATTATCCCAACTGGTTGGGTTTATCCTTATACAAACTCCCGAATTAGCATTTTCATCGCCCACCATTTTAATCATCACATTCAGCTCAAAATCGGTATAGGTTTTTTTGGTGTAACTAAAATGATGTTCTTTTTCGTAGCCCATGGCTCCGTGTAGCAGGTTATCTTTCAACTGCCAAAAGGTATTTTCAAAATTCCAGTCACTGGCGTTTGCAAGTAAGTTTACCCAGCCGCTGCCTACAGGCTTGTTGTTAATCATTTGTCCCCCCTTTGGTAATGTATTTTTAAGGGTGGTGTCGGCTTGGGCACATGCAGTATACGCGCCGGCCAAAAGAATAATAACTGTAAAAAATGGCAAAAAAACTTTTTGCACACATTTAACAGGATAGTTAAAGTTGTTTAAAGAGGTCATTTGTGATTAATTTAAATATTGATTTATAGTTGGTTATAATTTAAAGGTAGAGAAACTTTAGGAGAATAATGTTCAATAAATATCAGCGGGGGATGTTATACAATTGCGGATCAACACCAAATATAAAGCCTGATATTTCTATCAGGCTTTATAACTAATCTCATGAAATAATATAAGTTATTTCTTTTCTTTAAAGTCCGTAATGGTCTTTCCATCATAACGATACACCCCGTCTGATGCACCAATCCAAATATTTCCATCATTAGCTTCCAAAAGCCCAAATAAAGCCGGGCCTCTTGTCATAATTTCGGTCATGTTAGGTTCTTTGCTGTTCAAGGTTTTTTGATCATAACGGGAAAATGCCCAGGTAGAAGCATTTATACCACCTGTAGTCCAGATGTTTCCTTTTTTATCTTCCATTATAGCACCTGCACCCGTTTGGGATACCTTAGTAAAGGAACTACCGTTATAGCGCCAAAGGCCGTCTGCCCCAAGCCAAATGTTGCCTTTCCTATCTTCGGTTATGCCCCAAACGTTTCTGAATGTTTTACCATTATTAGTCAGCGTAATGAATTTTTTCCCGTCGTAAACAAGGGCACTGCCTCTTGTACCGATCCACAATTTCCCGGTTTTATCTTTAGTAATTATAGTGATATCGCTATCAAGCCCCGCTTTAGTTCCCAAATTTTGGAAGGTTTTGCCATCATAACGGCTTATTCCATTACCGGTGCCAAACCATATATTGCCGGCCTCGTCTTCATAAATACAACTAACCTTGTTACTGGGAAGTCCATTAGCAGTTGTAAAATGTTTAAAGGATTTCCCGTCATACTCATAAACGCCTGTATAGGTAGTGGCAAACCATAGTTTCCCGCGTTTATCTTCCAGAACATCCCAATATCTGCGCGAGCCTATTTTACTCGTGATATTGGTAAATAATTTTCCATCATACCTAAAAACACCGCCCCATGATGCTGCAATCAAAATAGTGCCGTTTTTACCCTTCTTTACATTACGAACCATGGTATGTGGCCCGTAAGAAGTCACGGTGTCTTTAATATTATAATTGATATTATCTTTCGGTTCGTTTGTTTGATTTTGACCACATGAGCTTTGAAATACAAGCATCAGCAACAAAATATACAACTGTACGTATCTCATATGTATACTTAGCATCCCCCTTTGCGATGAATACGTTTAAAAAATACTTTACCATCCCGTTCAGCATACTCGGCCGATATTATAGGGTATGAATATTTGGGCGCGTGCGATACGCTATGGCTTTTTATAATTAATTTGTCGTTAACTTTCAGGCTGTGCAATTGCTCCAATTGCTGTTTTTCCGATGGGAAGTTAACAATGTAATCATCACCGTTGATCCTGGCCATTACCCCAAAACCTAATCTTGATCCCGGTGGGAGAGAAAGAGAGGTTACAACAGCCTCCATATTGGTAAAAAAACTAATATGCGTCCTTATTTTAGCTTCACCGGCATACACTTTTTTACCTGCGGGAGACGCTTCCCATTTTTTGTACATTATACCATCAGGGGTAGCCTCCCATTTTTTCCTTCCGGCCAACCTTTCAGCAGCAGATAGAGGCTTGGGGGTTGGTTTTTTAGGAGGTTCACTTTTAATTTTGCTATTAGCAAACACTAGTCCGCTTACCACAAGCAGCGGTAAGATCAGCGCATAAATTACTTTTTTCATATTTTTTGTAGGTTTAATAAATAACATTCAACAAAATTACTTTGATATATTTCAGCCTGAGGAACTTATATTGTAAATAAAAATGTAAACTTTGTAAAATAAAATCTTGACAATATGCCCCATAGCCAAAAAAGCCCTTACAAAAAGTATACGTATTTATTCGGTATGGTATTCCTATCGGCTATTGCAATACTATGTGTGGCTTTCACCATGGAAGATAGCGATGAATTTGACATAGCCCGTAAGGAAGTTTTGATGCGCAGGATAGGGGATGAGCTGCTTTTGCAATCGGGCGATAGTACATCAAGGGTGCTCCCGGTAAAAAAAATAGCCGAAAATAAGTACCAGCTCAGATTTGAAAAGGAGTTTACTTTCCAATCAGATTCATTAGTAAACACTACCCGCCGTTTATTGGCTAAGGACCCGCTAACAGGTGATTATGTAGTAAATATTTTAACCTGTGGAACCGATAGTGTAGCCTATGGCTACGCAATATCAAAAAATAAAAAAGATGATATTATAGCATGTTCAGGCAGGAAGCAGCCCAAAGCCTGTTACGTGCTTAATATTGAATTTAAACCAATGGGTATGAATAAAGCTAAAAAAGGTTTCCTTTTAGGCGGATTACCATTTTTAGCATTTGTTGGTTTTATGTTTTACCGATCGGTTAAGCCGCGCAAACCCTTACCCGGTGATGAAAGTACAGGTACATTTACTTTAGGTTCAGTAGTGTTTGACGCGCAAAAACGGCAGCTAACTATCAATAACGAAACAACGGACCTCACCGGAACTGAAACGCGCCTGTTGCTTATTTTCGCATCCTCGCCCAATCAAACTATAGCGCGTAGCCGGCTGCAGAAAGAAATTTGGGAAGATGAAGGCATTATTGTCGGCCGTAGCCTGGATATGTTTATATCAAAACTTCGCAAGAAACTGGAACTTGACCCCAACATAAGCATTATAGTGATACGCGGGAAGGGATATAAGTTGGAAATTAAATAATAATCGAACCGTGTACACCTTATCCCTCATATTAACCGCATTTGTTGCCATTGAACACTGTTACATTTTATGGATGGAGATGTTTGCCTGGGAAACTGCTGGCAAAAAGGTATTTGGTAAATCATTACCGCATGAATTGTTTACACCTACTAAAGGATTAGCTGCCAATCAAGGCCTGTATAATGGCTTTTTAGTAGCCGGATTAGCCTGGTCCTTTCTAATAGAAAATGCCGGGTGGAGCATCAATATTCGTTTATTCTTTTTAGGATGTGTAGCCGTTGCCGGGATTTTTGGCGCACTTACCGCATCAAAAAAAATATTTGTGGTGCAGGCGTTGCCTGCTTTATTGGCGATGTTGTTGGTGTATTTATCGAGGTAATAATCTGATTTTAATTCAGCTATGTAGTGAAACAAGGATATAGACTGGTTGGTAATGTATGTTCTTTGTAAGCTGGAAAATTATTTAGATTTACTTAATGGATCCATTTCCCTCTTTTATTGAACGCTGGGAATCGTATGGCAAGTTATCTGTAGAGAGTAAAGCCGCGCTGGAAAAGATACTTACTCCTAAAATATATAAGCGGAATGAGTTTTTTATCAAAGCCGGGCAATATCCTAAAACTGTTGCATTTATAATTAAAGGGCTCTTTTCTCAATATTTTACATCTGCCGAAGGTGATATTGTCATCAAACGTTTCTTTCCGGAACTATATTTTTGTACCTCACTTAGCGCGCTGCTTTCTGATACACCAAGCAATTTTACTATAAAAGCATTAGAAGATACCACTGTACTTGAATATAGCTTTCAAGCATTTAAAACATTAACCAAAACTCATCCTGATATTGCCGAGGCTTATATAAGGTATCTGGAGATACATTGGGTCATAGAAAAAGAACCTATGGAAATAGCTTTACGCCATGAAACTGCTACAAGCCGTTATATAACATTCAGGCAACAATATCCCTCATTAGAACCCCGCCTTAAACAACATGAAGTTGCCGCCTATCTGGGTATAACACCCACACAACTTAGCCGCATCAGGGCCGAAATGTAAATACAAATCATCAACATATGTAAATGTTTTTATTATTCAGTGGCGATAACTTTGTTATCTAAACAAAAGAAAAAATGGAAACACTGACTAAAGATTACTTTACCGATAGGCTGGAAAACAGTGCAACTATTGTTTTACCTGATCAGGGATCACGTGTTACTGCAGGCGATGGCTCGTGTACTTTTAAAGTAACCAGCGAAATGTCCAAAGGTATGCTGGGGATTTATGAAATAGTAGTGCCGCCCCATACCGTTGGCGCCAGGCTGCATTTTCATCGCTTTATGGATGAGGTGTTCATCATAAAAAAAGGGGTGCTTACCATCGAACTCTTCAAAGATAAGCACGATCTTCCTGAAGGTTCCACGGTATATGTACCGCGTTTTACCCCTCATGGGTTTTCTAATACTTCTGATGATGAAGTTAAGATCATTTTAATTTTCAATCCTTCTGAACAACGGGAAGGCTATTTTAAAGGATTATTTGAATTGCTAAATGCTGAAGAAATGGATGTTGATTTATTCCAGCAGCTCTCTCTGAAATATGATAGTTATCCTCTAAATACATCGGCACTGTAAATGGCCATTTAAGAATAACAACACCTCTGAATGGTGTCAATGTAAAACAAAAAGCCTGATGTTTCTATCAGGCTTTCAGATTGATTTTAGATGTACTTAGCACTAACGAACAAAACCCTCAAGAACCGATCGCACTTTTTCGCGATTGGGGCGAGAAACTGGCACCTTATCGCCATTGGTTAACAATAATACGCCGCCATCTTCCTTAAGCCAGCTTTTTACAAAGTTAATGTTCACCAAATGGCTTTGATGGATTCGTAAAAAACTATTGGTTGGCAGCATACCAGCATACTCTTTGAGTCCTTTTGATACCAGTATCCTTTCGCCTGTTATTAAATAAAAAAATGTATAGGTGTTGTCTGCTTCGCAACGTATAATGTCGGCAAGCGTTATATATCTTGTTTCCTTTTGCTGCTGCAAGGCTATTTTAGTAGGATGGTTGTCTTCTTTTATTAAGTTAGCTACTAAAAAATCCAATTGCTGGTTGTGCTGCTTCTCTTTTAGTTTAGTTTCAACTTTGGCTACAGCTGCTACCAGTTCGTCAATATCCACAGGTTTTAAAAGGTAATCAAGCGCTGCAAATTTTACAGCCTGTATACCATATTGATCATATGCGGTTACAAATATCACTTCAAACGACCTGTTATGCACCAGCTTTAATAAATTCAACCCCGAGTCATCCCTTAATTGAATATCCAGGAATACCAGGTTGGGTTGATGGCTTTTGATCAACTCGGCTGCCGCCGCGTTATTTAAAGCGGTACCAACAACCTTAACCTGCAAGCAATGCTTTGTAAGCAATGCCTGCAGGTTTTCAATGTTAGATAATTCGTCGTCGACTATTATTGCCTGTATCATTTATAACCAATGTGTTAATGTTATTTTCACTACAGTACCACCTGCGCCTGATTGTACATCCAAATTGATTGGTGAATCTTTATAGATAGTATTTAACAAAGCTATTCGCTTTTTGCTCAATTGTAAACCTAAGCCGTCGTTTTGATCATTGAACCCTTTGCCATTATCAGCAATGGTAAGTTCAAGATCATTGTCTTTTTTTGATATGCTGATAGCGATTTTTCCTGTACGTTCGTCACTCGGAAGGCCATGTTTAACTGCGTTCTCCACAAAAGGATGCAGCAGCATGGAAGGTATTTGCATGTTTGATATATCAAGGTTAGGATCTGTTGATATCTCAAAATTAAAACCGAAACGCATTTGTTCCATTTGCAGGTAGTCATCAAGCAATGACTTTTCTTCGCTTAGATTAATTAAGTCGTTATTATTTAATACGTTGCGGGTGAGGCGGGCAAATTTGGTGAGATAACGATTGGCCTGCTCTATATCTGTTTTGTTCATCAGGTTTTGGATACCCGCTAAAGCGTTAAATAAAAAGTGAGGGTTCAGCTGCGACCGTACCGCCTCTAATTGTAGCTGCGCAATGTCCTTTTGTTGTTTTTGCTCGGCCAGTAACTTTTTGTTCCGGAGCCTGATCGTATAAAAAGTAATAAATACCAAAAAGGCAATCGCTATAAGCCCAATAACTACATATTTTAAATGGCTGAGAATAGTTTTGAATACGAATTTATGGCGCTTGTGAATAGTTGAAAACGATAAATTATCGGTCAGTATGCCTAAATTAGGAATAGAGTTGATTTTGCCGGAGAATAGTAAATAGGTATATTCCAAAAACAATCCTAACATCCCCACGTTATTAATGGGTGAATAAATATATTGAGATCATCCCCATTATTATATTAGGATTAACGATTTACGCGATGATATATAGAATGGAGCGGAAGAATCAATCTTAGGGCAACTTGCCCCCACCACCAGCACCTCCTCAACCCGCGTTGTGTATCTCTTACTCAAATTACCCTGCCTCATCTTCCAAGGCTTATCATAACCCATGGCCGTGCTTTTTATGCTATAGCTCATAATATTAATGCTACCTTTACCTCATCTTAAAATCCGGCATGAAAAAAATAATTTACTTAGCGTTTCTTACTCTTCTATCAATTTCGTCTTGTAAAAAAAGTGAACCTGAACCAAAACTAACTATAGTTGGTACTTGGAACGCGACGCAGTATATTAATATATTAAGCAATTGCGGCAACGGCTCCAATCCTGGTGGTGGTACCTCTACAAAAGGTGAAAGTGAACTTAATTCCGATATTTTAATTATTAGTCCGGACGGTACCGGTCAGCTTACAGCAAATAGTGAAGTGTTGGCGACTTTCAAATGGTCATTCTCAGAATCTCCAAATGATCCTACTCCCTTCAAGCTTACCATATCGGATTATAAAATAGTTAAAGCTAAAAACGACAACATCATATTAAATACACTTTTTAATCATGTATTTGTGGTCAATACGTATGCCACTGACGGTATAGGATTTTATTCTCTTGTTTATCCCCAAGTGTCCAACCCGTGTTTTACGGATATGAAGGTTTACGATTATAAACGGGTCTCTTATTAATGTGCACGTCTATCTAGCAAGCTTTTGCCATATGACTATCACTGTACTTGAAAATGCTTTTCGACTAAGGAATCTTTATTTTTATGCTGCCATTGGATACTTACCCAGAATTTGATTACAAAGCCAAACAGATTAATAAGTTTATGGCAACAGCCGGAATAGTTACAATCTTACTTATAGATGGTACTATCGTACATCACACCCCAAAAAGATTAAGCGAGTTCTTAAAATGGCTAAAATCCAATGGAATCAAAGACATTGGCAGGGACATGATATTTGAAAAATAAAAAGTGCACCCGCGCTAACCGATACCCTTTCACTCACTCACACATTCCACGCACTATCATTAATGTTTTCCTACCGTTAGATAGGGTGATGGCCGATTAGCAAAAGAGATGCCATAATCTTAGCTATTGTAACATATCTCAGGCCTTAACCTCATTGTACTTAGATATATGCTTAAAATGTTCGCTCGTAAATAGTTTGGTACCTAGTCCGCGACTATAATAAGTACAAAATAGCCCTTCTGTGGGGTAATTATTCCATATTCTGAGGAGATTAATACTCAAGAAATTTTGAGTTTTTCCGTTCCTATGCTTAGTTGACGCTTGGCATATTGATTGAACAACAATCTTATTGTCAGAAACTAATAAGTCTATATTTCAATGAAAAATTTCATAACCAAAATTCAACACGGAGACAATAAAGCCCAAATGATACTTTTTGGAATAACAATGTCGATATTAACTGTTAGTTTTATTTTATTCGAGGTGATAGGGCATTAGCCCCACTTCGTAAATAAGGATACCAATTATCTGTTAGGATGTAATAATAACGTTTTCAACCAAATTATAAAATGAGAATCCCATTTTTTTTACTTTTAGTCATTTGCTTGTTTAGTTGTAAACGTCAAGATTATATCTACCCATTTGAACAAGAGAACGTATCTAGAGAAGGATTAAGTTTTAAGGAAGACTCAATTATTTCTTCAATTTCCACAATTAACTTAACAGCTTCCGACATCATATTAGGAAATGGGGAGACGATGTCCGAATATGAAAAGAGGCTCGGTTTAACGACTAAGACCAGTACATCACCTAATGGTAATTTTCCTACTTATATTAGCTTTTCATCTCTTCCGGTAAATAGTCCAAGTTATGATTCACTAGCATTTAATAAGAATTTATTAGATCGGGCATTAGAACTTGAGGATGTCTCAAATAAAAGTAAAAAAGATCCCGAATTGGATGAGATAATTAATGGTATAACTTATTCACGTCCAGCACAAGTTGGCCTAGGGTATGCTTTTGGTAGCAAAATAATTAGTAAAAGACAAATTGCGGGTAATTGTAAAATCAAAATATACGGACTTGATTGTTCTGGAATGGCGTCTTTAATGTTCAATAACGCTGGTGTAGCGTTTTATGAACATTATAATGCGGCCCAGCTATCCACGCCAGCTATAATAAATTTTGCAATTCGATCTTCACCTGCGCTTAAAAATTTTGACTATGAGTATGAAATTCGACCTAAAACCCATATTTCTAAAGTAAGTGCAGGAGATATAATGTACTTTAAGAATGCAAACGGAATTTTTCATATAGGGATTATTTTAAATGGAAAAAATGGAAGATTAAATCTCTTTCAGTCAAATGGAGTGCAAGAAGTTCCTTTTATGGGTAATCATTATAGAGGATGTGATATATATGGAATAAGTGATCGAAGAGGTCCACACCAAGTTGACATTTTTAAAATGATTGCTGTAAAAGAATTCCAAGACTACGGTTTTTTGCATTTGGTCCCAAGAAAAAAAGGACCTGAAAATTTGGTAGGGAGTTGGAAACTTATTGAAGAAAAGTCCTATACATCCGATAAGAGGACAAAAATTTCTACCAAGTTAATCGATATAGTAAATGCCACTATATCCTTTGATAATAAAAACAATTACATAGCATATGGTGAGGATACTGGAAAATTTTATGGAACTTTTGTAAATTTCAATAAGGCAAATGATACTTGGCTTCGATTAAGTGATGAAATCTTTTCGGAAAAAAAACCACAGGATGTTCAAATATTAGAAATCTCTGAAAAGAAACTTAGATTGGGTTGCTTCTGGAAAGGGTTACTATTATATTCGGAACTTAACTTTGAAAAGCAATAATATGAGATATTTATTTACCGTATTATTGTTTACAGGATTGTTCGTACGATCACACGCGAGCGTTTTAAAATTGATCGATACACCAAAAGTCAAATTATCATCTGAGCAGCAAATTAAATATCAAAAAAATGTTGTGAAATTTAATCCTACAGCACTATTATTAAATAATTATTCTTTTTCAGTTGAAAGGGCAATCAGTCCTAAATTTTCGATTCAATTTGGCTATCGGTATCAGCCATACTCTTATCTTTTTGATAACATAATTGGACGGGAAATTGCTAAAAGGGCTCCTATTGATCCTAACTACTACAATTTTCAAACGTCAAATAACACATTTACTTTAGATTTGAAATATTATCCGAAAAGTCAAGGTTTACAAGGGGTTTACTTTGGGATTTACAGTCGACTAGGCTTATGGGACATGGATAATTTAGACTATAAGTTTGCTGCCTCAAACGACAATTTGTACGATGTTCCATTAACTAGCAATTTTAAAGGAGTTGCAGGAGGAATTTCTATTGGCAAACAATGGATTATCAAAAAAGTAATTACTATTGAATATTACATTCTAGCCGCGCACTTTGGCAAATTTTCAGGAACTTTAGAAAGTAAAAAAGACCTTTCCGGATTAACGAATGAGGAAAAGATACAATTGAAGTCTGACGTAGAAGGTTTATACAGAATTGCGGACCATAATTATTTAAATACCGTAGTAAATGACAAAGGCATAACTGGAGAAATCTCGGGTCCTTTTATTGGCATTAGAACCGGAATCAATGTCGGATTTGCTTTTTAAGTTTTATCTTTGCAGTACTATTATGCTGACCTTTCCTCACTTAATAAAGTATTAAACGGCACGTGGTAAACTTTTAGTCAAAACTCACCAAATCCTTTAACAGGTAATCTTTGCCAAGTCCATCAGTAATATTCATCTCTAATAACGGGGCAATAGGAGTAATAAAAGAAATATCTTCCTCACCCTCAACAAGATCATAACCTGTTGAACATATTCCAATTACCTTTCCGTCACTAGCACAAACTGGTCCACCACTTGCACCTCCCATAATATTAATAGTGGTTTGATAGCAAGGGTTTTTTAAAAGCCCAAAACCATTCGTATGGAATTCCCTGCAAAATCCGGAATAAAAATCAGCGTTCAATAGAATTTCATTATTAGCACCTTCATTATAAACTACAGCAGATTTGGGATAACCATAAGTGTTTAATTTATCACCATAGTGAGGTTCGTTTTTACTTATAGCGAAATGTTTTGTTAGATAAATTTCTCCATCTTTAATAATTGGACCCGCCATCAAGTAGGCTATATCGTAGTCGGGTGACACGCCGGCTGTTTTAATTCTCCTGACGAGCAGTTTCCCATCTTCAAAAAAATGTATTGTAAGTAAGTCTTTAAACGCAGAATTCTTGTTTTCTAAAACACAATGTTTGGCCGTCACTAGTAGTTCTGTGTTCGTTATGTAAAAGGCTGTCCCGATAACAGCATACTCATTTTTCTTAGAATCACGACCTATTAGTGGCACAATGCCCGCTTGGGGGCTTATTTTGTTACCATTTTTATCTAAAATTATTGAGGAAGAAGCCATAATCAAAAATAACGGTTCCGCTTGAATTATAGGGATTATATTTCCATCTGTGGATTTTTTTACCCGGCATTTAGTTGAGACAAACGACAATCAGCATAAAAATACATTGGCTTCAAAATTGTCTACTTGAATTTTTATTTGTAATAATCCTTTGAATTATAAATGTTGTTTAGTTACTTAGTGATGCAGAATGATATCTAACAGAATCTTTAACTAAATCGAGGACAAAAAACAGAAATTTAACTTTAAACAATATTCCTAGGATGAGCGGTAGCCCCGTATCATATTCTCCTCTGTAAAGAGTTGGATGTCGTTCTGCAGCATCCTGGGATACTTAATTTTTATGTCATGCAGAACGACATCCAAAAAAACCAACTGACTAATTCTAAGTTAGCCGGTATCCAGTTCCCTTCGGTGCAAGGTCGAGCTGAACTTCAAACAATTTTATCAGAGTATTTCGACTGTCACTCAGCTGCGGAAACGAAAGAAAACCTTGCGGATCTAATAACGGCGTGGACCTATGAAACGCCCAGGCTGTTACAGAGTCACCTGGACATTTCAAACATGGTATACTTTGTATCTAACATTGCAATCATGGTCCGTAAGGTTTCTACCTTTAAATGCCTACCTGGCCACGTTACTGAGTTAATGGACGTGCTACAACCTGGATATGTTGAGGGCTTATTAAACGAGCTATTGCAAGCGTGGATATGTCCAGATGATTATACCAATCGTTCAATCGATCGCATAATAGATGCTAAAACGGCCTTTCAGTTACTGGGCAAGTTGGTTACTAAGTTGGAATGTATCATTGAAGTAGAGGAGGGTGTGTCATGCTAAGTGCGAAAGATTTAATACTGGAAACTGCATCTGAAGCGCATTGGTCTGACGGTTGTTTTGACCACGACAACATGCTTAATCATCTAGTTTTCATTGCAGAGATTGTCTCCAAAGACGCTACAAAAGGCGACATCAATAATCCAGATGCCGACGAACTTTACGGTGCAATTTACAACCTAGAAGCTCTGGTGCAAACCACAGCCTATATCGGTTTAATGCGCTCTAAAATGTGGAAATTGCGAAGCTTAAATTCGGATTTGTTAAAGGAGGAGAAATCATGTTAGGTTCATTAATTAATTTAGATCAGCCGTCTAAAATATCATTAGAGAGGCGTCAAGAGCTTAATCAGTTGGCCGTTCGCGCTGCAAAAAGTAACGGTGATTTGTCAGGTAGTTCTCAATTGGAAACTTTGCGCGGTGAGTGTTATAAAATGGATGAAATTTATCAAGAAATCACCGGTGTAGGAGATACACATGATAGGTTCTTCTATGATATTGATTATGCGTTTAAAACGCTAATTCCTAGCAACCCTGATGCTTTAGGCACTTATATGACATTATCACGACTGTTGAGGGTACTTGCAACGCACAATGATTTAATATATCGTAAAATGTCAGAGGTGAATAAAATAGTTGACGATATTGATATTATAGAAAAGGAAAACTGGGAAAGGGGAAAACATGAATAGGCAATTATTAATTTTCTCCATTCTACTGCTCTTAGTAGCTTGCAAGAAGGAAGATCCAGAACCTGCAGCACCTTTAAAGCCCACGCGGGATATTATTAAGCAGCCGGATGTTGTTAGAGATACGATTATAATTATCGATCGACCGTAATGTATAAGCCCTTGCAGAATGCAGGGGTTTTACTTTAATCAGTAGCGCTGGCCGCAGTGATATCTTTTATCACTTTATCTAATTCCTCAGCACTCGCGCTTCTCATTCTTCGAGGCAATTTCCGTTTTTGCACCGTCAAGTTCTATACGGGATTGTACATATTCAGTGATATTATATCCGATGCAAAATATTCCTTCAGGCACTCCGGCTTCATCAAACATGGCTTGGAGTTCCCATTGTGTAAATACAAATCCGCCTTTGCCATTATGTTTTCGTAAGGTGGCCGGTATAAGTTTGCCTGGGTTCTCAAAACATTTCTTTCCGACCTCTTCACAAATTATTATATCATCTGGATGTAAGGTAATTGAGAAAGGTTTATATAATAATGAGTCATTAACAAAATCAAAGTTCTTATCATAATTATCGCTTACATAGGAATAGTTACCATTCATATCAATAGCAATCGTGTAAAAGAATGAACTACTTTCCAGGAATTTATTGGTCTCTTTAAAATGCTGCATGATGGCTTTAATATATAATTAATAAATATAGCGTTAAATCTGAGCCTTGTAGAAATGCGGGGCTTTTTTTATTATCGATGAACAAAAATTATAATTATGAATGGAATTACACTATTTGAGACGCCAGCCGTACTTGAACTTCTCGAAAAAATTACACAACTAAGCGAAAGGGTTGAAGCAATGCATTTAGAATTAAGGGACACTAAAAAGCCATATCTAACCTCTCATGAAGTTATGGGGATAACAGGGTTTAGCAAGAACTGGTTAAACGATAACAAGCAGGATATAGGTTTCAGCATGGTAGGTGGTTGCCTACGATTTAAACGCAAGGACCTGGAGGAATATATGGAATCAAATTATTTCAAAACTAAAGTTAAAAGGAGAAAACAGTCATGGTTATAAAGCTTGAACAATAAAAAAGCCCCGATAGGGTGTGGACACTATCGAGGCTAATTATATCAACATTCACATGTTGAGTCAAAGCTAAAAAAAGTTTAATAAAAAAGCCCTCATTGTGACTGCAAGGAGACAACAGAGGCAATTAAATCTAAACATTCGAAGCTAATTAAATATTAAAGTACCCTGAATTTTAAAAATCCTCTTTATATGGCGCCTTCATAACCGTTTCTAGTGATGCAAATAGCCTTTTAACTTCATTGTGCATTCCATCTAATAGCTTTTGATTGTATTTTTTTCGTTTCCCAGCAGTTAAATCTGCCAAAACTTGATTGTATTCAATTCTCCTTATAGTTGTAGCATCTCTGGTTGCAGTATAACTGCCTCCTAACGCACCAAGCAGCGCCACAGCTCCATTAACATTGGTATTTGAACCATACATGTCATAAAACTGAACGCGATATTTGCCGTCCTTTATATCTAAGTTTAAAGTAAAGTCGATATCAACATTTGAGGTGCTCACGCCATTTTCAAACACATAAGTATGATAGGCCTTGCCTGACAATTTACCCTCTTGTTTCTCTTCCATTTGAATTACACTTTTAGCGCTCTTGAAAGTATCAACAAACCATTTTCTAGCCTTTAAGTAAAGCTTGGCCCTATCATCTGTACATTCGGCGACTTGTTCATAAAAAATGACTCCATCTTTTGTTGGAATCATGGCATTTTCAATAATAACTGCTCCGCTCTTAGATTTTATTTCTTTCTCTTGTGAAATCGCCAGGAACGGAATAATTAATAAGGCGAAGAATAACGATTGTTTTTTCATGTGATATTTTTTTGGTTTAAGGTTTGTTAATATACGGTCGTAAAGCTACAGAAAGGAATCAATCAAGCAAGTTTATTACCAATATAAGCGAAGCGGTTTTGTATATAATATCGTATATAACAAATAAAAAAGCCCTGTAACTATCTAGTTTACAGGGCTTTAATACAATTGTCAGTACTCAGAGCGGGAATCGAACCCGCACGCCTTTAAAGGGCACAGGATTTTAAG
>CAZGBN010000028.1:0-41430 GCA_964524015.1 uncultured Mucilaginibacter sp. | reverse complement strand
TTTAAAGTTTAGTATATACAACTAAACATTATGGCCTTTATTGACTATTATAAAATTTTAGGCGTTGATAAAAACGCAACTGATAAAGACATTAAGAATGCCTACCGTAAATTGGCGCGCAAACATCATCCAGACCTTAACCCTAATGATGATGAGGCCCATAAAAAGTTTCAGCAGTTGAATGAAGCTAACGAGGTGTTAAGCGACCCTGAAAAACGCAAAAAGTATGATAAGTATGGCGAGAACTGGCAACATGGGGAAGCCTATGAACAACAGGCTCGGCAGCAGCAGCAAAGCCGGCAACAATATAACTATGGCGGGCAAGGAGGCGGTTTTGAAGATTTTGGAGGTGGTGGCGATTTTTCAGATTTCTTCCAGTCTATGTTTGGCGGGCAAGGCGGCGGGCGACAATCGCGCTACCGTGGGCAGGATTATAACGCGCAGCTACAGTTAAACTTGATTGATACCCTTGAAACACATAAGCAAACCCTTACTGTTAACGGCAAAAACATCAGGATAACTATCCCCGCAGGGATAGAAAATGGGCAAACCATTAAAATAGCAGGGCATGGCGGTCCGGGTGTAAACGGCGGACCTGCGGGAGATTTGTTTATTAAATTTTCTGTAGCTGATGATGCCAGGTTTAAAAGAAAAGGAAGCGACCTATATAAAACAATTAAACTTGATCTGTACACCGCTATTTTAGGTGGCGAAATAACCGCCGAAACACTGACAGGAAAAGTAAAAGTAAAGGTACAGCCCGAAACGCAGAATGGCACCAAAGTAAAGCTGAAAGGTAAAGGTTTGCCGGTTTATAAAAAAGCTGATGCACACGGCGATTTATACCTCACCTATGAGATACAAATACCAACCAACCTTACCGATAAACAAAAGAAGCTGTTTGAAGAAATAGCAAAATCATAACCTTAAAAACCAACTGTTATGGCAACCAGGCATTTAATAACAATAACTGATTTTTGCAGCTATCACCACATTGAGCATACGTTTATTAGCTCATTGCATGAAGCGGGTTTAATAAAAATTGAACAACCAAATTATATACCCGAAGGTGAACTGCACAAATTGGAAAAAATGATACGCTTGCACCATGACCTGGAAATAAACATTGCAGGTATTGAAGCCATAAGCCATTTGTTGGAGCGGGTTGAATTGTTAAATGAAAATATACGTATTATGAGGAACAAGCTGCAATTTTATGAGGGTGATAAATAACCACTTACACAAAATAGTACTATAATGTGTTAGATTTTATTAAACCATTTAATATCAAAATTGTCATAACATTACAATAACGATAGAGTTTATTTATAAAATTTAAGATTATGAAAACTATAAAATTATCTATAATCGCGTTAATATTAGCTTGTTCTTTCCAGGTAGCAAATGCACAGGTTAGAGTTGGTATAGGCGTCAATATTGGTACACCTGTGTACTACGAGCCTGCTCCTGTAGTATACGCTCCTGCCCCGGTAATTTATAGCCGTGGCCCGGTAATATACAGGCGACCGGTGGTATACAGAAGACATTATATGCCAATGCGCCAAAGGGTAATATATGCCCGTCCGCATCATGGCAGACGTTGGTAATAATAAAAAGGCTCCGCATTTCGGGGCCTTTTTGTTTATCTTGGTTTAATGATAAACTTAGAAACCGCACGACAAATTGCATTGACCCTGCCGGGTACAACCGAGCACCCTCATTTTGATAAGCAGGCTTTTAAAGCCAACAAACGCATTTTTGCTACGCTTTGGGAAAAGGAGCTGTTGGTGATGGTTAAACTATCGCTTATTGATCAATCCGTATTTTCATCATTTAACCCTGCCATTATTTATCCCGTACCCAATAAATGGGGATTACAGGGTTGTACATTTATTGAGCTAAACAAAGTTCCACTCGAAATGTTAAAAGATGCTTTGCATACTGCCTGGCAAACTGTTATGGCAAAAAAGAAAAAGTAAAATCCTAACTTAGAATTTATGAAAGATAAACTGAGGTTAGTTTATGCGGGCTTAGTTGCAATAGTAGTGTGGTTTGGCCTGGGGCTACAGTTTTATATCTCGACACAATTATACATAAGTCAGGGGCATACCTTTACTGAGGCTGTTATACAAATACTAAGCTATTTTACTGTGCTTACTAATATATTAGTCGCTTTGGCTTGTTCTTATATAGTATTAAGCCCAAATTCAAAAGCAGGCCAATTCTTTTCGCGCACATCAACCTTAACAGCCATAGCTGTTTACATAACTATTGTAGGTTGTATATATAATTTAATCTTAAGTAACCAATGGAACCCGCAAGGCTTGTTTAAACTGGCTGATACCCTGTTACATACGGTTAGCCCTATAATGTTCATTATACTTTGGCTGGTTTTTGTCGCTAAAGAAAAATTAAGATGGATACTGGCCATTAAATGGTTATGGTTTCCTTTTTTTTATTTAGTGTATAGCCTTATTCGCGGGCAAGTTTTAGGTATATACCCTTACTTCTTTATGGATATTGGTGTACTGGGATATAAACAAACTATTATGAATTGCCTTTTTGTGTTGATAGCGTTTGTAAGCTTTAGCGGCATATTTCTTTCTATCAGCCGTTTACTAAGTAACCCTACTACAAAAAATAGCTTTTAAAATATTTAATGACAGCTATTAATTTTACGATGTAATTACCTTTCCTTTTCTAAATTGCGGGCTTATTTTAACACTATGCATAAAGGCGGTTTTTTCAGGATCTTTTTAATTATAGGAGTAATAAGCTTACTGTTAGATTGGTATGTTTATAATGGCTTAAAAACTTTTACCGCCGACTGGCAATCACCACGTGCACGTGCTATCCTGTTATACGGTTACTTGCTAATTTCCATAGGCGTAACCGTACTGTTTATAGGTGGCTTGGGCAGTTTTAGTACCGCACGTGGAATGACACCTTTCCACGAGTGGATGCTGAGTTTGTTTATAACCATATTTGTCACCAAAATAGTCTTCGTTATTGTTTTATCGCTAGGAGATTTTGGACGATTTATAGCAGGTATAGCAACTAATATAGGCAAATCGGGCATAGCAGTCAGCCACCCTTATTTTCCTGATCGACGCAAATTTATTAGCGAACTGGCCATACTTATTGCAGCATTCCCTTTCACAGGTTTTTTATATGCGATGATAAGGGGTAAATATGATTATAAAGTGCACCGTATAACTTTATATTATAACGATTTGCCTGATGCTTTTGACGGCTTTACTATAACTCAATTATCTGATATCCATTCGGGTAGTTTTGACAATGCGGATGCCATGCAGCGCGGTATTGACCTGGCCCAGGCCCAAAAAAGCGACCTGTTTGTTTTTACAGGCGATATTGTAAACAACGTTGCTGAGGAAATAGAACAATATATCCCCAACTTTAGCAAATTAAGATCACCTTACGGCCAGTTTTCCATACTGGGAAATCATGATTATGGCGATTACATACAATGGGATAGCAAAGAGGCTAAAGCCGCCAACCTGGAAAAACTAAAGCAGATACATGGTAAACTAGGCTATCGTTTATTGTTGGATGAAAATGTAGAGATTGAAAAAGACGGCCAGAAGATATCCCTGATAGGTATACAAAATTGGGGTCGTGGCTTCGCACAAATTGGGGATCTTAATAAAGCTTTACGTGGTGTGGATAACAATGCTTTTAAAATACTTCTATCACATGACCCTACCCATTGGGAAGAACAAGTACGCTACCATAAAGAAACCATCCATTTAACCCTATCCGGTCATACACATGGTGCACAGTTTGGTGTTGAGGTGGCGGGTTTAAGGTGGAGCCCGGTACAATACCGCTATTTGGATTGGGCAGGTTTAGTAAACGAGAAAAACCGCTACCTATATGTAAACCGTGGCTTTGGCTTCCTGGCATTTTCTGGCAGATTGGGTATATGGCCGGAGATAACGGTATTAACTTTGAAGAAAAAGATGGTATAGTATTATATTTGTGGTATTACCATTGAACCATGATCAATACCATCCATCTATTCCCGATTTTAGATGCCAAATTAATTGAACTTTTAAAATCATTAACGCCTGAAGATTGGAACAAGCCTACGCTTGCTAAACAATGGACCGTTAAAGACATAGCCGCCCATTTGTTAGATACCAACATACGCGCTTTGGCTTTGCGTGATAATTATAATGCACCGCCGCCAGCAGTAGATATTAATTCATATAATAAACTGGTGAGCTACCTAAATGACCTTAATGCGGAATGGGTTAATGCATTAAAACGGATGAGTCCTGGTGTTTTAATTGAACTTTCAGAGATCACTGGCAAAGAATATACTTCATATCAAGCCACATTAGATTTATACACCGAAGCTCCTTATAGTGTAGCATGGGCAGGTGAGGACAGCTCCGTAATGTGGTTCCATATTGCACGCGAGTATACCGAAAAGTGGCACCATCAGCAGCAGATCAGAGAGGCTGTTGGGATACCTGGCATAATGACCCGAGAATTATTTTATCCTTGTATTGATACATTTTTATGTGGACTACCCTATGTCTATCGCGATACAATTGTGGCTGCAAATACTGTTATTAAAATAATAATTGATACTGAAATTGGTGGCAATTGGTTTCTTATTTACAATGGTAAAACTTGGCATATTGATAAATCGACACAAGAAAATATAACAGCATCTGTTACCATTCCTCCTGATATCGCATGGAAGCTTTTTACAAAAGGACTTACGGCAAATGAAGCCAAACAACATGTTATTTTTGAAGGAGACGAAATTTTAGCCGCTAATGCTTTAAACTTATTGGCAATTATGGCTTAATATTTACTACTCGCTTGCAATTTTAAAGCACTTGGCTGGCTATAAGTGTTAAGGAATTTTATATTCCTTTGCGGAAAATGACGGTTGACTTCATTTTATGTTAAAAGATGTTAATGCTACATCAGTGTTTTAAAAAATATTGATATTTACTTATTGAATAAACTTTACTTTCGATCAATGCAATACAAAAAAATTAACAACCTGCTGGGCTGGTTTTGCTTTTTAATATCCGCTACAACCTACATTTTAACTTTAGAGCCCACTGTTAGCTTTTGGGATTGCGGCGAGTTTATATCCTGCGCGTACCGTTTACAGGTATCGCACCAGCCGGGTTATCCATTGTTTGCTATGTTGGGTAAGATATTCTCCCTGTTATCATTGGGCGATAATACCAAGATCCCTTACTTCACTAACATGGGTTCGGCCATAGCAAGCGCGGCGGCTATCATGTTTTTATTTTGGACCATCACAGCCTTTGCAAAAAAGTTATTGCTTGATCGTAAAGACCTTCCCGAAAACATACGCACTACTTTAATTATGGGTGCCGGTTTAGTGGGTGCTTTAGCCTTTACTTTTTCAGATACCTTTTGGTTCTCGGCTGTTGAGACCATTGTATTTGCCTTATCGGCACTATGCACGGCTATTGTATTTTGGGCTATTTTAAAATGGGATGCCCATGCTGATGAACCGGGAGCAGATAAATGGTTAATATTCATCGCTTATATAGTAGGCTTGTCAATAGGTATACACTTGCTTAATTTATTAACTATTCCTGCTATTACACTGGTATATTACTTCAGGCGCAGTAATAACATCAACAAAAAAAACGCCTTTATTGCCTTTTTAATAAGCATTGCCATTTTGGGTACGGTTCAATTTGGCATTAGGCAATTTACCATTAAGCTGGCCGCTTATTTTGACCTGTTTTTTGTGAATTCATTGGGTTTTGGTTTCGGCAGTGGCGCTATGGTATTTTTTGTGCTATTAGTTGCGCTATTAGTATTTGGCATTGTTTATAGTATCCGCAAAAATAAACCGGTGCTTAATTTGGCACTGTTATGCGTATCATTTATTTACTTTGGCTATAGCTCGTTTGTTTATATCCCTATACGCGCTACAGCAAATACCAATTTAAATAATACTCATGTTGATAACGCTTTTACGCTTAATAGCTATTTGAACCGCGATCAGTATGGTTCAACCCCCTTATTAACCGGTCCATATTTTGATTCAGAAACTACCGGGCAGGAAGAAGGAAGCAACATATATCGTAAAGGTGAAACCAAATATGAATTAGCCGGAAAGCAGCAAAAATTACAATACGACAGGACGACAGTATTTCCACGTATGTACAGCTCAGAAGGACAGGACCCTATATTTTACCGACAATGGATGCAGTTAGGTGAACACGAAAGCCCAACTTTCGCTACCAACCTTGGTTTCTTTTTTAGCTGGCAGGCCTACCAAATGTATTTCAGGTATTTTTTCTGGAACTTTGCCGGGCGTATCAATGAAATGGACGGACAGGAGGAATTCAGTTCGTTTTTACATGGTTATGTAGATGGCGACTGGACCACAGGATTCTTTGACAAAGCTCGCCAGGTACCCCAATCAGTTTTAAACGACACCAATTACATGCCATTATATGGCCTGCCTTTGGCAATTGGTTTAATAGGTATGATATACCATTTTAGGCGTAAAAAACGTGATGCGCTAATTATTGCGCTCCTTTGGTTTTTTACCGGGGTGGCTATTGTGATATATGTAAACCAACCATCTGTACAGCCGCGGGAACGTGATTACTCGTATGTATGCTCGTTTTATGCTTTTGCTATGTGGATAGGTTTGGGAGTTATTGCCATAGCCGATTTTATAATGAAGAAGCTAAATGCACAAAACGCCGCTATTGGTGCTACTGTAATTTGCTTGTTGGCGGCTCCTGCAGTAATGGCCAAACAGGAATGGGTGGGCCATGACCGCTCAACCAAATGGACCGCGCATGACATAGCCTATAACTACCTGATATCATGCCCGCCTAATGCTATTTTGTTTACCTATGGCGATAACGATACCTACTCATTATGGTATAACCAGGAAGTAGAAAACATACGCCCTGATGTACGTATTGTAAACCTTAGTTTA
The DNA here is from genome assembly GCA_964524015.1 of uncultured Mucilaginibacter sp. Taxonomy (GTDB): domain Bacteria; phylum Bacteroidota; class Bacteroidia; order Sphingobacteriales; family Sphingobacteriaceae; genus Mucilaginibacter. Next base: position 34,445 of record CAZGBN010000028.1, on the reverse strand, counting down.
TTTACCGGCGATTGGTATATACATCAGATGCAGTATAAAATGAACGAATCTGAACCGTTGCCTATTACCATGCCTTTTAAAAAGTATAAAGATGGCACCCGAGATTTTTTAGCTTTTAATGACTCCAACCTACCTGGGTATACCGAACTTAAAGAAGTGTTTGATTTTATAACATCTGATGATGAACGTGCGATGGTACAATATCAAAGCGGTAATTACGCCAATTTTTTACCAACCAAAAAATTTAAGATCACCATAAACAAAGATGATGTACTTAAAAATAACGTGGTAGCACCCGAGCAAAAAAACCTTATAACCGATACTTTAAACTGGACCTTTACAGGTAATTTTTTAATGAAGGATGACCTGGCCATGCTGGATATATTGGCTCATAATAACTGGAAACGGCCAATTTGTTTTACCAGTACGGTAGGGCCAAGTAATTTAAAAGGATTACAGCCTTATTTGTATAAAGAAGGGTTTACTTACCGTTTGATTCCGCTAAAGCCAGATACCTCGTTGACAGATCAGTTAGAAAAGACTAACACCGCTGTGATGTATAACAATGTGATGAACAAGTTTAAGTTTGGCAATTATAAACATGCGCATTATTTGGATCATGAATCAAAAACCATGTTTTACCCGGTACTAATGTCAACTTTTTATGGTTTATCACAGAGCCTGATCAAAGAAGGAAAGAATGATTTGGCCCTGAAAGTGCTGCATAAATATGATGAGGTAATGCCTGATCTGGATATTAATCTTAATGTTACCGGCAACAAATTTTTCATTGCCAAAACAGCCTATCAATTACATGATAACGTACTGGCAACAAAAATGATGACCAGCATTGATAATTACGTTGTGGAACAGTTAAATTATAACTATTACCTGCTTCAAAAAAACAGCAGATTATTAAATACACACAATATTAGATTGGGTATGCAACTGCTTACCTGGATGATAGATGCGGCTAAAACAGATCAGCAAAACGCTATATTAAGTAAGTTAGAGGCGCAATATAAAGACTACGAAACCAAATTTGGGAACATTATAGCGCAGACGGTACAGTAGAGTACATGATTATTTAATTTTTAATCAGCGGTAAATCAAAATAAAAGGTTGAGCCTTGGCCAAGTACGCTCTGCACGCCTATTTTACCCTTATGGTGATTAATGATCTCCTTTGATATATATAGGCCCATACCCAATCCGCTTGACATGTATTTTTTGTCCTCTACACGGTAAAAACGTTCAAAAATACGTTCCTGTTGTTTGTCAGAGAGGCCTATTCCGTGGTCAGTTATATAAACGCGTACGTTATTGCCGTTTTGGCTGGCTTTAACTATTACAGTACGGCTTGAAGGCGAATATTTCACAGCGTTATTGATCAAATTCATTAACACCTGTTCAATTCGCTCGGCATTAGCGTTTACCATAAAATCACCCTCCAGCTTATCAATAAATTCAAATGCCGGGAAAACATGTTTGGCATTATCAATAACTGATTTAAGTAAATCAGTTAAATTAAGCGGCTCCATGTTATACTCTAACCTACCGGCTTGTATTTTACTTACATCTAACAGATCATTCACCAAATTTTGCAATTTATTTAAAGCTACTATAGCTTTATCAATATGCTGCCTAACGGCAGGCGCTAGTTCAGCCTTTTTGTAGCTTATTAATTGCAAGTAGCCCTTTAAACTAGTTAATGGTGTTTTTAATTCATGGCTGGCTACTCCAATAAATTCATCCTTTCGCTCCATTTGCTGCTTCTGATCCTCAATATCAGTTGCTGTACCTACCCAAAAAACAATCTTCCCCTTGTCATCCCGCAAAGGTACTGCCCTATTTAAATGCCAGCGGTAAGTGCCATCATATCTTTTATATCTGTTCTCGGTTTCAAATATATTTCCTGATCTAATGGCAGCTTTGTATCTATTTATAGTAAGGTTTATATCATCAGGATGAATGATCTTATTTCTCCAATCAGCTTTCTGTGTATCTTCATAAGTCAGTCCTGTATAATTAAACCACTGTTCGTTATGAAAATTTACCGTGCCATCAGGCAGGTTTGTCCAGGTCATTTGTGGTATATTATTAGCCAACAGTTTAAAGTGCTCACGGCTTAGTAGTAAATCAGCTGTACGACTTTTAACCGTATCTTCTAACTCATCATTCAGTTTTTCGGTAGCGTTTTGAGCCAGTATTAACTTTTCATTATTAATTTTTAGCTGATGTTCGGTTTCTTTTTGAATAGTTAGATCAGTTAATATCAAGCTTAGTGCCGGCCCTTCATCCAACTCAAGGGTATTACATGACAGCAGGCAGGGTATATATCGTTTATTACCTACTAATAATATCTCCTCTTTGCATTCGCTTTCCCAGGCTGCTTTTATTAGTTTATTAAATTGCTCCTGCGCCTCTTTTAAAATAAAGGTATCAAACCTTATACCTATCACTTTTTCTAATGGCTCGTTAACCATTTCGGCAAATCGCGAATTACTGTATAATATAATGCCTTCCTGATTAAGCGTAAGTGCACCCTCATTCATTTTTTCAATGAACATACGGTAGGTTTGGTCGGCAGTTTTTAAAGTATAAAGCTGGTGGCCTGTGTCGCCTTGCACAATAAGGGCGTCAATTTGGCCTGTACGTATCGCTTCAATAGTATCATTTGCCTCATCCAATTGAAAGCGTAACTCGGTGTTTTGGCTTACCAGCTCATTATATGTTGGCTTAGCTTGCTCCATTAGTTCTCCGTTATTCCTAATCCACGTAATACTTTTGCTGTGTTTGACATGTCTCCTATTAACCTTCTCTCCGGCCCCGGCGATTTCTTCACCAGTAAAGGCAAGGCTATTATTTCCTCACTTTGAGCAAGTAATGGCTGTTGATGTACATCGATAATTTCCAACTCATAATTTTGCTTTAAATAAGTTTCACATATCTCCTTCATATTAATTACGGCACGCGTTGAATTTGTAGACGCACCGGTAATATATAAACGAAGTTTATAGGTATTTGGATCCTGCTTTTCAATGCTTTCGGGCACTGCTGGTAGTTCGCTCATTTATATATAATTAAGCAGGTCTTATATTTAACCCCACTAATACTTTTTCTTCGTTTGACAGGTCGCCTATTATTTTACGTATAGGCTCGGGTACTTTACGCACCAAAGTTGGAACCGCAAATATCTGGTCGCCTTCGGCTAATTGAGGTTGCTCTAAAAGGTCAATTACCTCAATTTTATAGCGACCTTTTAAATACTCTTCGCAATACTTTTTTAAATTGGTTAATGCGGTTATTGATTTTGGTGTTTTACCCGCAACGTATAACCTTAATTCATATGCTTTTTCTGATTTCATAAAAGTAAGATTATTTGCGTCTTTGGGTTATTTCATCACGTGTAGTATCAGCAATTTGTTTAATTAACTCTTCTTCTTCGTATATCTTGTTTAACTCTTCCTCTACTGATTCAAATTCAGTTCGCAAGCTGGCGATCTGAGCTTCCAATACCGAGCGTTTACGCGATACTTCACGGTTCTTACGGCTCTTAGCATTCTCACGTAAGGCAGCACCTGTTTTTTCGTTCATTTGCTGTGCCTGTCTTGCCGATCCGGTTAATACCCCTTCCGGCCCTAAATAAACATCTACCAGGTTAAGGCCTTTATCAGTTATAACAAATTCTCGTACCTGGTTTGAATGGCCCATACCACGCGATTTCATGATATACATACCACGATTACGTTCTCCGTTGAATTCGATATCCTTTACCAACACCCAGGCATCTACTAATGATGATACGCCTTCGTCGGTTTGTTCATTTATAATATTGTTTAAGCTAAGCGCGGTAAACATCACTGTAATTTGTTCGTTCTGTAAAAAGTCAATCAGACGTATCAGCATTGATTTTACCTCGCTTACCGTACCAACTGTAACTAAATTGGTTATAGGGTCAAGCACCACTGCTGCAGGTTTAAACTTTTTAATGATTTTATACATGGCAACCAGGTGCATCTCTAACCCATATAATGTTGGGCGCGACGCGTGCATCTGTAGTAAACCCTTATCAATATGCTTTTGCAGATCAACACTGATAGATTTCATGTTACGCACTATCTGCTGCGGAGACTCTTCAAAAGCGAAGTACAAGCATTTTTCCTTGCGGTTACAAACATCATTAGCAAAATAAGCAGCTATACTGGTTTTACCTGTACCTGCCGTACCCGATACTAAAATACTGCTTCCTTTAAAAAAGCCCTGCCCATCCAGCATACTGTCTAATGCAGAAATACCCGAACTTACCCTTTCTGATGATACATCTTTAGCTAATGTTAAAGATGTTACCGGTAATACAGATATTCCCTCTTCATCAATTAAAAAAGGATATTCATTGGTACCATGTATGGAGCCACGATATTTTACTATGCGCAGCCTGCGGGTTGATATCTGGTTTTCAACACGGTGGTCAAGCAGTATCACACAATCAGATACATATTCTTCCAGGCCCTGGCGGGTTAAAGCTGTGCTCTCTCCTCTTTCGCCGGTTATAATGGCGGTAACTCCTTTATCTTTTAACCAGGTAAACAACCGGCGCAATTCAGCGCGTAGTATGGCTTCGTTAGCCAATCCCGAAAACAAGTTCTCCAGTGTATCCAGCACTACCCTTTTAGCGCCTATACTATCAATAGCAAAACCAAGGCGTATAAATAAGCCTTCCAAGTCATATTCGCCGGTTTCTTCTATTTCAGTTCGGTCTATATGTACATGGTCAACACGTACTTTCTTATCGGCTTGTAATTTTTTCAGATCAAAGCCTAATGAGTTAACATTCATAGCCAGCTCTTCGCTTTTTTCTTCAAAAGCCATAAAAACACCCGGCTCATTAAATTCGGTAGCGCCGCGTATAATAAACTCTAAAGACATTAATGTTTTGCCCGATCCGGCCTCACCACAAATTAATGTGGGCCTGCCCTTTGGCAGCCCTCCCTGGGTAATTTCGTCTAATCCGGTTATACCTATTGGTGTTTTAGGTAATAACGATTGAATTTCATTTGTACCTTTTTTTATCGATTTCGTCATTTACAATTTTTAAGGTTATTTTCAAGTATCGGCTGTAAATAAATACTATAATGCAAAAAATATAAAATTGTTTTTGGATGTATTTATTTAGTTATCAACCATTTTAAGTTGCCACTAAAGTAAGCTTATTTATCCTAAAAAATTATTTATTATCCTAAAACTATAAATATTACCAATTTGATTACACATTAACAAAGGTTGATTTTTATTGCTTCTATAAAAACGTACTCAATAGGGTTATTTTAGTTGACACATTTTGCTGATTTAGCCGTTAAGTAATAAATACTTAATATTATGGCAAACTTCCAGGAAATTATAGCATCAGAAAAACCGGTATTGGTTGATTTTTCGGCCGAGTGGTGCGGGCCTTGCAAAATGATGCCGCCTATATTACAACAAGTTAAAAGTAACTTAGGCGATAGGGTTACCATTATTAAAATTGATATTGATAAAAATCCTTCGGCGGCTAACTCCTATCATATTCAAAGCGTGCCTACGCTGATGATATTTAAAAAAGGCGAAACTAAATGGCGCCAAAGCGGGGTGGTACAAGCAGGACCATTACAGCAAATTATTTCACAGTACCTGTAAACAGCTACTCTTTATACCAGTTCATTAACAATAATACCATTTGGTTATAAGTGCGTAGTCCCTGTGGCTGGTTATTAGCCTTTAAAAAATCATCATACAAATAACCGCTTAACAGGGTAGCTTTTCCATGAAAGGACAGCCAATAAAAACGTTCCCGATAAAAATCATGACGTACTTGTGGTGATATGTGTTTGCGCAATTCTTTAAAGGCACTGGTATCTCTTCGGCGCAGGGCACGCATACATTCATTAACTGCATTTTGAAATGCAGAATAACGTAGCAACCTGTCTTGCGACCCTAATGCCAGGAGATAACCTGCAAAACTGGCCTCATCTTCTGGCCCGTAACCCATTTGATGCGACATTTCATGGCAAGCCACCATTGGCCTTGCAAAATAGGGCATCTGGTAATTTAACTGTGCCTCGCCTGTAAACGGATTAAAATACCCTGATGTGCCTATATAATTAAGCAAGGGCGTTAACAATGATGATTTAATACGCGGGCTATACGCACGAAAGTTGGTTGAAACTACAGATATTTTTTCCACCGCGCTAATGGCGGTTGTATAAATGGCATGATTATCCTGAGTACTATCAATCGTTGTTAATCGGGCTCGTGTGGTGTTGGCACTATCAATTAGCCTACAAGTTACATTAACCAGGTGCGTGGTTGTGTAACTGGTGTCGCGCAGGTTGAGCCGCTCGCCCGCTGAAGGTCGGAAGTAATTCATCCCCCAAAACAAATAAAAAGCTAATATGCCTGTTTGTATACCTATTATTAAACCGGTAAATGATAAGGCAATACGTTTAAACTTACCTTTAAACAGCCGGATTATAAATCGTATAAAACTAAACAGCAGGTAGCCAATAACCAGTATGTATGCAATGTCTCCAACGCTAAAAGGAAACAGATTTAAAACCGGATGGATTACCCAACTAATAACAGGGTATATACCATCTGAATAATAACGTTCAACAGCTTGCGGGTGGTCGGCAAAGAGCATCAATAAATATATAGCCAGCGCCAGCAGTACAATAATAATTATCCGGCCACGTAAAGTATTTTTATTGAAGCGATAGCGCATAGCTTACAAATATAATTTTTTGAAGGATAGGCTAAGGCCATAAAAAAAGCCCCCGACTATCGGGAGCTTTTTAACAAATATTTTATTTATTACTTAGCAGGTACAAACACCTCTACATCTTCCCATACTAAAGCAATACCATTTGGCCTAACCTCATATCTTAGTTTTTCAGTTGGGCCCGCTTTTTTAGCTTTAACATTTACAGCAAAAAGATCTTTGGTTGGATCGTTAGCAACGCCCCCTGCACCAATGCCCCATGAAGGAATAGCTGAATTGAAAATTACTTTCCAATCGGTTGCTCCCGGAACCATGTATAAGCTATAAACACCTGCAGGTAATTTATGTCCATCAATGGTTAGCTCAGCAGTAGTAGTAACTTTAGTTGCCTGGTTTGCTCCTGCCCGCCATGCTTTACCATAAGGCTCTTTAACGCCTAATATTTTGCGCCCCTGTAATGATGGAGAGCCATAGTTTATAGTAACGTCTGCGTTGCCTATTTTACCTGTAGCAACTTCATTTACGGCACCTTTTATTTTGGGTGCATCCTGTGCAAAAGCTAGAGTTACCGCAAAAAAGGCTACTAAAAAGCTCATTAATGCTTTAATTTGAAATGATTTTTTCATGATCGATTAAATATTTATTGATTGGTTTTAAAACAAATATAACGTGAAAATTCACACTACCATATATTAACTTGATAATATAATTGTTACCTAAATTCTAAATTATATAAAACCAACTACTAGTTACAATGTTATATACCTGAATTCACATTGCAGTTAGGAATTGACCGAAAGGTTAAACAATTGTTGTGAGTTTTTGGCCCTTGCTGAGAAGCAGGGGCTTTTTTTGTTTATAGCTCGTTCAAAAAACTTATTATTACATTTTTATTTAATCAATGAAAAATAACACCAAGCTGGTTTATATTGTATTGTTTGCCATGGCATTACTGGTAAATATTGCCGGCATTAATGTTGATTTTTTTACTGATGACCCCGGGCTATATGCATCTATAGCCAAAAACATGCTGTATAAAAATGATTTTTTGCAGCTGTTTACCTACGGGCAAGACTGGCTGGACAAGCCACACTTCCCTTTTTGGATGACCTACCTAAGTTTTAAAGCGTTTGGTATTAGTGTTTGGGCCTACCGCCTGCCCGCGTTGTTGTTTTTTATGCTGGGTTTATTTTATACCTTTTTGTTTGCCCGTAAATATTACAGTGTTAACGTTGCCGCCACCGCAGTATTAGTATTGATAACTGCCCAATATGCTTTTATGGGTAATGTTGATGTACGTGCCGAGCCTTACTTACTGGCATTGGTAATAGGCAGCATCTACCATATATCAAACCTGCATGATAGGTTTAAATTTACAGATCTGTTATTGGCGGCGCTCCTTACCGCCTGCGCCATCATGACTAAAGGCGTATTTGTAATAGTAGCTATTTATGGCAGTTTGCTGGGCCAGTTATTATTTCAAAAAAAGCTTAAACAACTGTTTAGCTTGAAATTTATTGGGCTCTACTTGCTCACCCTGATTTTTGTACTGCCCGAAATTTATACACTTTATATTCAGTTTGATCTGCATCCCGAAAAATTGGTATTTGAACGCCACCAGGTATCAGGTATTAAATGGTTTTTGTGGGATAGCCAATTTGGACGGTTTACTAATAATGGGCCCATTAGCCATAAATCATCAGGCGATGTGTTTTTTTATATTCATACCCTATTATGGGCCTTTGCACCTTGGTGCCTGCTGTTTTATTTCGCGCTTTATAAACGGATAAAAAACATCCTGAAAAAAGAAACATTGGTAGAATATTATACTTTAAGCGGCGGATTGTTATTGCTCATCTTATTCTCGTTATCAGGGTTCCAGCTTCCTTTTTATACTAATGCCATATTCCCATTGTTTGCAATTATACTGGCACCTTACTGCACCATGCCTTTAGCCGGCATTGAAGCCAAATTAAGGTTAGCGGCCCAAAGTATATATATTGTATTGTTCCCGATAGCCATACTGGTTATTAACTACTTTTTACAGCCCGATAACACACTCCTGTTTTATTTAGATTACCTATTATTTTTTGGGTTGATATTATTAATAGTTACCCAAATAAAATTGACCCCTCAAAGAATATTTTTATTGAATTGTACAGTTGCGCTGTTTGTCAACTTCTATCTAAATACAGTGCTATACAAAGAAGTTGCCAATTATAACGGGCAAATAAGGGCCGCCAAATATATTAATCAAAAGCACCCTGCAGATGCTCCTGTTTACTCGGTTAAAATGCAGAATAATGTTTTCCAGTTTTACTGTGATAAACCCGTTGGCTATATATCCTTAGAAAAAGTTGGCGCTTCAACTACTCCCGCTAATGCCTTGATTTATGTTAACCAGGTATCGTTAGATTATTTAGCCAAAAACCACATTGATTTTAAAATAGTAAAATCATTTATTAATTATCCGCAAGAGCAAGTACTGCCTGATTTTATTAACAGGATAAACCGAGGCAAAGTGCTGGATAAGGTTTACCTTATAAAAAAGTAAAGACGTAATTTACGTCTTTATGATGTGTAAATGAAGACACAAAAAATTGTGTCTCTATTTGGTCTCGTCTTTTATTTCTTCCCAATAAATAGTGCTCCAAATTATAGCATTTTGGGTAGCTACCTGCGCCTTTACCTTTTCCAACTCTGCCTTTAATTCTTCAGTAGTTAAAGTACCGCTTAACGAGTGGTAATAAATAACGTTCCCCGTTTTACTATTTATAAATTTATAGTGTTTATCTGCAGCGGTTGCCATAATAATTGGTTTATTCATAACAACCAATTTATAGCAAAATAGTTTGCCTTCGGCGATAAATCAATCTTCGCCTTTTATAGTCTTTACCAAAACAATCACTAATACTCCCAGCATAGCTATTATACCAAACGACCACCTTAAACTGGCTGCCTGTGCAACAAAACCAACTAATGGTGGCACCAATAAAAAACCTAAATACCCTATTGTTGACATAGAGGCCAATGCCGTACCGCTGCTCATTTTTGTTGACCGTCCTGCTATTTGGAATACCGTAGGTACAATACACGATACACCCAAACCAACCAATATAAAACCCAACCCTGCGGTTATGGTATAAGGTAATATTACCGACAACATCAACCCGCTAAAAATAAAAATGCCGCTATAGTTTAATACCATTTTAACTCCGTACTTATTTACCGAGGCATCGCCAACAAAACGGCCGGCAGTCATGGCTACCATGTAAGCTACAAAGCCAAATGTCGCGGTGTCTTTAGGTACATTTACTGCTTTTTCAAAATAAATGGCGCTCCAATCATACATGGTATTTTCGCAGGCCATACAAGCAAAGCATATAAACGCTAGTTTTAATAACGGCCCTTCTGGTAAGGATATTAGTTTTTTATTGGTTTGGGGTATAGGCTCCTGGTACATAGTACCCGAAAAAAACCAGGCAGAAAATATTACCAGCAAAATACTTACACCAAGCAAATGGTACGCAGCTGCTATATTGTAATACACCATTATTGAACCAACCGCCCCACCCGCAAATCCGGCCAAACTCCAAACCCCATGAAAGGTAGCCATGATAGATTTATCATATAAAGTTTGTACAGCTACTCCTTGCGCATTGGTGGATATATTTAACAAGTTACGCGCAGAACCTAAACAAAAAAGCATAATGGCTAGTTGCCAAACAGTGCTGCTAAACCCAATTAAACTTAATACTATACTGAAAAACAAAGCGCCAAACAGCATCACCGCCCGGCTGCTATAGGTACTTAATATACGCCCGGTTATAGGTAGTGTTAACATTAACCCAATTGGCATAGCAAATAATAACGAGCCTAATTCAGCTTCGTTTAAGTCAAGTTCCCGTTGTATGCTGGGTATACGTGATGCCCAGGTGGCATAGCCAAACCCGGATATAAAATAAAATACAGTATTAGCTAACCGTATTTTTTTGGCATTTAAATGAGCGTTGGAATTTGTAGTCACAGGTACAAAAATAGAACTATAAAATTTATGCCTGCTGCTGATCTTTCAAATAAAAATAGCCCAACGTGTATAAACATATAATACCTAATAAAAAGCCACCCAATACATCAGTAAACCAATGTGCACCCAGGTATATACGCGAAACGGGGATGCTAAAAATCATTACCATACATAATGAGCCAATTGTTATGCGCAATGTTTTACTAATTGCTTTAAGATAATACATTAGTAAAGCTACAAACCCAAAAAATATCACATAAAACATTACGTGCCCGCTAGGGAAACTTTGCTGATGGGTTTGCAAGGCTATCTTTACCAGATTAGCAGCGGGTCGGGGCCTATCTACCAAAAACTTAACTATGGTGCTTACCAAGCCCGATAACATAGTAAGTAAAACAAACAGCCCTTCCCTTTTAAGCTTTTTTATATAAAGAATACCTGCGCAAATAACAACCATTATTGGTGCCTCAGGCATATAACCCGGGTAGCTAACCAGCTTCATCGCATTATCAAAAAACGGGTATTGAAACTCCTGTACCTCTTCAGAGAATTCGCGGTCAATCATAGATGCAGGATAATATAATACAAAAGCTGTCAGTAATAAAAATCCGACACTGATAAGGGTTAATACATAGGTGAGTACTTTTTTACGGCGAGGGGTTAGTTCCATTAAATAATGATAATAAAAAACATTAACAATATTTAAAACCTCTTGTGTTGCTAATAAGTAATAACATCAACATAATAACCCATACTAATTATCGTTATAAACACATTCACATAATTGCCTGTAATTTAGCCTGTAATAAATAATAGCTAGATATTTGAAAATTTATATTTATTATTGAAATTAAGTAATTTAATTTTACAGCAAATAATATTACAACCAAAAGCCCTTTATATAACTTAAATTATTGAAACTGTACTAAAATTTTATGGCAAAAAAAACTGATTTTGTTTATTCACAAGCATCTGAACCACATCGCATTCGCACAAAAGAGATATTAAAACAATTCCCTCACTTGCGTAACTTAATCGGTAAAAACCCAAACACTATTTTCGCTATTATTGGATTAGTTGCGTTTCAGGTAGTTTTAGCCTGGTTACTACGCGACCAATCATGGTGGTTAATATTTGGCGCGGCCTATTTATTAGGTGCTTTTGCAGATCATGCTCTTTTTGTTATGATACATGAGTGTGCCCACCAGCTTTTATTTAAAAACAAATCGGCTAACCGTTGGGCAGGTATTTTTGCCAATATGCCGCAAATATTCCCAAGTTCTATATCATTTGAGCGTTACCATATCAAACATCACTCTTTCCAGGGTGTGCATGAGTTAGATGCCGATTTGCCTAACAAATGGGAGGCTAAACTTATTAACAATTCATTTTTAGGTAAAGCTTTATGGTTATTGTTTTATCCATTGTTCCAGGTATTTCGCCTTTCACGATTGCGCGAGATACAAACTTTTGATATTTGGATAGTAACTAACATATTGGCATGTGCAGCCTTTACAGCTGCTATATATTACTTTATGGGCTGGCCTGCATTAGCTTACTTATTGCTTAGCTTCTCTTTCTCGGTAGGCTTGCACCCGCTGGGAGCACGCTGGGTACAAGAGCACTATTTAACACACAGTGTTGAACAGGAAACTTACAGCTATTATGGCGGTTTAAACACTGTTGCCTTTAATGTAGGCTTTCATAACGAGCATCATGATTTTCCTTCTATTCCATGGAACAAGTTACCTGAAATTAAAAAAACAGCTCCTCAATATTATGATACACTTTTCTATCATAAATCATGGACCAAATTATTCTTTCGGTTTTTGTTTGATAAAGAGATATCATTATTTAACCGTATACTAAGAAAAGAACGCGGCAAGGTTGCCCTTACCGATGTTTCAAAACCCGATGCGGAAATGACCATATAAATATTAAGGCTCCATTAAGGAGCCTTTTTTTATGGTTATAAGTATGATATGGCTAAATTTGCTGTTATAATATGATGCAATTACCTAAAAGCCGTATCCGTAAACGAAACATACTTTTAATTGTGGTGTTGGTGTTATTTGGGGGATCATACGCCCGGCATAAATACCTTGTTGGCCAAATAACAGTATCCGGCCGATTATCAGACCGGGCCATGAGCGAAACATCAGGTATAGCCGCATCGGGCTTGTTGACTGATATGTTTTACGTGCATAACGATAGTGGAGATGAAAGTCGCTTTTTCATGATCTCGCCAGATGGGAAATTGCATCATACCATAAAATATAATGGTAACAATGCCAATGATGATTGCGAAGACATAGCCGTTGGTCCGGGGCCTGCCAAAGGAAAAAGCTATGTTTATGTAGCTGATATTGGCGATAACGGGGCCGAAAGAAAAGCAATAACAATTTACCGTTTTGAAGAAAAGAAATCTTGGCAAAAAGATAGCGTAATCACCCTAACCTCACAAAAATTGCATTTGCAATATCCGGATGGACCAAAGGATGCCGAAACCTTAATGATAGACCCAGTAGATAAATTATTTTATATAATTACTAAAAGGAAAGATACTGTACGCATATATACATCTCCGCTTAAGCATAAAACCAACGATACTTTAACGCTAACTTTTAGAGGAAAACTATTTTTTGAGGGCACCAAACCCTTTAAATGGATAACCGGTGGCGATATATCAAAAGATGGTGATAAAATATTATTAAAGAGCTACGAAAAGGTTTATTACTGGAAACGTAACGGTAAAGAACACCTTTGGCAAACTCTGCTAAAAAATCCTGAAACATTAACCTACCAGGTTGAAAAAATGGGAGAAGCCATAGGTTTTGCCGCTGATGGTAAAAGTTATTATACAGTAAGCGAAGGGGTATTCTCTCCCATATATCTTTACAAAACACCTTAATATTTATTGGGATAAATTATGATAATTAATAAGCAAACACTAATTTCATATCATAAACCTTGCAATGAAATCATTTTATATAGCATTGGCAGCATTTATTTTTATTTGCTCCAACTTACACGCGCAAAGCTTCTCTATTGATCGGTCAAATCGCAGTTACAGATTTATGTTTATTAACAAAGACAGTGTAAATCTATCCTACAATAATAATTTTGAAATGATCGAAGAAAGCTGTAGTCAAATAGTGCGTTATGGGCATGTATCAAATCATAAGTTTACCGGAAAATTTAGAGATGTAAGCCGTTTAAACCCAGAGCTGGTGATCAGTGAAGGGAACTATACAGCTGATGGACTTAAGGATGGCGCTTTTATAAGCAGAAATTTAAATGGCAATCTGGTAAGCAAGGGCAATTTCAAGAAAAATAAATTTGATGGCCGTTGGGAAATATACTATGACGATGGAAAACCCAAATTAACTTTTGAGGCAAACGGAAAGGATATAAATATTATTGATAGCTGGGATGCCAAAGGTGTAAAAACGATAGAAAATGGCAACGGTAATTATCAGTTAGACCTGAATGATATATATTGGAAAGGCAAACTGGTAAACGGCAAACCTGACGGCACCTGGAAGGCTATTAAACGAAGTGATAGAACCACCTTACTTACGGAAACCTATAAAAAAGGAGTTTTTACAAATGGTGATGGCCCATTAGGCGAATATGTTGATGCCCCGAGAGCGATATTGTATTCGGCAGATCTGTTACCATATGTTAATGCCGAGGGCTTTAAAATATCTTTAGCTGATTGTTCAGGAACAAGCATGGTAAAAAGTATTGTAAATGCGAAATATAACGGTGGCTTCAATTCTCTTTCAAAACATATCCAGCAGATTGTAGAACCTTATTTTAGCAAGGTCAATTTAACGCCTTACGGCAATAACGTTTTAATAATAGATGGCGAAATAGATAAAACAGGTAAACTAGTGCGGGTTATAAAGCAAAATGAGTTTGATGATATGTTGGTTAGTGGACTTACAAAACAGCTATATACATTACCTTTTTTAGAACCCGCTACGGTTGATGGTAAACCTGTATCGCAAAAAATTACAATTACATTTACTTTTCACAATGGCTTGTATAGTTTTACTTATAAACTTTTACCCATTGAGGTTAAATAAGCATCAGCTGTCAAAATAAAAGTAACAAAACGCAGTTTATACAATCTAATAACAAACAATACTTAACAATAGCTAATTTTAAAATAAACCTTATTTTAGCTAAAATTAAAAACCAATTAAAATGAAAAAATTTTTTACAACCACCACTTTAGTGTTATGTGGTGCAATTATTTGCCTGGCTGCTATTGCTGCTGATTTGACAGGTAAATGGGTAGGTAGTGTTAAAGGCCCGGATGGCGATACCGAGTTTGCGCTTACTTACAATTTTAAAGCTGAAGGCAATATATTAACAGGTACATTTCTTTTCCCTCAAAGCGAACCTACTAACATTACCGAAGGTAAAATAGATGGAAATAACTTTTCATTCAAAACTGCTTTTGGCGATCAGTCTATTTTAAATAAAGGCAAATTCTATGGCGATTCAATAACTATTGATTCTGATGTTAATGGCCAAAATTTTCATGTGTTGCTTAAGCGCGCTAAATAATTAAACTTATTTTAGTAAAAGCCTTACCAATGGTAAGGCTTTTTTTATACAAACAATATTCTATAGCTCAGCGTTGCATTTATGTAATACAGTACCTACATTTGCCGCATGATGAAACGCATAACCGCTATGCTATTGTTAATTGCGCTGTTAACGGCCAATTACTCGTACTTTTTTGTGTATGCGGGGTTTGAGTTAAACAAAAAATACATTGCCACCACACTTTGCGAAAACCGGGATAAGCCACAATTGCATTGTAATGGTAAATGTTACTTCATGAAAAAGATAAACCAGGCCAGCGAGAAGGAAAAAAGCGCCGAACGCCAGGCTCAAAAAAATCTTTTCCAGGAAGTTTTTTATGCAACTGCAACAACTAATGTATTCTACAACCAGTTGATTCAGTTGATCACTACCCCGTATCAGTATTCTGACCAGTCCGTATCTCCGGGCAGCATCTACCAGCCTCCGCGGGTAGGATAATAATTATTTTCTTTTAACAACGCGTCATTGTGAGCGTAGCGTAACAATCTCTGCATCTGCAACTCAGTAGAGTCTCATTGCTATACCTGTATAGTTCAGAAATTGTTTCGTTCCGGACAATAACGTTGATTATTTAATTATCCTATTTCATAACAAGGAGGCAACTCCTCAACTTACAATAAATGAAACCATATTTCATTTTTATATACTTTCTATTACTATCCATATCCGCACAAAGCCAAACCTTAATGCCCGGAACGGTGACCGATGCCATTACGCACGAGGCTTTGCCCGGTACCATTATTACTGATAACAATAACAAACAAATACCGGTTAACGCTAAAGGCGACTTTGATGTACCTGTAAATGTTACCAGCCTTAAATTTACTATGGTTGGTTATAACCCTCATACTGTTAATTTAACCGAAGTCAAATTCAGCCGTTTAAATATTGCCCTTTCGCCTTCGGCTATTGATTTGCAACCGGTTATTGTATCAGCCAGCCGCGAGGGGCAAGCCAGGCAGGATGCGCCTATTGCCATCAGCAAGATCAATTCAGTACAAATACAGGATACCAAAGCCACCGCATTATACCAGTTGATAAATAAAGTTCCGGGTGTGTACATGGTTAATTTAGGCAATGAGCAACATACCATGGCCATTCGTCAGCCTATAACTTATAACGCTATGTATTTATATATGGAAGATGGTGTACCTATTCGTCCAACCGGTATTTTTAATCACAATTCTTTATACGAGATCAATATGACTGGCGTAAAAGATATTGAAGTTATCAAAGGTCCGGCATCGTCATTATACGGCAGTAACTCCATTGGCGGCGCTATTAACTTTATCACACAAGGGCCGCCATCGGGCTATGCAGGTAATTTTTCTATCCAGGGTGATAATTATAACTACCGCCGCGTAGATGCGGATGGTGGTTTCACCAAAGGCAAGTTTGGTTTATATGTGGGTGGTTATGGTGTAAGGCAACGCGACGGCTGGCAGGATTATTCTGATTTTGATAAATACTCGGCCAATTTTAAAACCACCTATGACTTTAACAGTCAAACCAAACTAACCACAACCGCGGCTTATAATTATTTAAATACCCAAACACCGGGCAGCTTGGATGCCACACGTTTTTACAGCAAAAATTATGGCAGCAACAATCGTTTTACCTATCGTCGCGTTGAAGCATTTAGGGCCAGTGCTAATCTGCAACATATATGGAATGATAAAAGCAGTACATTTTTAACACTGTTCTATCGTACCAATACAACTGCACAATTGCCTAGTTATTATATATCAGACGTAAGGGTTGCTGGAGTATATACCAGTTCAAACGGGCAGGTTAACGACCAACGCTTTAACAGCTACGGTTTATTAACCCAGCACCGCATGGACTTTAACTTTCTGCATTCGCGGTTAATTGTTGGTGCTTATTTAGATAATAGTCCAAGTTCCTTTTACGCGCAATACTTAAACATCAATAAAGATGTGGCTAATAACTATTATACCGGATTTACCAATACAGGTGTTTATATTGACGATTATCGCATAAAACTATTTAATACCGCGGCATATACCCAATATCAAATGCATCCTGTTGAGCCGTTAAGAATAGTTTTGGGCTTACGTTATGATAGGGTACATTACAACTTCAACAATAACCTGCCACCTGGTAACACCAAATATAAACAACAGGAAACCAACGATTTTAATATTGTAGCACCTAAAGTGGGTTTGACATACGACCTAGGTAACAATAAAGGATTATATGCCAACTACAGTGTGGGTTTTCAACCACCAGAGACAAATGGGCTATACAGTTCAAGGCAGTTATCGCCATTAAAGCAGGCTACATTTAATAATTACGAAGTAGGTGGCTGGTTATCCGCTTTAAATAAAAAAATGTTTTTTGAGGTGAGTTTATATAATTTGGAAGGCAAAAATGAGATAATTACCCAATTATTACCTGATAATACTACACAAAATCAAAATGCAGGGGCAACACGTCATCGTGGAATTGAGTACTCATTAACTTATGCACCGGTTAGCTCATTAAGTTTCCGCTTTGGCGGAACTAACGCCAGGCATACTTATATAGATTATAGTGAGGTAGTAAACGGCACTAACGTTAGCTATAACGGCAAAACCATGAACAATGCCCCTAACTGGATAGCCAATTCTGAAATTACGTATAAGCCTAACTATTTTAAAGGTTTCAGGATAGCTGCCGAGTGGCAGCATTTGGATGGATTTTTTACCAATCCGGCTAATACAAAAAACTATTCGGGTTATAATATTTATAATTTGCGCATGGGTTATAACTTTAAAAACAATGTACTAAAAGGCGCGGGTATCTGGTTTAATGCCTTAAACATTACAAACGCATTATATGCCACTAACGTAGTGAGTAACCAATATGGCGATACTTATACTGCAGCCCCGCCAAGGGTATTTACTGTAGGTATTAGTTATTCGTTTTCAAAATACTAAAACATGAACAAACGCAATTTTTATAAATGGCACCGCGTACTAGGGTTAATAGCCCTGGTACCGGTTATATTTTTTACCATTAGCGGGGTATCGCACCCGTTTATGTCAAACTGGTTCAGGCCGTCAATAGCTAAAGAAACTTTTGAACAACCATTGCAAAGTGATATTAAACCTATCCTATCTATACAACAAATATTAGATCAAAACTCTATAACTGAGCTAAGAAATTTTAATTTGGTTAAGTTTGATAAAGGCAGTTACTACCAAGTGTTAAGCAAGGATAGTACCTGGTATTATTATTCGGCAAAAGATGGCTACCCGTTATCCGAGGGGGATAAATTATATGCTGTTTACCTGGCCCGCTACTTCACACAGGATAGTTCATCTGCCATAAATAGTGTTACTCCGCAAACCCAATTTGACGGACAATACCAGCTCGTCAATCGTCTACTACCTGTTTGGAAAGTATCATTTGATCGCCCTGACAGTATGGATGTTTATGTAGAAACGTCTCAAAGCCGTATGGGTACGTTTAACAATAATACACGCAAATGTTTCCTGTGGATATTTGAGCAATTTCACACCTGGAATTTTTTGGCAGATATAGGCGGAGAAAAGTTCAGGAGCGTAGTATTACTTAGCCTGGTAAGTGTGATGCTTTTTACATTGATAAGCGGCTTAATTGTATACGGCTTGTATTGGAAAAGCTTTAAAACCGTACAGCAAAAACGTAAGCAGAACGGCATAAATGACAACCGCTTTATCCATCGTTACCACCGGCAAATAGGATTAATAGTTTCATTAGTTATGCTGATGTTTGTTATCAGCGGAGCATTCCACTTGTTTATTGGTTTGTACAATGGTGAGGCCGCAAAGCAGCCTTACCAGCAATTGATCAAACGCGAACAGTTAAACGTGTCGAATCTGAAATTACCTATTGCCGATAGTTTGATCAAAAGAATTGCTCTGGCTGATTTTAATGGAAAGACTTATTACCAGGTAACCAATAACAAAAAGCGAATATCATATTTTGATGCTGCTAACGGAAATGAGTTATCAAATGGCGATGAACAATATGCTGCTCATTTAGGCAATTATTATACAGGCCGAAACAATACCCCTGATTCCATTTCTCGTATAGGCCAGTTTACTAATGATTATGGCTTCATCAATAAACGCTTACCTGTTCAAAAAATAAGCTACCCTGATGCGGATATTTATATTGAAACCACATCGGCCAAGCTGGCTACCAAAGTTTCATCTTTAGACCGTGCCGAGGGGTTATCCTTTATCTTCCTTCATAAATTTTTCTGGATGACGTGGGCGGGCAAAAACATAAGGGACATAGTAAGTATGATTTTTGCAGGTGGAATTTTGATAATAGCTTTGCTGGGCTTTATAGCTTTTTTAAAGAACAAGTAAGATGAAATTAAAACTAATGATAGCTTTTATGGCATGCGCGTTAAGTTTAGGCGCTTGCCATTCCGAAGAAAAAAAGGACACTAAGCAATACAAATACTTCTGTACTATGGATAAAGAAGTCGGCTCGGATAAACCGGGTACATGCTCCAAATGCGGAATGGAATTAGTGGAGAGGGAAAGCAAATAACAAGGTTAACAAAGGTTAACACATTTTGGCATGTTTTTTTATATTAAACAATTCATTATCAATTATTTAATTGTTTACACAAGTCAAAATGTGTAAACCATGATTTTGGATGACCAAGCCGTCGGGGTGAATCAAACCGTAGCCATTTAAATTTGACTTTATCCTTACCCTATTAAAAATAAGACACTCTACCTTTGTATTATGAAAATAGAGATTTGGAGTGATGTAATGTGCCCGTTTTGCTACATTGGCAAACGCAGGTTTGAAACCGCTTTACAACAATTTGCACATAAGGATGAAGTAGAGATAAAGTGGAAAAGTTTTCAGTTGAATCCTGACCTGGTTACCGACACCACCATTAGCAGCGCACAATACCTGGCAGATAGAAAAGGTTTTACTATTGACCATGCGCATCAACTACAAAATCATGTTACCCAAATGGCTGCCGGGGAGGGCCTGACCTATAATTTAGATAAAGCTGTTGTGGCTAATAGTTTTGATGCGCACCGTTTTGCACATCTGGCTAAGCAAAACGGATTAGGGATTGAGGCTGAAGAAGCGCTATTTAAAGCTTATTTTACCGAGGGCAAAAATATGGCTGATCATGATACGCTAGCTCAATTGGGTGAAAGTATTGGCTTAAATGCTGATGAGGTAAAAACTGCTTTAGCCACAGATAAATATGCCGGGGATGTAAACTTTGATATCGCCGAAGCACAGCAATTAGGCATTAACGCGGTTCCGTTTTTTGTGATGGACAGAAAGTATGGCATATCAGGTGCACAAGCTGTACCCGTATTTTTACAAACATTGGAAAAAGCATACAGTGAATGGGCCGCTACTAAACCTAAACTGGATGTTATTAAGGGTGATAGTTGTGAGGTTGACGGGGATTGTTAAATCATCCCTCACTTAAATCGCGGCTATCAGGATTTAGGATATAATCAAAAGTTTCATATCCATTATGAAAAATAAACCTTACACGTGTTTTAGGTTCGGTAATATCCAAAGCCATTGCCCCAAGCGTAGATGGTATGTTATCTTTTATCAATTTTAAATCGGTAACGTGTGGCATATCAATATAAATATTATCCTCAACTGCCTTAACTGTCCATCCTTTAAGGTTTGCTTTTTGCATCATCTCTAACCATTTTTGCTGATACGGATTCATATAGATCTTTTTATTATTAAAGGATTACAGGTATTAATGGTTTTAAAAAATTAAAGTCGAACTATATAAACTTAAAGTCATATTAACCATTAGCAACAAGTTTTTACAGATATTCATCTGCATTTTCTGGTATAAATAATACCTTTGTCGCCGTAAATGGATACTACAAACAGCACTACTAAACCAATAACTAAAAGAGGCACAGGCTTAAAAAAACGCTTGTCAAACTTTTTTAGCAGCCTGTATGATATCCACTTGTTTATACTGCGCTTTTTTAAGGAAGCATTTGTTCCCCCTTTTGAGTTTAAAGAAATTATGCGCCAATGTTACGAAGTTGGCGTACGTTCATTTACCCTTATATCGGTAACCGGGTTTATTGTTGGTGTAATTTTCACCAAGCAATCGCGCCCGTCACTATCTGAATTTGGTGCTACTTCATGGTTGCCATCATTAGTATCTATTGCTATTATGCGGGCACTGGCACCATTGGTTACCGCGTTAATTGCTGCAGGTAAGGTTGGCTCCAGTATTGGTGCCGAATTAGGCTCCATGCGCGTTACCGAGCAAATTGATGCTATGGAAGTATCAGGTACTAATCCGTTTAAATTTTTGGTAGTTACCCGTGTATTGGCTACTACTATCGCCATACCTATTTTAGCAACTTATACCGGCTTTATTGCCATTTTGGGTGGTTATTTAAATGTTGCTACCAACGAGGGTACCAGCTACACCACCTTTATACAACAGGTTTTTGATCCGCTTACCTTTGTTGATTTTTGGTCGTCATTGGTAAAATCAATGGTATTTGGGTTTACTATTGGCATTGTTGGTTGCTACCAGGGGTATTATTCAACCAAAGGCACCGAAGGTGTGGGTAAAGCGGCCAATGGCGCGGTAGTAACCGCTATGTTTTTGGTTTTTGTAGAAGAAGTTTTAATTGTGCAAATAGCGGGTTGGTTTAGGTAATGAAGAAAGCACAACCACATATAGATCCAAACAATGCTGTAATACGCATTAAAGGCTTAAAAAAAGCTTTTGAAGATTATTCCGTATTACGTGGCGTTGATCTTGATTTGTATCAAGGCGAGAACCTGGTGGTATTGGGCCGTTCAGGTACTGGTAAATCGGTTTTGATCAAGATCATATCCGGGCTATTACAACCAGATGAGGGCACGGTAGAAGTACTCGGCCATCAAATAGCAGCTATATCTGAAAAAGAGTTACAGGAGTTACGTATACGTATTGGGTTCTCGTTTCAAAACAGTGCGTTATATGATAGTATGACGGTGCGTAAAAACCTGGAATTCCCATTGGTACGCAATCGTAAAAACTTAACACGTAAAGAAATTAACACCTCGGTTGAAACGGTTTTGGATGCGGTTGGCTTATCGCAAACAATTAACCAGATGCCATCTGAACTTTCGGGCGGACAGCGCAAGCGTATAGGTATTGCCCGTACACTGATATTGAACCCCGAAATAATGCTGTATGATGAGCCTACTGCCGGGCTTGACCCTATAACCTGTATCGAGATCAATGAGTTGATAAACGAGGTGCAGGAGCGTTTTAAAACATCATCCATTGTTATTACACACGATTTGACTTGTGCTAAAATGGTTGGCGACAGGATATCTATGTTGCTTGATGGACAGTTTCAGCGCACAGGTACTTTTGACGAGGTTTTTGACACTAATGATGAGCGTGTTAAACCATTTTTTGATTACAATTTTATACAATAGATTTACGACATTAATTTATAATGGATAAAGCAGATAATAAACGCGGAATAATGGTGGGGATATTTTTAGCCCTGGGCCTTATTTTGTTTGTAGTGGGCGTACTTACGTTAGGCGGCCAACAAAAAACTTTTATAAAAAGTATTCGCTTGAGTTCGGTATTTGACGATGTGGCCGGATTAAAAAAAGGCAACAACGTTTGGTTCTCGGGTGTAAAGGTGGGTACTATAAGTAACATTCGCTTTATCGGGCCCGGTCAGGTTGAAGTTTTTATGAGTGTTGACCAGGGCACACAGCAATATATACACCGTAATGCTAATGCCCGCATCAGTTCGGACGGGTTAATTGGGAATAAAATCATTGTGATTGACGGGGGCAGCCCGCAGGCTCCTATTATACAGGATGGTGATGTACTACAGGCCGAAAAGCTTACATCAACCGATGATATGATGAAAACCTTGCAACAAAACAATCAAAATTTGCTATCCATAACCGGCGATTTTAAATTATTGAGCCGTAAAATATTACAGGGTAAAGGTACCGTTGGTACTTTAATGGCCGATAGCTTGATGGCTATACAATTACGTAACTCCATGCGCAATTTAGAGGCTACTACAGCCAGTGCAGCACGCATGGCCACCCAATTGGACGTATTTAGTAGAAAGATGAATACCAAGGGCGGATTGGCTGATAAGCTATTAACCGATACCGTAACCTTTAATCGTTTTAAAGCTACGGTTACACAGTTACAGAAATCAGCTACTGATGCTGCTGTTATTACCAGCAACCTTAGTAAAGCCAGCGATAAGTTAAACCGTACAGATAACACTATTGGTGTACTATTAAATGACCCTAAAGGTGCTGCGCAAGTACAAAGTACTTTAAATTACTTGCAGCAAAGCTCTGTTAAGTTAAATGAGGATCTGGAAGCTGCTCAAAGTAACTTTTTGCTCCGCGGATTTTTTAAGAAAAAAGAAAAAGCTAAACAGGATAGTATTAAGAAGGCTCAAAAACTACAAAAGCAACAATAGTATTTAACCGTAGTTTACCCCGCCCCTTTTCAGAGGTCAATTATCCTATTTCTTGTTAGGTTTATTAACTAAATAAACCCGGTTCGTGGTTAACGCCTATAGCGTGTCTGTTAACCCTGCCATGACTGTAATCCGCAGCTTTATGGTTATATACAACTTTACGATTTGTGGCCGCATTTGCACTTTGCATTTCGGCTTTAACCTCACCGGCTGGCGCAGGTTGGTTAGCGGTTAATTGTTTTTTCATGATAGCCCCTTTTTAAGTAAAAAAAATGCTTGTATCAATTGTTATACAATTTACACATTGATTACTTAAAAAGCAAAACATTTTACTCAAATTTTCAAAAACCTTTTGTATGGATATAAGTTATTTATATAGATAAATAGCATTAGGTATGAAAACTCAGAATAAGGAATCGCAGGCAAATAATTCAACAAAACACACTTCCTCATCAACTTCAGCAAAAATAAAAACTGAAATGCCTATAAGTGAAAAGGATGAAGTAAAATCAGCCGAGAGACGTATGCGCAAAAAAGCGCTTAAAGATCATTTATAATATATATGAAGCTTTAGGAAGCCAGGGTTAAGTGGTTATTGTTATTAAGGAATATTAATGCCCTACCGTTATTGATGAGCCGCCGCTAAGCGGGTGCTTAATTAATCGCCGCCCTATTAATAAAACAACAAACGCGATACATGCCGAAACTGCCATAATACCGGCCATAGGCACAGCACTGCGGCTATCAAAAGAACTAACCGCGAATGATACCAATGCCCCTAAGCCCAATTGCAACGCGCCCAATAAAGATGATGCAGTACCCGCGTTTTTTTCAAACGGTGCCAATGATAACGCTGAGGCATTTGGATTAGCTAAACCGATACAGCATAACAAAATAAATATCATACAAATAGTACCACCCAGGCCAAACAATCCGTATATACTGCCTATTAAAAATGTAGTAGCGGTTACTGATTGTACAATTAACGAGTAAAATATGATCTGCTCGCTTCTGTATTTTTTAAGCAGAATATTGTTTACCTGGCTCGATCCTATAAAACCAATAGAAAGCCCGGCAAATATCCAACCATAAGTTTTGGCACTTACTTTAAAAACTTCCATAAATACTAAGGGCGACCCGGCTACATAAACAAATAAGCCTGCAAAGGCAAACGCCCCGGTAAAAGTGTAGGTATAAAATTGTGAGTTTTTAATTACAGCTAAAAAGCTATTGATAATTGGACCCGGTTTTAAAGAATATGTTGGGTCGGCCTTATAACTCTCTGGCAGGAAAAAAACAACCGCAAGCATGATCAATACTGCCATCCCTCCCAGTATAATAAATATCAAGTGCCAGTTCCAGGTTTCAGTTACGTATCCGCCAATAGTTGGTGCTACCATGGGCGATGCACCTAGTATTAGTATAAGCAAAGCAAATATTTTGGCATTGTCTTTTAACGGAAAAATATCACGTACCATAGTCATAGAGGCTACCCCTGCTGCACAACTGCCTAATGCCTGTATAAACCGTAACCAAATGAGTGTTTGTATATCCGCAGCAAAAAAACAGCCTATAGATGCAACTATGTATAAAACCAACCCCGCATATAAAGGCTTTTTACGACCAAATCTATCCAACAATGGCCCATACAATAACTGCCCTGCCGATATACCAATAAAAAAACTTGATAAGGATAAGGAAACTTGTGCCGTTGTAGTGTTTAATGATTTAGCAATAGCCGGAAAACCGGGAAGATACATATCAATAGAGAAAGGTCCCAGCGCGGTAAGCGCACCTAATATTAAAACTGTAAAAAAATATCTCTGTTTGGTCATTAAGAGCAATATCCTGGTAAGTGGGCAAAGATCGTTTTTTGCAGGTAACCACCTATTTATTTAATGTAATTTTTATTAACACTATCGCCTACAAAAACATACGTTTTTAAAAATAAGTAACTGTAAAATGAGATTACCAGGCACTAAAGGCATTTGGCTTATTATTTGATATAGTAATTGAAATATTTAAGACAGATACCTATGAAAAAGATAATTTTATATACCGGTGTTACGATGGGTTTATTACTGTCAGCCGGTAATTTTGCACATGCACAAGAAAACAAGGGCGTAAGTGAACAAGGCAAAGGCGCTATAATTGGCGGTGCGGCTGGTGCCGTTGCAGGTGGCATTATTGGTAAAAACGTAGGCGGGGCCTTAATTGGCGGGGCTGTAGGTGCAGGTGGCGGTTATATTATTGGTAACGAAAGCCGTAAAGCAAAAGAAAAGAAACGTCGTGCTGCATATCGTGAAGCATATTTTAAGAAACATGGGCATTATCCTAATGCATATGTCTATAAGAAACCCTGATAATTTAAAACACCAATTTAAAGCCATAGACCTATTATCTATGGCTTTTTTATTACTTGAATTTACACCTAAAAATACAGTAATTGCTTAATTAATAATAAGTTATGTAAATATTTTTTTTATTTAAAATATGTGTATATTTGGTTCTAGTAATTCGAAAAAGGCATAAGTATTTGCTTTTACTCCTTTATAACGCGTTTGTATAAAATATAATTTAACTGCTTTTTCGACGTTTCTACAAAACAACCTATGTCAAAGCGTATTTTAATTTTAGACGACAACCAGGATATTCTGGAAATAGTACATGAGACACTCGAGTACGAGCAGTTCAATGTAAAAAGTACCGGTGATGGTACTAAAGTTATGCCAATGGTTGAGAGTTTTGCTCCCGACTTGGTAATACTAGATTATAGAGTAGCCGGTATTAACGGCGGCGAGCTTTGCAGGGAAATTAAAGCCCATCCTCAATTTGGTAACACTCCTGTTATTATTTTCTCGGCCTATATTAATCATCAGGCTGATCTTTTTGCTTATGGTTGCGACGCCATTATCAATAAGCCCTTTGACTTAAATGAACTGGTTGAGAAAGTAAACCATTTAATCAAACAATAGGTCCCGTAATATTGTTGATATAATAGCTTTTCCGGGCATTTCAATTGGATATTAATTTATAAATAATTAATTTCAAGCAATATAAAGGCTAGTAAAGCATTATAGCTCATACTTTCTTTATTAATACATTGCTTAACCAACAATATTCTACCAATGAAAATTTTTATTGCCAAGCTGCCCTATCAATTTAAGGAGGCGGATGTAACCGAATTATTTGCCCCCTATGGCGAGGTAAGTACTGCCAATGTAATTATGGACCGTGAAACCGGCAGAAGCAAATGTTATGCTTTTGTAGAGATGCCTAACGCTGAAGAGGCATTGGCCGCCATAAGCGGATTAAATGACACCCAAATTTTAGACAAAGCCATAGCCGTTAGTGAGGCGAAAGAAAAAGAACGCACCGAACGCCCATCAGGTGGTGGAGGAAGCGGAGGCTATCGTGGCGGAAATAACGGCGGTGGTTACCGGGGCGGAAACAGTAGCGGTAGCGATGGCGGTTATCGTAGCAATAATAATGATGGCGGTTATCGTGGCGGAAATAGCAGCGGTAATAATTTTCGTAATAGCGATAAAAAAGCCGGAGGCAGCTATCGCGACAATGATAAAAGAGGCGGCGGCGGTTTTCGCGACAGAAGTAACGGCAAAAGGAATTCAGACGATTATTAATTGATCGCATAAACAAAAAGCCCCGATGAAATAATCGAGGCTTTTTTGTTTAATAGCTTTTAGATATATTTATAGTTCAAATAAAATGCACTATGAAACTTAAACCTTTATTGCTCGCTTTTTTGTTTTTCGCTTCCGCGGAAATCTCATCTGCCCAAAACTTTGCATGGAAAACAGCTACCTCGGGCGGATATACTTATAAATATGTATCCGGCGATCCTACTAAAACACGTTTTTATACTTTAAAGAACGGTTTAACGGTAATATTGAGCCCTACCCCAAAGCAACCGCGCATACAAGCTTATGTAGCTGTTAAAGCGGGTAGCAAAACTGATCCGGCTGATCATACGGGTTTAGCGCATTACCTGGAGCACATGATGTTTAAAGGGACCGATAAATACGGATCATTAAACTGGGAGAAAGAAAAGCCATTGCTTGACCAGATAGATAACCTATATGAGCAATATAACTCCACCAAAGACGAAGCCAAACGTAAAGAAATTTATAAGCAAATTGACCAGGTATCGGGCCAGGCGTCAAAATATGCCATTGCTAACGAATATGATAAAATGATGGCCTCCATGGGCGCCCAAAAAACAAATGCCTTTACTTCATTTGAGCAAACTGTTTATACCGATGATATACCTGCCAGTGCTGTAGATAAATACTTGACCGTACAGGAAGAACGTTTTCGCAAACCGGTACTGCGTATTTTCCATACCGAGTTAGAGGCCGTATATGAAGAGAAAAACCGCACATTGGATAGCGATCCAAACAAGGTAATAGAATCCTTATTCGCGGCTTTATTCCCCAATAATAATTATGGTAAGCAAACTACTATTGGTACGGTTGAACACTTAAAAAACCCATCATTAAAAGCCATACGCAAATACTATTATGATTATTACGTGCCCAATAACATGGGTTTAATTTTTGCCGGTGATTTTAACCCGGATGTAATGATCAAAAAAGTGGCGCTTCATTTCAATTCTATGAAGGCTAAAGCTATTCCTTCTTATAAATTTGATACCGAAAAACCAATTACCAGCCCTATAGTGCGTGAAGTTTACGGACCAACGCCCGAAAACTTAACTATTGGGTTCCGCTTCCCGGGGGCAAATACCAGCGACGCACGTATGCTTGACCTGATTGGCGCCATGCTGACCAATGGCAAAGCGGGATTATTTGATCTTAACCTGGTTAAAAAGCAAAAATTACTGAGCGCGGTTGCAGAATCATACACATTAAAAGATTATAGTGTACTGCTATTGCAAGGGAACCCGGTTAAAGGACAATCATTAGATGAAGTGAAGGCTTTAATGCTGGGCGAAATTGCCAAACTAAGAAGCGGTAATTTTTCTGATGACCTCGTGCAATCTATCGTAAATAACTTAAAGAAAAGCATACTTGAAAAAAACGAGAACTACCTGGCACGTGCCAATAACTTAATGGAGACCTACACATCAGGTATTGATTGGCAAACGCAGGTATCATTGGTAAACAGCCTTTCAAAAATCACCAAAGCACAAATAGTAAACTTTGCTATTAAATATTTTAATGACAATAACTATGTGGTTGTTTATAAACGCCAGGGCGAGGATAAATCCATCGTTAAAGTAGATAAACCAACCATTACCCCGGTTAATGTAAATGCCACCGCGCAATCACCATTTTTAAAGAAGGTTAACGCTATGCCGGCAACTGCAATAAAACCTGTTTGGCTGGATTATGATAAGGATATACAACGGGCAAAATCAGGCCCTAACGAATTGTTAGCTGTTCAAAACAAGGATAACAGCATATTTAAATTATACTATCGTTATGATATGGGTAGCTACAATAGTAAAATACTACCCCTTGCCACCTTATATCTGCAATATATAGGTACCAATACTAAAACCGCTGAAGATTTTAGTAAGGAGTTTTACAAACTGGCATCAGCATATAGCATTACAGTAAGTGGCGAAATAACCACCGTGAGCTTTAACGGCCTACAAGAAAACTTTGATGCTACCTTGAAATTATATGAAGATTTGTTAGCCAATTGCAAACCAGACGAAACCGCTTTAGCAGGTTTAAAAATTCGTTTAAAACGATCAAGAGAGAACGCTAAACTAAATAAAACATCAATTATACAAGGCTTGGTTAGCTACGCTCAATATGGCCCGGTTAATCCTTTTAATAATACTTTAACTGATGAGGAAATAGAGGCTATAAAAGCTGAGGACCTGGTAAAAATATTACACCAGTTAAATAACTATAAACACATAGTATTGTATTATGGCCCCCAAACCGCAACACAGGCAGCAGACAATATTGCCCGGTTACACAAAACTCCGGCTACATTTACAGACTACCCGCCACAAAAAACTTTTGTTAAAATAGTACCAACCAGTAACAAAGTGTTATTTGCTGATTATGATATGGTACAGGCAGAGATTTATTGGGTGCGCCCGGAATCAATATACAGCCCGGCTAAAGCACCACAAATAGATATGTTTAATAATTATTTTGGTAACGGGATGAATACCATAGTTTTTCAAACCATTCGCGAATCAAAAGCGTTGGCCTATTCTACGTACGCACAATATGTGCCACCTACTAAAAAGGATGACCGCGATATATTTGTGGCCTATGTAGGTACCCAGGCAGACAAGCTCAACGAATCTATAAAAAGCATGAATGAGTTATTAAACAATGATTTACCCGACTCTGAAAAAGGCATAGCAACCGCCAGGGACAATATTCGTAAATCTATTGAAACGGGGCGCATAATTGAAGATGATATCATGTTATCCTATTTAAGTGCCAAACGCCGCGGAATAGATTATGATGAGCGCAAAAACACCTTTACCGCAATTGAAAAATTAAGCTACGCGGATATGAAGACATTTCATGATACTGAGTTAAAAGGTAAGCCATACGTTTATTGCATTGTGGCGTCTGATAAAAAGGTAAGTGCTGATGACCTTAAAAAATATGGTGAATTGATAAAACCTGACCTAAAACAAGTATTTGGTTACTAAACAGTAGTTACTCCAATTTACAGAGCAGGGCACTATAAATGCCCTGCTTTGTTGTATATAATTATTTCATATAGCTATAATGTGTTTATAAATGCTAAACAAGGCATATTTGGTATAGATATTGTTATCAGAGTTACCGAAGAGAGAATTAACATTTTTGCAAATACTGTTATAATACTTTGAAATGCAACGGATATTAGTGGTGGATGATGATCAGGACATATTAGAGGTTCTGAAATATATATTAGAGGACTCCGGGTACATAGTTGATACCCTTTCTGACGGGCACTTACTTTTTGATAAAATAAATGAACATATACCCGACCTAATATTATTAGACATTATGTTAGGTACAATGGACGGACGAGAGCTCTGCAAAAGCATAAAATCCAAAACTGAAACACATGATATCCCGGTAATATTGGTATCAGCCAGCCATACTGTATCAGGCTATTTTAATGCTGATATGGGGCCAAATGATTATGTAGCCAAGCCTTTTGATATTAATGAATTATTAGATACGGTACACAAACAACTTGCGGCCTGATCAGCCCTACTCACATTTTTAAAGTTTTCAACACCTACAACAAACCCTGTTTTAGTTTCGTTAATTTGATTTTCCACATTTGTTAATTACTAATGTGAATTGCAACTTTTGGGTTTACTAATTTAGCATATCCTTTGTACGCGTTTTATGATAAAAATCAAATACATCCTACCCGTTTTTTCATTACTTACAGTATCTGTTTACGCACAGCAAAACCCTTCCTTTAAAATTTATAACACCTACCACACTGGTATGGAGCTTTTGGATAAGGAAAAGTATGTGGCAGCCAGCGAGCAATTTAAACAGGTAGAAAGTTCACGGTTAAAAACCAGTAACCAGCCAAAATTTGAATCAGAATTATCGCTGGTACAAGAAAACGCGCAATACTACATTGCACTATGTGCATTGGAACTGGGTAATGATAATGCCGAGAGCCTGTTCCTGAAATTTATAAAAGAACATCCTGAAAATCCGTTAACCAAACTAGCTTACTTTCAAATAGGAAAATCTTACTCAAAACGATCAAACTATATAGAAACCATACGTTGGTTTGATAAAGTAAATGCTAATGATCTGAGTGGCCGTGAGAATACCGAATACAAATTCAGAAAAGGTTATGCTTATTTTGCTACCAACGATTATAAAAACGCGCAGACATTATTTAGCCAGGTAAAAAATAAAAAGTCGCCGTATACGGACGATGCTACCTACTATTTTGCCTACATCGCTTACCTGAATAAAGATTACCACTTAGCTTTATTAGATTTCGAGAAGCTTAAAAACTCAAAAAAATATCAAAACAGTTATCCTTATTATATCACCGCGGTGTACTTTTTAGATAAACGTTATGACGATGTAATTAACTATGCTGTACCCATAATTAATAGCACCAGGCAACAAAACGAAACCGAAATGCTGCGCATTATTGGCGCATCATACTTTGCCAAAGCCGATTATCCTAACGCGGTCACTTACTACGGCCGTTTCCAGGAAAAAGATCTGGGCAAAACCCAAAGCACACAAGATAGCTACCAGATAGGTTACGCCAATAATAAAACAGGCAAGTATGCTAAAGCCGCTACCGAACTGGAAAAACTGGTTGGACAAAACGATGTATACAGCCAAAATGGTAGTTACCTATTAGGTGGCGTGTTTTTAAAGCTGGATAATAAGCAAAGCGCGCGTAACGCATACCTGGCCGCATCAAAACTAAGTTTTGATAAGCAGTTGCAAGAGGATGCCTTGTTTGAATATGCCAAATTATCGTACGAGTTGGATTTTAATGCACAGGCGTTAGAAGCAACCCGTGCATACTTAAAAAACTACCCACAATCCACCCGTACTGATGAGGTGAAAATATTATTGGGCGAGGTTTTATTAAACTCACGTAATTATAAAGAAGCGGTTGATATTTTAGAGCCCATCCCTAATAAAAATGTAAGCGCCCGTACGGCCTACCAAAAAGTAACCTATTATCGTGGATTGGAGTTTTATAACGAGCGAGCCTTTGAAAATGCTATTGGTATATTCCTGCGTTCGCTAAAAACACCGGTTGACCGTAAGATTGTGGCCCTAACCAACTACTGGATGGCCGAAGCTATGTACGAAGTGCGTAAGTATGGCGAATCTGTTGAAACATTTGAGAAGTTTTTGGCTATGCCCGAGGCTGATGAAACCAACGTTGCTAACTATGCTAATTACGCTTTAGCATATGCTGCCTTTGGCGATGAAAAGTACCGTAAAGCAGCCACTTACTTTGAAAAGTTTATAAATGGCGAAGAAAAAGATAAGAACAGTGTGAACGATGCGATTGCCCGCATTGGCGATAGCTATTTTGTATTGAAAAATTATGGCAAGGCGCTTGAATATTACAACCGCATAATTGAGCAGCAAAGCAGTGGCCAGGATTATGCCTTATTTCAGCGTGGTATTATACAGGGTTTGCAGGGATCATTGGATACCAAGATCAGCACACTGAATAACGTATTGACCCGTTTCCCGCAATCTGACTATGCAGATGATGCCGATTTTGAAATAGCTTATACTTATTTTTTAAAAAATGACGCGCAAACTGCCAAAAGTAGTTTATTAAGAATGATGCAAAAGTATCCACGCAGCAGCTATATACCACGAGCGTTGGTTACTATTGGTTTGATAGATTATAATGACCATCAGGATGACCTGGCCATTGAATCATTTAAACAGGTGATAAAAGATTACCCATCAACCGATGAAGCAAAACAAGCTTTAAAGCAAATAGAGAAAATATATACTGATAAAGGTGATGCCCCAACCTTTATTGCTTATGCGCAAAGCACACCAATAGGTAATTACACCGCTGCACAGCAAGAAAGTATTATGTACACCGCTGCAAACAACTTATATATCCGTGGCGACTGGCAAGGTACTGTTGGGGCAGTAAATGCATATTTTGATAAATTTAATACTAAACCAATATATGATAAACAGGCACGTTTTATACGTGCGCAAAGTTTGGTTAAACTTAATAAAGCTGATGACGCAGTTAGCGATTATAATGTGATATTAAACGATTGGACCAGTACTAATACCGAGCAATCATTGATAAGCATGGCCAAACTATACATGGCGCAGAAAAAGTATAATGAGGCTGTAGTATTTTTAAAACGATTGGAAACCAACGCCGAGTACAAAGCCAACTATGGCTTTGCTATTAACAACCTGTTAATTTGCTACGCGCAAATGAAAATGCCTGATGATGTATTGAAATATGTGCAGGAAGTGAGGATGAACGAAAAATCGGCACAGGAAGATAAATTTAAAACTGGTTTATATGCAGGTTTAGCTTATCTGCAAAAGGGAGATATCACTGCCGCTTATAATGAATTTGGCTATACCGTAGCTAATACTAAGACTGTCGCTGCCGCTGAAGCAAAATATAATATTGCCTTAATTGAGTACACAAGGGGCCAATATAAGGAATCGCAAAAAACCTGCTTTGACCTGGCTAAAGAGATGCCTAATTATGATTACTGGGTAGCCAAGACCTTTATATTATTGGCTGATAATTACGTGAAGCTAAAAGACGATTTCCAGGCGAAGGAAACCCTTAAGAGTGTTATTGAGAACTACAAAGGCGACGACGATGTATTGCCAACCGCCAAACAAAAGCTGGAAGCATTATCACCACCTAAACCTGCTCCTAAAACAACAGGTGCAGCACCAATGGCAACAGATAGTTTAAATAGACAATAACGGTAACAAAGTACATAAGACAAGCAAAATGAAACTGAAATACACCTATACGCTGCTTACCTTACTCATGGTATTATACTTTGTTCCGGTTACAGCACAAAATAAAAA
>CAZGBN010000027.1:0-42485 GCA_964524015.1 uncultured Mucilaginibacter sp. | reverse complement strand
ATACATTATTACGTACTGCTAATAGCGAAGCTAAATTTAAAGCAGTTTGCGAAGCCTTCCGTCCTGCGGTTGCTGAGTGTATTGCTGTATATGGTGCTGATAACGATCAACGCTTAACCGGTAAACACGAAACAGCTTCAATCCATGACTTTAGCTATGGTGTATCTGACCGTGGTGCTTCTATCCGTATCCCTCTTTATGCAGTTGACCACAACTGGAGTGGTTACTTAGAAGATCGTCGCCCTAACTCTGCTGCTGATCCATACAAAGTTGCTGCAGTTATTATCAAAACAGTAAAATCAGCTAAAGTTTAATTTTAGCTCTTTATAAAACTAAATCCCTTCCCGTAAAACGGAAGGGATTTTTTTATGCCTTTTTATAGCTTAAATAATCGCCGGATAAGATCTGTTTCAGATGGGCCGTAGGATGGTTATACAAGTATACCCAGCACTTTATATTTTCATCATTGGTTTGTATAGTTAATAATTGGCGTATAAATAAATTGGGTTGTAGTTGGTCGTCGCCGAATCCTTCATAATCGTCAATATATTTTAGTGTTTCGGCAACCTGGCTAAGTTGTATAATAGTGCCATGCACATTATAATTAGTATCGGGTAAATAAATAACCCCGGGATATTCACCCGCATCATATAATTTACCTCTAAATGTACCCGGTTTATAAATAGTGGCATGTTTTTTCAAATACCGACCAAACTCGTTACCAGTTTCCAATAATGATCCGTAAATGAATAGTTTGTTGATCATGATTTAGCTGTGAAAAACATCTTTTTAACACAAATTACGCGGTTTTTGTCTTATATTGCTTAATATTTATTTCGTTTTGCATTTTAACATGACCGAGCAGCAAATTACAGCCTATCTGAAAGAAAATGATATTCAAAAAATAAAATTTGCCTTTGCAGATATTGATGGTGTTTTGCGTGGTAAAGTTATCCATCAAAAAAAATTTACCGAGGGGCTGCAAACAGGTTATGGGTTTTGTGATGTTGTTTTTGGCTGGGATAGCGCTGACGCTGTTTATGATAATGTTGAACTTACCGGCTGGCATACCGGTTATCCGGATAAAACCTGCCGTATTGATATTTCAACTTTTCGTACCATACCCTGGCAAGATAATATTCCGTTTTTTTTAGCTGACTTTAGTGGTCTTGATGGTAACGACTTACCGGCTTGTCCACGTAGTTTATTAAAGCGCATCGCGGCGCAATGCGAAGCAATGGGCTATCACCCGGAGTTTGCACAGGAATTTGAATGGTTCAATTTCAAGGAAACACCACAATCGCTTAAAGATAAAAACTACACCAATCCTGAGCCGTTAACGCCGGGAATGTTTGGTTATTCTATACTGCGCACCTCACAATATTATGAGTATTATAACGATATTTTTAATTTACTGGGCCAGTTTAATATTCCATTGGAAGGCTTACATACCGAAACAGGTCCTGGCGTTTATGAAGCAGCAATAATACATGATCATATCATCGCGGCAGCGGATAAAGCAGTATTGCTAAAAACCGCTGTAAAAGAAATTGCTTATAAACATGGCATTATGGCCTCATTTATGGCTAAATGGAACAGTAGTTTACCCGGTTGTAGCGGCCACATTCATCAAAGTTTGTGGAATAAAGATCAAACTGAAAATTTGTTCTACAATGAAGCTGATGAGAACAAGATGAGCGATTTAATGAAGCACTATATAGCAGGGCAGTTGTATTGCCTGCCTCATATATTACCCATGTATGCACCCACTGTTAATAGTTATAAACGTTTGGTAGATGGAGCATGGGCGCCTACTACCATCACCTGGGCCATAGAAAATCGCACTACGGCATTACGTATTATCAATTCGTCAATAAAAAATATCCGAGTGGAAACCCGTATACCAGGCTCAGATACCAATCCATATTTAGCTTTAGCGGCTTCGTTAGCATCAGGATTATATGGTATTAAAAATAAACTGGCTTTAAATACACCTGCAACTATTGGTAATGGCTACAAGGATGCAAGCAATGGCAAATTAGCCTCCAATTTATATGATGCAAGTATAGCTATGCAAAATTTAGCAGTTGCTAACGAGCTTTTTGGCGAGGCCTTTACCCGGCATTTTACCCAAACCCGTTTATGGGAGCATCGTCAATATACCGAAAGTGAAACGAATTGGGAACTGAAACGCTATTTTGAAATAATATAGATCATATTAATCAAACAATCTTCCCGTATCATATCTTTGCCCTTTGCAAGGGAAATAGAAAAATGGATTATTCAGCAATAATAAGTAAGGCGTGGGAGGGATATGATGCCTCAAAGAAGATCAGGACTATTGAGGACATCAGCGCACGAGTATCAACCAACCAGGTTTTTAAAATAACTTTTGAGGATGATGATATTATAATTGCCAAGTTCTCCTACTTTGGCAAGTATGAATTTTTTAAGGAAGATCATCGTATAATTCACAGTTTATCCAATAACCTGCTTTATCCTTTTGAAAACCTGCTAACTAAATCGCTGCTTAAAAATAACCGGGTATATATTTATCGTCACAAACATGATAAAACTGATGCATGGGTGGTGTTTTATAATCCAACCCGTATATTGGACAGGCTGCCCCGCAAATTAGATGAAGAGCATATAATCAAACTGGGGCAGCAGATAGGCAAATTCCACAAAGCTTGCCAGCGGATAAAAAATGTACTGCCAAAAACGTCTAAAACCTTACGTACCGATATTTATGCTTTGTTGCACCAATTAGATACTAATGAGAAGCAATTTGGCACCTCAATGCAGGCCGATTTTTTAAAGTTTCATTGTGAAGCTTTTTTACGTAACCGGTCAAAATACAACATGAAAACCTTCGAGATCATACCTGTATTTATTGATTGGAACATTGGTAACTTCTCAGTTGATGCTAACCTTAACCTTTATTCGCGCTGGGATTATGATTGGTTTAGGATGAGTTATCGTATTTTAGACTTTTACTTTCTTAGTCGTGTGGTATCTGCCGCAGGCGATAAAACCGTATTTAGCTACCAAATAGATACCCTAAATGAAGAGGGTTTTATTTTGTTCCTGAAAGAGTATCATCAAATAAATCCTCTTACCGCTAATGAGATACGGTTTTTAAAAGAAATGTACCGTTTCTTTATTTTAAATTATGTGATAAAAGATGGTAAGTATTTCTTTAGTCCTCAATATGCTAAAAAACTGCAAGCCGAGGCGTTTGATATTTACCTACCCTCTGTAGACAGAGATTTCAACGCGGATATATTATTAGATGCCCTTGAATTAAAATAACATTTGTAAATGCCTATATTACATATAATTATAGCCAAATAAATATGCAGCGAGTTGAGAATTTTAAATCGATAATTGATCAGTACGATGTTATATTTTTTGATGCGTTTGGGGTTATTAAAACTCACTCGGGTTTAGTACCGGGTGTTGAAAATACATTCGCTTATTTAAAGCAGCAAAACAAGCAATACTACATAGTAACCAATGATGCTTCGCGCAGCCCGGCACAGTTGGCCGAGTCATATCATAAAATGGGTTTACATGCTATATCGCAGGATTGCATTATCTCATCGGGTATGTTAACCAAAGAGTACCTTGACCTAAAGGTGCAGGATGGTATAGTGGCTTATTTAGGTACCGAAAATTCGGCGCATTATATTGAAAGTTCGGGCCTGCATACACTACCTGTAAGTGCTATTGACGACACTAATATTGATAAGGTAAACGCATTGATATTTTTAGACGACGAAGGGTTTGACTGGTGTCGGGATCTTAACAAAACAGTAAATCTGCTGCGTAAACGTACTATCCCAGCTATAGTAGCCAATACTGATCATGCTTACCCGCTTACGGTGCATGACGTAAATATAGCCATTGGGGGTATTGCCGCTATGGTTGAAAATATTGTGGGTCGTGAGTTCATTCGGTTTGGTAAGCCAGACTCGCAGATGTTTATGTTTGCTTATGATTTGATACGTGACCAACGACCTATCAACAAAAAAGACATCGTAATGGTAGGGGATACGCTGCGTACCGATATTTTGGGAGGGAATAAATTTGGATTAGATACTGTATTGGTGTTATCTGGTAATACTCTGCCGCAGGATGTGGATACACGCATAAGAGCTACCGGCATTGTACCCACTTATATATGTGAATGTGCGGTAGTTACACCAGGCGAACTTGAATTTTAATTTTGCACAGATAAACGTTGTTATTACAGTTTTTTTTACCATTTTTGAATTAACCTAATAACAGCTATGTTGCTGGTGTTAACCAATTATTCATACTAACTATCATTTAAAACTAAAGTAATGTACCAATCAATTAAACGCCTGTCGGTTATTGTATTTCCGGCTTGTATAATATCATTGTCGGCCTGCGGCGATACTAAAAATACTGAAACAACTACTGCATCAACTGAAACAACCACTACCACTACTATGACTGATACTACTGGCCAGGCCAAATTGCCTGCCGCATCTGGTTTTGAAAGAACTATTGACGGAAAACAAACGCACCTATACGTACTGAAAAATAAAAAAGGTATGCAGGTGGCTATTACCAATTATGGCGGCCACTTAGTAAGCGCATTAGTGCCTGATAAAACAGGTAAACTAACAAGTGTGGTAATGGGCTTTAATGATTATGAAGGATTTAAAAAATCAGCAGGTTCTTATTATGGCGCAACAATAGGCCGTTATGGTAACCGTATTGCCAAAGGTAAGTTTACTTTAGAAGGAAAAGAATATACCTTAGCTACCAATAACGCTCCTAATTCATTACACGGGGGACGAAAAGGATTTGACCAGGTAGTTTTTGACGCTAAACAAACTAACCCTCAAACCGTGGAACTAACCTACCTTGCGAAAGATATGGAAGAAGGTTATCCTGGTAACTTACAAACTAAAGTAACCTACCATTTAACTGATGATAATGCTTTACAAATAAGCTATGAGGCAACTACTGATAAAACTACCGTAGTTAACTTAACTAACCATGCTTATTACAACCTGAATGGTGAAGGTAATGGCGATATATTAGGTCATCAAGTTAAGATTAATGCAGATAACTATACCCCGGTTGACAGAACTTTGATCCCAACCGGAAAAATTGAGCCGGTAAAAGGTACACCATTTGACTTTACAAGCTTTAAAGCAATAGGTAAAGATATTGATGCTGATAACCAACAGATAAAATTTGGCCCGGGTTATGACCATAACTATGCATTAAATAAACATACTATTAAGGATGTTGTTGCTACTGTTATTGGTGATAAAAGCGGTATCCAAATGGATATTTACACAGAGGAGCCGGGATTGCAATTTTACAGCGGTAACTTTATGGCTGGTGGTAACACTATTCGCGGTGGTGCAAAAGATGGTAAACGTACCGCATTTGCCATGGAAACACAACACTTCCCTGATGCGCCAAACCAACCAAACTTTGCTTCAACAGTGTTAAAGCCGGGCCAGGTTTATAAAACCCAAACTATATATAAGTTTTCAGTAAAAAAATAAACTGATCTCTTATCAGATACTAAAGGCAATCTCCATAAAGAGATTGCCTTTTTTTGTAAATGTAAATTAGTTGCCCCTTATCTCCAGCCGCTCGTAATCGCCTATAGTATCAATATCAATCATTCCCAACGGGAATGGGACCGTGTGCACCTCATCAGCATATTTTAGTAATAGCTTTTTGGCCCCTTCTTTTCCTTTCAGGGTAAGTAATTCATTAAAATGGATTTTATTAAAAAGGGCAGGAGGGCCAATGGTACCGTTGTAAGCACTGGCCACTATAGCTTTGTTGTTGGCGGATGCTTGTACCAATTGGTTAATAATAGATGTGTCTGCAAAGGGTTGGTCACACAGCATTAATATCACATTCTTTATGTCAGGGTGACTTTTAAGTAAGGCAGTTAAACCATGCCGAATTGATGATGCCATACCTTCTTCCCAATCGGGATTATGTATTATTTGTATAGGTTCATTTTTGATAGTAGGTTCAATAACAGCAGAGTTTGCACCCAATATTGCCAATACCTGTTGGCAATCTGCTGCTAAAGCAAACTTAATAGTACGTTGCAATAAAGTATTACCTTGAAAAACCAGGTTTTGTTTAGGTTTTCCTAATCTGCTCGATGAGCCTGCCGCTAATATGATCAGCCCCGTCATCAGCAAGATTTAATGGCAATAGCAGCGCGCTGCTGCTGAATGATTTGATCGGCATCGCGGTTATGTATAACTGCCTTTTCGCGCAATGGGGTGCCATTTCTTTTCTTTAATACGGCCTGCATTTCTGATATGATAGATAATGCTATCTCGTCCGAAGTTTCGGCACCTATATCTAAACCCGCAGGGCCATAAATACTTTGCAACTGTTGTGGAGTGATAGTTAAACCTTCTTCGCGTAATTCATCAAGCATGCGATTCAAGCGTTTTTTAGGACCCAAACAAGCTACGTAGGTTAACTCCATTGGTAACAACTGTTTTAGCACAGCCATATCATAGTTGTAGTTATGCGTCATTAATACAAAAATGGTGCGGCTGTCTATATCAATTTGCGCTAAAGCCTGCTCAGGTTTAGCTATAATGATCTTTTTAGCCAAAGGAAAGCGTCCTTGTACCGCATAATTAGCGCGACCATCAATTAGGGTAACATGCCAGCCCAATACGTCAGCCAGTTGCACTATAGGGATAGCATCATTGCCTGCGCCAAATACTACTACCGAAACTGTTGGCCGTAATAACTCAATAAAGCAGGTAAATTTATCACCG
The DNA here is from genome assembly GCA_964524015.1 of uncultured Mucilaginibacter sp. Taxonomy (GTDB): domain Bacteria; phylum Bacteroidota; class Bacteroidia; order Sphingobacteriales; family Sphingobacteriaceae; genus Mucilaginibacter. The sequence continues at coordinate 35,676 of CAZGBN010000027.1, read as the reverse complement.
TACAAATAAGTTTTAGTTACCGAATTGCCATTTGCAAGTACATCTTTGGCATCTTCCAGTAAAGCATCTTTAATATCTTCATCCGGAAAAACGCCACGCAGTTCCTCCTGGTCTGTTAATATCAAACAAGTGCCGGGTTGGGTAGCCTGTTTATCGCTCATAGAAAATATGGTGATTAGCACTACCGGAGCGCGTTTACTTAAAAATTGCTTAAATAAAGCTATTGGATTATCTTGCTTATCGGCAAAAATAGGTTCAATTAAAATATGGATGATGCCATTACAACCTAGTCCAACGCCAAATTTAGCGTCATCATCGTCGGTAGTGTCATAAGTAACCAACATTGATTTGTTTTGCGACATTACCAATCGCGCCTTGCGCAAAGCATCTCCCTCTAAACAACCACCACTAATTGCGCCTGTTAATTCTCCGTCTTCAGTCACTAGCATACGCGCACCGGCCCGGCGGTAGGATGAACCCTCTACATGCACTACAGTAGCCAAAGCAGTTTGTTTACCGTTGTTTATGGCTCTATCAAATGCTAATACGATGTCCTGTAACTCTTTCATGCTAATAACAAATATACTCGATTTAATTACTCTTAATTAAAAACACAGACTCAAGCACGAAAAAAAATAAATATTTTAAATTAATCTAGTAAGTTAATAGATATTATAGTATATTTGTTTTATAATTAGAAACAATCAGATGCAGTTCAATAAATTAGCTTACTTACAACAAATGCCTGCCTTAAGCGGGATGTGTTGTTGCTGCTAATTTTCCGCCTTCCTCAGAACCATCACTGTTTAATTTACTTTAGTTTTTATCAATTTAATTTTCATGAATACTTACCCTTATAAATACATCTTTTCTGTTTTAATAAATGGCTTGGGTAACTATTACCGGTTACTGTATGGTATGTGTAGTTGTTGAAGTAAACAGACAATAACTTATATCCATTAACTAACCACTAAAAAATTAAAAAAATGTCAACTACCATAAATAAATACCCATATTTTGATCTGTCAGAAATTGTGCCTGATAATGATCTGTCTTATAAAAATTATCAAACCTTAAAACCAATAAAGGCAGGTAATAGTATTCCCGATTTTACCTTAAGCGCCGAATTTACCCGTTGGAAACAATTTTATAATGGCGCCCCCAATTATGGCCATGGTTTAATAAAACAATTAATAAACGGACCGTTGGTTATTAGCTTTTACTCGCGCCATTGGAATAATTATGGTTTAGAGCAGTTAAAGCATTTAAACGCCATACAATATGAAATTAAAGCCAATGGAGGCAACCTGTTGATTATTAACGCGGATAATGACGATCAGTTAGAGAAGCTGGTTTGGGATAATAACCTGTCATTAAATTTTTATCATGATAAAAATAATGAGTTGGCCGAAAAGTTTAGGGTGTACAGTGATAACAACCCTACCTGGAATAATTATGCCGGAATAGATGTTAATGTGCCGTTATTGGCAACTTATGTTATAGACACCGCCAAGCATATTGTTTTTGATCATCTGGATAAATCACTTTCGGGTTATTTTAATGCCGATGGCATACTGACCGCTGTGCATGAAGCCGCATATCTGATTAACCAAAGAAGGTCAGCATAAGTTTGTATATCTCAAATATTACTCATAAAAACGCTTTTAGCTTCCCCGCTAAAGGCGTTTTATGTTAAATTTGAAGCCGGCTTTTAATTTGATAATGCATTTATATAAAAATCTAAAAACATATCTGCTGTTTATATTACTCATTGTAATTTCAGGTATATATAGTTCATGTAAACCAAAAGTACGCGAACTTAACAAGGTGACTTTTAAACCCGTATGGGGCATAAAGTACACCGAAGTAAAGCAAAAGTTTGCCGATGGGCATTCATTTAATAAATACGGATACCAATTAGAACCTTCATGGCAAATAACTTTTTTGTCTGATGATAGTGCAAGGCTGTATGCTACTAATACCAAAAGCTTTGCCAACTTTCATATCACTAATGATCATGATTCCATCTTTTATATCGCCCGTTCATGGTTTCGGGCTAAAAAGCTAACAAAGGATAGCTTGGTATTTCAGGTAATGAAAGTGGAAAGCAATATAATTTATATATCACAATCAAGCTTGTTTGTTACTTTATACGCTGATGACTATATAAAAAATGTTTTAAAAAGCACTCCTGAAAAATTAAGGCGTCCTGATAGGGCAGACAGCTTATATGTGCGGTATATGGTAACTCACCCGCAAAAGAACCCGGATAGTTTGTTTGCTGCGCGTAATCCCGTAGTATTTAAGAGTAAAAATCCCAATATTAAAGTTGTTAAAACAGAAGTAACAGCTAACGAAATGAACCGATATAACACCACGGACGCGTATTTACACCCCGAATACAATATCGAAATAAACAAGGCGTATAGGGATTTTAATTATTCAATTACCGCGGTAGTTGATGCAAAAGGCGATATACGCTTTGGCAAATCATTAATAGCCAGTTATGTAGATAATACAGATGTAATTAAAGCAATAATTAATGGTTATTTAAAGCCATACCTAGATGTCACCCCGGGCAGTACTTTAGGTATGCCTCAATCAAGTAAAATATACCTAAATATACGGGGACATAAATAATAGGTGTCGGATTTTATAGATCGCTAAAACCAACTTACGCGTAAAAGGTTATTATGGTATAACATTTATGCGATATGAAAAATTTTAGAGTGCTGATAGTTCCGGTTTTAATGGCTTTTTTTATGAGTTGCGATAGTAACAGACAAAATGCCACTTTAGGTAATTCAAAAGATACAACACATATTGAAGGCGCAGCAGTGTCACCAACAGTAGGAGCAGACTCTGCAAAAAATGACAGCACCAATAGCACGCAAGGCAATGCTGACCCCAGCGGAAGTATTAAAAAAAGTAACAAATAAGCGTACGTAAGATTACGTCGTTACCGATGCTATAATACAGCTTTGATCATTCTGTCCCTGCCGCTCATATCTTTTTTTAGTTCGATGTTTTTAAAGCCTTTACTATTTAAAAGATCAATAGTTTTTTGCCCATAGCTTTCATTTATTTCTAAAAATAACATCCCACTAGGAGCTAAATTAACTACAGCAAAATCGGCAATAGCTTTATAAAACAACAAGGGGTCGTCCTGCGGTACAAATAATGCGGTATGCGGTTCAAAGTCAATTACATTTAAGTGCATTTGGGTTTTGTCGGCAGGGGTTACATAGGGTGGGTTGCTAACGATGAGTTGCAGATTTCGAGTTGGTAGTCGTGGGTAATTTAAAATGTCAGCCTCTATAAAATCTATTTGTGCCTCATTTAACTGCGCATTGATTTTGGCCGTTTGTATGGCTTCGGGCGAAATGTCAATTGCACTAATACGCGCATCGGGTAAGTTTTTTTTTAGACTGATAGGTATACAGCCGCTGCCTGTACCAATATCCAAGATGGATAGTTTTTTATTTCCTACGCTGCTCAATATCCATTCTACTAATTCCTCAGTTTCCGGGCGGGGTATAAGTACCGCAGGATTAACCACAAACCTTAATCCGTAAAACTCCGTATATCCCAAAATGTATTGCAGCGGCTTGCCGGTTTTTAGTTCCATTAAAATGGATAATGATAATTCCTGCTGCAATACGGTCAGTTCTTTTTCGGGAAAAGCTTTAATGGTTGCTTTTGATAATTCCATTATTTCGCTAACAACCCATAAGGTAAGTGCCTCTGTTTCATTATTATTGTACAGGTTATTTAACTCTTGCCTAAAAGCCAGGAATACTTCATTAATAGTTTTCACATAACAAAGTAACATAAAAGCTACTTTTGTAGTATGCATCAGCACGAAATATATATGCACCGTTGTCTTGAATTGGCAGCATTAGGTATGGGTAATGTAAGCCCTAACCCTATGGTTGGTACTGTGGTTGTATACCAGGATAAAATAATAGGCGAGGGGTATCACCAGCAATATGGTAAGGCCCATGCCGAAGTAAATGCTATTAATCAGGTAATTGAAAAATACAATGATCATGCAGATATATTGCGGCAATCCACTATTTATGTTTCATTAGAGCCTTGTGCACATTATGGCAAAACACCACCTTGTGCAGACCTGATAATTAAACACCGTATACCAACCGTAGTTATTGGCTGCCGCGATCCGTTTGATCAGGTAGATGGTAAAGGAATAGAAAAATTAAAAGATGCCGGTATTGAAGTAATTGCCGGTGTGCTGGAAGAGGATTGTAAATGGCTTAACCGGCGCTTTTTTACCCGTGTGCAAAAGCACCGGCCATATATTATATTAAAATGGGCCCAAACTGCCGATGGATTTTTTGCTCCGGCCGATCGGACACAATTTTGGATAACAGGTTTAGAGTCGCGCAAACTAGTACACCAATGGCGCAGCGAAGAAGATGCGGTGCTAATAGGTAAAAATACAGCGGCTATTGATAACCCACAACTAAATGTACGCTATGGGGAAGGCAAGAATCCCAAACGCGTGGTAATTGATCGTAAACTGGAGTTAAACCCGACTTTAAACATTTTTGATCAATCTGTTGAAACATTGGTCTTTAATGAACGTACAACAAGTATCGAAGGAAAAAATAAATATATTGCATTAGAAGATTTTGAGCGTTTTGTACCGCAATATATTTTATATCAACTATACTTGCAGGATGTGCAATCAGTAATTATTGAAGGTGGGGCGCACACACTGAGTCAGTTTATTGAAGCCGGTTTATGGGATGAGGCGCGCGTTTTTACCGGTGAAGTTAAGTTAGAGACAGGTATTAAAGCTCCCCAAATTAAAGGCATAACGGCCACGGAATATTTATCAGGAAGAGATGAATTAAAAATTTTATATAATAACTAATGCTGTATGTTTTTTTAAGTATTTGTTGTAGTGTAATGGTTTCGGTTTTGTTTAAACTGGCCAGGCGTTACCATATTGATGTTTTACAAGCTATTACCTGGAATTTTACGGCAGCTATAGTGTTATTAGTGGTTACAAATAAACCGTACATAACCTCACAAAATATTTCATCGGTCTCTGTTTATCCATACATCGCTTTAGGGGTGTTATTACCTGTAGTGTTTTTAATGATAGCGGCATCTATCCGTATAAACGGAATAGTACTTACCACTATTGTTGAACGCTTATCCCTGTTTATCCCTCTAATAATAGCTTACTTTGTATATAACAACCAATTGAATAGCATAGAGATAACAGCCATAGTATTAAGTTTAGGTGCTATCCTTTTTGTTATTCCCTGGCAACGAACCACTAAAAGATCGTCGGGTGGATGGATATATTTACTCGCTATTTTTGTTGGTATGGGTGTAATACTAACCTTACTTAGGCAAGTGGCCAAAGATGCTATACCAAATAATACTTCCTTATTAATGGTATTTATTACTGCATTTATAGTTTCCCTTATATTTTTGATCATTCATATTGTCCGAAGAAAAACAAATTTTTCATGGCCGCACATATTAATTGGCTGGATAATGGGTTTCGCATTTTTTGGTTACATCACCTTTAATATGCAAATATACCAAGTTATGAATACGCAACCCCGGGCTGCATTTTCTGCCCTTAATGTGGGTATAATTACTTTAGCCATGATGGTTGGCTTGTTTATATTTAATGAGCGTTTAAGTAAATTGAATAAAATGGGCATATTCCTGGCCCTTGTGGCAATAATAGTTATCGCAAATACAGATATGGTTAATGCTTTTTGATGATACTTATCGCACTATAAAAACTTCATCCGAAGGTGTATTTAAAGATAAAGGGAGCAAGTTTTTAGCTTTTGCTTATCCTATTACTAGTGAAGTTGATATTAAACCCATAATTGTCAAATTAAAAGCTGAGCATACCAAGGCAAACCATCATTGCTGGGCAATGCGTTTAACTCCCGATCGGTCGGTATTTAAATTAAACGATGATGGCGAACCATCAGGCACAGCCGGGCGACCCATATTAAACACCCTTCTTTCCCGCGACCTAACTAATGTGTTGGTGGTTGTTGTACGCTATTTTGGCGGTACCTTGTTAGGGGTGCCGGGTTTGATAAATGCCTACAAACGAGCTACAGAAGACGCGCTTAGCCAGGCAGAAGTTATTGAAAAAACCGTTAATGACATTTACAATATACAATTTAACTATTTGCAAATGAATGATGTAATGCGTTTAGTTAAAGAAGAAGATGTTTCTATTTTAAATCAGCAATTTGACAACAATTGCAGCCTGCAAGTATCTATCCGTAAAATGCAGGTTAATTCAGTTTTGAGTAAATTGGAGAAGATAGAGAATGTTGTTGTTAAGTATGATCATAGTGCTTAATTAACTAACAAAAATTCCCTGTTTACACCTTTAAATGCTTATTTTAGTCGGATATGCAATCTTTTGAAATAGATAAAACCGACTTACAGCGAATTAAAACCGCGCTGGATGGGGAAGATGCGGAATTGCGGATCGTTCTGAAAGAATATCATGCTTCTGAGATTGCTATACTATTTGAAAAATTACCCCAGGAAGCCAAGGAGCGGATCATTAATATCCTTCCGGCCGATGTTGCATCCGAAGTAATATCAGAAATGGATGAAGAGCATCATCCGGGTGAGTTGCTCATTAACCTTCATCCCGAAAAACGATCTGAAATTGTTGAAGAGCTGGATTATGATGACGCCACCGATATTATATCACAGTTGGAAGAGCATGAGCAGGAAGAAATATTGGAGGATATTGACCAGGAAGATGCTACCAGTATACGTGCGCTGCTAAGTTACCACGAGAATACCGCGGGTGGTTTGATGAACTCCGAACTCATTAAGGTAAACATCAAACTGGATAAAAAAGGGGCTTTGGATGAGATCATCCGCCAATCGGAAGAGATGGAGGAGTTTTATACCATTTACGTAGTAGATGACGCTAATACACTGAAAGGTGTAGTATCTATCAAAAATATTATAAAAGCCCATGCCGATGTCAAAATAAAGAATTTGCTTAAAGCAGACCCCGTATATGTTAAAGCTGATCTTGACCAGGAAGAGGTTGCCAAGCTAATATCCCAATACAACTTAACAACTATACCCGTTGTTGATGACGATATGAAATTACTTGGCCGTATTACTGTCGATGATATCATTGATGTAATGGAGGAAGAGAGTACTGAGGATATATTAAAGATATCCGGGGTGTCAGAAGATGAGGAACTGAGCGGTAACTGGCAGGATGCGGTAAAAAGCCGTTTGCCCTGGCTTATAGTAAACCTGGGTACAGCTTTCTTGGCATCATCAGTAATAAGGCATTATAGTGGGATACAAGCCCACTTACCTGTTATCTTGGCTTATTTAACCATTATAAGCGGAATGGGGGGGAATACCGCAACGCAAGCTTTAGCGGTAACCGTGAGGCGTATCTCATTAAGTGACCTGAGCGATAATCAGGCGTATAGAACGGTACTAAAAGAGTTTTCGGTAGGCTTGGTCAACGGCGCTATAAATGGCTTAATTGTTTGCACCTTCGCTTTTTTTTATGATAGCAATCCCATGCTGGGCTTAGTCCTATTTCTGGCGATGACAGGTAATTTGGTTGTTGCGGGAATAACAGGGGCATCCATTCCATTAGTATTAAAACGTGTGGGGATCGATCCCGCGGTGGCATCATCAATTATCATTACCACATTTACAGATTGTATTGGCTTTTTATTGCCGCTATGGCTAGCCACTAAATTTTTATTAGAACGTTAATTTGAACCAAGCTTTTTATTATAAATTTGTATTTAATTAAGTAGTGATATATGCTTCATCCGGTATTACAATCGCAATTGCCAGTTTTAGTGAAATTATTAAAAAATCACAAAATTAAAAGTGCCTATGCTTTTGGTTCGGTAGTTAGCGATAAATTTAATGACGATAGCGATATTGATTTGCTGATAAATTTTGAAGATAGTGTAGGGGCTTTAGAATTGGGCGAAAAATGGTGGGCTTTACATGACGCTTTAAAAGAAACATTTAATAGAAATATTGATCTGCTAATAGAAACTTCTTTAAAGAATCCTTATCTAATAGAAGATATCAACGAAAAGAAGCAATTGATATATGCAGCGTGAGGTAAAGAAGTATCTTTTTGACATAAAAGTATGCATCGATAAAATTGAAAGTTTTATTGGCGAACCAAAAGTATTTGAGGGTTTCAATCAAAATATGATGCTTCAACAAGCGGTTGAAAGAAATCTTGAAATAATAGGGGAGGCTGTAAATAGTCTTCTTAAAATAAACCCCGAAATTAAAATAACAGATGCGAGAAGAATGGTTGATACCAGGAATAAAATTATTCATGGGTATGATTCAATTCAACCTGCACAAATTTGGAATATAATTATTAACCATTTGCCTTCATTAAAAATTGAGGTAGATAATTTATTAGAAGATTAATTCTTTGAACGCTATGACTGAAGTAAGATACAACTGGACTAAAGAAGAAATTACCCAAATATACAATACCCCATTGTTGGACCTGGTATATCAGGCGGCAACTATCCATCGTGAAAATAAAGACTATGCCGAAGTGCAGATCAGCTCGCTGATATCTATTAAAACTGGTGGCTGCCCCGAAGATTGTGCTTATTGCCCGCAGGCTGCACGTTATAATACAGGTGTTGATGTACACGCAATAATGCCTAAAGAAGAAGTGATTGCGGTAGCAGAACGTGCTAAAGCAGGCGGAGCATCAAGGTTATGTATGGGTGCTGCATGGCGCGAGGTACGCGATAATCGTGATTTTGATAAGGTGATTGACATGGTGAAAGCGGTTAACGAACTGGACATGGAAGTTTGCTGTACCCTGGGTATGCTTACCGAGAGCCAGGCACAACGTTTAGCTGATGCAGGTTTATATGCCTACAATCATAATTTAGATACTTCAGAAGAAGATTATAAAAGAATTATCACTACCCGTACGTATGATGAACGCCTAGAAACGTTACACAACGTGCGTAAAGCCAAAATAAGCGTTTGTAGCGGTGGTATCATTGGGTTGGGTGAAACAGTGGAAGATAGAATATCTATGCTTAAAACGCTCTCTAACTTACCACAACACCCCGAATCAGTACCTATTAATGCCTTGGTGCCGGTGGCGGGCACACCATTGGCTGAGCAGCCGCGTGTTTCTGTTTGGGATATGGTGCGTATGATAGCAACCACTCGTATCATTATGCCAAAAACAGTAGTGCGCCTATCAGCAGGCCGTACCGAAATGAGCACCGTTGAGCAAGCATTTTGCTTTATGGCTGGTGCCAACTCTATCTTCGCAGGCGAGAAACTGTTAACTACACCAAATCCGTCATTTGATGAAGATATGGCCATGTTTGAATTATTAGGACTATCCCCACGCAAAGCCTTTAAAAATGGCCGTCCAGAAGTAAAGGCTATAAAAGAAATGAGTATTAATGAGGTGATATAATAATTACTTATTATCCATCTGTCATTTCGAACAAAGTGAGAAATCTATACAGGGGCAAATCAATGTATAGATTTCTCCTCGTTTCTCGGTCGAAATGACAATTAGTGTTACTTACACCTTCGCTCCCAAAACCCACCGCCATGCCCAGCGGGTAGCCGGGTTAAAACCTTTCCAGCTGTCTACAAATTCTATAATATCATTCAGGCATTTATCGGCAAACTTTTGTTTGAAATTTTTGGTCGCTTGCTTATAGGCTGCGTCAGGATTAGGCATACCTATGCGTTCGTATATTTCGCGCTTTACATACATGGTGCGTACAAACAGGATGTTAAATAATATTACATAGCTATATAAGGTGCGTTTAACAATCCCGGCTTTTGCAGAGTAAGTTTTTAACAGGCTTTTAGTAAACAGGATATGTCGCCCTTCTTCAATATTATGCAGGTCGAACATCTTTTTTAGTACCGGGTAAATATTTGGCGACCGCCGGGCATGATCGCCATAAACATCTGTAACTAACTCAACCGCTACGCTGCCCATAAACAGGTAATCGGCAGGCAGGTATTTGTTGCTGAACTCACCAAAAAATTTATGCATCCCACTTTGCTTAATAGGTTTGCCGCCTAATAGTGCAATAGCGCGTGCAAACATTTCCTGGTGACGCAGTTCCTCTATCAGTTCCCTTATTAAAAATTGATGTTCTACATTATCTTGAGGCAGGGTGATCAAATGGCGGGTCATAAACACGCAAAACAGGCACTCGCCCCAGGCATATGAAGAAATTACCTGTACCAACTCATGCCGGCCCAGTTCCAATTTTTGGGTAGGAGTAAGCATGTCATAAATAGGCAACCCTTGTAAGGATGTTAAAATTTCGGGCAAAAATATATGTTCAGGCTGGGGCTCCAGTTGCCACGGGATGTAAGTTTCGGGCATAAGCGGGTGTTCCCTGCTTATTTTTATTAACCGTTCAACTTCCTTAACATCCATAATGTAAATATAAGTAGAGACGCAATATTTTGCGTCTCTTTCATTAATTACGTTAGGAGACACAAAGTATTGTGTCTCTACACTGCAATTACCTTCACATCAATATTGCCGCGGGTAGCTTTTGAGTAAGGGCAACCCTTATGTGCAGCATCAGCCAGTTTTTGTGCTACTGCTTTGTCAACGCCCGGTACATATACATGCAACTCAGCAGATAACGCGTAACTTGTTTCACCCTCCTGGTTAAAACTGATGTGTACATCAACCGTAGCTTCGCTTACATCAACGCCATCCCGCTTACCTACCGAACCTAATGCGCCTAAATAGCAGCTTCCCCATGCGCCGGCAAAAAGCAGTTCGGGGTTAGCGTAGCCGTCTTCCGTTCCGCCCATAGCTTTTGGCTTTCTCATATCCATATCAATCACACCGTCGGCTGATTTGATGTGCCCGTCGCGACCACCCTTAGCGGTTACTACGGCAGTATATAATTTTTTCATGATTGTACTTTTTTAAAACAACCTTTTAAATATTATAATGTTTTAATGGGCTATTTGGTGTTTCCGATAAACAAGCCGGTTAGTCTGGCAGAATCAGCATTTCGATATAGTATATTTCTGGCCATACTCGTGGCATTTAACAGAAAAATTTTAGCAAAATTTAAATTTTAAGAATTTTTATAAATTGAAGACAGATATCATAAGAGGCCATACTGTGAATAATTATTGGTGTTAATAATCCAAGCTAAATTGAATTTTAAAAGATATTTTGAACTCTTAACGCTTAATTGAGTTATGTTAATAAATTAACTTTTTTTGTTAATAACAGGTTAATAAAAACTATAAAATAAATTTGCAAAAAAATATTTTTGTTCCGATATTGATAATATCAAGAACGACGTACTTTGACAGCCTTACAGGAAAAACAGAAAGTGAATCGGGCGGAATCTTAGGATTAGCTAAAGATCACGGGAAAGCCTGAGTTACACAAAAAGGAAAATTCGAGAGAATTGAAAAAGAGTGTTAACTAAAAAAGGTATTACGAGGTTTGCTTATTTTTTACGGAGAATAGCAAAGCGACTAATGACCTTGAAGCAATCAGCGTTAGCAAACAACGGTCGTCATCATTTCTACTGAAGAAAGATAGATATCGGAGTTGAGCGAAAACGAGGTGTTACTATCCGCAAGGATATCAGGACAAGATCGAACCGCATACAACAGGGATAAATCAAGACTCACAGACAATAATGACAGAGACTTGCGTTAGCACTAATAACACTGAGTAATCAGGTCAGTTAATTTACACAAAACTTGGTTCTTCTGAGGCGGCTATGGCTGCGCAGAGGCAGAAAACGGGAGATCAAATCGAAAGAGGCGGCTCCCGTTTTTGTTTTATTGCTTTCGGCCATTAACCATTGGTCATTAATCTGCTATTTATCTACTAATCTTTAATGTTCTCGCATCTGTCTTTCACCCAAAATGCCTATTTTAGTGCCTTATGCAAAAGGGAGATAAAGGCAAGCCGAATGGCAGGAAGAAAATATTTGTGTTAGACACCTCGGTTATATTATATGACCATAACGCTTTTGAGAACTTTCATGAACATGACGTAGCTATACCCATACAAGTACTGGAAGAGCTGGATAACATGAAGAGCGGCAATGATACCCGTAACTTTGAGGCCCGCAGCTTTATCCGCTTAATGGATGACCTATCCCGCAATAATCTGGTTAACCAATGGCAGCCGCTAAATGGAAAGGATAAGGGCCACTTTAAAGTGATAGTGGATGATCAAACCAATCATGCTGATGCCACCATGCTGTTTGGCTCAGATAAAACTGATCACCGTATATTAAACACTGCCTTAGCGTTACAGGGGCAATATCCTGATAAAAAGATCGTACTGGTATCAAAAGATATTTGCCTGCGCCTAAAAGCTAAATCTCTTAACCTATACGCCGAAGATTACGAAACAGGAAAGATCAAAAACCTGGACGAACTGTATACAGGCAAAACAGTGTTAACAAAGGTAGACGATGGGTTGATCACACAGCTAAATAAGAAAGATATTTTATCCGCCGAAGAGTTTGATATTAAACCGCATGCTAATAACCATTTTTACATACTAAAAGGTAAAAAAGCTGCATCGGGGTTTTATAACAGTCAAACGCAACAGTTAGAGAAAGTTACCGAGCAGCCGGTATTAAATATCTACCCTAAAAATTTAGAACAGGCTTTTGCTATACATGCCTTACTAAATCCGTCTATTAAATTGGTTACCATACAAGGCAATGCGGGTACGGGTAAAACTCTTTTGGCATTGGCAGGGGCATTAGAGCAGCGCAAGTATTACCGCCAAATTTATGTGACCCGACCAATAGTACCTTTAAGCAATAAAGACATTGGCTTTTTACCGGGTGATATCAAATCGAAAATAGACCCCTATATGGCGCCTATTTGGGATAACCTGAAGTTTATTAAGGATCAGTTTGCAGACGATGAAAAGATGCAGAACAAACTGGATGAACTGGTTACTAATGATAAAATATCCATTGCACCGCTGGCCTTTATTCGTGGGCGCACATTGAGTAAAATATTCTTTATTGTAGATGAGGCTCAAAACCTTACCCCACATGAAATAAAAACCATCATATCCCGAGCAGGCGAGGACAGCAAATTTGTATTTACAGGTGATATTTACCAGATAGATACTCCTTACCTGGATGCTGAAAGCAACGGTTTGTCTTACTTAATAGATAAAGCCAAAGAACACCCACTTTATGCCCATATCACCCTGCAAAAAGGCGAGCGGAGTGAATTAGCTAATTTGGCTACGGAGTTGTTGTGATATTTTGGCTTAATTGTAGTTTTTCACCACCACATTATCAGTAACCTTTGCAATATCATTGCTTATTTTATTGATAAACCCTAACTGGTCTTTTAATAAAATATCTGCCGGTGATAGGGTAGCCAGGTCGGTATCAATAATTGCAGCATCGGCTTTTTCGCTTATAAACTCAATACGCTTACCACCCAGTTTAGTACTGCTTTCGTTTAGTAAGGCAAAGCTTTTTTTGATCAGTTTTAAACTATCCGGCTGTGCTTTATGAATGCCTTTAATCGTAACTTCGGAGGCTATAGTGGCTATATATGATGATAGTATATGGTTCAATACCACAAACTTATGTACATCAGTAATGTTTCGCTGCTTGCTTTTAGGCTCAGATGTCATGCGTTCAAAAGCAGCCGATAAGTTGGCTGATTTTACAAATACATCCTTACGGGCCAATTTATAAGCAGTTATATCTACTTGTTTACCGGTAATACTTTCGGCAATTTTTACCAGGTAGTTTACATTGGCCTGTATAACATCTGCCATGGTCTTTTTAATTTGCTCAAACTCCCAGGTTGGGAATATAAGGTAACTGGCCAAAAATGCAATGGTTGATCCTATTACGGTATCTAAGATACGCTCTTCTACAATATACATTTGTCCAACTCCCAAAAACTTAAGCAGAATTAGCACATAGGGCGTCATTAAAGTTATGCTTACTACATAGTTTGTACGTATAAAGCTGTATGCGCCCATCATAAATATTACTAAAAAGGCAAATTGTGCGTTATGATTTTTTACAAATAAAAGAATAAGTACCCCAATGGCACCGCCAACAATAGTGCCTATTAGGCGTTGGTAATTACGCTGTTTAGATAAGCTGAAACCGGGTTTAAGAATAACTATAATGGTTAATAAAATCCAATAACTATGATGACCCAATGGTAAGCTTTTAGCAGCGATAAAACCTATTAAACATACAAAAGCTACCCTTGCTGCATGTTTAAAAGCAGATGATTTGGGAGTTAGGCTATCAAAAAATATATGGGGTGCGTAATCCTGGTGAGTTACAAATTTGGAATACTCTACATTGTTATTGTTCTCTAATAATATTTTTGATGAGCTTGAACGATAGTAGTTATAAATATTATCGATCTCCTTATTTAGGTCCCGCAGGTTAATGAGTATTTTTTTAAGTACCAGGTTGCTGGTTTCATGGCTATTTTTACCTACCTCGTCAATTCTAAGTTTTAATTGTTCCAATTCTTTTTCAAAATTATATAGATGATTATACCGGGTATTAGATAATACGGCAAAGCCCATATTATCTAACTCGTCGGCCATTTTGTTGATCAATCCTGCAATTTCGGGCAATATGTTGGTGTCCTTAAATTTTTCGCGCAGATAATTATAATCATAATGGGTAGCCATTATATATTCAAACATATCAACCAGGTCAATAAAGGTAAGTACCAATATCCTGCTGGCATTAGTTGATTCGCGCACCACTAATCTGCTCTTAAATAGCAGTTCTCGCACGGCATCCTGGTGCTGGCTCACCTTTACTTGCTGTAATACCAGTTTATGATAGTTATCATCAATATCTGTATCAGGCATGTAAAAATCAGCTCTTATCCGCAAAAATTTTACAATGTCAGCTATGTTTTCGCCCAGTGCCTGTTGTGCTGCCCGATAAGGCCGTATACCAAAAAACACCAGGCTGAACAGCATATACCATACACCACCTGCAAAAATGGTGGCGCTGTAACTTAATATTTCTGATGTCGGCATATCTCGGTCTATCATAAATATCATGATCATTATTGATGCAGTCCCTACCGATGCCGCACGGTTACCGTATACCGTAAACATTGAAAACACAAAGGCGAAGAAGGTAACCACTACGCCTAAGGCAAATATATCATGCCGGGCATACCCGGTAGTGAGGGCCACAATAAACATACATACATTGGCAATGGCCATAGCATTACGTTTATGTATAACAGGGCCGGGATTATCAACAGCAACAATACATATGGCACCCAGTGCGAGCGCAATTCCAAAATCAAAATGATCAATATATATCATTAACAGGGCGGGTATCAATACCCCTGTACATATCCGCAAACCATCAGAAAAATATTGGCTGAAAAAAAAGGTTTTTATTTCTTTAGAAGATGGTAGCATGTTTATATATTATTAATATTTTATCAAGTTGTTTGTTTTGCAATCAAAATTTCTATTAATTGCAATTATTATTGCTATTTATTCAATTTAATTAGTTTTTAGATTAAAACATAATTAAATTCACGCTGGTTATTGTAGGCAGTTGCTTATCAATAATATAAAATTAACTACAACATATGCCATCATCAAAACTTAGCTCAAGAGAAACAGCTTTTAATAATGAAGTTGTTACCCGCTTTGAGTTATATAATAGTTTATTCCAAGCATTACCCTTTTACCAGGTTAAAGATACAGGTATTTTACTCCCATTTTTTAGCTCACATTGTGAAAAAGAAGCCGTTAAACAGCAATCACCTACTTCTATAATCGAATCTTTTTTTAAAAAATATATTCCTGGTATTGATCATCAGGAACAACTGAACCGCCTGTTCCGGTTTATTCAATATATAGAAAGGCAGGTGGTATTATTTGATGCTATTGAAGATTCGTCTTTTGGTAAGTTAGGTCGTCCCGATGAAACAGGTACTTTAAAAGGTTTGTTACAACAAGCAGGAGTAAGTGAAGATGCGCGTAAAAACATCAGCGAAAAGTTAAAGGAGTTCTCGTTGCGATTGGTATTGACCGCGCATCCAACCCAATTTTACCCTGGCACGGTGTTAGGTATTATAACCGATTTAATTGAGGCGCTTAAAACCAATGATATTGGCACTATTAACGTTTTATTACAGCAATTGGGTAAAACCCCTTTCTTTAATAAAACCTCGCCAACTCCTGTTGATGAAGCTGTTAGCTTAATATGGTTTTTAGAGAATACGTTTTATCATGCCGTATCAGCCATACAAACCCAATTAGTTGATGAGTTTGATATTGACGAAAACCGAACCCGCCAGATGTTGGAACTAGGCTTTTGGCCTGGCGGCGATAGAGATGGAAACCCTAATGTAACTACCCAAACCACACATGATGTAGCCTTCCTGTTAAGACAAATTGTGTTTAGGTGTTACTATCGCGACTTTAGAGTTTTAAAACGCAGGATAACCTTTAGGGGTATTGAAAGCACTATTAAAGCTCTGGAGGCATTGTTGTATGAAAACGCTTTTAATAAGCAAACCACTAATGCCAAAGATCTGCAGGATGAATTACTGCAGCTTTTAAATTCGATACGCGCTACTTTGATAACAGATCATGATAGCCTGTTTGTGAGCGTTGTTGATGACCTGATACAAAAGGTACATTTATTTGGTTGTTTTTTTGCTACGCTGGATATAAGGCAGGATAGCCGCATTTTGCGTGATGTATTTAAATATGCAACCGCTAAAACAGATACCGGTACTCCAGCAGGATATGACGAACTGGATGAAGAAGGTAAATTAAATGCCATAACTTTTAACTCTGTTGATTTTAAATGCCCTGATGATGCAGATGATATGACCAGGGATACCCTGAACACCATCAGGTTAATGAAGCAAATACAGCAATCAAATGGCGAAAAAGCTTGCCAGCGTTTTATTATTAGCAATTGCCAGCAAGCCTCAGATATATTACAGCTCATAAACTTGTTTTTATGGAGTGGTTGGGAGAAAGACAGTCTTACAGTTGATTTTATGCCCTTATTTGAAACCGTTAACGATTTAAAAGTTGCGGCGCAAGTAATGGAACGACTATATACACATCCGTTTTATGCTGAGCATTTAAAGCGTCGTGGTAATTTTCAAACCATTATGTTGGGTTTTTCTGATAGTACTAAGGATGGCGGTTATTTAATGGCCAATTGGTCAATCTATAAAGCAAAAGTGGAATTAACAGCTATGGCTCGTAAATATGGTATTGGTTTGGCCTTTTTTGATGGTCGTGGTGGCCCGCCTGCGCGCGGCGGTGGTAAAACACATCGTTTTTATGCATCAATGGGCAGTGAAATTGCTAACGAACAAATACAGCTAACTATACAGGGACAAACTATTAGCTCACAATACGGATCTATAGAAACCGCCCGGTTTAATATAGAGCAGTTAATTAATGCGGGTGTAGTTTCGGCTTTAAAGCCAAATAGTAGCGATGTATTAAATACCCGGCAAAAAGAATTGATCAATGATATGGCCGCCAAAAGCTATGAGTTGTTCATGGCTTTACGCAAGGATCCTTTATTTGTAGAGTATTTAGAAAAATATAGCCCGTTAAAATTATTATCAAAAGTAAATATAAGCAGCAGGCCAACTAAACGTAATGCAAACGCACCATTAAAGTTAGAGGACCTGCGTGCCATAAGTTTTGTAACATCATGGAGCCAGTTAAAACAAAACATACCGGGTTTTTATGGGGTAGGTACAGCTTTAAAAAAGATGAAAGATGATGGCAAGTGGGAAGAGGTAAAACATCTGTATAATACATCAGGTTTTTTTAAAACCATGTTGGATAATTGCGCCATGTCTATGTCTAAATCCGATTTTAGGGTGACGGCTTATTTAGAGAAGGACGAAAAATTTGGTGCTTTTTGGAAACAGTTGAAGAATGAGTTTGAACTTACTAAAACTTTATTATTAGAACTTACAGATACTAACGTATTAATGGAACATTCGCCGTTGGATCGCCGTTCAATTGCCATACGCGAGCGTATTGTATTACCACTGGTTTTAGTGCAGCACTATGCTTTGCAAGCCTTAAACAGTAACCCGGATACAGAGTTAGCAGAGGTTTACAGCAAGTTAATTATACGCACAGTTTATGGTATTGTAAATGCAGGGCGAAACCTGGCTTAATAAATATTATAACTTTTTATTAAAAAAATTAGATGTGGGTTAATAGTTGGTAAACCATATTAGTTGTTATTTGTTATAACCTAACAAAACCACATCAAAAATGAGAAAGCTATTATTTTCAGTATTGGCTATAATTATGTTAGCCTCGTTGTCATCTTGCCACAATGACCAGCGTCGTGCTAAAAATTATAATGATAAAACTTTGGCTGATATAGATGCTATTAACTTTATAAATAAAGGTATAGGAGGCAGTTTAACCGAAATTAAAGCTGCTCAAATAGCTAAGAGCCGATCATCCAATCCACAAATAATAAACTTTGCAGATATGATGATCGCTGACCATACGAATGTGGTTAATCAACTTAAAAAAATACAAACCGAGAAATTGGTAGACGATAGAAATGGTATATCTGCCGAACATCAAAAAATGTTAACTGATCTTTCAGCAAGATCAGGTACCGAATTTGACAAGGTTTATATAGAAAAGATGGTTGAAGATCATGAAAAGGCTATTGAACTTTTTAATAGTGTAACTAATAATACCAGCGCCACCATACAAAATTTTGCAGAGAAAGTCTTACCAACATTGCAAAAACATCTTGATTCGGCAAAGGCTATTAACGCTTCTTTAAAATAATTTTAATTGTTGTTGTTTGGGTGGTTGTGCCTTGCCAAAAACGGTACGACCACCATATTTCCAGGAATTATTTCTTTCCTCCTCAATCACTTTGTCAAAATTAGCATTGGGGATAAAGTCTTTTTCGGCTTGTTGCGCTATCTTAGTTAAACGTTTTATAGCTTCATTTTTATCGCTATTACCTAGTTTAGCCTTATGTATGGCTGTTTGTAAAACGCCAATGGTTTCGTCATAAACTTTAGTAGGAACAGGGAAGGGGTGACCATCCTTACCACCATGGGCAAATGAAAAACGGGCGGGATCTTTAAATCGCGATGATGTGCCATGTATCACTTCGCTAACTAAAGTTAATGATTGTAAGGTACGCGGCCCTAATCCTTTTAATAATAATAGCTCTTCAAAATCTTCCGGCCGTTTTTCATGCGCCAGCCATAATACAGACCCCAAGCGTTTCAAATCAACATCTTTCTCTTTTACATCATGATGCGATGGCATAACCAGTTTATTGATCTCTTTTAGCATTATATCCGGGTTCTCATTAGCTATCTGCATAACACCTGTACGGGTGGATGCAGCCTGCTTATCAGCCATGTTTAAAATATAACCATGATTGTGCCCGTATATAGAAGCATGCGGATCATCTACAAAAGAAGTTAATCCTTCCGAGTGCCAGTGATACCTACGGGCGGTTTTACTATGGTCGCTCATCCCTTGCTGTATAACGCTCCACTTTCCGGTATCGCTCACCACAAAATTATGGGTATATAATTGAAAGCCATCCTGTACGGCGGTATTATCAACTTTTGCGCTTAGTTTACTGCACCTAACCAGTTCGGTGCCATTAAGGCCGGTACGTTCGCTTATTTTAATCAACTCATCGGGGGTTTGTTTAGAGTACTTTCCTTTGCCGCCGCAAATGTAAATGCCCAGATCCCTGCTATATGGATTAATGGCTCTTTTTAAAGCACCCATAACTGATGTAGTAATGCCGGAAGAGTGCCAATCCATTCCCATAACCGCTCCCAGGCTTTGAAACCAAAATGGGTCGCTTAGCCGGCGCAATACTTCGTCCTCGCCATAATCCATTACTATGGTCTCTACAACTGCCAGTCCTAATTTGGCCATCCGCTCTGCCAGCCATTGCGGCACATAGCCGTAATGTAAAGGCAAATCTGCACTTCCCGAACGCTTCATGCTAACAAATTTAGCAAAAATGTTTTTTGTTTCATAAATTTTACCAGTCTTAAATTTGTTATTAACCAGTTTATTAACGATTATTGAAACAGATATTAAACCATATCATTAACCATTCATCCAACTAAACAAAAAAACTGAATGAAAAATATGAATAAAGCTATTTTAGCTATAGGTGCCGGCTTTTTTGCCTTAACCTCATTTACCATCAACAAAGTTGCTCCAGGGGTAAAGTCATCAAATAGTGTACTATCTGATACTATTACTGATATTGTTGCACCAGGTACTGAATTGAAATTAATTTCGGATAAATTCGGGTTTGCCGAAGGACCTACTACGGATAAAAAAGGAAACTTGTTTTTGACCGATATGCCTAATGATAAAATATTTAAATACGACCTGGATGGAAACCTGACTGTTTTTTTAGAGCCTGCGCATCGTCCTAATGGTATGTTTATGGATGCTAAAGGAAATTTAATTGTTTGCTCGGAAGAGAAAAATCAATTGTTATCTGTTACGCCTAAAGGCGAAGTATCGGTAATTTTAAATGATTATGATGGACATTTGTTTAATTCGCCAAATGATGTGTATGTACATAAAGGCGGAGGTATGTATTTTTCTGATCCACTTTTTCCACGTCCATTTTGGACACGCAAAAAAACCAGCGACCTGGATGGTAATAAAGTTTATTATTTACCAAAAGGTGCTAAACAAGCAATACCTGTTATAAGCGATATGAAACAACCTAACGGTGTAATTGGTACTCCAGACGGTAAATACCTTTATGCCGGCGATTATAATGGAAAGGTTTATAAATACAAAATTGAAAAAGACGGCACGCTTTCGGAGAAAACTTTGTTTGCAGACCAGGGTGCAGATGGTATGACACTGGATAATAAAGGCAACGTTTATATCACAAGTAGAGGAGTAGCTATTTACAGCCCGACTGGAAAATTATTGAGCAGGATAACTGTACCACA
The DNA here is from genome assembly GCA_964524015.1 of uncultured Mucilaginibacter sp. GTDB lineage: Bacteria > Bacteroidota > Bacteroidia > Sphingobacteriales > Sphingobacteriaceae > Mucilaginibacter. The sequence continues at coordinate 14,613 of CAZGBN010000027.1, read as the reverse complement.
ACCCGCAACTACAAACGTATGTTTTGCAGGTAAAAACAAAGACATTTTATATATCACTACCTCAAAAGCATTATATGCTTTACAAACTAAAGTAAAAGGGGTAGAATAATTTAATCTGCCGGGGTATCCAGCCATTGTAATAATGAGCTAACCCGGTACTGATAATTCAATACTTGATCTACAAAAAGACTGGAAACAATTTTCCAGTCTTTTTTTTCGTCCAAAAATTCAGGTTGTGCTAAACCCATACGCAGGGCTGCTTTTGTATAAAATTCTTTCTTGGTGGGATGATCGGGTGTGCAGGCATTATAGATATAACCAAAAGACTTTTGATCAATTATAGCGCAGCTTAGGCCTATACAATCGATTATGTGTATCAGGTTGATAGGAGCATTGCCATTTGGTATGTCTTTCTTCCCACCAAAAAAACGACCAGGATCCCGGCCGGGTCCAATCAATCCTGCAAAGCGGATTACAGTAATAGTAAAAGAAATTTGTTCCCTAAGTAATTCTTCAGCTTGCAGCATAATTTGCCCGCTTAAAGTATCGGGGTTAATAGGACTTTTTTCATTAACCTCATCGTTAATATCGGCATAAACACTTGTTGTGCTTATTAATATAACTTGCTTAACAGCATACAGTTTAGCGCGGTTAATTAAATTTTGTATGCTGTTTAAATATCCCTCGCCATTATCGGTACGCACTTTGGGCGGAATAGCTATCCATAAAATATCACATTCAAAAAAATCAGGTTTGATAGAGGTTGGATTTGAAAAATCAATTAAGTAAGGTTCAATACCTGCATCTAACAGTTGCGGTATTTTTCCGGGAGTAGTGGTTGATCCTTTAACCCTTATATCCTTAGCAACCAATGCTTTTGCCAGGCTAAAACCATACCATCCACACCCTGCTACGCTAATTGTTAGTTTATCGCTCATTTAATCTATTCGCCCCAGGCAGTAATAACCAGTTTACGGACATCGCCGTAATTGCGGTGCTCGCATAAATATATGCCTTGCCACATTCCCAGTGCTAATCTGCCATTGCGAACAGGTATCATTACCGAACTCCCTAGCATTGCCGCTTTTAAATGTGCGGGCATATCATCAGATCCTTCATCATCATGTCGGTAATCAGGGTCATTCTCCGGTACTGCCTTATTAAAGTACATCTCAAAATCCTGGCGTACTGTTGGGTCGGCGTTTTCATTAATGGTTAATGATGCCGATGTATGCATTATAAACACCTGGCACATACCCACTTTAATTTCGCTGAGCTGTGGAATAGCATTTAGCACCTCGGAGGTAATAATATGGAAACCGCGTTTACGCGCATTTAGTTGTAACAATTGTTGATAAATTTTCATCAGCTCAAATATAAACCAAATAGATAAATGAGTGTTATCACTATAACAAATACATAACACCATGACTGATCTAACATTTCAAGACACCCCAATTCATAACCCATATTTAACTGTATTTAGTATGCCCGATGATGTTGATTTTGTAGAGGGCGATTGGGACGATGAGGAAGACGAGAACTTTGACGATAATATGGAAGTGGAAGACGACCTGAATGAAATAAGGGTAGGAGATGACCTTGATGAACCCAACGCTGACCCTGATGATGACGATCATCTGCCGGATGATGACTTACAGTAATTTTAATATTGTAATGGGATGATATTCAGCTTCATGTTTTTTTGGGTTAAAAAAACATGAAATTACTTTTCGTTTTCTGTCAATTAAGACTATATTTGCCACTCTTAAAAAAATCCTAACTGCGGAAGTGGCGTAATTGGTAGCCGCACCAGACTTAGGATCTGGCGCTTCACGGCGTGGGGGTTCGAGTCCCTTCTTCCGCACAACAAAGCCGTTAACTGTTTGGTTAACGGCTTTGTTATTTTATAGCTCTCTTAATGGTATTATTTTCCAGTAAATTACATTAATATACCGATTTTTAAAAATTTGTTGTTTTGGGATGTATTGTTTAGCTTTAACTAAACCTGAATGATAAGTTTTTTTTGATGAAAATAAAATTTCCAAATAAGGCAAACATTTTTCATGCTAATACTGATAAGCAAAAATCAGAAGAGACTTTACAACAAATTATTAACGAACTATCCGCTTATAAATATGCGCTTGACGCAAGCGCCATAGTTGCAATTACCGACCAAAAAGGAATAATTCTGCATGTTAATGAAAATTTCTGTAAAATATCGGGTTATAGTGAGGATGAACTTGTTGGACAGGATCATCGTATAGTCAACTCAGGTTACCACGATAAAAATTTTATAAAAGATTTGTGGCGCACAATTGCCTCGGGTAAGGTTTGGGAAGGGGATATTTGTAACCGTCGTAAAGATGGTAGTATATATTGGGTGGCAACTACCATTGTGCCATTTTTAAATGACCAAGGCAAACCTTATCAGTACGTTGCCATCAGATTTGACAGAACGGAAGAAAAGTTTGCAAAACAAGAACTTATTGAAAAAAATGCTCAGATAGGCAGTTTGCTGGAAAGCATTAACGATGCTTTTTTTTCATTGAATAGAGACTGGATTGTTCAATATTGGAACAATGTGGCCGAACAGATATTAGAAACTCCTAAAGAAGTTATATTAGGCAAGCAGCTTTGGTCTGTTTTTACAACTTCAGTTAATTCCATTTCCTACAAAAATTATCATGAGGCAATGGAATTTGGTGAGGTTAGGCATTTTGAGGACTATTATGAAATACTTGATAAATGGTATGACATTAGTGCCTACCCATCTAAAAACGGGCTATCTGTTTTTTTTAAAGATATAACGGAAAGAAAACTAGCTGAACAAGATCTTCAGGCCCAGGCTAAAGCGCTTGAACTTTCAAATCAACGATATACAGATCTTTTTCAAATTAGTCCTATGCCTATGTTTGTTTTCGATAACGAAACTTTGGCTTTTCTTGATGTGAATAAGGCGGCAATTAATCACTATGGATATAGTAGAGACGAATTTTTAAGCATGACACTCCGTGATATCCGCCCTGAGTCAGATTTACCTATATTAGAAAAAGTAATAAAGCATGCCGGGCGAAGCGATTATTTTTATCAGCCCGGTACTTTTACACATCGCAAAAAAAATGGTGAACTTATAAAGGTAGAGATCACCAGTAGTACTCTTGATTATGATGGCCGCCCTGCCCGAGTTGCATTAGCTATGGATGTTACCGATCGTGTAAAACATTTGGAAGAAATTGAAAATCACAATCAAAAATTGCGTGAAATATCCTGGATGCAATCGCATATTATAAGGGCTCCTCTAGCACGTATTATGGGGTTGGTAGAGCTTATGGATACTATTTCTCCTGATAAAAAAGAAACCACAGAAATATTGGAATATATTAAACTATCAGCTAATGAATTGGATGGTGTAATACGTGCTATTACTAACAGTGCGAATGAAAAAGATCAATCGAAGAGTAAAAAAAGTCCTTAACAAGTTAACAGATTCCTCTATTTTAAATAAAAACCTTAAGTTTTATTTAGCTACAGCATACAGGTGAACCCTCGCCGTAATAGGAAACTCGCGGTTATATGGTACCGGTGCTTTATACGGGTCTGTTTGTATCCACAGGTTATAATCAGTAGATATTAGGGCCATCAGGTCCTCAACCTGGTAACCATAACGGTCCATCATGTCCGGATGCAGTTCAATAGCCAGGCTTGGTAAAGTTTTTAAAACCTCTTTAGCGCCTTTTAAAACTTCCAACTCAAAGCCCTCCACGTCAATTTTAATCACGGTAGGTTTTTTCTCAATAAAATCATCAACCCTAACTATTGGTACCTTGATGCCGTTATGTTCGTTGCCTTTAAGTATGTACGAATTTGAACTAGAGTTGGTTACCAATATTTCGCCCGGTTCTGAACCTACGGCGTTAGGTACAACTGTTATATTTTTACTACTGTTTATCTCAACGTTCTTAGCAATGATCTCTAAGTTTTCCGGGTTAGGTTCAAAGGTATATACATGCCCGGTTTTACCCACCCATTTAGCAATTACCACGGCTGTAAGCCCATGGTGACCACCGCACTCTAATACAATATCGCCTTCTTTAACAATGTTGTTTTTCACAAACTCTAATTCCGGCCACCTCCACTCTTTGGTTTCGGGTGATATGCTTTCTTCATCCAAATACCAGTTTTGGGCATCTAAATTGGCTACATAAAATTTAAAGTCGGTTTTAAATAAAGTCTTTTCAACTATGTAGGGCACAAAGTTCCGATTCTGATATTTATACCTGATTTTTTTAATGTTTCTTTTAAATCGGTGCTAAGTAGCCTGCTTAGTTTCATGTATCTTATTAACGGTAAGTGATTGTATTGCAAGTATAATTAAAATGGAGAAATATTTAAACAGTATATTACCTGATCAGTTTTATCAATCGTTGCTGTACAACTATGGTATCTTTAGCACCAATCAAAGAGTTAATATTATCCACTAAAACGTTATTAATTGATGATGTACTAAAATAGCTATAACTATTTGGAGTTCGGGATACTTGATAATAAGTAATTAATGGCAGGTAAAAATCACTACCTTTTTTAACTAGTGTAATTCCCTTTTTAAGCGCCACACGAGAAATTCCTGCAGATGGTGATGTGGAGATCACTTCATAGTAATTGTACTTTTGAATGGAGTAAGTACTGTATGCGTTATAACTTGGTATCTGGTATGAATATAAAGTATCAGTTTTTCCCTGTACGGTCAAATCGGTTGAAGTAAGATTGGTAACATTACCAATAAATGACGTTGTTACCCCTGTTGCATAAGTTAATGCTTTTACATTGATTTTGTTCGGGTTTTTAGCTTCAATACTAATGGAGTATAAATTAAATGGCTCATTCTTATTGGTAAAATCAAATAACGGTTTAGATTTAGCCGCGTTTATATATTTGCTAATACTTACAGCATCGGTAGTCACATTGTTTTTAGTGTACATTGTCACCGGGCCTATGGTCGCTATATCATCTGTGCGATAGTTACCAATCAATACATTCATGTCAGTTGCCGACTTGACGCATCCCCATAAAAGTGTAGCTATAAAAATTACTGGTATAATTTTTTTCATTTAAAAATTATGGTTTAGGATAGTTGCCAAAAATAATAATTTAATCTAGTTACTTAACAACCAATATGTTTATTAAATAATCATTTTATTAAATCTATATTTTCAATATATTATACATTTGCTGAAAATTTAAATAAATGCTAAATAGAGTAGTAGTAACCGGAATAGGTGCCTTAACCCCGCTGGGCAATAATGTAAAAAGTTTTTGGCAGAGTGTAATTGAAGGAAAAAGTGGTGCAGCTACTGTTACTCATTTTGATGCTTCATTGTTTCGTACCAGGTTTGCTTGTGAGCTGAAAGATTTTAACGCCGCCACTTACCTGGACCGCGCAGATATAAAACGTACCGATCCATTTACACAATATGCTTTAGTAGCGACTGACGAAGCGATTAAAGATTCGGGCTTTGATTTGAACAAAATGGATCCTTTTGATGTGGGTGTAATTTGGGGATCGGGTCAGGGTGGTATGGAAACTTTTGAAAGGGAAGTATCTGATTATGCCAAAGGAGACGGTCACCCACGCTTTAACCCGTTTTTGATACCTAAATTTTTGGTCAATATGGCTTCGGGAGTGATATCTCTTCGAAATGGTTATAGGGGTGTTAACTATTGTCCGGTTTCGGCTTGTGCTACCTCCAATACCGCTATAATGGATGCTTTTAACTATATCCGTTTGGGTAAAGCAAAAATTATCATAACCGGCGGATCGGAAGCACCTTTATCACCAGCATCATTTGGTGGTTTTAGCTCTATGAAGGCCATGTCTGCCCGTAATGATGATCCGCAGCATGCATCACGTCCGTTTGATGTAGATCGTGATGGTTTTGTTATGGCCGAAGGTGCAGGCGCGTTAGTATTAGAAGATTATGAACATGCAGTTAAGCGTGGCGCTACTATTTATGCCGAGGTGCGTGGCGCGGCAATGACTGCTGATGCTTACCACATGACTAGTACTCATCCGGAAGGGTTGGGCGCGGCTAAAGCTATGCAACTGGCATTAAATGAGGCAGGAATAGCAATTAATCAGTTAGATTACCTTAACATGCACGCTACCTCAACCCCGGTTGGTGATCTGTCAGAAACTAAAGCTATAAACGTATTAGCTAAAGGCGAAAAACTGAAGCTGCAAATAAGTGGAACCAAATCAATGACTGGTCACCTGTTAGGTGCGGCAGGTGCTGTGGAAGCCATAATCAGTATATTATCTATAAAAAACAGCCTGATACCGGCAACTATAAATACAACTGTGGTTGACCCGGCCGTACCTTCAAATTTAAACCTGGTATTAAAAGATACTATAGATCATAAGGTGGATACTGCCATGAGCAATACCTTTGGCTTTGGCGGCCATAATGGTACGGTAGTGTTTGGGAAAGTATAAAAGATTAATTGTCATTCTGAGCGGAGCGAAGAATCAATGAATATTCTTAGCGCTTATGATGCTTCACTACGTTCAGCATGACAAGTTGTTTAGGCCAACGCCGGCTCCATCTGCGTGCTTATAGCAATACGGTTCCAGGCGTTTATGGTTACAATAGCCATAATGGCACTCGCCACATAGCTCTCGTCTAATACAGCTAATGCATTTTGATAAGTTTCATTACTTACACCACTGTTGCTTATTAGTGTCACTTCTTCAGTCAGAGCTAACAAGGCACGTTCCTGCTCATCATAAAAAGGTGTATCCCTCCATGCAGATAATCCATATATTCTTTGTTCGGTTTCACCGGCTTTGCGAGCATCTTTGGTGTGCATGTCAATACAAAATGCACAACCATTTATTTGTGATGCACGTATTTTTATCAGTTCGCGGTGTGTAACAGATAGGGCAGTATTAGCGGTAGCACCTGATAGGCCATACATTGCTTTGTAAACTTCTGGAAGGGCTTTGTCAATTTTAACTCTTGTGCTCATGATATTGTTGTTTTGTTACAACAAAGGTGGGTAATTAGTACCCTTCAAAAAATGAACTGAGTTTAAGAAATTAAGCTTTTTTGGCTCTTAACCTACTTAAAAATTGTGGAGTAAATCCCAAATAAGAGGCCAGCATATACTGTGGTACCCGCTGCATAAAATCAGGATAATGGCTGGCGAAAAAACGATAACGTTCTTCATCATTTTGATTTACCATAAACCCTACCCGGCGTTGTGCCGCTATAAATGATTTTTGCATCATTAACCTAAAATAACTTTCTAAAGCAGGTATTTCTTTAAAAAGTAACTCACGGTTAGGTTCAGTAAGCAGCAATACATCTGATGGCTCAATGGTTTGTATATAATAATTGGATGGTTGCTTGGTAAACAGGCTTTCCTGGTCGCTTATCCACCAGTTTTCCAATCCAAACATAACTATCTGTTCAGATAGTTTTTTAGTTATTATATATTGCCTTAATAAACCGGTTAAAACAAAATAATTCCCTTTACACATTTTGCCCGGCTCCAGTAAAATTTTTTTCTTCTTTAATTTTAGCAGTTCCAGCTTTTCGCAAAGCAGTTCTTCTTCTTGTGAAGTTAAATTAACGTATCTGCGGATATGGGCTAAAAGTTGTGAGTACATGGCCTGTAAAAGTATTTATTTTCTATATTAGAATATTCAATTATATCTTTCTATCATATATTATGACAAACAGAAGATCGTTTATAAAGACTTCGGCTATACTGTCAGCCGGATTGTTTACAGCCCCGCAATTATTTGCTCTTGATGAAAAATATATCGGCCTGCAGCTATATACTATTAGAGATGCTATGCAGGCTGATCCGATTACTGCGTTAGCCAAAGTTGCTCAAATAGGTTATAATTCAGTTGAGGGTGCTACTTATACTGGTACACAAAAGTTTTATGGGATGGATGCCACCGCGTTTGCTAAGCAGCTTAAACAAAACGGACTAATCATGCCAAGCAGCCATTATCGCCTTGGTGAAGAAAAAACAAATGGTGCTGATACGCAGGGTACGATGTTGCATAACTGGGATAAGGCTATTGAGGATGCGGATGCGGTTGGTATAAAATATATGGTATGCGCATTCCTTTCAAACCCCGAGCGTGGTGATCTGGATAAATACAAAAAACTAGCCGACAGTTTTAACATAGCTGCCGAAAAATGTAAAAAAGCAGGTATACAGTTCGCTTATCATAATCATGATTTTGAATTTGTACAACAGGATGGTAAATACCCTTATGAAATTTTGCTGAATAATACTGACAAGAACCTGGTGAAAATGGAAATGGATATTTATTGGTTAGTTAAGGCCAAACAGGACCCAATAACATTGATTGATCAGCATCCGGGCAGGTTCCCTTTATGGCATGTAAAGGATATGGCCAAAACCCCTAATCAAACTTTTACCGAAGTAGGCAACGGAATTATTGATTTTAAAAAGATATTCGCGCAAGCAAAAAAATCAGGTTTGGATTATTATTTCGTTGAGCAAGACTCTACTCCGGGTAACCCGTATGATAGTATTACCCAAAGCATAGCCTACATTAAAAAGAACCTTGTATAATTAAGGGTGCTTTATGTAAAGCACCCGCCTAACTGCCCGGTGCTTTTTAATTATTTTTTTGTTGCAGGTTTTGGTGTCGTTTTAGCAACCACAGGTTTGGCTACAGGCTTAGCTGTAGTTTTAGGTGTAATAGGTTTTGATGCAGGTTTATTTGCCGCTGCTTTTACAGGCGCTGATTTAACAGGAACGGGAGAAGCTTTTTCTGCAATTGCAGCTACCGGTTTTGCAACAGCTTCCTTAATCACTTTCAATTCGCTTGCAATTAGTTTTGCTAATTTTTTAGAACCCTTGGCTATTTTTTTCTCTAAAGTTTTTGAACCATGACCCAATTCGCCTAATACTTTTTTAAGCTCATTAACTAGGCTAAGTTCTATCTTTTCTTTTGCAGCCTTCTTTGCTGCTTTAATTGCTGGTTTTGAGTTATTTTTTTTCATAAGGTACCTTTAAGGTTTGTGCAAAGATATAGCTATGATACATTAATTCAATGTTATCATTATGTTAACTATTTTATAATTAATGGATTATGATTTAAGTAAATTAACATGATATATAAGCTTGTTTATTAATTCATTATCGTATTTATAAAATATATTATCTAATATTTTATAAAAAATAAAAATCATGAAACTAATTAATATATGGGTTGTTAAATAACTAACAAATTAACCTGTGTATAAACAAATAAAACTCATGAAAAAATTAAGTGTAATTACAATGATCGCGCTGGCAGCCTGTATGTTCCAGGCTTGTAGCGGTAACAAAGACAGTACTGAAACTGCCGACAGTATTAATGCCGAAAGAGACACTGCTAACGCGGTGGAAGCAGGCGTAGCAGCAGACGAAGGCGATGCTAAATTTGCTGTAGAGGCGGCTAATGGCGGTATGGCCGAAGTTGCTTTAGGCAAATTAGCGCAGGGTAAAGCAACCAATCCTAAAGTGAAAGAATTTGCTGATATGATGGTTACTGACCACACTAAAGCTAATGACGAGTTAATGGCTTTAGCTCAAACTAAAAATATTACTCTTCCTCAAACTGTTGGTGCCGATGAGCAGAAAGCAATGGATGATTTATCTAAAAAATCAGGAAAAGATTTTGATAAAGCTTATGTGGACATGATGGTTGATGACCATAAAAAGGATGTAGGTAAATTTGAAGATGCCAGCAAAAATGCCAAAGATGCAGATATAAGGGCTTTTGCAGCTAAAACTTTGCCTACTTTAAAAACGCATTTAGAGCACATTAATGTTATACATGATGGCATGAAGTAATACCATGGCCTTTTAAATAAGGTAAAAAAGTGGTTATGAGAGGGTCGGCTTGTTGAAAGCCGGCCCTTTGTATTGAAACAACTAACCAAGTTTTTTAAGTTTTCTTTTTAGATAAAACTCATATCCTAATGCACCAATTAATCCTACCAGGGCAACATTAGATAGTAATGATTTTAGTTTGTATCCCGAAATATTATCGGCAATTAGCATATTACCCAATAATACTATTGAAAATACCCAGGTCAATATATTTAAAAGGGAAAAATTAGATGAATGGTCGGAGTAATTCAACCAATTTTTAAACACTTCATCTTTTTGGTCATACTCCGTTAGTTCAATAAATAATGGATGGGCGGCCTTAAAATCACGCTTATTATAAAGGGATGCAGCCTTGAAAAATAAAATATAATAATACCAACCGTCTTTTAATTCAGGTGCGTTTAGTCTGGTAATTTCACTATCGATAAAAGGCATTTTATCATTAGCAAATTCAATTACCTTGCTAAACCTTTTCCGTTGATATAATGCCCCCGCATATTTATTGCTGATTTGGATATATGATCCAAGATCATCCTTGTTATTTAAAGTTGTTATGTTATTTAAAAAGACAGCATTTTTATGATAAAAGTCAATCATCCTATCGGGATCATTGGCGGCTGCCATAAAATCATTATATAGTAAAGCAAAAGAGTTTAGGTTCATAACTATAAAAGTAAATATTAATATGAAATCAATTATATGATTTTATAACTGATTGAAATTATATACTTTTAACAAGTATATGCAACCTAAAAACAACAAAAAAACCATACGCGCCTGGGCCATGTTTGATTGGGCCAACTCGGCTTATAATTTGGTAATCACTTCAACTATATTCCCGGCATTTTATGTGGCCATAACTGCTAATGCAGCTACGCATGATGAGGTGCTATTTTTTGGGCATCGCTTTGTGAATACGGCCTTATCCAACTATGTATTAGCCGCCGCTTATTTAGTAATCGCCTTATTATTACCCATTTTAACTTCCATAGCCGATTATCGCGGCAGCAAAAAAATATTTATGAAATGCTTTACCTGGCTGGGTGCCTTAGCCTGCTGTGGTTTGTATTTTTTTAATGCTGATAGGCTGGAGTTTGGGATGATCTGTTTCGGACTGGCAGCCATTGGCTATAGCGGAGGATTTGTTTTTTACAACTCATACCTGCCAGAAATTGCCACGCCTGATATGCAGGACAGCGTGAGCGCTAAAGGGTTTAGTTTTGGCTATACCGGTAGTGTTATTTTACAGATAATTTGCTTTGTGTTTGTGTTATCGCCCGAAACGTTTGGTTTAAATGGGATGACATCGGCACAGCTATCATTTTTACTGGTGGGTATATGGTGGATAAGCTTTGCCTATATACCGTTTACTGTTTTACCCAAAGGCAGCCCCAACGCGCAAACCCATAACACCAATATTATAAAAGGCGGATTTGTTGAACTAGGTAAAGTATGGCAGCAGGTTAAAAACATGCCTTTGTTAAAAAGCTTTTTGGCTGCATTTTTCTGTTACTCTATGGGGGTACAAACCATTATGCTGGTTGCTGCAGGTTTTGGTGCCAAAATATTAAACCTGCCTACACCTAATTTAATAGCCACTATTTTAATTATACAATTGGTAGCTATAGCAGGCGCCAATTTAATGGCCAAACTATCTAATAAATACGGCAACGCGCTGGTACTATCGGGTGTAGTGGTAATATGGATATTTGTTTGTGTGGCGGCTTATTTTATACAAAATGCTACCCAATTTTATGGTTTGGCAGCTTTAGTGGGTTTGGTAATGGGAGGGATACAGTCGCTTTCACGTTCAACCTATTCAAAATACTTACCGCAGGATATACCTGATACCGCCTCATTTTTTAGTTTTTATGATGTTACCGAAAAGCTGGCTATTGTAGGTGGCATGTTTAGTTTTGCTTTTGTGGAGGAGTTAACCGGCAGTATGCGTAACTCGGCATTAATGCTAACGGTGTTTTTTGTGCCGGGGTTGATATTGTTGATATCGTTGTATAGAAAAGAACGGGCATAAACATTACCATTACTCCAAACTTTTTCAGAACTTAGCCACCCATGAATGTTGAGTTATTTGTTCCCTGTTTTGTAGATCAGTTATATCCTGATACGGCTTTTAATACGATTAAAATTTTAGAGAAAGCCGGTTGTACGGTTAATTACAACCCTAACCAAACCTGCTGTGGGCAACCCGCTTTTAATGCCGGTTTTTGGGATGAGGCTAAAGCGATAGGTAACAAGTTTTTAGATGGATTTTCTGAAGATAGCGTAATTGTAACTCCGTCAGCTTCATGCACTGGCATGGTGAAGAATTATTATAATGATCTTTTTAACAATACCCTGGTACATAATAAATGCCGCAGTATTCAGAGTAATATATTTGAATTATCTGATTTTTTGGTAAACATACTTAAGTTTGATTACTTCGGTGCAGAGTTAGATGGCAAAGCTGTTTACCATGACAGTTGCAGCGGGTTGCGCGAGTGCCATATTAAAGAAGAACCACGCCGATTATTGAATAAAGTACTGGGGTTGGAGCTACTGCCATTACATGAAAATGAAACCTGCTGTGGCTTTGGCGGTAGCTTTGCCGTTAAGTTTGATGCCATATCAAGCGCTATGGCGCAGCAAAAGGTGGATAATGCCATAGCCGCCGGTGCCGAGTATATTATATCAACCGATGCTTCCTGTTTACTTCATTTACAGGGGTACATAGATAAAAATACCCTGCCTATACAAACCATGCACATTGCTGATGTTTTGGCGCATGGGTGGGGGAATGTTTAGTTTGATTTCGGATGTTCAATTTCGGATTTATTTAAAAGTTGGAATTCAAACTGAGTATTCAGATTATTATAATCACACCAATTATCCTATTTTTGCATAAATATTAAGATCACGTTAGTAGGTGATCAGTAAAAAGTAATTTTTTATAAACGTTTAAATCATAGTTGTAGATGATTAGTATTACACTTCCCGATGGCTCCGTTCGTGAATACGAACAAGGAGTTACTTCCATGCAGATCGCTTTGTCGATCTCCGAAGGTTTAGCCCGTAATGTATTAGCCGCCGAAGTTGATGGCGAGGTATGGGATGCCAGCCGTGCTATTGAAAAAGATTCACATGTTAAATTATTAACCTGGAACGATGTTCAAGGGAAATCAACCTTTTGGCACTCATCGGCCCACTTAATGGCCGAGGCGTTGGAAGCGCTTTATCCGGGTACTAAATTTGGTATAGGCCCCGCAATTGAAACCGGTTTTTACTACGATGTTGATTTTGGCGACCGTGAGTTTTCATCAGAAGAGTTCAAAAAAATTGAGGATAAAATAATTGAGCTGGCCAAAACTAAAGAGGAGTTTGTGCGCAAACCTATTAGTAAGGCTGATGCTACAGCTTATTTTACAGAAAAAGGAGATGAGTATAAATTAGATCTAATTAAAGATCTGCCCGATGGTGCCATTACTTTTTATACTCAAGGTAACTTTACAGACCTTTGCCGCGGCCCGCATATACCTAATACCGGCTTTATAAAAGCGGTTAAGTTAATGAGTGTTGCCGGTGCCTATTGGCGCGGTGATGAGAGCCGTAAACAGTTAACCCGTATTTACGGTGTAACTTTCCCTAAAGCCAGCGAACTTACAGAGTACCTGGTTTTATTAGAAGAAGCAAAAAAGCGCGATCACCGTAAACTGGGTAAAGAGTTAGAGTTGTTTGCATTCTCAGAAAAAGTGGGTATGGGCTTGCCGTTATGGCTACCTAAAGGAACTGCCTTGCGCGAGCGTTTGGCTAACTTTTTACAGAAAGCACAGGTTAAAGCAGGGTATGAGCAGGTAATTACTCCGCATATTGGACATAAAAATCTGTATGTAACCTCAGGGCATTATGAAAAATATGGTGCCGATTCATTTCAACCTATAAAAACACCACAGGAAGGAGAGGAGTTCTTTTTAAAACCAATGAACTGCCCCCACCACTGCGAGATATATAAAACCAAACCACGCTCTTATAAAGATCTCCCGGTAAGGTTGGCAGAGTTTGGAACAGTTTATCGTTACGAGCAAAGCGGCGAGTTGCATGGCTTAACCCGTGTACGTGGCTTTACACAGGATGATGCCCACTTATTTTGTCGCCCGGATCAGGTGAAGGAAGAGTTTATGAAGGTGATAGACCTGGTGCTGTATGTATTTAAGGCGCTTGGTTTTGAAGACTATACTGCACAAGTATCGCTTCGCGACCCAGAGAATAAAACAAAATACATTGGTACTGATGAGAATTGGGCATTGGCTGAGTCGGCAATTATTGAAGCTGCTGATGAGAAAGGTTTAAAAACTGTAGTTGAATTAGGCGAGGCCGCATTTTATGGCCCTAAGCTTGATTTTATGGTAAAGGATGCTTTAGGGCGTAAATGGCAATTAGGTACTATACAGGTTGATTATAACCTGCCTGAACGTTTTGAATTGGAATATACAGGCAGCGATAATATGAAACACCGGCCGGTTATGATTCATCGTGCACCATTTGGTTCATTGGAGCGTTTTGTAGCTGTATTAATTGAACATTGTGCCGGTAATTTCCCGCTATGGTTATCGCCCGAGCAATTTATTATACTCCCTATCTCTGAAAAATACGAAGAATATGCAAAAAAACTTTCTGATGTATTAAAAGATTCCG
>CAZGBN010000026.1:0-45972 GCA_964524015.1 uncultured Mucilaginibacter sp. | reverse complement strand
CTATTGCGTACATGGTTTGTTAATTATTGTTTTAAATTTTGAGGTGCAAATATAGAAAATCCTATTGCAATAAACAAGCACCATTTATTTTTTCTGTTTAGCCTCTTTGTCAGCCAAAACATTCATAATTTCTTTTATCAGGCGCTCATTGGCATCTTTCAACTTGGCCGGGCCATTAAATGAGGCATCAAACAAAACCTTTTTGCTTTTGCGCTTGTAGTTAAACTCCATTAAATACCGTGGTGGTTTAACGCCATTTCTGGCAGATGTATCACCCAATTCCAGAGCCGGAAAATCCCAAAAACCCAAATCAGCAGCTTTACGGTGCAAATAAAGCAGATCATCTTTGCTTAATCGCATGTTCATTTTAACCAAAGAATCATTTGAATTTACATACTGGTACTCGCCTGTTTTTGAATTGTATTTATTAACCAGGCTGTCGCTTTCGCCATACTGAAACACCAGCGATTCGAACTCGGCAAACTTATACGGCGCATTTTTTACCATCATACCATAGTAGTAAACACAGTAAAATAAAAACGGAACAGTGATAGTTAACAGCAGGAAGATTTTTTTACCCTTATTAGACATGTTATATTATTTATGATTTTAGATTTAATTCACTAAGCATCCAATTCTCCCTCCCACTTACTCACTACTGCTGTAGCCATTGCATTGCCTAATACGTTAGTAGCTGAGCGGCCCATATCTAATAATGGGTCAATTCCAATCAATAATGCCAATCCGGCTTCGGGAATATCAAACATGGCAATTGTACCCGCTATGACCACTAATGAGGCTCTTGGAACGCCTGCAACACCTTTACTGGTTAGCATTAGTATCAACAACATGGTTAGCTGATGAGAGAAGGTTAAATGAATGCCGTAGGATTGCGCCAGGAACAACGAAGCAAACGTCATATACATCATGGAGCCATCCAGGTTAAATGAGTAACCTAGCGGCAATACGAAGCTTACAATTTTATTACTGCAGCCAAAGCGCTCCATCTCTATCAATACTTTTGGATAGGCCGCTTCACTAGTAGATGTGCTGAAAGCAATTAGCATGGCATCTTTTATTTTACTAACCAGATGAAATGCACGACTACGCAATACCGCGTATCCGGCAAAAATTATCACCAGCCAAAGTATAAATAGCGAAAAATAAAATTCACTTATAAATATCGCGTAAGTAGATAACACCCCTAAACCCTGCTTAGCTATAATAGCAGTAATTGCCCCAAATACAGCTACAGGCGCCAGTTGCATTACATAGCCGGTTATTTTCAAAATAACATGAGCAATGGCATCCATAGCTTTAATAACAACCTCGCCTTTCTCGTCAATAGCTGCTGTAGCCACGCCAAAAAACAGGGCGAATACCACTATTTGCAATATCTCGTTATTGGCCAAGGCCTCAAAAATGCTTTTCGGGAAAACGTGTGATATAAATTCCTTTAGTGATAATGCTGCACCTTTTATACCTGTACTTGTATGACTGTCAGGCAGCATCAGGTGCATAGCTTCCCCCGGTTTAAAAAAATTAACTAATAACATCCCTAACAGTAATGATACCAGCGTTGCACTTAAAAACCACAATAATGTTTTACTACCAATACGGCCAACGGCTTTAATATCTCCCACCTTGGCCACACCTACCACCAGAGTAGTAAACACCAACGGGGCTACAATCATTTTTATTAACCTTAAAAATATATCACTTAAAATGCTGAAATACTGAATTTTACTTTCGCGCATTTCATCATTTGCTTTACGAATGCTAATCTGTGCTGTTCTTTCTGTTTTTAATCCTCTATAGGTTACGCTATTAGTATCAGTTAAAGTTAGCAGCTGGGCATTAATTGTTTGTATGCTGGTTTCAGCGGCATTAATTTTGTTGTTGTAAGGATCAATAACATTAGTATTATAAATGTACCCTGTAATAACACCTAGTACAAGTGCTATAAAAATATACAGGGTTAATTTACTTTTTTGCATTCAGCGTAATTCAAGAACTGCAAAACTACAACTATTTAGTACTTTGCTAAACTATTTAACACAACATGACTACAATTACTTATGGCCTGCAACATATAAAGAAAGAGTTACAGCATTTACCTGCCGAACAGATAACCGAACTAACGCTGCGACTGGCTCGCCATAAAAAAGAAAATAAAGAGTTATTAGCCTATTTACTATTTGAGGCACATGATGAACCTGCTTTTATTGAAAAAGTAAAAGCCGAAGCAGGATTTATGTTTAGTCAGCTACCTGTACAAAGCTATTTGGCTGCCAAAAGCATGCGCAAAATATTAAGGCTTATAGGCAAGTACACCAAATTTATGGCATCAAAAGGGGGCGAAATAGACTTGCTGATCAACTTTTGCGCCAACTACCTGCAATATGCCGACAGACGGTCATCCTATAAACCATTACGATTAATCTTGACTAGGCAAGTTGAAAAGATACGCGGCCTGATACAAAAATTGCATGAGGACCTGCAGTTTGATTATAGCAACGATTATAATTTATTGTTAGATGAAGCTGAAAACAAACTACCCTGGTTTAACAAGAATAGTTATGGATTGTAACATTATATTTGCTTTATCATCTAACAGGATATATTATTAACTAAAGTGGCAGCAGATAAAGAAGCAGCATTTAAGAAGATTTTTGAAGCTAATTCTAAAAAAATTTACCATTTATGCTATGGTTATACCGGCGATGAGGATTCTGCAAATGATTTAATGCAGGAAACTTTTTTAAAGGTTTGGCAAAACCTGGACAAATTTAGGAACCAGGCCATGATATCTACCTGGATATACCGTATAGCTGTAAATACCTGCCTCACCTACCTACGATCAGAAAAACGACAGGCTAAAGATGAACTAACACCCGAACTGGAAGAAACCACGGGTGAGGTTTTATCCGAAAAAAATGAGCAAGTGGCTCAGCTATATAAGTGTATATCAAAACTGGAAGAGACGGAAAGAATTATCATTACCATGGTGCTAGATGAAGTACCTTACCCTGAGATCGCTGAAATTTCGGGTATATCTGAAGGAAACCTAAGGGTTAAGGTTTTCCGCATTAAACAAAAATTAACAGAATTATATAACCAATATGAAAGACTTTGATCAATTGATGTCGGTTTGGCAGGGACAGCCAAAGCAGGATCAGCTTTCAGTGGATGAAGTGCTGAAGCAAGTAAAAAAAGGGATAAGTGGTATAAGCCAAAAATTGCTTTGGAACATAACTACTATGGTAATTACCCTATGGGCCATTTTAGCAGCAATGCTGTTTTTTGTGTTCCAATCTGTGGTGACTTATTTGGGCATGGGGATTTTGGTTATAACCATTTTATTATATGCCTTAATGATGATTAGGGATTATCGCATCATCAGCAAACAAGATATCACTATTAACCCGGCAGATTATCTTGAAAGCCTTAAAGAATATCAGCACAACCGCGCTAAAATTTATGGTTGGATGTATTATGCTTATGTGATATTAATAAGTGCGGGCTTGTTACTTTATTTTTACGAAGTGTTAGAAAGCGCATCAACAACTTTTAAAATAATTGTGTATTCTACCTATATAGCTTTAATATCAGTTTGTACTTTCTACATCCGCGAGCGCTTTGTAAAAAGCGAACAGGAAAAACTAAGTCAAATGATCAATAGGCTGGCTAAGCTGCAAGGGCAGTTTGATTAAAATTATTGATTATTTGAACTAAAAAAGCCTTTAAACTTTCGTCTAAAGGCTTTTACTTAAAAACTAAAACAACTTATTATTTTTTCAGAGCTTTTACCTGCTCTTTCAAGCTGTCAATTTGCTGTTGCTGCTCCTTTATAGCACTTAACAAAACTGGTATCAGACTTTGTACATCTACCGCCTTTATTTCGGTAGCCCTGATGTTATTTTTACCTATTGTTATAAACTTGTTTTTACTGGTTATCGCAGCCGGATATACATCCTGTACATTGTTTACCATAAACCCATATTGAGTCCCTTTAGGCAAATCAAGTTGTTTGTAATCTCTGGTATTATAAGTATAACTTACGGGTTGTATTGCGTTTATTACAGCCAATGAACCCGCTATTGGTTTTATATCTTGTTTCAGTTGTTCATCGGTAATACGTGTTTGGCCAAACGCTACAACAGAAAATAAAGTTAATGTGAAAATACTTAAGAAAGTTTTCATGATTCTTTTAATTAAAATGTTAATAATAAAATACAGTAAATCAGCCAATGCTTTACATTGGCGTTAGGTAGAAAAGAAATGTATTATTAACAGTTGGGAGGAGGAGTAAGAACTTCTGAATAAAATTGACAGGAAAAATCACTAACATAACCCGCCAAAGCAACACTTATATTATACTCTGGTAAAGTAAATATATGTTGGACAAATTCAGGTATATACTCCTTCGCAACTCTTTCACCTGCACGCTCACGTTCTTTAGTGGCATCATCTTCTTCCTGATCGGTTGTAACAGCTAGTTCAATTTTATATTTGGATGTTACTGAAGAAACAACTAAACGAATACCGGTTTCAAATATCCCCAAAAGGATAATAAATGTGGCCAGATATGATATTAATCGTATTTTCATTAACAAATTGCAAGTAAACCTAAGTTTAATATGGTATCACATTTAACGCAAACATATAAAAATGTTTTATGCGTGTATAGTTATAAGAGTAATTTGTTACTAATTTTCAATCGCCATTTAAGTTTTAATAAAGGGTAACTCATTTTTTATATTTTTGTGGTGGATGGAGAAAACGGTTCAGTTATACTCCTATCCATTCTTAACCCAAAATGAATATATCAGTAGTAGTACCTGTTTATGATGAGGTTGAATCATTACCTGAGCTAACCTCATGGATAAGCCGTGTAATGGACGAAAATGATTTTTTATACGAGATCATACTGATTGATGATGGCAGTAAAGACGGATCATGGGAATTAATAGCAAAATTGCGCCAAACCAATCCGTTTATAAAGGGTATCAAATTCAGACGTAATTACGGTAAATCTGCCGCTTTAAACAAAGGTTTCGAGATTGCGCAAGGCGAAGTAGTTATTACTATGGATGCCGACCTACAAGACAGTCCTGACGAAATACCAGAACTATACCGAATGATAAAAGGTGGCCATTACGATTTGGTAAGCGGCTGGAAAAAGGAAAGGCACGACCCAATAAGCAAAACCATCCCAACTAAATTATACAATGGAGTTACCGGCAGTTTGTCTGGTATTAAACTACATGATATGAATTGTGGTTTAAAGGCCTACCGTAGCGAGGTGGTTAAGAACATTGAAGTTTACGGCGAAATGCACCGCTATATACCGGTAATTGCTAAATGGGCAGGTTTTAATCGTATAGGCGAAAAAGTAGTACAACACCAGGCGCGTAAGTTTGGTGTAACTAAGTTTGGTGGCTTACAGCGTTTTATACGCGGGCCGTTAGATCTGTTATCAATAATGTTTGTTTCTAAATTTGGCAAACGGCCCATGCACTTGTTTGGTTCATTAGGGGTGCTAAGCTTTTTGGCGGGCAGTATTTGTGCCATATGGCTTATCGCCGAAAAATTGTATGCCATAGCCAATCATGAAAGTAATTACAGAGATGTAACTGATAAACCTTTATTTTATATAGCGTTAACGGCCATTATACTCGGTTCGCAATTATTTTTAACCGGCTTTATTGCCGAACTGGTTTCGCGTAGCGCCCCTGAGCGCAATAAATACCAGGTTGAAGATGTTATTTAAGGAAGATTTTGAGACGTGAGATTTGAGATATGAGAAAAAACGAATTGATATATTACTGTTTTAAGTTTTTGCCGCTATCCCTAACATCTCAACACTCAAATCTAATATCTCATATCTAAAAGATGTTTTTTTCCATTATCGTTGCCTTATACAACCGTCCTCAGGAAATTAAAGAACTGTTGGAAACCCTTACCCAACAAACCTATACCCAGTTTGAGGTTTTGGTAATAGAGGATGGGTCTGTTAAGGATGCGGCCGATATTGTAAATAGTTTTACTGATAAACTCAGCATTAAGTATTTTGTAAAGCCTAATGAAGGCCAGGGATTTGCCCGCAATTACGCTTTTGAACGTGCCCAGGGCGATTATTTTGTTATTTTCGACTCCGACTGCCTGATACCTGAAGATTATCTGCAAATAGTCAATGATTCATTAAATAAAAACTGGCTGGATGCCTACGGCGGCCCGGATGCAGCACATCCGTCATTTACACCAACTCAAAAGGCTATTAGCTATTCTATGACCTCCCCTCTTACCACAGGTGGCATACGCGGCAATAAAAAAAGCATAGGGCAATTTCAACCCCGTGGGTTTAATATGGGTGTATCGCGCCAGGTATGGGAAAAAGCCGGTGGCTTTATCAGCACCAATATGGGTGAAGATATTGAATACAGCATTCATATACACTCCAAAGGTTTTAAAATTGGGTTAATACCCGATGCTAAAGTATATCATAAAAGGCGCGCTAACTTTTACCAGTTTTACAAACAAATACACGCTTTTGGGCGCGGACGTATTAATACTTATAAACTATCTCCAAAAGGATTAAAAGCGGTTCATTTTTTTCCGGCGGTTTTTACGTTAGGGCTATTATTTACAATACTTAGTAACATACTAAACTGGCCTATAGCTTCATTTTGTAATATTATATTAGGTATTATAATATTGTTGATATTTTTTCACGCGTGGTGGAAAAACAATTCATTAAAAGTTGCATTTTTGAGTGTAGCCGCATCCTTCATACAACTAACCGCCTACGGCCTTGGTTTTATGCAGGATTATTGGAAGCGTATAATATTAAACAGATCATAATCAACATATATGTACCACCCCTTCTCTGTTGCAGAGACTACTAAAACTGCATGGAATATTTTTAAGAATAACTTCGTAACTATTATAGTTTATTCTACAATATCATTCCTGCTGTTGTCTGTTTTGGCTGTTATAACCCAGTTCCTGGTAACCCCCGAAGCATTTGCAGGTAAAATGTTGGTATCATTTATATTAATATTTATGCAGGCCTATACCACATTAGGGCTTTATAAATTAATATTTACACTTATTGACAGTGAATATTATGAGTTTGAAATATCGCAGGTATTACCTGCCTTTAAAATGATAATTAGCTACTTAATTGTAGTATTTTTAATAGCTTTCTTAATAACTAATTTTCATTTTTTAATAGCCAGGTTAGATGAATATCCTAATATTCAAACTACAGTTCAGGTGTTGGCTACTTTTCTGGGTCTTTATTTGGCGTTGAGAATAATGTTTTTTAATAACTTTATAGTAGATGACCAGTCGGGTGCTATTGAATCTTTAAAACAAAGTTTTGAATTGACCAGAGGTTACTTTTTAAAGGTTTTAACTATGCTGGGTATTATTTTATTATTGATCGCCCTACCTGCATTAATCGCTCAATATTACCCGTTCGTATCCATAACTATCATCTTTACTTACCCTTTTGTTAATATTATACTGGCAGTTACTTATCGTAAATTGATCTATAGTCATCAGGATGTAGATGACGATATTGCCGAAACAAACTAACTAGAGTTATGGGGTTAAAGGTCCTGTTAAGTAAGGTATTCGCGGCGTGGGTAAACAAGGAACTGAACCGCATTCGTGGACAAGCCGTCTATCTGCAACAAAAGACATTTAATAGTTTAATTGCCCGGGCCAAAAACACACAGTTTGGCAATGATCATAACTTTAGCGGGATAAAAATTTACGAAGATTTTAAAAAGTATGTGCCCATACGTGATTATGAAGAGCTTCGCCCCTATATTGAACGGGTAACCGCGGGTGAAGAAAACGTAATGTGGCCGGGTAAGCCAACCTATCTCACCAAAACATCCGGTACTACCTCAGGTGTAAAATATATCCCTATATCCAAAGAAAGCATGCCCGAGCATATTAAAGCCGCGCGTAATGCTTTACTAAGCTATATACATGAAACCGGAAAAGCCGATTTTGTAGATGGCAAGCTGATATTCTTGCAAGGTAGTCCAAAACTGGCCATTAAAAATGGCATACAAACAGGTAGATTATCGGGCATTGTGGCGCACCATGTACCTGCTTATCTTCAAAAAAACCGGTTACCAAGTTATGAGGCAAACTGTATTGAAGATTGGGAAGAAAAGGTGGATGCTATAGTACAGGAAACCGCTAATGAGGATATGCGATTGATATCGGGCATACCACCCTGGTGCCAGATGTATTTTGACAGGCTATCGGCTTTAAAAGTTGGTAAAAAGATAAAGGATATCTTCCCTAATTTTAAGTTGTTTGTATACGGTGGTGTAAATTACGAACCTTACCGCGCACGTATGGAAGAAAGCATTGGGTTTAATATTGACACGATCGAGACCTACCCTGCTTCCGAAGGTTTTATTGCTTTCCAGGATTCGCAAAAAGATAAAGGCTTATTGTTGTTGGTTAACTCAGGTATATTTTATGAGTTTGTACCAAGTGATGAATATTTTAATGAAAATCCTACCCGCATTAGCCTGGCTGATGTAGAACTGGATAAAAATTACGCCTTAATATTAAACACTAATGCCGGTTTATGGGGATATAGCATTGGCGATACTGTTAAGTTTGTGTCTAAAAACCCTTATAAAATTGTAGTTACCGGTAGAATCAAACATTATATATCCGCCTTTGGCGAGCATGTAATTGGCGAAGAGGTTGAGCAGGCATTAATGGGTGTGGCGAATGAAGAAGGTATTGATATTGTGGAGTTTACTGTAGCCCCACAGGTAAATCCCACACAAGGCCAGCTACCCTACCATGAATGGTTTGTGGAGTTTGGCAATGAGCCAAAGGATCTAAAGGCATTCAGTATTAAAGTAGACAAGGCGCTACAACAAAAAAATATTTACTATTTTGACCTTATAGACGGTAACATTTTGCAACCTTTGATCATCCAAAGCTTAAAGAAGGATACCTTTATAAATTATATGCGTTCGCAAGGTAAATTAGGCGGGCAAAATAAAGTGCCACGTTTGGCAAATGACAGGAAGATAGCGGATGAATTGTCTGCGTATATATTATAAACTAATTTGGGTAACATAAAAAATATAGCTGTTTTAGGTTCTACAGGCAGCATCGGCACACAAACTTTGGAGGTGATAGAAGAAAACCCATCGCTATTCAAGGTTTATGTTTTGACGGCTCATAGTAATGCTGGCCTTTTAATCCAGCAAGCTTTAAAGTTTAATCCGGCTTACGCGATCATATGCGATGAAACTAAATACAGCGATGTAAAACAGGCTCTGGCAAATACATCCATTAAAGTATTGGCGGGGCATAATGCAATTGTTGAGACAGTTACGCATCCGGATATTGACATAGTATTAACCGCCATGGTTGGCTTTGCAGGCTTAGAACCTACTATTGCCGCTATAAAAGCCGGAAAAAACATCGCGTTAGCCAATAAAGAAACCTTGGTTGTTGCAGGCGAATTAATTACCGCGTTGGCTAAACAACATAATGTTAAAATACTTCCGGTTGATTCAGAACACTCGGCTATTTTTCAATGTTTGGTGGGTGAGCAGGATAATAAAATTGAAAAGATCATACTAACTGCCTCGGGCGGACCGTTTAGAGGTAAAAATTTAGATTTTTTAGCAGGTGTAACCCGCGAGCATGCGTTAAAACATCCTAACTGGGTAATGGGTGCCAAAATTACTATCGACTCGGCTACGCTTATGAATAAAGGGTTGGAAGTTATTGAGGCTAAATGGCTCTTTGATCTGCAAGCATCGCAAATTGATGTAGTGGTACATCCGCAATCTATTATTCATTCGATGGTACAATTTGAAGATGGATCAATAAAAGCGCAAATGGGTTTACCGGATATGAAGCTACCTATACAGTATGCGTTGGCCTATCCTACCCGTTTAAAAAATGATTTTAAACGCTTTGATTTTACTGCTTATCCAAATCTAACCTTTGAAAAGCCGGATATAAATACCTTCCGTAACTTAGGTTTGGCTTATGAAGCACTGAACCGTGGTGGTAATATGCCCTGCATTATTAATGCTGCCAATGAAATTGCCGTAGCAGGATTTTTAGCTGATGAGATCAGCTTTTTAGCGATGAGCGATGTGGTAGAAAGCTGCATGCAGAAAATTAGCTATTTAGCACAACCTGCACAAAACGACTATTTGAATACTGATAAAGAAACACGCATATTTGCGCAAAAATTAATAAAACAAATGCCCTCAAAGGCTTACAATTTGATATAACAAAGAATGAGTATAGTAATTATGGTTGGCCAGTTAATACTGGGCCTTTCGATTTTGGTGATATTGCATGAACTGGGCCACTTTATAGCCGCAAGGGCTTTTGGCATTAAAGTAGAGAAGTTTTACTTGTTTTTTGATGCCTGGGGTGTTAGCTTGTTTAAGTTTACCTATAAAGATGTTGAATATGGTATAGGCTGGCTGCCACTAGGTGGTTATGTAAAAATTGCCGGTATGATAGATGAATCAATGGATACTGAGCAGTTGGCTGGCCCACCGCAACCATGGGAGTTCCGTTCAAAACCGGCATGGCAGCGCTTAATTGTAATGTTGGGCGGAATTATAGTAAATGTAGTTTTAGGTATACTGATATTTTGGGTACTTACTATTCGAATGGGCGAAACTTACATACCTATTGAAAACGTTAAACATGGGATTGTACCGGGAATAATAGGTAAAAAAATGGGCCTGCAACCGGGTGATAAAATTACCGAGGTTAACGGTAAAAAAATTGAGAAGTTTAACGAATTGGTTAGCTCAAAAGTTTTATTGGATCATTCGGTCTTAACGGTAGAACGTGCGGGTAAAACCTTTAACGTTACGGTGCCTGCCAGTATTATTAATGATTTGTCTGACTATGGTATAGAAGAGTTTATAAGCAGCCTGCCGCGTACCACTTTCATGATCGATTCTGTAGTGGGCAAAAGTCCTGCAGCAGCAGCCGGTTTAAAAGGTGGCGATAGCGTATTGGCTGTGAATAATACTCCAATAGTTTTTTATGACGAATTCAGATCGCAATTACAGAATAATAAAGGTAAAGCAATTGACCTGACTGTTAAACGTGCTGATTCAACTTTACATTTAACGGCTAATGTTGCTGCGGATGGAAAACTGGGTGTGGTGCAAAAATTTGACCTGCCAGAGCAAAAAACTATTAATTATGGTTTTTGGGGATCATTACCAGTAGGTGCTGCTAAGGCATGGACTACTTTTGCAGATAATGCTAAAGGATTGGGAAAAGTATTTAAAGGGGATGTTAAATTTAGTAAAGCTGTTGGTGGCCCTGTTGCTATAGCCAATATGTTTGGCAGTACAGTTGACTGGGTGCACTTTTGGAGTCTGGTTGGATTTTTATCAATGGTATTAGCATTTACCAACTTATTACCTATACCTGCTTTAGATGGGGGCCATGCTGTGTTTTTGATCATTGAAATGATAAAAGGTAAACCGCTTAGTGATAAGTTTTTGGAACGCGCTCAAATAGTAGGTTTTGTATTGTTAATTACATTAATGGTATTTGTATTTGGCAATGATATTGTTAAACAGGTAATGAAGAAGTAATTATATTTAAGCTGCGATTTAATAGTTTTGAGATTCTTCGCTATGCTCAGAATGACAATTTAACAAAAGAGGCCGTTTCAATTTGAAACGGCCTCTTTTGTTATAGCAGAATATTATTTTATACAGTAGGATCAGTTGGATCAACCGCATCATTTGCAATATCATAAGGTGAGCGTTCCTTCTTAAGTATAGCGGCGCCAACTAAACTTATAATCGCACCAAAAATAGCGTAACCAACTGCAACAGCAAACGCACCCATTATTGCACCCCATTCTTTGGTAAATTCAACTTGCTTTTCAAGTTGATCATCAGGGGTGTTATTTTTTTCTAATGCTTCTCTTGTTGTCTCCGCCATTTTATCCAACATCTCCGGACTTAACCAGCTTAGATAAACATAGGTAAACAAGGCTAATACTAATCCTGTAAATAGTGCATATCTAAAACCGGTTGAAAATGCATCTCCAAAAGAAATGTATCCTCCAAGCTCATCTTTAAATTCCTTTTGCGCTAATATTAAAAAAGCAATAAATGGTATATAAGTTAAGTATGCGGCGCCTGAACTTTGATTTATATCTAAAAACTCAAAAACATAAGTTATTATTATGCCTGCAACAGCATTAATAAGTGCCCATTTAGTAGCTACTTTTGTAGGGTTGTTTTTTACTCTTTGTTCCATAATTTTATTGGTTAGGTTGGTTTAATTAGTAAAGATATAACTTTAATTAAATGCTTGTAATATACCAACTACTGCCATGTCAAATTCACGGTTTAGGGAATTATCAGCAATTTTTGCTTTTTGCTCCGCAGATGGATCAGTGTTTTGAAAGAAGCACATCATGGGATAAAAAAGTTCCTTTAATTCCGAATCTTCAGGTATATCCGATGCAACTTTGCTTATCTCTTCTACCGGGCTATCCATTAATATCTGGTTGGCAATTACAGGCTCATATATCCTGTACTCATCCTGAAACTCATCTTCATCAACCAATAAAAACTCTTTTAAATAATCATCCAGTTCAGGTTCAATGCGTTCATCCTCGCACTCATTTAAATATAGCAACAGGTTTAATAACTCTGTTCCCCTATCCAATGTTTTTTCTTCAATAGCTTCCCATTCAGGGGTATCCAGGTAATCTTCTTCCAGCTTTTTAACATCCGCGCTAAAAAAATTGATCATCAACAGATCAAAAAATACTTCACGTAATATTTCCAATTGCGGGTTGCTATCAAACACCGTATCAAGCGCAGCAACTTTGCTCATAAAATCATTTTCTGATTCAAAAACAACGCTTAGTTCTTTATTTAATGATGTTGCATCAAAACTACCATAAGCCGAAAACTCATTTAAAGCCGCCGTTATTGATTTTTTTATTTTTGGATCTATCATGATTTCTCTATTTAAATTGTTGGTTATTGTTAATGGTTAACAACACCTTGCCTTTTAAGTTCTGTCCCATAAAAGGTGAATTAGAAGATTTTGATTGATTATTCTCTTTGGTATAGGTCCAATCCTCGCCCGCGTCAAACACAACCAAGTTAGCTTTTTTTCCTTCAGCTATAATAGTGGCTTCAATACCCAAAATCTTACGCGGATTAATAGAAAATTTATTAATTATCGTATTAATGTCCAACCCGGCTTTTAAAGTCAACGAGAAAGCTGTTTGCAAACCCACTATACCAAACTCGGCCACTTCAAACTCCACATCTTTAAACTCAATTTCGTGTGGGGTGTGTTGCGATACTATAGCATCAATAGTGTCGTCTTTTAAGCCTTTTATAAGCGCTTCTAAATCGTTTTGTACACGTAGGGGTGGTTTTACTTTATACTGGCTGTCAAAGCCTTTTAATTCTTCGTCTGTTAATACTAAATGATGAGCGGCTACATCGCAGGTTACCTGTACGCCTTTTGCTTTAGCTTCTCGTATCAAATCAACTGAACGTGAAGTAGATATGGTACTAAAATGTATTCTTGAATCAGTATACTCAGCCAAGTAAAGGTCGCGGGCTATCATTAGTTCTTCAGCTAATGATGGTATACCTTTCATGCCCAGTATTGTACTAACTTCGCCCTCGTTTACTTTAGCTTTTCCCGCTATAGCTATATCTTCCGGGTAGGAAAAAACCAGCGCGTTAAAACCTTTGGTATATAGTAACGCACGTTCCATTAACCCCGCGTCCTGTACCGGCCGGCTACCATCAGTAAACGCTTTAGCACCACTCAGGTACATATCGTACATTTCGGCCAGGTCCTTACCTTCACGTTTATGCGATATGGTTCCTAGCGGATATACATCAACTAAGGTGTTTTTAGCACGGTTACATAAATATTCCACTTCGGCTTTTGAATGTATTGGCGGTTGGGTATTTGGCATTAAAGCTATACCTGTAAATCCGCCGGAAGCAGCGGCACGAGTGCCTGTCTCCAGGGTTTCCTTGGTTTCATAACCAAGCTCGCCTATATTACAGTTAAGGTCGAAAAATCCAGGCGATACGTATTTTCCTTTAGCATCGAACATCTTTTCATTAGATGTTATGCTTGGTGCAATTTGGGTGATAGTTCCGTTTTGGATTAAAATATCAGCAACTTTTTGATCAAAGGGTGAGTTGGGATCAACGATGGTAGCGGATTTGATAAGCAAATTCATTAGCGCTGCTTTAGGTATGTTTGCGATTTATACCGGCTGCGCAACTATTGGTTTATCCAATTTAAAGAAGCGGATAAGCAATATTTCAGCAGCCAGGAAAATCAATGCCAAAATTATACAAAGTTTCCATAATTGCATACCTAAATTTGTTTGGCTCACCGCATCTTTTAATGAACCCTTCTCTCCCATTAAAATATTACCACCTTCCGGCAATGATTTTTTAAGATCGGAACGTGAAAAATAGCTCAAGTCAGATTCGCTCCTGTTATCATTAAATGCCATAATAGCCAGCGTACTATCCTGCTTTTGAAGGTTGTAGAGCCCGGTTTCATGCAACTGATCTGAAACATATAGCAAAGTACTTCCCTCTTGTTGCCTTACATCGGGTATAATACTTTGATTGCCTTTTACCAGCTTTAATAATTGCTTTTCGGATGTTTGTACTGATGGTATCTCCATAGTTTGATCATGGCCCAAGGTGTAAAATAACGATTGATCGTAACCGCTTAATAAAGCAATCCTAAACATTATTGGCACAAAAAGTGCATGTCGCGGTAAATTACTATACTCATCATTTAACGGTACTGCAGATACATAAACCTTGCCTTTGCCGCTGTTATAGCTAGCCCAAAATGTCCGGCCGCCCTGTAGCTGCATTAAATTTTCATTACCATTACCTGAATTACTTAAACGGTAATACTTATTTATTTCAGGAAGATCAGGGTTTTGCGGAAAATTTTCAAAAATACTGGCGAATACGGGATTACGCATATTCAAAGCTGTTACTTTAGTTTTTTCTTCTACCAGACCTTCGGGATAGGCAGCATTTATAGATTGAAGGAAGTTTCTATAGCTGGCTATATCAGCGTCAACAGCCGGAAATACACTTAGTATGCCACCTTTACTTACATAGGTTTTTAATTGTTGTGCCAAACCCGGCGATACTGTTTTAACATCGCTGATAGCAATTAACGGGTAAGTGCTTAACGCGGCATAATCTACATTACCATCAGGTACGCGTGTAACTTTAAAGAACGGATCAGCACTAAAAACAGCATTCAAAAAGGTATTTGATATACCACCATCAATGAGTAAAACCGGCATTTGTTGTTTTACATTAAATGAAAAGTAAAACTGGTTATCATACACCACCGGGTTATCCTGAAGTGTGATCTCGCCTTTTTGCCATCCGGGTTGCAGACCCGAAAATGTAAGTGTATCATCCTGTATGGAACGTGCTTTTATGGTAAAGCCACCCAATGCCTTTTGCGAACCATTAATTAATACTTTTAAAGGTATTTTGGTAGAGTTCTCTTCCGAGTAATTATGCAGCCTTACAACCATCTTTTCGGTTTCGCCTGGGCGATGTATAGCATTTAACATCCACACAGAATCAACCGCAACGTTAGCTAATGTATTTCCGGTTAAATGTACCAGGTTAACGGTAACTCCATCGCCTTTCAACGGCTGGGTATCAGTTATATTTTTTTGAAAATCGGATATGATATACAGCGATTTGGTGGCATTTAATTGTGATTCCAGTAAACTTTCTTGCCTGTTTACTATTTGTTGCAGGTTACGGCTGCGGGGACTGATCTTCACGGCATCAACCGCGTCATTAAACTCATCGCGGGTAAGCAGTCGCTGATGCTTACCTTCAAAATCCTGCGTAAGCAGTTGAAAACGATCATTTATACCATAAGCGGTTACTATTTCCTTAGCTTTCTTTTTTGCTTCATCCAACAATGATCCTTCACGGCTAAGGGTTTGCATAGAGTATGAATTATCAATAAAAACACTAGCCACTTTTAATTCGCCTGCATTTACAGCTTGTGGGCCGGGCAGATACGGACGCGCAAATGCAAGAACCAAAAATAAAAGTGCCAATAGGCGTGATGCCAGTATTAAACGTTCCTTTAAGTTTCTGCGTGATGATTGCTGCTCGCGAATCTCCTTTAAAAACTGCACATTACTGAAGTACACTTTTTGATACCGCCTAAAATTAAATAAGTGTATCAATACAGGTATGGCCAATGATACCAGTGCAAACAAAAAAGCAGGATATAAAAAATGCATTTTTTAGGGTTATGGGTTTAGCAGCTACACAAATGTAATTTTTTAATCCAAAAAACAGTTGTATGCCATCAATAGTTTATGTCTCAATTGTATTACAAAACTTATATATAAATCTTCAAACAATAATCAAAATAGCAGAGTTATAAAACGTATGGAGTGGCACATTGGGTGTTCAGGATTTCATTATAAACATTGGAAAAATGTCTTTTATCCCGAGGGCTTACCTCAAAAAAGATGGTTCGATTATTACTGCGAACATTTTAATACGCTTGAACTTAATGTAACCTTTTATCGCTTTCCACAACTTTCATTTTTACAAAACTGGCACGAAAAAAGCCCGGATAGTTTCCGTTTTTCGGTTAAAGCGCCAAGGGCTATTACCCATTACAAAAAATTTATTGGTGTAACTGATCTTATATTAAGTTTTTATAACACTATAAACGATGGTTTGCGGGAGAAGCTGGGCCCGGTATTATTCCAGATGCCACCCAATTTTGTTTATGATGAGCAAAAACTAACTCGCGTAATCAACAATCTTGATCCAACTTTTAATAATGTATTAGAATTGCGGCACGAGAGCTGGTGGAATGAGAAAGTGTACAGCACTCTTGCAGAACATAACATTACTTTTTGCGGTATGAGCCACCCTGTTTTGCCCGATGATGTTATACAAAATACACCAATTATTTATTACCGCTTTCATGGTGTACCTAATTTGTATAGTTCGCCCTATTCAATAGATGATCTTAAAAAGATGGTGGATACCGTTAAGAAAAACGCTCATGCGCAACAGGGATGGTTTTATTTTAATAACGATATCAACGCATCCGCTATAAGCAATGCCAAACAAATGATTGAATTAACGCAGGGCAATTAATTTACCTTCTTCTGCTGCGTTTCTTTTTAGCAACTGCTTTTTTACGTGTTGTAGATTTTTTAACAGCTGGTTTATCGCTTTCCTTTTTAACCGTTTCCTGTTTAACAGGTGTAGTAGTAGCTTTTGTAGAGTCTTTACTTAGTTGATTAACAGTAAATTCGTTACCACGCAACCCATATTCTAATTTACGTTTGGCACCTGTTGGTTTAGCCGTTACGGTATTACCATTATAAATAGGAAACTCGCGTATAAATTTGCCTTCACTAATGTAAAAATTATCTCCACCCCTGTAACCATCGCGTTGCGAACTGGTTAATCTTGGAAAATCGCGTTTATTGGCTTTGTTATCGCTTCCATACTCAAAGGCATATATTTTAGTATAATTGGTGGTATCTTTTCCTTTAGTTTGGATCAATATCTCCGGGTTACCGTCAACATCCATGTCCGAATTATAAACGTCAACTATTTTACCATCCAGATCGCCCGTAGTGGTAATGTATTCACGTGCTACTGAATCAGAGTGCAAAATAACAAATGCCCCGGTATCGGTGGCGCCCCTGCCCCAGCTTAATATATCGTAATACTCGCCCGGTGCCA
Organism: uncultured Mucilaginibacter sp.; assembly: GCA_964524015.1. Classification (GTDB taxonomy): domain Bacteria; phylum Bacteroidota; class Bacteroidia; order Sphingobacteriales; family Sphingobacteriaceae; genus Mucilaginibacter. The sequence continues at coordinate 28,135 of CAZGBN010000026.1, read as the reverse complement.
CTTCTATCAGTTTATGAAACCTGAAGGGATCCATTAGCTTAGACTCTCGGCTTAATTGTGTTACCGGTACTTTTTTTTCATGACTGCATCCTGCTAGTATTATGCTGCCCATCAGCATCAATAAATAAGGTTTAATTCGCATTGGCTTAGTTGGTTAATTAAACATACTTTCAGGCGATAATTCGCCTTTGGGTTTACCCGGTATCGTCATAAACACTCTTAACGATCCAGTTATCCCCACGTTAAAATATTTTAAAGTAAACTTATGAAATCCTTTTAATAGCGGTATCGCGCCTCCTTTTTCAAATAAGGCGTGTTTGCCATCGTTATCAACTACAATCTGGTCATCAATAAATATTACCGAGCCATCGTCAGACAAGGTTGAAAACCCATACACGCCATCCGATTCAATGTTAATGTAGCCATTGTACACAATACCAAAAGGCTTATTACCTGTACGAAATGGTAGTACATTAAAGCTTTTTGCTATTAATGTATCCAGCGGAGCAGCAGTGTTTAATTGTGTAGTACTGTTAAATGTTCCGTTAAATAACTGGTACTTTAAACCTGTAGTTGTACCCGAGTAAGCAACCGGTGGAAATGGTTGTTTATTATAAACCACAGTATGCACAACATCTCCTCTTTTACCTGTTGGTGTGATGGCTATGGTTTTTAATTCCCGGAACTGGTCTGGCGGAACGATATAGGTCATTGGTTTGGTGTATTCTAAGTCAGTTTCACGGGGTTCATAGCCATCAATAGTATAATAAACTGTTGCTGTGCTAACCGGAGCCTTTAAATTAACATTAAGCTGTGTACCAAAGATGATAGTATCCTTAGCACCAATAACTTCGGGTACACGGTAATTAAAACCATTTTTATCCAGGCGAGCCAGATTTTTAGGCATGCGTACCTCTGTAAAGTTTTTATAGTCCTTATTGGCTAATGGGGTCCACCCTATTTCAGACAGAGCCAGCATACGGGGTAGCACCATATATTCCACCTTTTTTTCAGTGGCGATGTACTCTGTCCACAAATTAGCTTGTACACCAATTATGTATTTCTGCTGTTCAGGTGTTAATATCGAGGGGGTTGGGTTATAAGCATATATCATACTTAATGGTTTATAGTTACCTATACCCACTGGTTCATTTCCTAATTTACCTTGTGCATGATCTAAATATAAACCCATGTTGCTTGGCGTCATAATTACATCGTGTGATTGACGCGCAGCAGCAATACCTCCTGTCTCGCCAGTCCAACTCATAATGGTTACGTTGGGCGCAATGCCTCCCTGCAGTACTTCATCCCACCCAATGGCAGTACGGCCTTTTGAGTTAACAATCGTTTCCAGGCGTTTTACAAAATAGCTTTGCAGTTCCTGCTCGTCTTTTAACTTATTTTTCTTCATAACCTCCTGGGCCAACTTCGAATTTTTCCAATCATCTTTAGCCACTTCATCACCACCAATATGAATGTATTTACCTGGAAAAATATCGATAATCTCCGCCAGTACGTCATTTAAAAAGCTAAAAGTGGCTTCGCTTGGGCAAAAAACATCATGTCGTTCGCTCCAGGTGCCTGATACATTGTATGAACTTGGGATATTACAACCATACTCCGGATAAGCGGTTAGCGCTGCTTTAGAGTGTCCGGGTAGATCAATTTCCGGAATAACATTGATATAGCGGTCAGCTGCATATTTAACAACCTCACGTGCCTGATCTTGTGTATAATAGCCACCATATGGAGTATTATCAAACTGTTGTGGAGTACGGTCATGGTAATTACCAATCAACGTTTCAGGGCGATTACTCGCTATTGAAACTAACTTGGGGTATTTTTTGATTTCGATACGCCAGCCTTGGTCGTCACTTAAATGCCAGTGAAAGTTATTAAGCTTATAAGTAGCCATTAGATCGATATATTTTTTAATGAAATCAACCGAAAAAAAATGGCGCGAAACATCCAGGTGTAGTCCTCTATAACTAAAACGCGGTGAATCTTCTATCTCTGCACCGGGCAATTTAATAGATGTACCATGCTCCAAAGGCATTAATTGCAGCAAGGTTTGTATACCATAAAAAATACCCGCACCCTTACCTACTACGGTAATATTTTGCGGGGTGATCAATAAACGATATCCCTGCGCAGGCAAAGCATCAGCACCTGCGGAAGTAATGATTATACCATTATTTATTACCTGACCTGTATAAGCCTGGGGTTTAATAGCTAATGCTGCTTTATTTTGCAGATAATCTGTCAAAAATAGTACAGATTTATTGGTCACACTGTCGGCTACTAAAATGGTTTGACGGTTCAATGTAAACTCACCTAACATTTTTTTAACCGATACCGGGGCAGGTATAAGGCTCATATACGGATCATTGTCTTGTGCTTTTACTATTATCGATACAAAAGAAAAAAAGAAAAGTATGGGTAAAAAAAGCTTTTTATGCATAATTATTCAGTAGCCGTATTTATTAAAGACGGTGAAGTTAAAAGATTTTATAAAAAAATAAAGTGTGTGAGGTAAATGTTGCAAAAGCATTAAACGAAAAAAAGGCTGTAAAATTTTAATTCTACAGCCCATTTAATTTGTTAAAGCAGGTTATGCCGTAACTATATGCTCTTTAGCAGCCAGGTAACGCTCGGCATCAATGGCAGCCATACAGCCGGTACCTGCGGCAGTAACCGCCTGACGGTAAATATGATCTTGCGCATCGCCGCAGCAAAATACCCCCTCTATGTTAGTCAGTGTGGTACCGGGTTTGGTTTTGATATAACCCGTTTCATCCATATTTATTTGTCCTTTAAATATTTCTGTATTGGGATTGTGTCCTATCGCAACAAAAAAGCCCGATACATCTAACTGACGGTCTTGATTAGTTTCATTGTTAGTAACAATAACACCATTTACGCTTTGCCCGTCGCCTACAATCTCTTTTGTTTCGGTGTTGTAAAGCACTTCTATATTATGCGTGTTCAACACACGATGAACCATAGCTTTTGACGCCCTAAACTCATCACGGCGAACGATCATATACACCTTACTACAAAGTTTAGCCAAATACGTTGCTTCTTCAGCAGCGGTATCACCGGCACCAACTATGGCTACATCCTGTCCTTTAAAAAAGAAACCATCGCAAACCGCGCAAGCCGAAACGCCAAAGCCGCTATATTTTTGTTCAGAATCTAAACCCAGCCATTTAGCAGAAGCACCTGTTGAAATAATAACTGTATCAGCCAATATAGTTTTGCTATCGTCAACGGTTACTTTATGTGGCAGGCTTGAAAAATCAACTGAGCTTACATAACCAAAACGGATATCGGTACCCAATCGCTCTGCTTGTTTGCGAAAGTCTTCCATCATTTCAGGGCCCATTATTCCGTTAGGGTATCCCGGGAAGTTTTCTACATCAGTAGTTTGGGTAAGCTGGCCACCGGCCAACATCCCGGTATACATAACTGGCTTTAAATCAGCGCGTGAGGCATATATAGCTGCAGTATATCCTGCGGGACCTGAGCCTATAATAAGGCATTTTACGTGTTCGGTATTTTCAGACATCTCAATATAAAATGAAGCACAAAAATAGCTTTTATTGGGTGCTATGACAATAGGTATCGGTCACTATATTGCCATTAGATTTGCACATATTTATGACTATTAACATTTGGTTGGTAGTGGCTCACAATTTTTAAAAAGCTGGTTAGTGCCGGTATCTTCATTGTTTGCCAAACAATTTCTTATATAAACTATTTAAAATATAATAGGCATATGTTGACTAGTAAGCAACTGTATTTTAATTAGTTAATAGAACATGTTGATTTAATTGTTAATCTATAAATATAAATTAATTTAGTATTTTTTGCTAAAACCATAATTAGGCATATAGTTGAAATAAAATATTAGCTTTAAAAATGAATAAACTCGTTGTATTTGTATTATTATTTCTTCCATCTTTTTTATGGGCCCAATCTCCCAACACCCCTATTACACCATTAGATACAACTGTAAGAAATCCCGTAAAACCACCACAGTCCAAATCTGTTGACGCGGTTACCGGGATAAATACCGATTATTATATTGCCGATAACCTGAGCATGGTTAAAACCTTTAGTAAGTTTTATAAATTGATGGATGCCGCTGGTTTAACCGAAACATTAAGAAGCCGTGGCCCTATTACTATATTTGCACCACCCGACCAGGTAACTGCTAAACTATCCACAGGCAGAATGGATAGCTTATTAATGAAGAATAACCTGCCTAACCTAATCGCGTTGATAGCTTATCATGTAGTTCCTGGCAAACTAACGTTAAAAAAAATCGCAAGTCAAATAGACAAAAAAACCGGTATTGCTACATTTACCACCTTATCCGGAGGGAAATTATATGCTAAATATGATGGTAACCATAACCTGGTATTGGTTGACGAAACCGGCCATCAAAGTATTATTACAAGGGATGGAATCAAACAAAACAATGGTATATTTAATATGGTAGACACTGTTTTGCAGCCAAAAAATAGGTTATTATAAATCAGACCGGGTTATGACAAACCGCTAAAATAAAATTTACGTAATTTGAGTTATATAATATAGAATATGAAAAGATCAATATTAGCCCTGTTAACAATATGCGCTATAACCTTTTTAGGTTGCGAAAACACTAGCGGGCAAGCCAATGCCAAAAGATTAAGCAAACCTGCTGCCGAGTGGAAGAAAATTTTAAATGCTAATGCTTATCATATAATGGTAGAAAGCGGTACCGAACCACCGTTTCAGAACGCGTACCATGATAACCACCAAAAGGGTGTTTATGTAAGCGCAGCTACTGGCGAGGTATTATTTAGCTCGGAGGATAAATTTGATAGCGGCACGGGATGGCCAAGTTTTGTAAAACCCGTGGACCCAAAAAAAATAAAAATAGTAAAAGACTATAGTTACGGTGAGCGCGACGAAGTTATTGAGGCTAGTACAGGCCTTCACCTGGGCCATGTATTTGATGATGGCCCTGCCAACCGGGGCGGCAAAAGATACTGCATGAACTCGGGCGCGTTAAAATTTATTAAGCAGCCGTAACTGCCCTGCGCATAGTAGCCATTGATGGCCTTAACTGCTGGCGCACTTTAACATTATTTTCATAATTTAATCCAATGGTCAGGTCTACCCAATCGGGGTTAACAGATCTGATCATTTTTTCTTTTTGTGGGCGTGTATATGTGCTTACCATTTTAAAACGCTCCATAGCCTGTTCCTCGGTATTTATCTCTTCAAAATAAACCAACCGGTTTAATTGTTGCGCGCTGTCAAAAAATAAAGTTGGCATCTCACTATAAAATTTTAAGGTTTTTAATATATCTGAGCATAAACCTACATGTAAGGTATTCCTGTTTCTGTCTGTAATTAAGTATATAAAGCGTTTCATTTTAAATAAATTTCTTTGGTTAAAAAATAATTACTAATTTTATGAGCATAAAAATACTAATTATTTTAGCAATTCCAAATTTTATGTCAAAAATTCCATCAAATATTAAATATCTTCGAAAAAAGAAGGGTTTAACCCAGCAACAATTTGCTGATCAATTAGGTATAAAAAGGTCGCTTGTAGGGGCTTATGAAGAGGAACGCGCTGACCCTAAATATGAATTACTAAAAAAAATAGCATTATTCTTTGAGGTATCTGTTGATGATTTTATTAACGAGAATATTAATGATAAATGGGTACCCAAACCAAAAGGCAGCGGCGATAACCTGCGTATACTATCTATATCTGTAGATAAAGATGATAATGAGAATATTGAGTTGGTGCCCATGAAAGCCAGCGCCGGTTATTTAAATGGTTATGCCGATCCTGAATTTGTAGCACAGTTACCCAAGTTTTATTTACCCATGTTTAAGCAAGGTACTTACCGTGCCTTTGAGATAAAAGGTGATTCAATGCTTCCACTAGTATCAGGCACTACTATAATTGCCGAGTATGTAGAAAACTGGGCAGATATTAAACAAAATGAAACCTATGTTATAGTATCACAAAGCGAAGGCGTGGTTTATAAACGTATTGGTAATAAATATAAGGATAACAAAAAGCTAAAACTGGTGTCAGACAATCCCATATATGATACTTATGAAATAGATGGCGCAGATATTTTAGAAGTGTGGAAAGCCAAGGCTTATATATCTACCGAGCTCCCTTCGCCCCCACCTGAACCTACCATGGAAAGTTTAACCGCTATGATGACACAAATGCAGCGATCCATCGCTAATTTGCAGCAAGGCAACAATTAAGTTACATCTTACGTTATTAAACCTTTAGGGTATATCTTTATCCTACTTAAAAATAACACCAAATAAATAACTTAAGATGAAAAAATTATTTTTTGCGTGCTTGTTCGTAGTTGGAGCAAGTACAATGACTTTTGCTCAAGGCGGCCCAGGTGGCGGTAGACCAGCGCAAACTCCTGAATCGCGTTTAGAGCGTTTAAAAGGGGCAGTAACAGGTATTACTGCTGACCAATCAACAAAATTATTAGCTATTTACACTGCACAAGGCAAAAGCCAGGACAGTTTGAGAACAGCTTTAAATGGCGATTTTGGCGCAATGAGAGAAAAAATGGCTCCAATAACTACAACTTACAATGCAAAGATCAAAGCTGTTTTAACTGCTGACCAACAAAAACAATTTGATGCAATGCCTCAAGGTCGTGGCATGGGCGGACCTGGTGGCGGTGCTCCAGGCGGTGGCGCTCCACGTAACTAATTTATTTAAAAATAAAAGCCCTGATTATTCAGGGTTTTTATTTTATCTTCACATTACATATTATAAAACCAAATAAATTTAAAACAATGAAAAAATTATTATTAGTAGGCTTATTAGCACTTGGAACATGTGCAATGAGCTTTGCTCAAGGTGGCCCAGGCGGCGGAAGAACTCCTGAAGCGCAGTTAGAGCGTTTAAAAGGTGCAGTTACAGGTATCACTGCAGACCAGGAAACTAAAATTAAAGCTATTTATACTGCGTCAACTAAAAAATCTGATAGCATAAGAACTGCTGCAGGAGATGACATGCAATCAGCATTCCCAAAAATGCAGGCAGTAAGAACTGAAGCTAGCGCTAAAATAAAAGCATTATTAACTGCTGATCAGCAAAAACAATTTGACGCTATACCTCAACGTGGTCCAGGTGGTGGTGGCCCACCTCGTAACTAATCAGTAATAAAACTGTTACAAAAAGAAACCCCGATTTATCGGGGTTTCTTTTTTTGTTGAACTTTTTTTTCTAATTTCAGGCTATAAACTAAATAACCCCTAAAAAATCAATCTTAAAAAAATGAAAAAAGTATTATTAGTAGCCTTATTGGCTATAGGCGTAAGCGCAGCAAGTTATGCACAAGGTGGTTTTAACAGAACCCCAGCTGAACAAGCAGAAGCTTTAAAAACATCATTATCACTAACTGCTGATCAAACAGCTAAAGTAACAGCTATTTTTGCTGGTCAAACTAAAACCAGAGATAGTTTAATGTCAGCAATGCAAGGAGGTGGCGACAGGGCTGTTATGATGACTGCATTTACTAAAATGCAAAATGATGCAAGTGCTAAAATAAAAGCAATATTAACTGCTGACCAAGCTAAAACTTATCAAAAACAACTTGATGAGCGTGCTGAAAGAATGAAACAATTCCAACAAGGGCAGAACTAATAACATAAAATATTATGAAAAAAATATTGTTAGTAGCCTTATTGGCTATAGGCGTAAGTTCAGTTAGTTTAGCACAAGGCCCTCCAAGCCCTGAAGAAGAGTTAGCTCAATTAAAAACATCATTAACTTTAACTGATGCACAGGTGGCTAAAGCGAAAATCATTGTTGATGCCCAGGCAAAAAGCAGGGATAGTTTATTCCAGGCGGCAAATGGCGATTTTCAATCAGCAATCCCTAAAATGATGACTATGATGACTGCGGCAAGCACAAAAATTAAAGCTTTATTAACTGCAGATCAGGCTAAAATTTATCAAAAGCAACTAGATGAAAGAGCTGAGATGATGAAACGCTTTCAAAACGGTGGTAACTAATTAATGTTATCCCTCAATAAAAAAGCTCCGATAAACCGGAGCTTTTTTTATTTTAGCCAAAAGTTAAAGCATTGGCATCAGCGCAAGAACATATAACAAAAAGATTGTCAGAAAGACAATCATCTGGTGCATATCGTACCCTAAAGGCAGAGAATAACCTGGTTGATTTTTGCTCCAATGATTACCTTGGCTTTGCGCGGTCTGTCAACTTAAAAAACAATACGGATAAAGAAATTGAACGCTATCAAAAAGCTTTAAACGGCTCTACAGGTTCCAGGTTGATATCGGGAAATTTAACTTATACAGAGCAATTAGAACAACAGATTGCTGCCTATCATAAAAGCGAAGCTGGATTAATTTACAACTCCGGTTATGATGCCAATGTGGGGTTATTCTCTTCCCTACCCCAACGCGGTGATACCATAATTACAGATGAACTGATACATGCCTCAATAATTGACGGAGCGCGATTGAGTCATGCCAACCGATACACCTTTAAGCATAATGATTTAAATAGCTTAGAGGGCAAATTACAACAGGCTAAAGGCATCTGTTATGTAGCAATAGAGAGTATTTACTCCATGGATGGGGATACCCCACCTCTTTTAGAAATATTAACCCTAACTGAAAAGTATAACGCTCATTTAATTGTTGACGAGGCCCACGCTGTGGGGCTTTATAAAAATGGACTGATTTGTGAACTAGGTTTAGAAACCCGCGTTTTTGCCAGGGTAGTTACTTTTGGTAAGGCAATGGGTTGCCATGGTGCCATAGTATTAGGCAATAATTCATTAAGAGAATACCTTATTAATTTTTCGCGGTCGTTTATTTATACAACGGCGGCACCATTTCATCAGTTAGCTTCGGTAAAAATGGCTTATGAGTTATTAAATCAGTCTGGTGAAGCCATCCACCAATTAAAAGCCAACATCAGTTTATTTAAAAGCTTAATATCAAGCGATATTGAGTTGATAGTAAGCGATAGCGCTATACAATGTATTTTATTTAAGAGTAATGAGAAAGCCCGTGGGATAGCCGCAGAACTGCAAAGTAAAGGCTTAGATGTACGTGCTATACTTAGCCCAACCGTACCACAAGGATTGGAGCGCATACGTATTTGTCTGCATACTTATAATACCACCGACGAAATTACTCTATTAGCCAATACCATTAATCAATATACCAATGGATAAAAGAAATTTATTTGTTACGGGCATTGGCACGGGCATTGGCAAAACACTAATATCGGCTATATTAACAGAGAAACTAAAAGCTGATTATTGGAAACCCGTTCAATCGGGTGAGTTGGATGATAGCGATACGTTAAAAGTAAAAAAACTGGTATCAAATAGTGTTACTCAATTTCATCCTGAAATTTATAAACTTACTCAACCCTATTCGCCTCATAAGTCTGCCGCGCTGGATGGTATAGCGATAGATCCACAACAATTTGTATTACCTTATACTGACAATAACTTAATTATTGAAGGTGCAGGCGGTTTAATGGTACCACTAAACAATAGCTTTTTGATTGTAGATCTGATCAAGCAATTAAATGCCGAAGTAATATTGGTATCACAAAATTACCTTGGTAGTATAAATCATACCATATTATCGGCGCAAGCCTTAAAACAATACCAAATACCTGTAGCCGGTATTATTTTTAATGGTGATAAGGATGATTATTCGGAAGATTTTATCTTACAGTATACTGGCTTTAAACATTTGGGCCATATCCCTAACTATACAACAATTAATAAACCAACTATAATAGCTGCCGGACAATACATCAACTTATAATTATTTAAACTTTTCTTTTGTTGGTTTGTCAAAACATCATTAAACCAATTTGAAGATGAAAGCATTAAATAAACTTGGAATATTCTTTAGTGTTACGGGTGGTTTACTATTATCAGCCTGCGAAAGCAGGCACTACGTTGCCACCCAACCAGCTGCAGTAGTTTACACCCGCCCAGCTGCCCCTTATAATGGTGCTATATGGGTTGAGGGTAATTGGGTGCGCCGTCGCGGAAAATGGATACAACAACCCGGATATTGGATTAAACCACGTCCCGGCCGAACTTGGGTTCAGGGTCGTTGGTATAAATATCCAAAAGGCAACCGATGGCAAAAAGGATATTGGAAGTAATTAGAAAGCCGCTGTTAAGCGGCTTTACTTTTTACATTCTTTCCGGCACATTAATACCTAACAAGCCCATACCATGACTGATAACTTTTGCCGCTGCCGCGGATAATTGCAGCCTGAACTGTTTAGTTTGCTCATCCTCGGCTTGCAGTATTGATTTTTCGTGGTAAAATTTGTTATAAACCTTGGCTACTTCATATACATAATTAGCTATTATACCCGGATTATGACCGTTAGCTGCCTGGGCAATAGTATCCGGATATTGAGTTAAGGTGACTATCAAATCTCGCTCTACATCAGCCAGTAATGATGCGGTAACGTTGGTGTTATTTATATATTCTGCACGACTTAGAACCGATTTGATACGTGCATGGGTATATTGTATAAACGGCCCGGTATGTCCCTGAAAATCTACCGACTCGTTAGGGTCAAATAGTAACCGCTTTTTAGGGTCAACCTTTAACAAAAAGTATTTTAAGGCTCCCATCCCAATGGTATGGTACAACTCATTTTTATCAGCCTCGCTAAAGCCATCTACCTTGCCTAAAGCTTCGGTTTGTTCTTTAGCGGTTTGTTCCATTTCATTGATCAGGTCATCAGCATCAACTACCGTACCTTCACGTGATTTCATTTTGCCTGATGGCAGATCGACCATTCCATATGATAAGTGATACAATCCTTTGGCCCATGATTTACCTAATTTATCTAGTATTAAAAACAACACTTTAAAATGATAATCCTGCTCATTACCTACAACATAAATAGACTGATCTACTTTAAATTCGTTATATTTTAGCTGAGCAGTACCCAGATCTTGGGTGATATATACAGATGTACCGTCTCCGCGTAATACCAGTTTTTCGTCCAGGCCGTCGGCAGTAAGATCAATCCAAACAGATCCGTCTTCTTTTTTAAAGAACACACCATTTTGCAACCCTTCGTCAATAATATCCTTACCTAACAAATAGGTGTCAGATTCATAATAGAATTTATCAAAATCTACTCCAAGTTTTTTATAAGTGATATCAAATCCTTCATAAACCCAGGTATTCATGGTTTTCCAAAGACTGACCACTTCTGCATCGCCTGTCTCCCATTTTTGGAGCATTTCCTGTGCTTCTTTAATAAAGGGCGCATTTTTCTTAGCCTCGTCCTCGGTTTGGCCGGCAGCTTTTAGCTCATCTATTTGTCTTTTGTATTCCTTATCGAACAGGACATAATATTTACCCACCAAATGGTCACCTTTTTCGCCGGTTGACTGTGGCGTTTCGCCATTGCCAAACTTTTGCCAGGCCAGCATGGATTTACAGATGTGTATACCCCTATCATTCACCAGATTGGCTTTTATAACCTCATAACCAGCTGCTTTTAGTATGGCAGATACCGAATAGCCTAATAAATTATTGCGAACATGGCCCAAATGCAAGGGTTTGTTGGTATTAGGCGAAGAGTACTCCACCATTACTTTTTTACTATTAGGTTTAGCTACAGCAAAATCATCAGTTAAAATGTTGATATATAATTGATTTAGCCAATAACTATCGGCCAATGATATATTTAAAAATCCTTTGATTACGTTAAACGCGGCAACGTCTTTCAGTTCATTTTTTAGATACTCTCCTATATCGGCCCCGGTTTGCTCAGGCGATTTTTTAGAAAATCTGATAAAGGGAAAAGTAACGATGGTAACCTGCCCTTCAAATTCCTTGCGCGTTTCCTGCAGGCTTACCGCATCAGCTGCTATATCAGTTTGGTATAAATGTTTAACCGCTTTAACGGTAGCATCAATAATAAAATTCATCCGTCAAAATTAATCAAAATGCTGATAGTTTACAGGTTGATAGTATAATGGTTATTGCAAATAATAAATTTCTATTTTTACGGCGTGAAATATTTGTATCTGATATTAGCGTGTTTGGTACTGTTGCTTTCAACAAGGCCATGCTGTACCGATGATTGCAGCGAGGAAGCTCCCACAGTTACTAAAAATTCGCCTCAGCCTGCATCTAATAATAAAGATTGCGCAGGATGCTCACCTTTTGCTTGTTATTGTATTGGTTTTATAGTTAGCAAACCAATAAGGTATATTTCTTTTACCCCGGAAATGGCATTAATTAAATATACCTCAGCCTACCAACATCCGTATATTGAAGATGTGGCCCAAGCTATTTGGCAACCGCCCAAATTAAGTTAATACCTTACGCACACAGCCATCCGGCTTTTCTTGTATTAACTAATCCATATTAAAAATGAAAAAAATTACAGTGCTTATTATAGCGCTTTTATATACTATTATTGCTTATTCTCAAAATACTTTTAGGGCAACTATTAAAGACGCTAAAACAAACAAAGCGCTTAATGGCGCTACGGCAACAATTCCTGGCGTTAAGAATGCTATTGCTGATACGACAGGTGCGATAGTGTTAACTGATATACCTAATGGTAAGGTTGCAATACAATTTACCTATGGTGGTTATATTAGCCGTATAGACACCTTAATGTTTCCGTTGGCACAACCTTCTCCAATGCTTATTTTACTTGAACCAAACGATGACGGGGAAGAATTAGCAGCAGTAACCGTTTCAACTACCAGAAGCAGCCGTACTATAGCCAATATACCTACCCGGGTTGAAGTTATAACAGAGGAAGAATTGGATGAAAAAGCCAATATGAAACCGGGCGACATTCGCATGTTACTATCAGAAAGCACTGGAATACAAACCCAGCAAACATCAGCTACCAGTAATAATTCGAGCATACGGATACAGGGACTTGATGGCAAATACACACAGATCATCAGGGATGGTGTACCCCTATACTCCGGTTTTTCGGGTGGGTTGGGCCTATTACAAATAGCCCCGCTTGATTTGAAACAGGTTGAGGTAATAAAAGGATCGTCATCAACTCTGTATGGCGGCGGTGCTATTGCGGGCCTGGTTAACCTGGTGTCAAAGACACCTACCAATCAGCGACAATTGAATTTTTTATTGAATGCTACGTCTGCCTTAGGATTAGATGCCAGTGGGTTTTACTCTCAAAAATTTAAGAAAGTTGGCGCTACGGTGTATGCGGCATATAACCATGGCACAGCATACGATCCGGCAGGCATTGATATTACTGCTATACCAAAATATAACAGATTTACGCTAAACCCTAAACTGTTTTTTTACTTATCAGACAAAACCACCTTGATAACAGGAATCAATAGTACTATTGAAAACCGTATTGGCGGCGACCTGCATTATATTGAAGGGCGCAGCGATATACATCATAGTTATTTTGAAGAAAACAAAACCGGTCGGTACAGTACTCAGGTAGAACTAAATCATAGGCTGAATGAAAATGAAAAACTGGTATTTAAAAACAGCTTAAGTTACTTTGACCGTACTATTCGTTTACCCGATTACAGGTTTGCGGGTGTACAATTTTCAACTTACAGTGAGGCTACTTATTTGCGCAATGGCGATAGATCAGATTGGGTGACGGGCTTAAATTATTTGTCGGAGAACTTTGCTGAGGAAAAAAACAATACATTTCCGCTTAGAAGTTATAGTTATAATACCATTGGTGGTTTTATTCAAAACACCTGGAACGCTACCCAAAAGTTAACTATCGAAAGCGGTTTACGTGGCGATCATCACAATAAATATGGTTTTTTTATTTTGCCAAGGCTAGCCGGTTTGTTTAAATTTAACTCACAATTATCTGCAAGATTGAGCGGTGGCTTAGGCTACAAGGCCCCTACTGTTTTTACAGAAGAGGCTGAGCGTATACAGTTTAAGAATGTATTGCCTATTGATATTGCTAATACCAAACCAGAGCGATCATACGGTGCAAATTTTGACATTAATTACCGCACAAACTTATTTGACGATAAAGTAAGCTTTAGCATCAATCAACTGTTTTTTTATACGCAGATAGATAACCCCATCATATTAACATCGCTCATTGATGGAAATTTGCAATATCAGCAAAACGGGAGTGATTTACATACCAAGGGAACCGAAACCAATGTAAAGCTAACTTATGCCGATTTTAAATTATTTATGGGCTATACCTTTGCTGATGTGTTACAACATACCGGTAATACTTATCAAACTTATCCTTTGGTATCAAAACATAGGCTGAACAATGTTTTGATGTATGAATTGGAAGGCAAACTAAAAATTGGTTTGGAGGCGTATTATTTTAGTCCGCAACGCTTAAATGACGGCACAACCGGCAGAAGTTATTGGACGGCCGGGTTTATGATTGAAAAATTATGGGAAAAGTTTTCCGTTTTTATCAATTTTGAGAATCTTACCAATGTTAGGCAAACCAAATTTGGCAGCATCTATACCGGTAGCATTACCAAGCCTGTGTTTCGTGATATATATGCGCCATTGGATGGATTTGTTATTAATGGAGGCATCAAGTTTAAACTTTAAACTATCATTTATAAACCATAATTAATTTTTCGCTAACAAATGGCTAATATTTCCGTTTAAAAATTACATTTTTGCCAAAATTTTATATAAATGCAGAGTTACCAGGAATTTCTTGATCTGAGTGTTGGCTTCCCGCAGGAAGGCTTCGAGATCATTGAGGACGAACTATACTTTCATGATCTGAACTTAATGGAGATGATAGAAACGTATGGCACTCCTTTGCGTTTTACATATTTGCCTATCATATCCAAAAAAATACAACAGGCAAAACTACTGTTCCAGCAAGCTATTATTAAAAACAACTACCGTGGCAGCTATAAGTACTGTTATTGTACCAAAAGCTCGCACTTTAAGCATATTGTGGAAGAGGCGTTAAAAAACGATATCCACCTGGAAACATCATCAGCTTTTGATATGCCAATGATAGATGCGCTGGAAAAGAAAGGCGCGGTATCAAAAGACGTTACGGTTATATGCAATGGTTTTAAAACCTTTCAGTACAAGCAATATATTATTGATATGCTGCATGATGGCTTTAAAAACATCATTCCGGTATTGGATAACAAAGAGGAATTTAACCTATATGATGATGAAGTTGAACTGACTACACCATGTAACCTGGGCATTCGTATAGCGGCAGAAGAGCAACCAGATTCGCAGTTCTATACCTCGCGTTTAGGTGTGCGTATGGAGGATGTGATTGATTTTTACCACAGTAAAGTAGAAAAGAACCCTAATTTCCAGGTTAAACTATTGCATTTCTTTATTAATTCGGGTATTTCTGATACGCCCTATTACTGGAACGAGTTAGAAAAATACGTTACCCTATACTGTAAATTCAAAAAGGTTAATCCTCATTTAGATACGTTGGATATTGGCGGCGGTATGCCGTTTAAAGACTCATTGGTATTTGATTTTGATTATGAATACATGATCAATGAGATAGTGAGCCGTATAAAAGAAATATGTGCTGATAATGATACTGAGGAACCGGATATTATTACCGAATTTGGTAAATACACGGTCGCTGAGGCTTCAGGTATACTATACAAGGTTCTGGGCCGTAAACAGCAAAATGATCGTGAAAAGTGGTTAATGCTGGATGGGTCATTTATCACCAATTTACCTGACGTTTGGGCTTTAAACCAAAAATATATCCTGTTGCCAGTTAACAACTGGGATGCCGAGTACGAACGCGTTAACTTAGGGGGCATCACTTGTGACGGTCAGGATTACTACAACCAGGAGGCGCACATGAATAGTGTGTTTATGCCTAAAACGCGTAAGGTGCAATATTTAGGTTTCTTTAACACAGGTGCTTACCAGGAAGTATTAAGCGGTTATGGGGGTATACACCATTGCCTGCTACCTTCACCTAAACATGTTATTATTCGCCGCAACCGTGATGAGACATTCAACTTCGAGGTTTTTGGCGAGGAGCAGAACAGTAAGCAGGTATTGAAGATATTAGGATATTAAAGATTAGTGCTTAGAGAATAGAGATTAGTTTTTTTAACCGATCACTATTCTCTAATTACTAATTAACTATATTGCATTTAAACACTTACCTAATGCTTGAAAGTTACGACCTGCATAATATAATGGTGATTGACATTGAAACTGTACCTCAATACAGTGATCATGACCAAATGCCGGATAACCTTAAAAAGCTATGGGAACTTAAAACAGCTAACCTTCGTAAAGAAGAAACTCCCGAAAACTTTTACGAACGTGCCGGCATTTGGGCCGAATTTGGTAAGATCATTTGTATATCTGTTGGCATATTTACCGGGGTTAATCACATCGGTTTACGCATAAAATCCTTCGCATCTCATGATGAAAAGGAGTTGTTAGAAGGTTTTGCTAAAATGCTTAACGGGCAATCGCCAACCTTGATCTTATGTGCGCATAACGGTAAAGAATTTGATTTTCCTTACATCTGCCGCCGTATGCTGATACACGGCATGAAGTTTCCGCCACAATTACAGATAACCGGTAAAAAGCCATGGGAAATAAACCATTTAGACACCATGGAACTTTGGAAATTTGGCGATTATAAAAACTATACGTCGTTAAATCTATTAACCACTATTTTTGATATCCCCACCCCTAAAGATGATATTGATGGCAGCATGGTAGGTTCGGTATACTGGAAAGATAACCAATTGGACCGCATTTGCACTTATTGTCAAAAAGATGTGGTAGCCACTGCACAATTATTACGACGTTATCGTGGCGAGGAGTTGATTGATGAAGAAGATGTTGTAATAGTTGGGGTCTGATGCTGCGAATCAATAACCTGCATATTCAGTTTAAAACACCAAATGGTTTATTTGATGCGATTAAAAACAGTTCGTTTACCTTAAACAAAGGTCAAACTATTGGTATTGTAGGCGAATCAGGTTCGGGCAAGTCTGTCACGTCATTGGCTATCATGCGTTTGTTGGATGAAAAACAAACCCTTATAAGTGGAGACATCAACTTAGAAAACACCCCACTTCTCCTCCTTTCAGAAGATGAAATGCGGGGCATTCGTGGCAACCGCATAGCCATGATATTCCAGGAACCCATGACCTCATTGAACCCGGTATTAACTTGTGGTTTCCAGGTAACGGAGGCCATTCAATTACACTTAGGATTAAACAAAGAAGAGGCAAAAGAGCAAACCATAAAGCTATTTAACGAAGTACAATTACCCCGCCCTGAGGCCATATTTGATAATTACCCGCATCAAATTTCCGGCGGGCAAAAACAACGGGTAATGATAGCTATGGCGCTATCCTGTAACCCTGAAATATTAATTGCCGATGAGCCAACAACTGCTTTAGATGTAACTGTACAAAAAACTATAATAGAGTTACTTATACGAATAAAACATGAACGCGAGATGAGTTTAATATTTATTTCGCACGACTTAGGGGTGATACGTGAAATAGCCGACCATGTGCTGGTAATGCACCAGGGAGAAATAGTTGAATCAGCATCGGTTGATGATCTTTTTGCAGATCCAAAACATCCCTATACTAAAGGATTATTAGCATGTCGCCCATCACCTGCCCATCACCTAAAAAAACTGCCTGTAATTGCTGATTTTATGGAATCTAATGAGAAGGAAACTATAGACCATATACGGGAACAATATGCCTATCTCCCCAAAGAAATATCAGCACGAAAAAAGAAAATACACAACCAGCAACCAATTTTAAAGATAGGCGGTTTATCTACATGGTTCCCGATTAGTACGGATATACTGGGTAATACAACCAAAGTTGTAAAAGCGGTAAACAATGTTAGTTTTGAAGTTTATCCTGGCGAAACATTGGGCCTGGTGGGTGAATCAGGCAGTGGTAAAACCACTTTAGGACGCAGTATATTGCGATTGATAGCACCCAACGCAGGCAGCATATATTTTGAAGGCACGGATATTTGCAAGGTCAGCAAAACTGAAATGCGTGATATAAGGCGCGATATGCAAATAATTTTCCAGGACCCTTACTCAGCATTGAATCCACGTTTAACGATTGGTGAATCTATAATGGAACCTTTACAGGTGCATCAACTTTATAAAAACAACACCCAACGTAAGCAGAGGGTTATGGAGTTATTAGAACGTGTAAATCTGTTACCCGAACATTTTAACCGTTACCCCCATGAATTTTCTGGTGGCCAGCGGCAACGGATTGTTATTGCCCGCGCACTGGCCTTGCAACCCAAGTTTATTATCTGTGATGAATCTGTTTCGGCTTTAGATGTATCTGTGCAGGCACAGGTTTTAAATTTGATACGTGAGTTACAGCAGGAATTTAACCTGACCTATATATTCATCTCGCATGATCTGGCGGTTATCAAACATATATCCGACCGTATAATGGTACTGAACCAGGGCGAAATAGTGGAAATTGGCGATGCAGAAGAAGTTTACAATCACCCAAAAAATGAATACACAAAAAAACTTATTGCTGCTATTCCACGTTTTTAAAGCAATTGTGTAATCTTAATAACAAAACGGCACATTTAACTTAACACATTATAGCTATCTTAGCATAAATACATATTCTACTAATGTCAAAAAAGAAACACAGTTCAAATATAAACCAGGTACTTACTCAAATGGTGCTTGATATATTTGAACAGAATGGAAATACCCCGCTTAATTACAAACAAGTTACTGCCAAATTAAACATCCGCGATCCGGAAGCCAGGCATACAATACATGATATTTTAAAAGAAGAAGCTTTTAAACAGGTTTTAAAAGAGATATCTCCAGGTAAATTTCAATTACTGGAGCTTAAAACCTTTGTTGAAGGCAAAGTCGATCTAACCGCAGATGGATCAGCATTTATAATAACTGATGACGAAAATGAGACCGATATTTTTGTTGCGCCGCGTAAACTACGTAATGCACTTAACGGCGATCGTGTAAAAGTTTACGTTTATGCCAAAAGCCGCGGTCGTAATAAGGAAGGCGAAGTAATTGAAATATTGCAGCGGGCAAAAATGGAGTTTACAGGTATTGTAAAACTATCAGACCGATATGCCTTTTTTATACCGGATGACCGGAAAATGATGCATGACATTTTCATTCCTATAAGCGAATTAAATGGGGCTCAAAACGGCATTAAGGCTGTTGCAGAAATTACCGACTGGCCCGCGGGTGCTAAAAACCCGGTGGGCCGCATTAAGCATATTTTAGGCCAGCAGGGAGATAACGATACCGAAATGAACGCCATACTGGCAGAATATGGTTTCCCTCTATCCTTCCCTGCAGAAGTAGAGAAAGAAGCTGAGGAAATACCGGCTGATATTACTCCGCAGGAAATAGCCAAAAGACGCGATTTCAGGGACGTTATTACATTTACCATTGATCCGTTTGACGCCAAGGATTTTGATGACGCCTTATCCTTTAAAATACTGGATAACGGCAATTACGAAGTAGGCGTGCATATAGCTGATGTTTCGCATTACATCATTCCTGATTCGGCTTTAGATAAAGAAGCGTTTGAACGCGGTACATCAGTTTACCTGGTTGACAGGGTTATACCTATGCTGCCCGAGCGCTTATCAAACGGCCTATGCTCACTTCGCCCTAAGGAAGACAAGTTATGCTTTGCCGCGGTTTTTGAACTGGATGAAAATGCCAATGTAATAAACGAATGGTTTGGCCGCACGATTATACACTCTGACAGGCGCTTTACATACGAAGAAGTTCAAGAGGTTATTGAAACACAGCAAGGCGACTTTGTGAATGAGATACTAAAACTGAACAGTCTGGCCTATAAATTACGCGACCGAAAATTTAAAAATGGCGCTATCAGCTTTGAAACTACTGAGGTTAAATTTAAACTGGATGAAAAAGGCAAACCAATAGGTGTATACATTAAAGAACGTAAAGACGCCCATAAACTGATTGAGGATTTTATGTTGCTGGCCAACAAAAAAGTGGCCGAATTTGTAAGCAAAAAGGGTAAAGGGAAGCAAAAATATACTTTCGTGTACCGCGTGCATGATTCCCCTAAACCCGACTCACTGGCTAGCTTTGCGCAGTTTGCAGCCAGGTTTGGATATAAGATCAATACCAAATCTGATAAAGATATAGCCAAATCATTAAACTTTTTAATGGAAGATGTGGAAGGCAAAAAAGAACAAAACGTATTAACTCATTTAGCCATACGCTCAATGGCTAAGGCTATTTATACCACGAAGAGCAGCAGTCATTACGGTTTGGCATTTGACCATTATACTCACTTTACCTCCCCCATTCGCCGCTATCCGGATGTGATGGTGCATCGTTTATTGCAACATTATTTAGATGGTGGACAATCAGTTAATGCCGATCATTACGAAAAATTGAGCCAGCACAGTTCGCAAATGGAAAAACGTGCGGCAGATGCAGAACGTGCATCTATAAAATACAAACAGGCCGAGTTTTTAAAAGACCAGGTTGGCGAAGTTTACGATGGCGTTATATCCGGCGTTACCGAATGGGGTATGTATGTGGAGATCATTGAAAATAAATGCGAGGGCATGATTCGCCTGCGTGATATTAGCGATGATTTTTATACTTTAGACGAGAAAAATTACGCCATAATCGGTCAGCGTAAAAAGAAACGCTATCAACTTGGTGACGAAGTAAAAATCAAGGTAAAAAGTGTTGACCTTACTAAAAAACAGATCGACTTTTCATTAGTACAAAATTAAGTGAGAAAACTTGAAGATTTACAGGATATCATAAGCGAAGCGGTTGATAAGCTGGCTTTCCCTGGGCATCCTGCCGAATTATACGAGCCTATAAGCTACATTTTATCCATTGGTGGTAAACGTATGCGCCCAGCCCTCCTTTTGATGGCCTGTGACCTGTTTGGCGGCGATATTGATAAAGCGTTATCGCCTGCATTGGCTATTGAAGTGTTTCATAACTTCACATTAATGCATGATGATATTATGGATAATGCCCCGTTGCGCCGTGGCCGCGTTACCGTACACGAGCGCTGGAATCAAAATGTGGGTATACTGTCGGGCGATGTAATGCTTATTGAAGGCTATAAGCTGATGATGAAGGTGCCCGACCATTTATTAAGGCAGATATTGGACATCTTCAATAACACTGCGGTAGGCGTGTGCGAGGGCCAGCAGATAGATATGGAGTTTGAGCAGCGCGACGATGTAACCATTGAAGAATATATTGAGATGATACGCCTTAAAACTGCGGTTGTATTGGGCGGCGCTTTAAAAATAGGTGCTTTAATTGGCGGGGCCGATAATAAAGATGCCGACCTTCTGTCCAACTTTGGCGAATACCTGGGCATTGCCTTTCAATTGCAAGATGATATTTTAGATGTTTATGGCGATCCCGAAAAATTTGGCAAACAAGTGGGCGGTGATATAATATCTAACAAAAAAACATACTTACTTATAAAAGCATTAGAATTAGCCAAAGGCGAAACAGCCGAACAATTGGTCCATATAATAGCCAATAAAGATTTTATTAATGAAGACAAAGTAAGAGCCGTAACAGCTATTTATAATTCATTAGATATCCGCCAATATGCTGAGGGTGAAATGCAGGCCTACGCAGATAAGGCTTTTATAGCATTGGATGCCATTGACCTACCCGATGACCATAAACAATACTTGCGTGATTTTGCCGATGGATTGATGGTAAGAGAAAACTAATTGCCATAAAACAAAAAAGCGACCAGCCTAAAACTGGTCGCTTTTTAATTATAATAGGTTTGATCTAAAGTGCTAGTTCACGGTTGGTACGTAGTACAGTATATTTCCTTTTGGCCAATTCAAATCCGCCAAATAATAATGTACAGAATAAAGCATCACCCAAAACCATATTTTTTTCAAAAGGGATAGCTTTTGTTAATGACAAAGCGTAACCACCTAAGGTATGCGCATACATATCACCATAAAAAAATGGGAGGTCCATAATTAACCAATGTACAACAACTCCGGCTAGTGAGCCTAAAAACACATTTACAAAATTTGCTTTTTTTATCAATGTGCCAATAAATACCATTATTGCAAAACATACATACATCCCTAACGAATAAGCATTCCAAAAAGGTTGGTTATACAATTGATTTATAATAATATCACTCGCAAACATAGCGGTTAATACTACCAGGTAAGCTTTCCATTTATCAGTAAAGTAAGCACCGCCAAATAAAGCTATTGCACCAACCGGGGTAAAATTGCTTAATACGTTCTGATATTCATAACTAACTAAGCGCATTGCCGTTGCGGCAACAATAAGCAGTATTAAAACAATATTACGTGTATTTATCTTTTGTGAACTCATTTTATTAATAGTATGCTGTAAAATTACATATTAATTTCTTACTTATCAATCAGCGTAATTTTTCCCGGGTTTATGCCAGCGGTTATAGTGTACTCTTTTTTACCGTTCTTGTCAAACACATATACGATACCATTTGACGAGTAATCCTTAGCATCAGCAATAAAAACTTCACCTGTTTTACTATCGGTTGTTATAGCATATGGTTCGCTAATAGTAGTACCATCGGTAATAAAATTGGCTGATGTTACTGTTTGCGATTTAGTATTATATACGGCTATCTTTTTATCAGCTGTAGGATAGTACAAAAAGTCGCCATATACGGCCATTGGTATATTGTAAAATAAAGACAGATTAGTTGTTGATTTTACCGCATCTGTTGCGCTATTTATAACAGTCATACCCCCTTGAACTAAATTATAATCACCTATTGATAAAACATACACATTACCATTATTATCAGCAGTAATAGTAACCGGGTTATCAATCACCGTAATTTTTTTGATTTCTGTTAGGGTGGCAAGATCAATTACTGATACAGTTTTATCATATGGCAAAGTCAAATAATCTAATCCGCCAGAATTGGCCACATATAATTTTCCATTTGATACCACCATTTGCTCAGGTGAGCGGCCAACATTAATTGTTTTAGTGATAGTTAGGGTTGCCGTATCTATTACTGATACCGTATTGCTGTAAGAAGATACAAAAATATTGCCTTTGTAAAATGCTATACTACGCGGCTTATTAAGATTAATTTGCTTAATAAATTTGGCATCTTTTGCATTAACCACTTGTATTACGTTTGAATAGTTTACAGCGATATACATTTTTGAACCCGATATAACGGCATCATTTCCGGTATCACCTAGTTTATTGGTGTTTGCAGTAAAATATTGATCAGGAATAAGCGACTTAGTAGCATAATCATAATATGTTAAAGTGCTGTTATTTTTTCCAATACCACCCTGATTCAATATATATATGTTGGCATTAGGTGTTCCTGTATCCGGCACTACTTTATCCTTACGGCATGATGCCAGCACGGTTACAAGCGATAAAATGGCAATAAGATAGTTGAGTTTAAATTGTTTCATGATATTATTTATATAGTTATTTGAAATGAAATTCTGAATGATCTGCCCGGCATTGGGTAACTTTGTATGATCACATAATCTTTATTAAACAGGTTATTAACTTCTGCAGATAAAACAACAGGGAACTTGTTAATCAAACCTTTATATACTGCCGAAATATCACCTACCGCATACGGCGATAGATAGGAGTCGGGTAAATTATTATTGGTAAAATATCTTGATGATGATATGATCTGATTATAGTAAACACCCATTTTACCCCTGCTAACACCTGCATTTATGGCAACCGTATTTTTAGGTATATAAGGCAACTGATTAAAATAGGTTGATGATGTATTATCCGTTACATCAAGAGCCTGCTGATATGAATAATTTACTGATAAAGAAGTTTTATAATTACGGGCCAGGTTTGCCTGGGTTTTAATACTTACATCCAGTCCCTTTATATCAACCTTGCCAAAATTTTGTACAGAACCATTATAGGTGTTGGGTGTATATACAATTTTGTTGGTTACATTGTTATAGTAAGCATCAGCGGTTAATGTTATGTAATCCAGCCAATTGTTTAAGGCTTTACTATAACTTATACCCATGTCATACTGATTGGTAAATTCGGGTTTAAGGTTAGTATTAGTTACAAAACCATAATACAGTTCATTAAAGGTTGGCACTCGGAAAATGTATTTATAATAACCTCTTAATTTAAAATTCTGATCATTAAAAAGTCTTAGCGTAGCCATTAAAGTTGGGGAGTAAACATTATTTGGGGGTATTGTTGTTCCTACACGTACGGATTCATTAACATTGGTATTGAGCAGGCTGGCCTGCAATGTTACTTTATTTAACACCACATTAGTTGCAATTACATTTAAAATGGTTGTACGAGTTGGATATTTAAAATTAGGGTGATCTGAACCCATATTATTTACTGCCAGGTCCACTGCATATGATATTTCCCAATTAGGCAAAATTTGAAAGGATAAGGCTGCTGATTGGTAATATTCGCGCTGTGTAAACCGTTGATCCAACACACCCGCCGTATTAGGAAACTGCGGATCAAGATAATGCAGATCACTTTTAGAGAATTTTGCATTTAGTAATAAATTAAAGCCTGATTGCCAGCTGTGTTGATAACCCGATTGCAGAAACAGGTCCTGGTTCCATAAACGCTGGCCGGTTGGTGGCGGTGTATACAAAACAACAGCTCCAGGTAACCCCCTGTCCGATTTATAGTAGTTAACACGCAGGTTAAACTTATTACTATCATTTTTGGCCCAGTATATAGCTCCATCTATTTGCTGTGCGCTTATGGCCGAGCCTAACCGTGTTTGCTGTGTAGTAAGGTTACCATTATGAATTTGGTACGGGTATTCACCATTGGCGTATTGCGTATATCCGTTGATGATGAATGCCCACGTTTTACTCAGGCGTTGCTGCCATTGCAGGTAAGGATTAAATAAGCCAAAACTACCGGCCCTTACTCCTGCTGTTACCTGGTATGGCTTAGTCTGGCTTAATAAAGGTTTAATTGTTTTTATAGATAGCACACTTGCCGCCGCAAATGAGCGGGCGGGCTGAAGGATATAAGGCGGCTGACCGTTGTATAAGGTAATTTCCTGCACATTGTTCAGGTTAAGCTTTCCCAGATCAACCTGTCCGTTCTCAGCATCATTAATTTGAATACCGTCAAATAAAACCGATGTATGGTTTGCACCTAAACCACGTACAGATATGGTTTTTAAGCCCCCTATGCCGCCATAATCTTTAATACTAACTCCAGAGAAGTTGCGGATAGCATCGGCCACACTAAACGCGCTGTAGCGGGTAAAATCATTGGCATTTATTTGTTGTGCAGGTACAATAGTTTGTATTAAAGGAATAATGGATGATGATACTTTTACTTCATCTAGTTTTTTGGTGGTATCATTTTGTGCTAACACGATAACTGGTAAACATAAAAGCAACAATACACCCACAACATATGGTCTTAAAAAATTGTAAATGTATATTCCTATTGGTTTCATGCTGTTGCTTTAGCACAGCTATCTGGATAGAAAATGAAATGCGAATACAATCCTGCAAAGAAGAGCATCTACAATCCAAGCTTCAATCCCCGAAAGCTGTGAATAATTATAATGCTCTGGCAGGTCTTCTGACTTACTCCCCTTTCGTCCTGCCTTCCCGCGCTGAGTGATCAGGGCAGTGGCCAATTGAATGGACAATGGTTATGGAGCTTACAGCTGCGGGACAGTTACGGAGTTACACCGTATTCCCTTTTAATCCTTAACAATATGCCGTTAAGAAACCTAAAGCGTCGCAAACTTACAATAAGTATCTGTAAGTGGCAATGACATTTTTAAAAACTCTAATAGATTTATAATGTTACTCTTATAACACAAACATCTAACACCATGGAAACAAGAGCAATCAATCAAACATCGGCTCATGCTGATGATATCAACTTAAACTGGCCCGAGCGATATATATCTATCGCCGCAGGCGTAAAACTTAGCCTGTCGGGTTTGCGTAACTTATTTTCAAGTCCGTTTAGCAGTATGCTAAAATTAGGCGCAGGCGGATATTTAGTTAATCGCGGTATTAGCGGCCATTGTGTACTATATTCAAAAATTGGAAAAAACACGCACGAGCCCGTAAATGTAAACATCCGTTCATCATTTAAAATTGATAAACCGCGTAATGAAGTTTATGATTTTTGGCGCAAGCTGGATAATCTGCCTTTATTTATGAACCACCTGGAAAGCGTAGAAGTAATTGATGATGTGCGGTCACGCTGGGTACTTAAATTACCTACCGGTGTTGGACACATCAGTTGGGAAGCTGAAATTGTGAAGGATTTACCTAACGAAAGCATCGGCTGGAGCTCATTACCGGGTTCCATATTAGACAATGCAGGTAAAGTTACTTTTAAAGATAGCGAAGATGGTAAAGGCACTGTGATAGATATTGTAATTAGTTACCAACCACCTGCAGGCGGCGTTGGCGCCGGTATTGCCCATGTATTAAATCCATTATTTAAAAATATGGTTGATACGGATGTACGTAACTTTAAACAGTATATGGATATTGATAGTAATATTAAACCTATAAGCACTATTAGTAAGAGCCAGCAGATACATTCTAACTAAACACTCCTTGCTGTGTAATAATCATGGTTTACACAACTTAACACATTTTGGTTAATTTATTTTATAAATTATTGTAAATCAATATTTTAAATAAAAACATATCAAAAATGTGTAAACCATGATTTTTTAAAAAAAATTAACTCCTTGCTATTGTAAGTGACATTACATTAAACGCCATAAAAAAAGCCTCCCGAAATTCGGGAGGCTTTTTTATAAACGCTTGGCGTTATTATTTTACGGCATCAACAACTGCTTTAAAAGCATCCGGATTGTTCATGGCTAAATCAGCCAATACTTTACGGTTTAAACCAATCTCTTTTGCAGTTAATTTACCCATTAACTGTGAGTAAGAAATTCCGTGCTGACGGGCACCCGCATTAATACGCTGTATCCATAAAGCTCTGAACTCTCTTTTTTTGGTTTTTCTATCGCGATACGCGTATTGTAAACCTTTTTCAACTGTGTTTTTAGCAACGGTATAAACCTTGCTGCGCGAACCCCAATAACCTTTGGCAAGGTTCATGATCCTTTTTCTACGTCTTCTCGACGCTACGGCATTTACTGAACGTGGCATTTGTTTGTCTTTTTGGTAGTGAGTGCCTTTCGGTCTTTAAAACTCTAATACCTGGTTAAAAATTTGTTTAATTACTTCCCGATACAAAGCATACGTTTTACGTTACCTAAATCACCATCAGACACTAAGCTGGTGTGACCTAAATTACGTTTACGCTTGGTTGACATCTTAGTTAAGATGTGGCTTTTGTATGCGTTCTTTCTTGTGATTTTACCTGTTCCAGTAAGCTTAAAACGCTTTTTAGCACTGGAATTGGTTTTCATTTTTGGCATAACCGTGTTTATATATATTTATTTAATTAATTCTTATTTCTTTGCTCCTTTTGAAGCAACTGTCAAAAACATACGTTTTCCTTCCAGTTTTGGTAATTGTTCAACCTTACCTACTTCTTCTAACGCTTGTGCAAACCTAAGCAGTAATATTTCTCCCTGCTCTTTGTAAACAATTGCACGGCCCTTAAAGTGAACATAAGCTCTTACTTTCTCGCCTGCCTCTAAAAATTTAGTGGCGTGCTTAAGTTTAAACTCAAAATCATGATCATCCGTGTTCGGTCCAAAACGGATCTCCTTAATAACTGTTTGCTTAGCGTTACTCTTTATCTCCTTCATCTTTTTCTTCTGCTCGTAAATGAACTTATTATAGTCAGTTACTTTACAAACAGGCGGAATTGCGTTAGGAGATATTTCAACCAGGTCCAATTCTTGTTCTTCGGCAATTGCAAGAGCGTCTCTTAATGAGTATACGCCTTGCTCTACATTGTCACCTACTAAGCGTACTTCTGTAGCCCTAATGAATTGGTTGATGTTATGTTCAGCCTCTTTTTTCTTAAAAGGAAGCCTGGGTCCTCTGTTAAAAGGTTTGTTTAATGCCA
>CAZGBN010000025.1:0-46538 GCA_964524015.1 uncultured Mucilaginibacter sp. | reverse complement strand
TCGTCGTATTACTTTTAACGAGGAGCCTAAATTTGTTGGTGAGTACACCGCAATTATTAACTTACACAAAGAAGTTAAGGTAAACGTTCCTTTTGAAGTAGTAGCCGAGTAATTCTGATTTCGGATATCGGATTTTCGATTTCGAATTTATAATATTAAAGGTGTTCCGCGAAAGCAGGACACCTTTTTTGTTTTACATGTCATGCTGAGCCCGTCTAAGCATACTTACGTAAGGCATACCGCTTACCCCCTCGATAAACTCAGGGTGACAACGCTCTCCTGGAAACAAATTCGAAATTGAAAATTCGACATTCGAAATAAAACAATATTTTAGTTGCATGAAAGGCATCTGGAAACTCGTCCTGCGTTTTGTTAAGCTATTTGTTATCCTTTTTGTAGGCATTAGCCTATTGTGGGTATTGTTATATAAGTTTGTAAACCCGCCGGTAACCTGGTTAATGGTAACCCGCGGTTTTGAACGCAAAGCCGATGGCAAGGACTGGAAGATAGATAAAGAGTGGCGCGATTTTGATGAAATTGCCGATGCTATGAAACGCGCCGCCGTAGCTGCCGAGGACCAAAGTTTTTTAGAGAACCATGGCTTTGATTTTAATGCCATTGAAAAGGCTATCGAAAAAAATCAAAAAAGTAAAAAATTAATAGGCGGCAGCACCATATCCCAGCAAACAGCTAAAAATGTTTTCTTATGGCCCGGCCGATCGTATGTGCGAAAAGCCTTTGAGGCTTATTTTACTGTATTGATAGAGGTATTCTGGAGCAAAAAGCGCATAATGGAAGTCTATCTTAATGTGATTGAAATGGGAGATGGTATATACGGTGTACAGGCAGCTTCGCAGGCCTATTTCCATAAAGATGCCTCCGCACTTACCCGCAGGCAGGCAGCGGCAATTGCTTCTATATTCCCTAGTCCGTTAAGATGGTCGGCTACTAACCCGAGCAATTATGTACTGCGCCGCCAAAATTTAATATTGAAAAATATAAGGAGGTTAGGCCCGTTGGATTTTTAACGCAGTTCTCTTTATTGTCATCCTGAGCGTAGCGAAGGATCTATTGACTTGCATAAACCGCCTGGCAGATTTTTTGCTATGCTCAGAATGATAAAGGGATAGTTTTTTTTACTCCATCATTCCTTCAAACTTCTCCCAAAAGCCGTCTTGTGGTAATGGCGCGGTAATGAGTATGGGGTCTTTTTTTATGGGGTGGATAAACTGCAACCTGCGGGCATGCAGGCAAATGCTTTTGCGCAGGCTGCCACGCGGATAACCGTATTTATTGTCGCCTACAATAGGACAATCCAAACTAGCCAGCTGTACCCGTATCTGGTGCGGTCGGCCGGTTATCGGATCAACCTCAATTAGATAATAGCCGTTTAGTTCGCCTACTAATTTATAATTTAATTCAGATCGTTGGCTACCCTGTACCTCGCGATCATGGGCTTTGGTTACATTTTTATTTGGATTTTTAACCAGCCAGTGTACCAGGTTACCGGCTTCGGGATAGGGCCTTTTCCGCACGACCGCATAATAGGTTTTATGCATTTCGCGGCTTTTAAACATTTGGTTTATACGCTCTAAAGCCTTGCTGGTTTTGGCGAACAGGATTACACCACTTACCGGACGATCCAACCTGTGAACTACACCTAAAAAAGCACCGTTGGGTTTGTTGTATTTTTTGGCGATGTATTTTTTCACCTTTTCATCTAATGGCTCATCGCCCGTTTCATCTACCTGCACAATATCTCCTGCGCGCTTGTTAACTGCTATAAGGTGGTTATCTTCATAAAGCACATCCTTATCAGTAATATCGTATGGGGTGTATTTAAATTCTACTCTTGCCATTGGTTTTATTAGTCCGGAAGTCGGAAAAGACCGAATGTCCGAAAGATTAAAATTCATTCCCCCTTTAGGGGGTTAGGGGGCTTAATATTGCTCTTTCTCGTCTGGAAAACTTTTTGATTTCACGTCGGCAACATAATTTTTTATGCCGTTATTCATTACCTCATATAAGTTGGCATATTGGCGTAAAAATCGTGGTTTAAACCCTTCGTTTATGCCTAGCATATCATGTATTACTAAAACTTGCCCATCGCAATTTTGCCCGGCACCGATACCTATAGTGGGTATATGCAGGCTTTCGGTAACTTCTTTAGCCAGCTGTGCCGGTATTTTCTCTAACACAATACCAAAACAACCCAATTCTTCCAGTTTTAAAGCATCGGCCCTTAATTTATGCGCCTCGGCTTCTTCTTTTGCCCTTACGGTATACGTGCCAAATTTATAAATAGATTGTGGCGTTAAACCTAAATGCCCCATTACCGGTATGCCTGCAGTTAATATACGGCTTACCGATTCGGCAATTTCAACGCCGCCTTCCATTTTTATAGCATGTGCACCCGATTCTTTCATGATGCGGATAGAAGAATTCAACGCCTCTTTTGAGTTACCCTGGTACGATCCAAAAGGCAGATCAACCACCACCAACGCACGTTTAGCCGCGCGGACCACCGATGACGCATGATAGATCATTTGGTCCAGTGTTATAGGCAGTGTAGTTTCATGTCCAGCCATAACGTTCGAAGCCGAGTCGCCTACCAATATCACATCTGTACCGGCATTGTCTACGATAGCAGCCATAGAGTAATCATAAGCCGTAAGCATGGCGATTTTTTCGCCGCGGGTTTTCATTTCCTGCAGCTTATGCGTGGTTACTCTTTTAATTTCTTTATTTACTGACATGGGGGGTAATTTTCTACGGGTTCAAAGTTAGGGTTTTTTATTTCGGATTTCGGATGTGGGATTTCGAATTTACATTAAAGTTATTTGTATTTTTACATGCCCCCACACGGGACGTAGGCCCAGCATTTCGCAACTCATAAACGGGATTTATGTAGATAGTGATAAAGGTCAATCTGGGATAGACAATTTATTCACTTTTAATACATAAGAATCATGTTTAAATACATTGATAATTTGATTAAAAAGTACCCTAATATTACGCGAGTAATTATAGAGTTCTTAATTGTTTTTTTATCCAAATTATTTGGAATTAATAACGTGGCTTGGTGATTAAAAAAACTATTGCCAAGCCATTTTCTTTATTTGTTTTGTGGCACTAATTGAGCGCCTTAAAACATGATGTTTGTTAGTGTTTAAGAATTTGATAAAATAGCGTGCAGAATTCGGTAATCTAAATAAGTTCTTTGTTATGTTTATTACCCGTGTTAGTTGCAATTTAAAATGTCTTTTTGTCGAATTAAAAAAGGGGTAATTAACAAAAATTTTTATCCATTTATAACACTATTTATTTATGTTGAATATGATGGTTTAAAGGCTTAATTATATTGATGTTTTTGTTATGAATAACTTATGTTTTATTTAGAAATCAAACATCATTTGCGAAACGTATTTAACACGTTATTTTAATTTGAAAATTGCGCTTCCAAATCCAAAATTTCTTCCTACTTTTGCATCGTGAATTCAGAGGTATTACCACTTCATTTCTCATCATTCTTGTCCGGTGTTTCCAACCGTTTTTCAAACCATTCAATTTATTTAGTAAAATGACCTATTTCACTCAACTACCTGCTGTGTTATTACTGGCCGACGGAACTGTTTTTCATGGTAAAGCTGCCGGAAAAATAGGAACCACCGCAGGCGAAATATGTTTTAATACCGGTATGACCGGCTACCAGGAAATTTTTACCGACCCATCATACTTTGGGCAGATAATGGTAGCTACCAATGCGCATATAGGTAACTATGGTATAACCAAGGATGAAGAAGAATCGACACGGATACAAATTGCCGGGCTGGTTTGTAAAAACTATAACATTGCCTACAGCCGTAAACAGGCTGATGAATCTATACAGGATTACTTCCAGGAGCAAAACATAGTAGGTATATCTGATGTCGATACCCGCCAGTTGGTTCGCCATATACGCGATAAGGGTGCAATGAACGCTATTATATCGTCAGAAATTTTGGATGTGGCTGAATTAAAAGCACAATTAGATAAAGTGCCATCAATGGATGGCTTGGAGTTATCTTCAAAGGTATCAACCAAAGAAACTTACACCATAGGCAATGAAAGCGCACCTTACCGTGTTGCTGTATTAGATTTAGGTGTAAAGAAAAACATCCTGCGCAACTTTGACAGCCGCGAAGTTTACGCTAAAGTTTATCCTGCAAAAACTACTTATGCCGAAATGGAAAAGGATTTTGCACCAAACGGCTACTTCATATCTAACGGCCCCGGCGACCCGGCTGCTATGCCCTATGCCGTTGATACCGTAAAAGAGATTTTAGCTGCTGATAAGCCGATGTTTGGTATATGTTTGGGTCACCAGTTATTGGCTTTGGCTAATGGCATCCCCACTAAAAAAATGTTTAACGGCCACCGCGGATTAAATCACCCGGTAAAAAATATAATTATTAACCATTGCGAGGTAACTTCGCAAAATCATGGTTTTGGTGTAGTGCCCGAGGCCGTGCGTGCATCTGATAAAGTAGAGATTACCCACGTTAACCTGAATGATCAATCTATTGAAGGCATACGTGTAAAAGGTAAAAAAGCCTTCTCGGTACAATATCACCCTGAATCATCTCCCGGCCCGCATGATAGCCGTTATTTGTTTGATGATTTTATTGGGTTGATGAAATAAATAAACCTAAAATATAATTGTAGACGCGATACTTCGCGTCTCTTTTTGTTTATAGACATTTATATCAAGACGCAAGGTATTGCGTCTCTACCTAATCTTCTTCTTCATTCACCGACATTTTGCCACCGTTTACCTAAAAACTGTGGATTGCTATGTATCGAAAAGCCATTTTTGATACATAAATCATCACACAAATGGCAACGCTTTTAACTTTACCTATTTTAACCATTTTGGCTAAGTTTCTCACCCAGGCATTAGTAGCTATACAATTGATCGGGCACCTGGTGAGCTAGATTAGTAAAAAATTTATCATATCCTAAAAATGATAGTGATAAATCCATATCTATAAACCATTTTTGTAGCATGGCAAAGCAACCTATTATCACCGTAAAAAATCTGGTGAAAAACTATGGCGATTTCAATGCGGTAAAAGACATTAGTTTTGAAGTTTACGAAGGCGAGATCTTCGGCCTGCTGGGACCAAACGGTGCAGGCAAAACCACCACGTTAGAGATCATTGAAACCCTGCGCGAAAAAACATCGGGCCAGGTAACGGTGGACGGTTTTGATATTGAAACCGATGCCGATAATATTAAGCAACGCATTGGTGTGCAATTGCAGGCTGCGGGATATTATCCTAATTTGAATTTATCTGAATTGATAGAGCTATTCTGCGGCCTTTACGGTATTGATAAAAGCCCGATGGAAATGCTGGAGAAAGTTGCGCTTACTGATAAAGCGAAATCAAAATATAAAGAACTATCGGGCGGGCAAAAACAGCGTTTCTCTATTGCTACTACCTTAATTAATAACCCACGCATTGTTTTTTTGGACGAGCCAACAACAGGGCTTGATCCGCAGGCACGGCGTAATTTGTGGGACCTGATTCGTGAGATACGTGACAATGGTACTACTGTAGTTATAACCACCCACTACATGGATGAGGCCGAAGTGCTTTGCGATAGGGTAGCCTTTGTTGATGGCGGCCGTATTATGGGTATTGATACACCTGATCACTTTATTGATGAGCTGGTAGCCTCAGGCTTCGAACGTAAAAAAGAAGTAAAGCTGGCCAACCTTGAAGATGTATTTATAAGCATGACAGGTAAAGAATGGCGCGAGGGGTAATTCGCTCCCCAACCCCCTAAAGGGGAGTTTTGAAAATTCAATGACTTAATGACTAATGACCCAATGACTAAACCATACAATAATTTCCGTGCAACCCTGGCCATAGCCAAAGCAAGTTTTCGTTCCATTATCCGTAGTCCATCGGCAGTAATATTTAGTTTACTTTTTCCGCTGATTTTTATTTTGGTATTTGGCTTTATTGGCGGCGGTGGTATTTCTGTTGACGTAGGCATAGCTAAAAGCAATGATGCTACCAGCCCCGTATACCAGGCGCTAAAAAATGTTAAGGTGGTTCATTTGGTAGAGAATCAAAGTGATGAGGAAATGGCAAAAGAATTGGAGAAAGGGAGGATTGATGTTATTGTATACGTTCGAAAAAATCAAAGCTTGCCGCCATATACGGTTAATGTACAATACTCTAAAGCATCGCAAGAGAAAGGCAATATATTTAAAACCATCCTTAGTAATATATTAAGTAAAATGAATGAACGTGCTGATGCTGCGCCACCGGCATTGGCCGAGGTTAAAGAAACTATTGTACAGGGCCGCGAGTATAAAACCATTGATTTTATTTTACCAGGGCAGTTGGGTTTCTCCTTGCTAAGTACCGGGGTGTTTGGTACCGCGTTTGTATTTTTAAGTTTGCGTATAACATTGGTAATTAAACGCTTTTTTGCTACACCCGTAAAACGTTACAGCATTGTATTGGGCGAGGCGATAGCGCGTATAGCCTTTGCATTAATAGGGGCCCTGTTCATTATAACCGTTGGTCATTTTGCTTTTGGCTTTACGCTGATACACGGATTTGTGACGGTAATAAATATGCTCATTCTATCTACAATAGGCATCATCATATTTATGGGCTTTGGATTTGTGGTATCGGGTATTGCTAAAAATGAAAGTACGGTACCCCCTATAGCTAATATTATTACGTTACCTCAGTTTTTATTATCGGGTACGTTCTTTTCTATTAACGCGTTCCCAACTTGGTTGCAGCCTATTTGTAAAGCGTTGCCTTTAACCTATTTAAATGATGCTTTACGTAAAGTAGCGTTTGAAGGCGCGGGCTTATTTGACGTTACCCACCAATTATTAATATTGGGTATATGGGGGATTATAGTATATGCTTGTGCCGTTAAATTATTTAAATGGGAATAGTGTTAACATTATGATAACATTGAGGCACTAAAACTTAATATTGAGCTAATATTAAGAAAATATTTTTGCGCTTATAATTTACATTAACTTAATAATGATGAAATATAAGGCAAGTAAAGCAGTATTATTTTTCTTTTTGTTTTCAATAGCTTTTATCGCAAAAGCACAAAACAACAAAACCGGTATATTCAGTATAAACACAATAACCTTACCCGGCGATAGCACGCACCGCTGGGGTGGCTACGTTGAACTGCAAGCCCGATCAAACGATTATTTTAATCAGTTTTATTATTATGAAACCAAGGGTGGTATTAGTTATGATATTGCTAAGAACTATACAGCTTTATTAGGTACGGGGCGTTATTATACAGGTGCAATGCCCGCGTTTAACCAAGCCGAAGTATCGGAATTCAGGTTATGGGAACAAATGACCGTTAACCAGTTTTTAGACAGGATAAAAATAGAACATCGTTACCGCGCCGAGCAACGCTGGTTAAATGGCTTATATCGTAACCGTTTCAGATACCGGTTGAATGTTGTTATACCTATCAATCATCCTAAAATAGATCCCAAAACTTTCTTTGTGTCCATATTTGATGAGATATTTCTGAATGATCGCGTTCCTCATTTTGAACGTAACCGTTTTTCGGCGGCCCTGGGTTACCAGTTTGATAAATCATTAAGTGTACAGGTAGGCTGGTTAAACCAATATAACTATAGTCTTTCATCAGCCGGGGCAAAAAATAATATAGCTTTAATGGTAGGCTATCGTATATCACGTAAAAATGGTAAGCCAAAAGAGCATATACCAACTATAGGCGATTAACAATTTATTTACACGCAACAGTTTGACAGGCAAACCCTAACATTAAATTTATGTTAATGTTAAAGTTAATTGCACTAAATTTAATGGAAGTTGTATATTTGTTTTATTGCTAGTGTAAAATTTACACTAAGCGGAGTTTAAATTTTACAAAACCAATATTATGAGTTTAATAATTGATGTACATGCCCGCCAGATCCTTGACTCGCGCGGTAACCCTACAATTGAAGTAGATGTATTAACCGAAAATGGCTATTTGGGCCGTGCCGCTGTTCCGTCAGGAGCATCAACCGGCGCGCATGAGGCAGTTGAGTTGCGTGATAATGATAAAGCGGTTTACATGGGTAAAGGTGTTTTAAAAGCCGTTGCCAATGTAAATGATATTATAGCTAAAGAATTACAAGGTGTTGATGTGTTTGCGCAAAACACTATTGATAAAATAATGATAGACCTTGATGGCACACCAAACAAAGCTAAGTTAGGTGCAAATGCTATTTTAGGTGTATCGCTTGCGGCTGCTAAAGCTGCAGCACAGGAGAGTGGCCAGCCTTTATACCGCTACATTGGCGGTGTTAATGCTAATACGCTACCTATCCCAATGATGAACATCGTTAACGGTGGTTCGCACTCTGACGCGCCTATCGCGTTCCAGGAGTTTATGATCATGCCTGTTGGTGCTTCATCATTCTCAGAAGCTTTGCGTTGGGGAACAGAAGTGTTTCATAACTTGAAAAAGATATTACATGATCGCGGTTTATCAACTGCGGTAGGTGACGAAGGTGGTTTTGCCCCAACTTTTGAAGGTACCGAAGATGGTGTTGAAACCATTTTAAAAGCTATCGCACAAGCAGGCTACAAAGCAGGCGAGCAAATTTGCCTGGCGTTTGACTGTGCCGCATCTGAGTTTTACAAAGATGGTAAATACGATTACACTAAATTTGAAGGCAGCAAGGGCGCTATCCGTACCAGTGCCGAACAAGCTGAATATTTAGCTCAGTTAACCGAAAAATACCCTATCATTTCTATTGAAGATGGTATGGCCGAGGATGATTGGGATGGCTGGAAAATGCTAACTGACCGCATTGGCGGTAAAGTACAGTTAGTAGGTGATGATTTGTTTGTAACCAATGTAACCCGTTTACAACGTGGGGTAACCGAAGATATAGCTAACTCTATATTGGTAAAAGTTAACCAGATAGGTTCATTAACCGAAACTATCAACGCGGTTAGCCTGGCACAAACTAATGGCTTTACCTCAGTAATGAGCCACCGCAGTGGCGAGACTGAAGATGCTACCATTGCAGATTTAGCCGTTGCTTTAAATTGCGGACAAATTAAAACCGGTTCGGCTTCAAGGTCAGACAGGATAGCTAAATACAACCAGTTGTTACGTATTGAGGAAGAATTAGGCGTTAACGCTAAATTTATAGGTAAGGATTTTAAATATTATCCTAAAGGATAAGGTTAAAGCTGAAAGGCGAAAGCAGAAAGCTATTACATGAGGCCCCGATTTATCGGGGCTTTTTTGTTAGATAGCGTATATTAGTAACATCAATACTAAGACTTATGAAATATTATTATAGCCTGCGTATAAGCGTTGAAGACGATAAAACAAAATTAATAAATGAAATATTAGGAATACCGTCAAACATGCCTAATGTAGGTTGGGGTATTGAAAAAGTTGAAGGGGAGGAGGATGAGCCTATTTACTTTATAAGTTACTTTTTAGGTATTCTAAAAAGTAATTATAAAAAGCTTGAGGATATTGGAGTTGAGAGACACAACATAACCATATGGATGTTATATGAATATGATCAACAATGCAATATGGAATTTTTCCCTGATGATTTGTTAGAACTTGGAAAAGAAGGTATAAAATTATGTATTTCCTGTTGGGAACAATGAATTGAACCTGCTTGCACTTGTCACAGACATTAAATAATAAAACCGTATCTTTGCTAAATAATACCCGTTAGCTTACGGTTTTGATTTATCCAGACACGACTCTTCAGATCCGCTTATGCAATCGCGTTAGCACATAATTAATAAGACACAATACATGTTATTTCAAGATTTAAATTTAATTGAGCCAATTCTCCGGGCTTTAAAAACGGAGGGATATACTACACCCACGCCCATACAAGAGCAAGCCATACCTATTTTATTACAACGCCGCGACCTTTTAGGCTGCGCGCAAACAGGTACAGGTAAAACAGCTGCTTTCACCATACCTATTTTACAGTTATTGTATCAAGACAGGTTACAGCATAAAGAACAAAAAACCATCAAAGCGTTGATACTTACGCCAACGCGCGAGTTAGCTATACAGATAAACGAAAGCATTGCCGCTTATGGTAAACATACAGGCATAAAGCATTTGGTAATATTTGGCGGGGTATCGCAACACAGTCAAACTGAGGCTTTACGCCGCGGGGTGGATATATTGGTTGCTACGCCGGGCCGTTTGTTGGATCTGATACAACAACGCTATATCAGCCTTGACCATATCAAATTCCTGGTACTGGATGAGGCCGACCGTATGCTGGATATGGGCTTTGTGCATGATGTAAAAAAGATCATTGCTAAGGTCCCCCAAAAAAGACAAACGCTTTTCTTTTCGGCTACTATGCCTAAAGAGATACAACAACTGGCAGATAGTATATTAAACAACCCTGAGAAAGTGGAAGTTACCCCGGTATCATCAACCGCGGATACTATACAGCAGGAATTATATTATGTAGAGAAGAACGATAAGCGTTCGTTGCTGGCCCATATATTAAAAGATAAAGAAATTATGACCGCCCTGGTATTTACCCGTACCAAACATGGCGCGGATAAGGTAGTAAAGGACCTGCATAAAATTGGTATTACTGCGGAAGCTATACACGGTAATAAATCGCAAAACGCGCGTCAAAGGGCTTTAAAGAATTTTAAGGACCGTACTACCCGCGTGTTAATAGCAACCGATATTGCCGCCCGTGGTATTGATATTGACGAGCTGACTCACGTCATAAATTACGAGATACCAAACATCCCCGAAACCTACGTACACCGTATTGGCCGTACAGGCAGGGCAGGGGCAAATGGTATAGCGTTCACCTTTTGCGATCAGGAAGAAATTGAGTTTTTAAAAGATATTCATAAATTGATTGCTAAAGAGATACCGGTTAACGAGTCGCACCCATACCCAATGAGCCCGCAAAGCATTGTTGCCAAGCATGCCGAAGGCGCATCTAAAAAAGGTAAAGGTGGTGGCGGTGGTGGCCGCTCAGGTGCGCCTAAACGTGGTCGTGGTTTTGGTAGCGGCGATCGTAAAAAATCAGGTAACCGCCCAAAACCATCCGGTGAAAATTTAAGCGGCGGCAGGCCGAGAAGGTAAAAATTATATGTCATTGCGAGGAGGAACGACGAAGCAATCTCGTCGCCTGGTTATGAATGCGATGAGATTGCTTCGCTCGCTCAAACCCTGCACGACCCGCTCGCAATGACATACGTTTATTTCGCTTTTTTATTTTTTGTTAATAAGTTGAAAAACATATTTACACTAACTCTATCTTTGTAATAAATTAGCTTAAAATTCAGTCATGGCACTTCAGCGCTTTATAGATCTTTGTAAAAACAAGTTTTTTATAGTTACGGTAGCCTTTATAGTATGGATGCTGTTTTTTGATAAAAACGACCTAATATCGCAATATGAATACCGCCAGCAGGTAAATACCCTTAAAGAGGAGCGCGATTTTTATACCAAAGAAACCGAAAAAGTAAGCAAGGACTTGGACGAGCTAACCTCTAACCCCAAAAAGCTGGAAAAATTTGCTCGCGAAAAATACCTCATGAAAAAAGACAATGAGGATGTTTTTGTGATAGTAAAAGAAAAGGTAGAGGAGTAGTATGCAAAACACCACCCGCGCGTCATTGCGAGCGATAGCGTGGCAATCTCTACAGAGGACAATCAAACGGCAGTTTAGCGGAACGTAAAAGCAATTATCTTTTTTATATGCAAGTGCAGAGATTGCTTCGTTCCTCGCAATGACGTGGTTTTTATATGTCTTATATCCCACCAATTTTCTACATTTGAAGCATGAGTATTCTTGTTGAATCCTTAACTAAAGTTTACGGGGACCAAAAGGCAGTTAATGATATTTCATTTAGTGCCGGGCCGGGTGTGCTGGGCTTTTTAGGGCCAAACGGTGCCGGGAAATCTACCACCATGAAAATACTAACCGGCTTTATTCCTCAAACCAGCGGAAAAGCCAGCGTTTGTGGGTTTGATGTGACCACACAATCATTAGAGGTGCGTAAGCACATTGGCTACTTGCCCGAAAATAACCCCCTTTATACCGATATGTATGTAAAAGAGTCGCTAGCTTTTATTGCAGGTATTCATCAAATAGCATCGCCCACAGCACGTATAGCTGATATTATTGAGCAAACCGGGCTCGGACCAGAGCAACATAAAAAAATAGGGCAGTTAAGTAAAGGGTACCGTCAGCGTGTGGGTTTGGCGCAGGCTATTTTGCACGACCCCAAAGTGTTGATATTAGATGAGCCAACCTCAGGACTCGATCCGAACCAACTAATAGGCATCCGCCAATTAATTACTGATTTGGGTAAAACTAAAACCATCATTTTATCAACTCATATTATGCAGGAAGTTGAGGCTGTTTGTAACCAGGTAATTATCATAAATAAAGGAAAAATTGTAACGAATGACACATTGTTGAATCTAAAGAAAAACAATGGTGAAAAAACATTAGAAGAAGTATTTATTAAATTTACTGCCAATTAGTATGATTTAAATAATATTTATACCTTTGTTTTAACAAATTCACAATTTTATTTATTAACCTTAAAATTTTCAGTTATGAAAAAAGTTCTATTAGCAACAATGTTATTTGTAGGTATCGCAGTTAGCGGTTTCGCACAAAAAGGCGGTAGCAATTTTAGCGTAGGTGTTGAAGCAGGTTTACCTGTTGGCGACGTTTCAAATGCTTACAACTTTGTTATCGGTGGTTCATTAAAATATGAAGCTCCAATTGCAACCGGTACTAACTTTACTTTAACTGCTGGTTACAGCTCATTCCAAGGAAAAACAGTTGCTGGTTTTAAATTCCCTGCTATTGGTTTTATTCCTGTTAAAGCTGGTATCAAGTATTTCTTAGCTGATGCTTTCTATGGCGAAGCTCAATTAGGTGCCGCTTTCTCAACTCAAAGCGGTGGTGGTACTGCATTTGCTTACTCACCTGGCATTGGCTACAAATTTAGCGATGTTATTGATCTAGGTGTTCGTTACGAAGCTTGGTCAAAAAATGGTACAACTAGCCAAATCGGCGCTCGTTTAGGCTTTAGCTTCTAATTAAACTTAGCGTAGCATTACGCATATTAAAAAAGGCCCCCGATTAGAATCGGGGGCCTTTTTTGCTTTAGCAAATAATGTTGTAATTTCGGCGTTTAACGCTTTACCGTGTATAACATCCTAAAAAAAGAAATTATTTCGTATTTCAGCTCCCTGGTAGCTTATGTTACTATTGGAGTTTTTTTATTGGTATTGGGTTTATTGTTATGGGTTTACCCCGATACCAGTATATTAGATTATGGCTACGCAGCTTTAGACGGCTTATTCAATACCGCGCCTTACCTGTTTATGTTCCTGGTAACGGCAATAACTATGCGTTCATTAGCAGAGGAGCGTAGGGAAGGGACTTTTGAACTATTGCTAACCCGCCCGCTTACTGATTGGCAAATAGTTACAGGCAAGTATTTAGCTGCTATATTAATAGTACTTTTTGCGCTGATCCCAACCATCGTTTATTATTATTCTGTATACACCTTAGGTGCACCACAGGGTAATATTGATACAGGCGGGGTAATCGGATCGTATATTGGTTTGTTTTTATTGGGATCGGCATTTGCGGCTATTGGGTTATTTGCATCCGCAATGAGCAAAAACCAGATCGTAGCTTTTATTATATCAGTATTTCTATGTTTCTTTTTTTATAGCGGATACGATTCGTTAAGCAACATACTATCTCTTCAAGATCTGAATATCCAGAACCTGGGTATAAATGAGCATTATCAATCCATAAGTCGCGGCGTTTTAGATACCCGCGACCTGGCATACTTTATTATACTAACCGGATTTTTTATAGGCTTAACGCTATTTGCATTATTGAGGCAGCGCCAAAAAAGCTTAAAGGACCAAACATTGTTTAAACTGATTGCTGGTATAGTACTGATAGCTATAGTTTCGGCTTTTACCTTTACCCGTTTTGACTTTACTGCCGAAAAGCGTTATACTATTTCCCCCGTAAGTCGTAATGTGTTGGATAGTTTACCTCATCCGGTAAAGGTTACGGTGTATTTGCAGGGCGAGCTGACAGGTGGTATGAAGCGTTTACAGCGAGCCACCAACGATATGTTAAGCGACCTGCGGTCATATAGTCATGGCAAACTCCAAGTAGAGGTTATTGATCCCCTAGAGGGTTTGGCGGCAAGTGAGCAGGGGCAGGTAATTCAGGATCTGCAGGCGAAAGGATTAGAGCCCACTAATCTGAGCGTGCAAACAGAAAATGGTTTGTCGCAAAAAGTTATTTTCCCGTGGGCAGCGGTATCGTCAAATGGACACGTAGTTTTAGTGAAATTACTGAATACTCAATCCCAAATGAGTTTAAGCGCCGATGACCAACTGAATAACTCTATTCAAAACCTGGAGTATGCTTTTACCTCGGCTATTAAAAAAGCAACAGGTAACGGTGTTCAGGCTATTGGTTTCACTACCGGGCATAATGAACTAAACGACCTGCAATTAAATGGGGCCATACAAAGTTTATCAGCCGGGTTTATTGTAGGCAGGGTTGATTTGAAAAGTATTCAATTTGATAGTTTGGCTAAAATTAAATTGTTAGTGGTAGCTAAACCTGATAAGCCGTTTGCAGAAGACGAAAAGTTTAAGCTGGACCAATACATTATGCGTGGCGGCAGGGTTATATGGGCTATTGACCAGGTAAGTGCCGAACTGGATAGTTTACGTGGGCATGGTGGAGAACAACTGGCCTTTAACAAACAACTTAATTTAGACGATCAATTATTTGGTTATGGCGTACGCATCAATTACGACCTGATAGCCGACATTAATTCTGCTCAGATACCAATGAGCACGGGTAACATTGGCGGGCAACCGCAAATACAACTGGTGCCATGGTTATATTATCCGGTGTTGATTACCTTGCCTACACAAAAGCAACCCATAGTAAAAAATATAGATGGTATTTACAGCCAGTTTGCCAGCACCATTGATGTGCTTAATGCTAAAAATATAAAGTACACAACGCTGCTTACTTCATCGCCCTATAATAAAAATATCGCCGCACCATTCCAGATTTCGCTGCGATCAATTGAGCAAGCACCTGATCCTAAAGAGTTTCAAAGCGAACCAAAAACTATTGGAGTACTTTTGGAAGGCAAATTTAAATCAGGCTTTAAAAATAGGCCTGTACCTGCAGGTATAACTGATAAAATTGAACAGGTTAATGAAAGTGTGCCTGCCAAAATGATCGTTTTAAGCGATGGCGATATATTTAAAAACCAGGTAAGTGCCGATGGTTCACCGTATCCGCTGGGTTATGACCGCTACACGCAGGAAACCTATGGAAATAAAAATTTATTGCTCAATATGGCCGACTATTTAACCGACGATTCAGGTTTAATTGAGCTACGTACCAAAGAAATTAAACTTAGGCTATTGGATAAAGCCAAAGTGCGCGACGAAAAATTATTTTGGCAGCTAATTAATACTGTTTTTCCTTTGCTTTTAGTGTTAATATTTGCTATTTTTCAACATTATGCGCGCAGGCGGAAGTATGCCCGTTAAAATTTATACATTTGATAGCTAAATATTCAAATTACTTATGAGATTTATTGTTTCCACATCAACATTACTTAAGCAATTACAGTCTGTAAGCGGTGCGTTAAGCAGCAGTACCGTATTGCCTATACTGGAAAACTTTTTGTTCGAAATTAAGGATGGAAACTTAACCATATCGGCTACTGATCTGCAAACCAGCATGACCACTTCTTTAAATGTAGAAGCTAAGGAAAATGGCCGTATAGCTATACCATCACGCATACTTTTAGATACTTT
This sequence comes from uncultured Mucilaginibacter sp., assembly GCA_964524015.1. Classification (GTDB taxonomy): domain Bacteria; phylum Bacteroidota; class Bacteroidia; order Sphingobacteriales; family Sphingobacteriaceae; genus Mucilaginibacter. Next base: position 30,608 of record CAZGBN010000025.1, on the reverse strand, counting down.
AAAATCATTACCAGAGCAACCGGTGGCTTTTTCTGTGGATGATCAGACTTTCGCTATCGAGATAAACGCAGGTGATGGAAAATACAAATTAAGCGGCGAGAATGGCGAGGACTTCCCTAAAATACCGGTAGTTGAAAACGCGTCATCAGTAAATTTACCGGCATCGGTTTTAGCGGAGGCTATTAATAAAACTATTTTTGCGGTAAGCAATGATGAACTACGCCCTGCAATGACAGGTGTTTACTGCCAGTTATCAAGCCAGTACCTAACATTTGTTGCTACTGATGCACATAAACTGGTACGTTACCGCCGCCTGGATGCAAAAGCAGATGGTACTACTTCTTTCATTCTGCCTAAAAAGGCTTTAACCTTGCTTAAAGCGGCTTTACCTGCTGATGATGTAAATGTGTCTGTTGAATATAATAGCACCAGTGCGTTTTTCAAGTTTAACAACATTAACCTGGTTTGCCGTTTAATTGATGAGCGTTACCCTGATTATGAAGCTGTAATACCGCAAAATAATCCTAATAAATTAAGTATTGATAGGGTTACATTTTTAGGCTCATTGAGCCGTGTGGCTATTTATGCTAATAAAACAACCCACCAGGTAAGATTAAAAATAAGCGGCAGCGAGTTGCATATCTCATCAGAGGATATTGACTTTGCTAACGAAGCGCATGAGCGTTTAACCTGCCAATATGAGGGTGAAGATCTGGAAATTGGTTTTAATGCCAGATTTTTGATAGAAATGTTGAAGAATTTAAATTGCGAAGAAGTATCTTTAGAAATGTCTACCCCTAGCCGTGCCGGATTATTACTGCCACAGGGAGGTGACGAAAATGAAGATGTGCTGATGCTGGTAATGCCGGTGATGCTTAATAGTTACGCTTAAGTTTATATACTTAAATTATAGATCCAAATATTAGTCCGGCTTAAACAACCGGACTTTTTTTATTGCACCGGATAGCAAAAATTAATGTAACAATTATAGCTTTGTTGACGTTTATAAAACTGTGAAACTTATATCTGCCCATATTAAAATATTGATACTGGTTGTTTTAACCGGCATAGGATTGGCATCTTGCAAAAAGGATGGCGACCTGGCACCGGTAATAAAAACAGCAGCATTAAATACGGTTAATGCCAGCATAAACCCCATTAATGTTTATCAAAACGGCACCCGGTTAAACAATTTGGGCAGTTTTGGTACAGGCGGGCAATCCGGCTATTTTTCTGTAGCATCAGGTATGCAGCAATACCAAATTAAAAAGGCAGGGGCAGGCACACCTGAATATTTAATAAGCGACTATTCGCAAAATCTTGATACTGATATGCAGTACACGTTGTTTGTTGCCGGGGAAACAGCGGATAAACTATTTTTAATTCAGGATACTTCAGAGAAGCCTGAATCGGGTAAAGCTATGGTGAGGTTTGTTAATACTTTGCCGGGTACAACCAATTTAAGTGCTAGTATTGGATCATTAAACTTTACTAATACACCTTTTTCGGCAAGTGCTTTTACCAATATTAATAGCGGCACTAATAGTTTAAAAATTTACCAGTCAGGTTCGGCCACACCTATTATTGACCAAACCATAACTTTAGCGGCGGGTACTTATTATACTATATTTACTTCGGGTACGTTAACAGGTGCCGGAGCGGATAAGTTTACTGCCAGGATGATTATTAATAACTAATGAATAATAAAAGCAACATTCCTTTAAATGTACTTTTTATAGGTATGGTAATTGCATTGGTATTTCCATTTATTGCTTCATGTGGCAAGAATCAGGAAGTAGTTGCGCCAGTTACCAACACGCAACTGCAGATTTTAAATCTAAGTACCGATCTGCTTCCGGTAAATTTGTATGTCAATTTAAAAAAAAGACCTAATGAATTTCGTTACCCCATATCTTCAGGCTATTTTTCATTAGGCTCATTTGATACACTTTTTCAAATAAGAACTGCCGCTGTTACCAATACTGCCGCAGTAAATATTATCTCAATAGACACCACCTTAAAAAGCAATGTAAAATACACCTTGTTTATTACAGGTTTTAAAGCAAATAATACCATTAGTCATATATTTGTTAGTGATACTTCGGCCGCACCCATAAGCGGGCGCGGGAAGGTAAGGTTTGTAAATGCCACCGCCGGGAACAATGTATTTAATGTAACTGCAAATGGTACTACGGTTTTTGCAAACAGGGAATATAAAAGCGTATCTAATTTTGTAGAGATGCCGGCCGGTAATTACAATTTTAAAATATACGATCAATCATCAACTACAACCATCTTATCAGAACTGCCGGCTGTAACCGTGCAAGACGGTAAATTATATACCTTATACAGCCGTGGCATAGTGGGCCGTGTAGATACAGCTGCTTTTGGTTTGGCAATATTGAATAATAAGTAGGCTGGGATCAGTTTATCTTACAACCCCTCAATTATAAACTAATCGTCAATCTCTAATCACTAATTATTACTTTTGCCCCAAATAAACAACCATTGGAAATAATAAAACTGGGTATCGACTTTATTCTGCATATTGATAAACATCTTGCAGAGATCATTAGGGATTATAACACTTTAACTTACTGGATATTATTTATAATAATTTTTGCCGAAACCGGTTTTGTGGTAACCCCGTTTTTACCCGGCGACTCGTTACTATTTGCAGCGGGAGCCTTAATAGCGGCAGGTGGTACAGGGTTAAATATTGGTTTATTAGCTTTGATATTGATTATAGCCGCATTTACCGGCAATACGGTTAATTATACTTTAGGCAATTATTTAGGGCACCAGGTTTTTAAACCCGGTAACCGAGTTTTAAAACTGGAGTATTACGAAAAGACTAAGGCCTTTTTTGATAAACATGGTGGAAAGGCCGTGATATTTAGCCGCTTTATGCCAATTATTCGTACAGTTGCGCCGTTTGTAGCAGGAGTAGGGCGTATGCCGTTTGCAAGGTACAGTGTATATAATTTAATAGGCGGTGTGCTATGGATAACCATATTTTTATATGCGGGATTTGCATTAGGCAATGTTCCGTTTTTTAAGAATAACATATCTTTAATAGGTCTTGGTATTATTGCAGTGTCACTTATTCCACCAATTGTTGCTGCTATAAAAAGCAGGACCAGTAAGTAGGGACGCAATACCTTGCGTCTCTAATAGGTAATCTAGAGACACAAAGTATTGTGTCTCTGCAGAAATGTCAATGTGGTGTTCGTAATTTAAGATCAGCCTCTTCTTTGTTGATTTTTTGGATAGAGATTGCGCTTAAAGGCTGTTTAATTAGTTTATTTAGATCAGGTTGCCCGGCATCCACCCATGCCGAATACCAATAACTGCCAATTTCTAATATCGCCGCGCGCATACGCCGCTGTACCATGCCTTTTAATAGTTTCTGATAAGCCCTGCAATACTCAACCGAATAATCAGTAACCATCCTGTTGCCGCGCTTTACCCGCACCATTTTTTTGTTTTTTGGGAATGATCTGTTAAGCATGCGTTCCATCCTTAAAACAGAATCTACCTGGTTAAATGAGGTGCGGCAAATTTTAAACGCTTCGGCTAAGGGGTTTTCAATATACCTGGCTTTGCCGATGTTATAATTATAGCTGTTGCCAAATAATTCAGGTATGCGAGTTTCAAATAAAGCATGTATGCCTTTTTGATTGGATAATTGGCCATCATAATTTTCTGTTAAATGCAACGGCACGTGTGCATCGGCTATGTAATGCCCTAAGTTGGCTGATGCAGTAAGGATGCCTGTAGTATCACGAACTTTAAAAGCGTTTACCAACCGGTAATAGTTGCGTTGTATGGTCCAGGGTACTGTGCCTTGCTTGTTTAAAGTATCTTCGCTATATTTTACTACCGCATCATTCCAGCGTTGTGGTATTTTAGTAAATGGCTTTTTTCCGTAATGGTCGGCGTTTAAATAATGGCGTGGTGCTTCGGTGGTATCTACGTATCGCTTTTTATCGGCACTAACGGCATGTTCGGTTATAAATTCAATATTGGCTTTGTAAAAACCCGCCATGCTTTTGGGTAAGGTAAATATGGCCAGTCGGTTAATTTTATAATGCGCAAAGTAGCCCCAGGAGGAGCAAAGTAATGCTATACAAATGCATAATATATATAAGATAGTTGGACGTGTCATTTACATTAATAATCCACTAATTCTGTATCGATCATTGCAATTGATATTTATTTCTTAATAGTATGCTTACAGCATTGGCATCGTCAATAATGCTATCAGGAAAGCCAAGTCCTTTTAAAATAACAATTCCGTTTCTGTTTTTAAGTAAACCCTCCTTGATCTTATAATCAAATGCAAGCCTGTCGTTGCCAATAATTTCTTCAAAAGAAAAAACTTTATAATCATTTCCTAAAAGCTCGGCAAGTTCAAGATCATGCGTTGACACGAACACAAAATTTTTATTTTTGATAAGGTAAGAAAGTACGGCTTTTGCCGCAGCTATCCTTTCAATAGTATTAGTTCCTCTAAAAATTTCATCAATAATAATCAGGCTGTTGGTTTTACTTATATCAGCATCGTTAATTATATTTTTTACCGATAGTGCTTCTGTTTGAAAATAGCTTTTGCCATCGGCAAGGTCATCGTTAATATCAATACTGGTTAGTATTTTTAAAACGGGGGCACTATATGATCTTGAAAAGCTGGTATTGATAGTTTGAGATAATAGCGCATTTATGGCCACAGCCCTTATAAATGTAGTTTTGCCTGACATATTTGACCCAGTAACCAGTACACCATGTTTATTATCAATATTAATTGAGTTGGCTACGCAATTTTCAATTAGGGGGTGATATAAGTCTATAATCTGTATTTGATCATTATTAGTAAATTGTGGTTTACAGTAATAAGGCGAACCATCTCGAACAGATTTTATTGATATAGCAACATCTATTTGAGCAACGGCTTCATATAGGGTTCTGATATCATCAAGATATTTATTAACCCTTTTAATAGAAACTATAAATAATAACGGTTCTATCGCCAGGAACATTTTTAGCCATTCAGTAAATAAATAAAATATTTCCGTGGGGTCGGCATTAACTTTATTTTGAAGGTTTACATAGCTTAATGAGCTTTTTAATTTGGCTACATAAGTAAGGGAGGTATTGATATCTTCATTAACTGGAAAAATGTTATGTTTAAATAGCCATTTTCCTACGTCAATTAAAATTAACAGTTGAGGTAACGAAAAAGTATATCTTACTATTTTTACCTTATTGACAAAATGTATTATTACGTTGGTTATGATTAAGATAAATAATAACATAATGCTATACGGGTTAGGAATTATAAACAAGCTAACCACGGTTAAAATCGTTAAAGCAGGCGAGGTAATAATATAACCAGTTAATAACGGGCTAAATAAACTTTCTTGTTTTTTGGAGAAGAGGTCGGGTAGATAATAAGCGTCTGCGCTGTTTAATGCTGATAATTTAAGTTGAATACGGTCGCGCACTTCCTCATCCTTATCAATAAGTGTTATAACTTGTTCAAAGTTATGAAAATGACTATCTGATACTTCTGAAGAATGTAATTGTTTATATAAATATTGTTGTCCGGGTTTGGAGTTTGTACGGTCAATATATTCAAACAAACTATCAATATCTAAATCAGTATGGGTATTTGCCGAAATGTAAGTTTGGTCGTCGCCGGTCAAGTAACGGCAAATTGCATTTATATTTCTATTAACGATCTTGGGCGAGCCCCATTCTTCTTTTAATTTTCGTAATTTTTTTTCTTGGTCGCTTCGTTTTTTTAAAATACTGAAAATGATGATTACTGAAATTATTAATAAAAGCGGAAGCCAATAATGCATATTTAAAAGTAAATAAAAATTGAGATAGTTTAATAAAAGTTTAAGTTAAGTGGATTATAGGATTTATATCCTAAAAACTATTTTAAAAAAGGCGTTTGATTTTATAATAATTCGTCATATATTTGCAGTCCTTAAATAAGAATAAGAATATAAGCTAAAATGGCAAATCATAAATCATCATTAAAAAGGATCAGGTCTAACGCTGCGAAGCGCTTACGTAACCGTTACCAGGCTAAAACTACTAGAAACGCTATCAAGAGATTGAGAAGCACCACCAGCAAAGCTGATGCGGCTCCTTTATTGTCTAAAGTAATCTCTATGCTTGACCGTTTAGCTAAAAAGAATGTAATCCACAAAAACAAAGCTTCAAACAATAAATCGAAGCTTACTAAATTTGTTAACGCTTTAAGTTAGTCAATTAGTTTTTAAAATATATTGAAAAGCGATGAGTTTACTCATCGCTTTTTTTGTTGCCTGTTTTTTTCTACTTTAACCTCGTGGAAAACAACTACGACAATAAAATCAGTATTAAAGCTTGGGCTGAGGAGGACCGTCCACGCGAAAAGCTAAGCACACAGGGCCGCCGCTCGTTAAGCGATGCCGAGCTGATTGCTATACTAATAGGGTCGGGCAGCCGTACCGAATCGGCTGTTGAGTTGAGCAAGCGTATTTTGCACCATTACGATAATGACCTAAATAAGTTAGGCAAGGCATCTATAAATGAACTTTCGCGATTTAAAGGCATTGGTGAGGCTAAGGCGATATCCATTATCGCCGCTTTAGAAATAGGCCGCAGACGCAATGAAACCGAGGTTAAAGTATTGGATAGCATTACTACCAGCGGAGATGCTTACAAAATTATGCGCCGCCACCTGATGGACCTTAATCACGAAGAGTTCTGGATAATCTTGCTTAACCAATCAGGCAAGGTAATAGCTAAAGAATTGATAAGCAAAGGCGGGCTGACAGGTACGGTTGCCGACCCTAAAATTATATTCAATATCGCTTTGCAACACTCTGCTGCATCTATTATGATGACGCATAACCATCCGTCAGGCAACTTGAAACCTAGTCAGCTTGACATTGATCTCACCAAAAAAATAGCCGCAGCAGGCAGATTGCTGGATATAAAAGTGCTTGACCATCTTATAATCACCAATGATGGTTTTTATAGCTTCGCTGATGAAGGTATTATGTAGGATTTCATATAAATAATCTATCTTTATTTTATCAACCAATTATTCAAATAAAGACATGCATTACAAATTCAAATCAAAGCTGCCTGCGGTAGTTTTATTAGCTACGCTTATCAGCGCGGCCGGATGTGAGCAAAAAGCGGCAACCACCGAAAAAGAAACCGTTGACTCTACCTCAGCGGCACCTAAATTTTTAAACGAGCCTTTAATAAAGGACATTTTTACTGCCGACCCATCTGCACATGTGTTTAACGGTAAAATTTATATTTACCCATCGCATGATATTGATGCCGGTATCCCTAATAATGATAATGGCGATCAGTATGCAATGGCCGATTATCACGTACTATCAATGGATAGCATTGGTGGTAAAGTAACTGATAATGGTGTTGCTTTATCAGTAAAAGATGTACCATGGGCTAGCAAGCAAATGTGGGCACCTGATGCTGCATTTAAAAACGGCACTTATTATTTATACTTCCCGGTAAGAGATAAGCAAGGTGCTTTCCGTATAGGTGTGGCTACTTCAAAAAGCCCTGTTGGTCCATTTAAGGCCGAGCCTAAACCTATTGAAGGCGCTTACAGTATTGATCCTGCTGTATTTACAGATGATGATGGTACCAGCTACATGTATTTTGGTGGTATTTGGGGCGGCCAACTACAAAAATGGGCCACAGGTAAATACGATGCTAATGGTTCAACAACTGATTTGAAAAAAGATGATGAGCCTGCTTTGAGCTGTAAAGTGGCTAAATTAAGTAAAGACATGTTAAGCTTTGATGGTAAAGCTGAAGACGTTGTTATTGTAGACAAAGACGGTAAACCATTATTAGGCAAAGATCATGACAGAAGATTTTTTGAAGGATCATTTATGCATAAGTTTAATGGCAAATACTACTTTACCTATTCAACAGGCGATACGCACTTCCTGGCTTATGCCATTGGCGATAAACCAACCGGTAAATTTGTTTACCAGGGTAATTTCCTTAAACCCGTACAAGGCTGGACCACTCACCACTCTATTGTACAGTTTAAAGGCAAATGGTACCTATTTTACCATGATACCCAAATATCTGGTCAAAACCATTTAAGAAACGTTAAAGTAACCGAATTGGATCACAAAGCTGATGGCAGCATCGGTTTGATTGATCCGTTTGTGAAGTAATATATACTTAGCCATAGAAAAGCCGCTTAGAAACTAAGCGGCTTTTTATTTTCCAATAATTCCCCAATCTCTTTACCCATCCGAACTAAGTTTTGCTCCGTATTTTTGATAGCGGTTTGTAGGTCAACAGGTTCAGAGTTAATGTTGATCAACTTATTAAAATACTCGCCTAATTGCACACTTTCTTCTTGCGGAATATTACCAGCGACCCCTATTACGTGGATGTTATGCTCCTTTGCTAATTTAGCCACTCCAAACGGTCCTTTGCCCTGCAGGGTTTGTTCATCTATGCTGCCCTCGCCGGTAATTACTACATTGGCTTTTTGCAGGGATGCTTCAAAATTGGTAAGCTTTAAAAAGTAATCAATACCGTTCACCAATTGTGCGTTTAAAAAGGCGTGCATACCGGCAGTTGATCCACCTGCTGCACCGCCATATTTTAGTTCGGCCATATTTTTTCCGAACTGCTCTAAAGTGATCTCATTAAATCTGGACAGAATCTTATCCAATTGCCTTACCTCATCAGGCGAAGCCCCCTTTTGCGGACCAAATACTATGGCTGCTCCCTTATCGCCCAACAAGCGGTTATCTACATCGCAAATAACCACAATTTCAGTCTCAAGAATGCGCCTGTCCAATTTTGAGGTGTCAATGGTTGCCAAGTGTATTAAACTGGCAGGATTGGGCTGTAATGCGTTTCCATCAACATCCAAAAACTGCACACCTAAAACGCTTAATATGCCGCAGCCACCGTCTACCGTGGCCGAGCCGCCCATAGCCAGTATGATCTTATCAACCCCTTTATCTAATGCGTTTAACATCATTTGCCCGGTGCCGTAGCTGCTGGCTTGCATCGGGTTTAGTTCATCTGATTTTAATAACCGCAGACCCGACGCGCTGGCCATTTCGATAACTGCAGTAGTACCGTTATCTATTAAGCCAAAGGATGCGTTTATTGGCCGTCCTAAAGGATCATTAACGGTAAGGTTGTTCCAGGTGCCGTTGCATTTATGCATGATCAGGTCTACCGTGCCATCGCCGCCATCAGCAATAGGGAAACACTCGGTGGTGCAATGCAGTTTACTTTCAAGCAGCCCACGTTGCAAAGCTTCGGCAGCAGCCTGTGCGGTTAAACTATTTTTAAAAGCATTGGGGGCAATAAGAATATGCATTAGGCTAATATATAGGATAAAATATAAACCATAGCTAATGAAGTTAATCCCATTAACAAAGTAGCTACCGAATATACTTTTAACATCGTCTTTAACTCCAAACCCGAAAACTTAGCGATAACCCAAAAGTAAGCATCATTAGCGTGCGATATCATCATAGAGCCTGCACCCATAGCCAACACACAAAGCAAATGGCCGTTTGGTGTATCTAAACCCAAAGCGGGCAGGAGTGGTGCGACTATAGACGCGGCGGTTATAATGGCCACTGTTGATGACCCCTGCGCGGTTTTTAAAACAAATGTTATCAGGAACGGAAAGAATAAACCCAAGCTCCCCAATGCTAATGCCTGGCTTAAATGATCGCCCAGTTTAGTGGCGGCCAATATGGCACCAAACGCCCCGCCCGCGCCAATAATAATTAATATGCCGCCCGCTTTTTCAACCCCGTCATGCAGTAGTTTGCCCACGCTGTTTTTATTCCAGTTGCGTTTGCAATTAAAGGCTAATAATACCCCAATAGCCAATGCTAAAACCGGGTCGCCTAGGGATAGGAAAATAGTCAGCCATTTGCTATTCAAAGCCGGGTCTACTGTTATAAAAGATTTCAAGGATATCAATAATATCGGCACTATAACCGGTAAAAATGATTTGATAACGGATGGTAGTTGCGCATTTTCTACTAAGATTTCATCCTCATGTTCTACGGTGTCAGGCAGTTTTTTGCCCATGTAGTTGGCCCATATATAACCAACTGCCGAGGCCGGGATAGCTATGATGATACCTATTAATATCAGCCTGCCAAAATCAACCCCAATTAAACCTGCAGCGGCAGCCGCACCGGGATGGGGAGGAATTAAGCAATGTACCGAGTATAATCCTGTTGCTAATGATACCGCCATAATGGCCATTGGCGTATGGGTGCGTTTAGCTAACGACTTATTTAATCCGCTTAAAACAATATAACCCGAATCGCAAAAAATAGGCAGGCCCACAATAAACCCGGTTATGGCCATTGCCAGTGCCGACCGCTTTTCGCCCACCTTGCGCATAATGTAGGTGGCCATTACTTGTGTAGCGCCGGTATATTCTAATAACACCCCTAAGGTAGTACCCAATACAATGATTAGGCCCAACGATTTCATAATATTACCAAAGCCATCCTTGATGGTAGTGATCACCATATCAACCGGCATTTGCACACCCAGCCCCACTACAAAGCAGGACAATATCAGCGCGAAAAAGGCATGCACCCGGTATTTGGAGGTAAGTACTACAATAAGTGTAATCCCAATCAGCAGGCATATGAGTACCTGGGTTAATGATGCTGTGGGGAGGGTTGTCGGCATCATTAATTATTTAATTGACATTGCCTTCGCATTCCTGGCCACCTCAACATCCGCCGCTACCTGTGACGTTATATTGGCCCAATGGAACTTCTGATTATAATTATCTTTCCAGTGTTTGCCGTCCTGATCCGTCATGTGTACCAAGGGCATATCCAAATATATGGGGCGGGTAATGGCAGCAACTTGTTTCCAATTATCCAATGCCTTTTGTAAATGCGTTACCGCGCTTTGCTTGTTTTCTTCACCACCTTTGGTACGATAAGTTTGCAGGGCTACACCGCCGCGTATCTTCTCGGCCAAACTCAAACCTAAGTACGACCATGTCCTGATATCAGCAACCTCATACATTAATGCTGTATTTTTTGTGGTGTTGATATTTTTAACCAGGTCCAACGCCTTATTGCAATCAGCCTCTAATTGATCTGCCAGTTTAAACGGGGTTATTTTGTTGCCAAAATTGCCGCCCTTTACATAATCAGCAATAGATACATGAGCGGTACTGTCCAGTACAGGACGTTTGATCTGCTCATCAACCGAGATATACTTTAACGTTTTATCCCTGCCCATTTGTGCCATCATACCCTCGGTATAAATAGTCAAATCGAAAGTAAAATCATAGTAGGAGGTAATGGCCATTGGTGTTTTACCTGCAAGCGAGGATGCTGCTAACAGGTTTTTTCCTTCCGCGCCATACCTGCGGGTAAACTCATTTTCAAATACAGCATCCGGTGTTTTTGGGTTGTACAATAACCGGCCCCAAATTTTATAATACAGCCACTGGCGCTCGAAGGCATATTTCCAGTTAACTTTTATTTTAGGGTTGGTAAAGTAATCTTTAGCCGGTATATAGGTTTCAGAGCCTATAAAATAGCCCCCGTTATAAGGGTTACTATTTAGGGCGATATGCTCTCGCACAAATCCGGGTACACCCCAACGCAGGCAAAAGAAATCCTCATTACGTGCGGTCCAGGTTACTTTGTAATCTTCAGATACCGGCTTAAAATAAGTGTCGTATAGTTTGCCGCCATGCACTTTTATTAGTTTAGGGGTAGATGTAGAGTGCGACCAGTTGTATTTTAAATCGGCAAATACAGGCTTTATAATAAAGGGTTCGGCTGCGTCCATCTCAATAGCTTTGCGGGTAAGCTTTTCGGTTTCAATACTGGTTACGCCCAATGAACCGGTGGTGCTTGAAAATGGAATACGATGCACCAGTTTTACTTTGCGACCCGATAAACGCATGCCTTCCATGTAAACTTCGCGCATCCAGTCTTCACGGCCTTGTGAGGTCATACCACCCATACCTTCGCCTAAAGTATAACCTAAACCGGTAAGTTCAGGGTATTCTTGCAGAGTTTGGGTAATGCTTTCGCGGGTATAACGTTTTACAATTGCTGATGTGTCGCCATCTAAAAAGAAATCATGATCTAAATTTAAAGGCTTGGTATTATGTGCCTTGGCAAACGCCGGGCTTACAAATATGTTAAACGGAATTAAATAGGTATCAATACCCCTTTCTTTAGCCATCCCAAAAATGCCGTGAAAAAGCTTTTGCCATTCCTTTAATTCTGCATCATTAAATTGAGTTGCCTCCGGAAAGTTTTTGGCTTTGATCATGTAATTAAAGGGGTGCAGGTTCCATACACTAAGCGCGTTCAAACGGTTATCTACCATCATATCTAAAAACGCTCGCCAGTAATTCAGATCGCGGCAAGTTTCATAATGTTGGTCAAGCGCTAGCTGATGTCGGTAGGTGTCCCACGGCAAATCGTACTTAACAGCACGTAATAAATAGTGCGCTTTTTCACTTTTGGCTTTTATGTTTTTTAAAGCGATATTATTACCTAAGTCCTCGGAAATAGATAGGCTGCCATAGATCATTCCTGTGCCGTCGCCGCCGGTAACGGTTATTACATTGCCTTTTGGTTGGATGTTGTAAGCTTCTTTCTCTAGTTTGGCATCCTGCTTAATATTTATGGTATAGGTAGCTGAATATGCTTTTACCAGGTAGCCTTTTTTAGCTAAAGCTTTACCTAGTCTGTCTGCAGCATAACGTGCCTGTGGCATTGATCTGTCAAAAACCAGTTTGACGCTTTGCGAGTAAGCATTAACAACAAATGCGATGGTAAAAACTACACCAATAATTTTTTTCATGAAACAGGATCTATAATGGTTTGCCGGGGTAAGCAAATGTACTAAGTAAAACTACTTATTGTACGTTGTAATTGCCAACCGAAAAATTAACAACAATATGATTGTTACGGTGTTGATTAAACAGTAAACATATTTTTATGAATATTACACAGTTGTTAACGCAGGCAATTTACCTGTTTATACTGGCCATACCAATTGCATGCATCGCATGGACGGTTACGCACGAAGAAGTTTTTAGAGAGCCCAGGGAGTACTGTGTAGACAGGAGTAAAAAAGGAAAAACCATTATTACCCGCAAGTTTTTTTACCTTTTTACCTGCGAATATTGTTTTAGCCATTACGTAACGATACTGATGCTGTTTATCACCAATTTTCAGCTTCTTTATACTGATTGGCGCGGATACTTATTAGCCGGGTTCGCGTTGGTTTGGATAGCTAATGTGTACATGAGCCTTTTTGCCATGATACGCATCGACATCAAAAAGGAAAAGATAGAATCGGAAGTAATAGCTCAAAAAATTGAAGATAAGGATTGATCCTCTTCTAAAACTTTATGAATAATGGGCCATACATTTTCGGCTATGATTTGATAACCCTCTGCTGATGGATGCAGCCTGTCAACCAAACTTAAATGCTTTTTACCAACCACACCTGCCAGTAAAAAAGGCAAAAACTCCATATTGTTATCAGAGGCTAGTTTCCTGAAAATAGCCCGAAATTCTTCGGCAAAGGTACCTTGTATAAATGATGGTATTTCCATGCCCAATAAAACCAGCTTAGCCTCCGGATGCTTCGCTTTTACCTTATCAACGATAGCTTGCAGGTTTTTTAATGATGTTTGGGGTGATATCCCTCTCATTACATCGTTTATCCCCAGTTCCAGTACAAAAACGTCTATCTGTATATTTAAATAACGGTCAATCCTAACTAAACCGCCGCGGGTAGTATCCCCGCTTATGCCTGCATTAATCACTATAGCGTCAATGCCTGATGCATTAATTTTTTCCTGTATCAAACCTGGCATTGATTCAGCCGAAGCATTGCTTAATCCATAACCCGCAGTTAGGCTGTTTCCAAAAAATAGTATATTCTTCATAAGCTAATCTAATCCGGGTGCCAGCAGGTCGGGGTTAACCGCGCCATCGTTGGCATGTGTTATTTTACTCAGATTATATTCCATTTCTCCATTTATCTCGCTACCTTTTAAAAGGCCCTGCTCATACAAATGCGTTAATACATCAGTTGCTATTACTTTAAAACTTTCTACATCTACACCAGCTTCCAGTTGTGCCATTTCGGTAGCTACATCTGTTACCGTGCCTATACCTATTTGAGCCAGGGCAAACAATACACGGTCCTGCTCGGGGTCATTAATATCATAATGCGCCGGTATATGTAATGGTTTATAGGCCTCGCGAAAAGATTCGTCTGATAGTGTCATGTTGGGATAACAGATTGGGTGGCGACAATGTTTGGTTACGGAGCGTAAAAATTAGTATTTCAAAGAACGTTTTTATAGCCAATACGGCTAAGCGAAATTAAATGCAGGTGGCGGGTAGGATAGCGTAGTTATAATCAGAACTATACAAATTTAAGGGGTTGTGATCATAAAAGTGGTGACAAGGGCTTGTCAGTGTTCCAAATTGTTCCACTTTTAAAAAATGGAACACCCATAGGTTGTATTGTGGTGAGGTTTTTGCTTTGATTAATAAAATCATCAACCATGAAAAGCGAAACAAAGAAAACACCTAAAAAGCAAAATAAGCAACCCGGAATAGAGGCCAAAATGGATCCCGCTCCCGAATTTATAAAACCTACTTACAAAGCTGCGGGTAAGCTAGCCGGCAAGGTTGCTTTAGTAACCGGCGGCGATAGCGGCATTGGCCGTGCGGTGAGTGTGCATTTTGCCAAAGAGGGTGCAGATGTGGCCATAGTTTATTTTGATGAAGACATAGATGCAAATGAAACAAAGAAGTTGGTTGAAGATACCGGCCGCAGGTGCCTGTTATTAAAGGGCGATGTAAAAAGCAGCAAGTTTTGTAAAGACTCGGTAGCTAAAACTGTAAAGGAATTAGGAAAACTAAACATCCTGATAAATAATGCGGCCATACAGGTGCCGCAAAAAGATCCGAAGAAGATAGATGAAAAACAAATGGATGATACCTTCAGGACCAATATTTATGCCTATTTCCATTTTGCAAATGAGGCTCTGCAGGTTATGAAGGAGGGGGATTGTATTATTAATACGACATCGGTTACAGCATATCGTTCATCGCCAAATTTGATAGATTATTCATCTACCAAAGGGGCCATCACATCTTTCACCCGCTCGTTGGCTACTAACCTGGCAAAAAAGAAAATCAGGGTTAACGCTGTAGCCCCCGGTCCGGTTTGGACACCACTGATCGTATCAACCTTTGATGAACAAAAAATAAAAAGCTTTGGTTCAGAAACTGCTATGGAACGTGCTGGGCAACCGTCAGAATTGGGGCCTGCATATGTTTTCCTGGCATCAGACGATGCTTCCTATATTACCGGGCAGGTTATACATGTTAATGGTGGTGAGGTTGTAAATGGTTAAATTGTTAGCAGGTAAAACTATTTTATATAGCTTTACCTTATGAAAGTATTTGTATCCTCGGTTATTTTATTTTTTTGTGTTGCGACGGCTTTCGGGCAGTTTAATGATAGTACGTTCTATCGTATCAATGTAACCTCTACAGGGTCCATCAACAAAACAAATGATGGACGAGCATACCTGTTAAATAATGGTGTGAGTTTTGGTATCAAAAAAAAGGATGTGGTGCTAAACGCCACTAATACGTTTGTTTATGGTAATCAAAACGATAAGTTAACCAATAGGGATTTTTCATCAGCCTTAAACTTTAACCTGTATAAAACCCTGCCTAACTTTTACTACTGGGGATTGCTTAATTATAACACCAGCTATTCGTTAAAAATTAACAACCAGTTTTTAGGAGGATTGGGTGTAGCTTATAACTTCCTGGACAGCAAGAACAGTTACCTGAACTTGAGCGACGGTATCCTTTATGATAAAAGTAACCTGTTGGCTAACCTGGATTATAATACTTTCCGAAACTCATTCCGTTTAGCGTTCCGTTTTTCATTTAATGATGTGTTGGTTATTGATGGAAACAATTTTTTGCAAAGTTCACTATCCAACGGTAATGACTACATCATCAAATCAAGCACATCTGTATCATTTAAATTGCGTAAATGGATAGGACTTACTACCGCATTAAATTATAACCGGATGAACATTACACAGCGGGAAAATTTATTGCTGACTTATGGCGTAACCATAGATAAATTTTTCTGATCATCTAGTCGTTTTTGTTCTAACTCGCGCTTTTTAATTTGCTGATAAGCAAAGGTTGCAAACATGGCAAACACAATGTGCGCAAAAAATAATTGAGCATAATATTTTTTAAAGTCGATGCCTGGCGGGAGGGGGTGCATACTGAAAGTAGTTTTCCAAACCCCAATTGCCAGGGCGCCGCTCACGGCTCCGAGCCAAATACTGTTTTTGCCGGATGCTTTAACCAGGTTTTTATCCCAAAGCTTATTGTATGCTGCAGAGAACATCATGCCAACAGCGTAATGGCTCAGCCATCCCACTGCTTTGGCTATAGGTTTGGGTTCGGCAGGGGCCAAACGATGGTAGAGTTTGTGCAGTAGATCAGGCTCACTAAAATTCTCATTTGCTATTTCGCCAACCGCTTTACTAAATAAGGTCATAAAGGTAGTGCCTGCAATTGCGGGTACTATAATTTCTTCTGCTTTCATACTATAGTTCTATTTTAGGTAGATCCATTACTGCCGGACCAGTTATTACCGTTCCGTTAATATCATACCGGGCTCCATGACACGGGCAGTCCCAGCTTTTTTCCTCCTGGTTCCAGTTAACAATGCATCCGGCATGGGTACAAACCGGGTTAAGCGCATGTATATTTCCCTCTTTATCCCGATAGGCTGCAAATTTCTTGCCATCTACCTCTACTACCTTGCCGCTGTCGTTTTTTAATCTTTTTAAAGAATCTGTTTCATGGATAGACAACCTGTCGGCAATAAAATGGTACGCCACATCAGCATTTTCTTTAACAAACTCGGTAAAGCCATCAATAGGTTTTATACGTTTGGTACTAAAAACTTCTTCATATTTACTTTTTGTACCTATAATGATATCACTTAAAATTTTTGCTGATATAGTACCTAACATCATGCCATTGCCATTATAACCTGTAGCCGTGTAAATCCCATCAGCTTCAAAGGGTATTTGCCCAATATAGGGAAAGCCATCCACGGGGATAAAATATTGTGATGACCACTGGTATTTTACTGATGATACTTTATAAAACTTTCGTACATATTTTTCAAGGTCGACAAATGCTTGTTCAGGATCATCATGCCCGGTTTTATGGTCATTACCACCAACAATTAATAGCTTTTGACCGTCAATAATATGCGTGCGGAAGTAATGATAAGGTTCCTGCATATCATAAACCAAAGCATCGGGGTAGGCATTATCGCTGGTCAATTTTACCCCCAACACATAACTGCGGTACGGAGCGCATCTAAAACTAAACACCGTAATTTTAGGCGTAACATGAGTAGCATAAATAACTTTAAGGGCTTTAAATATTATTTCGCCTGCTTTAACCAAATGAATATCATCTTCATGCTCAATATCATCAATGCGGGTGTTTTCTAAAATTTGTCCGCCGGCGTTTATAAAAGCAGCGGCTAAACCTTTTAAATATTTAAGCGGATGAAATTGTGCCTGGCCGGGAAGTTCCACCGCTTTTACATATTCAACAGGTGTAGGTACGTCATTTGTATAATTAATATCAACGCCAACCTTAACTGTCCCGCTATACAGATCATCCAGTTGCGTAGCCTGCTCTTCATCTTCAGCATATATGTATCCTTTCTTTGTCTCGAAATCACAATTAATTTTATAAGTATCTACATTGCTTTTAATAATGTTTAGTCCTTCATTAACAGCATCCGCAAATAGCTGTGCGCCATCTTCACCAAAGGCACTTTCGGCATCGCTGTAACTGGTATCGGCAAAAGTGTTTATATGTGATGTTGTACCACCGGTTGTGCCATAACCTATAGTATGCATGTCAACCAAAAGGCATTGTTTGCCGGCATTTTGAAGCATTAGGGCTGCGGTTAACCCGGTGATGCCACCACCAATAATTACAACATCATAAATAGCATTTGATTGTCTACCTGACGCGATAAACGGAGAAATTTTCTCTGCTTGCCATGGGCTCTGATGGCTGCCGTCACGGTTGGTAGGATGGTGAAGTGGTGTATTGTTTGTTGATTGACCTTGTGTTTTCATAATAATATGCTTATAAAAACTATACAATTTAATACCTATGCTGTTTTTATAGTCTATATTATATTTCAGATAAAACTTTGAAGTTTTTGCTAAACAGCTACTGAAGTGAAAAATATACAATTAGGACGGGGGGATAAACGTTTTGGTGTAATGGTAATACTTAAGAAATGAATGGCACAGTATTTATATGGTAATGGTAAATCAATAGAAAGCTAATATGAAAATTTCAACCAAAACAACCGTTATATTAAAAGCCTTTGATATTAAATTAAGGGCAATATTGCAGGACGATCTGAAAAACTTAAAAGCCAATCAAAGCCAAAAAAATAACAGCTATAGCAAAGCTGCATAAAAGATACATCTATAAAAACAACACCTACCTATGTTGGAAAAGAGTTCAATTTTTGAACTCTTTTTTTTATGCACTATATATCACTTTTATCCCATAACCTTGGGTTATCGCGGTAATTGTTTAGCCTCTCTATCACTTCTTCAATTTCTGTTCGGCTAAGGTTACGTTGTGCCCCGGGAGTATATGAAAACACATGCCCGGGATCTTCAAATGTTATATACCCATAATAGTCCGGATCGGTCATTTTATCTGAATGGGTAGTTTGTGTTAAACCTTTAATTGGATCATTTTTGGTGCTGTCCAAATAAATATTGTAGTTGTAGGTGATAACCGTGTGCCCATCTAAATGTGCCTGGGTATCGGGTATAATTTTAAGGGGTAGCGAGTTGTCGATTGTAAAGAATATAGGTTTCATAAATTATGCTATTGGCTATTATCATAACATAAAATTGTAAGCTTTTGTTACACGGTAAGTACACTTAATAGTATAAAACTATTAAGCTGTTATACTGTTAAATAAGTAGTTGATCCCTAATTATTGTATCATGAATAATGAAAAAATTGGCATACCTGATAAATACACTATTAAGGTACATGATACCTATGAAGTTGAGTATTGGGCAACAAAACTTGGTGTATCGCCCGATGAATTGCTTAGCGCAGTTGAACAGGTGGGTAATTCATCAATTGATGTAAAACAATATATAAATAGTAAGTTATGAGTTTGAAGGAGTATGTAAAAAAGCGGGATTTTACTAAAACTGCCGAGCCAAAGGCAGGTATGAGTAAGGATAAAAACAAGCTAATGTTTGTTATTCAAAAGCATGATGCTTCGCGTTTGCATTACGATTTCAGATTGGAGATGGAAGGTGTATTAAAGAGTTGGGCCGTACCAAAGGGCCCTTCAACTGATCCAAAAACCAAGCGCCTGGCAATGATGGTAGAGGACCATCCTTTTGATTACCGAAATTTTGAAGGCATAATCCCACAAGGCGAATATGGCGGTGGTACAGTTATTGTTTGGGACGAAGGGACCTATGAGCCTATAGAAGAAATAAAAGGGAAAAAAGCCCAGGAAAAGCATTTGCTGGAGCAGCTTAAAGCCGGCTCGGTAAAAATTAAACTTCATGGCGAGAAATTACACGGAGAGTTTGCTCTTGTAAAAACCCATGGCATGGGCGATAATGCCTGGCTATTGATTAAGCATGATGACGACTACGCTTCGAAAAAGGATATAACAAAACTGGATACATCGGTGCTATCAGGTAAAACTATTGAGCAAATGGAAAAGACCAGTGATAAGGTGTGGCAAAATGGTCATGAAGAAGATGTAGAAGATAAACCAAAATCAAAAAGTAAAAAAAAAACGCTGGCGAAGCCGGCTGAGGAAGTGGTGGGTGAAGACACCGATGTTCCATTGGTGGATACGAGTGGGGCCGATGCTGCGGCGCTTATAAAATCTGCTCCAAAATCAGCCATCCCCAAAACCATAAAACCCATGAAAGCCACCCTGGTGGACGAGCCTTTTGATGACCCTGATTGGTTATATGAAGTAAAGTGGGATGGTTACCGTGCAGTAGGTATTATAAATAAAGATGATGTACAATTAATATCCCGCAATAACTTACCATTTGATAAATTTTATCCCATAAATAAAGTTTTAAAAAAATGGGATATAAAAGCGGTTATTGATGGCGAAATATTGGTGCTGAACGACAAGGGTGTATCAGATTTTGGTGCCCTGCAAAACTGGCGCAGCGAAGCTGATGGTACGTTAGTGTATTATGTTTTTGATATACTTTGGTACGAGGGTAAAAGTTTAATGGGTTTACCTTTAAAAGACCGACTTACCATTTTAAAAGATGTACTACCAACCAATGATGATAGTATACGCCTAAGCAAAGTTTTTGAGGCCAATGGTATAGAGTTTTTTAAAGCTGCCGAAAAAATAGGCCTGGAAGGTATAATTGCTAAAAAAGCCAGCAGTGTTTATACATCTGATCTGCGCTCGCGCGAGTGGCTAAAAATAAAAGTACAAAAGCGGCAAGAAGTAGTTATAACAGGCTTTACCCGCAATGCGGGCACCAGTAAACAATTTAGTGCGTTAACCTTAGGTGTATATGATAATGGAGTGTTACGTTATGCCGGCAAGGTAGGTACCGGGTTTAATGATAAAATGCAAAAGGATATGATGGCGCAATTTAAGCCATTAATTACCGATAAAAGCCCTTTTGATGTTGAACCCGATGTAGATAAACCATCACGCTTTAGGCCGCAGCGAATGGGGGCCAAACCTACGTGGTTGAAGCCCGAACTGGTAGGAGAGGTGGCCTTTGCGGAGGTTACAAGCGATGGCGTTTTCAGGCAGGCATCATTTAAAGGGATGCGCAGCGATAAAAAAGCTAAAGATGTGGTTTTGGAAACAGAAAAACCTACGGATGAGGTTGTTGAAGAAGTGGAGCAAAAGCCGGAAAGTCCTCACAGCAAAGCTATTAAACCACCTAAGGATAAAGAACGTAAAACCTTGCTTAACCCTAAAGATGAAACCCAGGTGCGCAAAATTTGCGGGCACGATTTAAAGTTTACCCATCTAAGTAAAGTTTACTGGCCCGAAGATGGTATTACCAAAAGGGATATGTTTAATTATTATTACCAGGTAGCCGAGTATATTTTACCTTATTTAAAAGACAGGCCCATGTCGCTGAACCGTTTTCCTAATGGTATACATGGACCAAGTTTTTATCAAAAGGATGTAAAAGGCAAAGCACCTGATTGGATAACTAAAACATTCCCCTATACTACCAGTGATGGTGAGCATAAGGAGTACCTTGTAGGCTCAGATGAAGCTGTTTTGTTATGGATGGCATCATTGGGTTGTATTGAAATGAACCCCTGGTTCAGCCGTATACAATCGCCGGATAACCCCGATTATTGTGTGATTGATCTGGACCCGGATAAAAATACTTTTGACCAGGTTATTGAGGCCGCACAAGAGGTTAAAAAGGTTTTGGATGCTATTGACGTGCCCTGCTTTTGCAAAACATCAGGTTCAACAGGGATGCATATTTATATACCACTTGGAGCTAAATATGATTATGATCAATCGCAAATGTTTGCCCGTATTATTGTAAATATTGTACACAAGCAACTGCCTGATTATACCAGTTTAGAGCGCATGGTTGCTAACCGGAAAGGTAAAATGTACCTGGATTTTTTACAGAATCGCCCTGGTGCTACTATTGCGGGCCCATATTCGTTAAGGCCAAAAGTTGGTGCAACCGTATCAATGCCGCTCCATTGGGATGAAGTTAAACCCGGCCTTACCATGAAACACTTTACCATTCATAATTCCATTGACCGTTTAAAAGTTGAAGGCGATCTGTTTAAAGGTGTATTAGGTAAAGCGATAGACCTGGAGAAAACTATAAAAAAGGCACAAAGTATATTTTAACAGATCATGCCATCATCAGTAGTTGCCCACTTTAGCTATGATGAAAAAACATCCACCTTACGGGTAACCTATGTATCAGGAATGGTGTATGATTATAAGAACGTACCCGAAAAAGTTTACCGCGAAATGAAAGCTTACCAGTCAAAAGGCAGCTATTTAAATTATTATATTAAGGGTAAATATGATTTTGAAAAGGTGGAAGATTAATGATTAGCTCAATTCATCAATTAGGAGTTGTGCAATATGATCAATGGTTTGCAAAACAACTTCTTCCGCATCTCCTTTAAAGACTTTACGGATAGGTATAGATTTATCTTTGATCAATGCATGAATAAACATAGTACCTACAGGCTTTTCCGGGGTTTCACTACCGCCGGGCATAGTAAGTCCGGTTATGGCAATGTAAATATCTGCTTTAATCAATTTTTGAAGTTTTTTAGCCATGTCTTCAGTAACCTCGGCAGATTCCGGTGTGTATTGTTCTACAAGTTCAGATGCTACACCTAAAATATCTTGCTTTACACAAGCATCGTAAGTTACTATTCCCCCTTTTAACGTTTTACCGCAGTCAGGTATCAAAGAAAACTCTGCCGCTAATCTTCCTGCCGTAGCGCTTTCGGCAGTTGCAATAGTTAATTCCTGATTTAATAAAATTTTGCTGCTTTTAATTAATAGTTCTGATGGCATATTTACTTTTTAATACTCAACAAATGAGTTGTCAGGATAGTTTTAATACATCATAATCTATATTATTATTTAAATTTCTATATATACTTGTTGAAACACATTAAATTTGAGTACAGTCCTTACACATCACTTATGGAATTTCATCAGATATTAGAAAATGTTAAAGAGTATGTATTAAACTATTTTGGGCAGCAGCACGAAAAGGATCTTGTTTATCATGATCTTAAGCATACAAAAACTGTTGTAGCAAATGCTACATTGATTGCTAACCACTACCAATTAAATGATGAAGATTTTTTTGTTGTTAGTGCTGCCGCATGGTTACATGATCTTGGCTATTTTATAGATAAACTGAAACACGAAGAGGCAGGGGCTGCGGCCGCTAGTGATATATTAAAACAGTTTAACGTAAGCCCCACGCTGATAGAGAAAGTTCAAGGCTGTATTATAGCGACTCAAATACCACAAAAGCCAACAGGCCTTCTACAAGAAATTGTATGTGATGCCGATTTGTTTCATTTAGGCACCGAGCAGTTCCCTGAACGCAGCAAGCTATTGCGTAAGGAAATAGAACTTATTAAAAACACAACCTTTGATAAAAAGCAGTGGCGCCAAAAAAATATTGAAATGCTGCAATCGCACCATTATTTTACTGATTTTGTTAAACTATTACTAAATGCACAATACCAGAAGAATCTGGATAAATTGTTAGCCAAACAAGCTGAAACTGCTGATAAACCTATTTTATCCGCAATCAAAACCGGTACTGCTAAACCCGAACTTATGGCAAATAATAAAAAAACGAAAGCCGACAGGCCGGAGCGTGGCATTGAAACAATGTTCCGGATCACATCGGGCAATAACCAGCGCCTGAGTGATATGGCCGATAATAAAGCACACATCCTAATAACCGTAAACTCTATAATACTTTCAGCTATTATTAGTTTGGTTTTACGTAAACTGGAAGAAAATAGCTTTTTAACTATACCTACTTTTATACTGCTTACTATAAGTTTGCTATCCATGACGTTCTCCATATTAGCTACCAGGCCATCCATACCCAAAGGTGTTTTTACGCCCGAAGATATTGAGCAGAAGAAGGTGAACCTGTTATTTTTCGGGAACTTTTATAAAATGCACTTGGAAGAGTATGCTAACGGTATGCTTAAGGTGATGGATGATAAAGATTTTTTATACGGGACGCTTATTCGCGATGTTTATGCGCAGGGTGTTGTGCTGGGCCGCAAGTACCGTTTATTACGATCCGCTTATAATGTATTTATGTTTGGGCTTATAGTATCTGTACTTGCCTTTATTATTGCGTCTGTTATCAATAATCACATTGATGTAAAGGGTCATTAAGCATGTCAAACTATTCTTTTTTTGATCGCGACTTAAGTTGGCTCAGTTTTAATGAACGCATTCTGCTGGAAGCGGCTCATGAAAACGTACCGTTAATGGAGCGTGTTAACTTCCTAGCCATTTTTTCCTCCAATTTAGATGAGTTTTACCGTGTACGTATGCCGGTTTTATTGGCCATGGATAAACTGGGGCAGTTTAAAGAAACAGTTTCCGACAATCCTTTGCTTTTGGCACAGCAAAACATCATCCGTCAGCAACAGGAGTTTGGGAGGATATTTACGACGCGCATTATTCCGCAGTTAAAAAAAAGCAATAGTTATTTATTGTTTAATGAGCAGTTACCCGCCGTTATTACCGAAAAGGTGAACGATTATTTTTTAAGCCAGGTAATGGCTTTTTTAAATCCGGTTGAACTCTTGTCAAAAAGTAAATTTTTCCCTCAAAATAATGAGCTCTATTTTTTGATCAATCTGGAAGAGGACGGTAACGAAAAGACGGTTGTACTTAATATTCCATCAAATCAATTATCCAGATTTTTCAAGGCTGATGGAGACGGCGTCACTTATATTATTTTTTTGGATGACATTATTAGGCACAACCTGTCTAGGTTGTTTAAAAATGCTATTGTTCAGGGCTGTTATTCTTTTAAAATTACCCGAGATGCCGAGCTTGACCTAAAGGATGAATATCCCGGGGATATGGCTGACCAAATAGAAACCCAGCTATCTAAACGTGATCTGGGCATAGCCACCCGTTTTTTACATGAGCACGGTATACCTTTGCGTACTTTAAATTTGGTTACCGATAACTGGGGAATACCGGCAACCAGCGCCATACAAGGCGGCATGTATCATAATTTGAAGGATTTATTTAGTTTGCCTGTTAATGCTCCCGCATTGAAATATGATAATTGGCCCGCGCTTCATAATCCGGTAAATGCAGAACGGTCAATATTTGAACAGTTAGAAAAACAGGATATATTGATAAATACCCCTTACCAATCATACAGTACTATACTGCGTTTTTTTAACGAGGCCGCGCTTGATGAAACCGTGGAGGAAATATATGTTACGCTTTACCGTGTAGCGCGTGATTCGCGTATAGCCAATGCCCTTATTAACGCAGCATCCGCAGGCAAAAAGGTTACTGTAATGGTTGAATTGAAAGCACGATTTGATGAAGCCAACAATATTAAATGGGCCAAAAAAATGAAAGCGGCCGGGGTAAACATTATTTATAGTATAACCGCGTTAAAAGTACACGCTAAAGTGGCGTTGGTAAAACGCAGGGTAAATCATCGTATTAAGTATTACGGCTTACTGGCAACCGGCAATTTTAATGAAAATACAGCCGCGTTTTACACCGATCATATTTTAATAACTGCTAATGGTACTATACTAAGGGAGATAGAATTGCTGTTTATTTTCCTGGTGCGGCGAGAGAAGCCAGTATCGCCGGATATGATCAAATTCGATCATTTATTAGTTGCTGGCTTTAATTTACAGCAACGGTTTATGGATATGATAGACCGCGAAATTTCTAATGCTAATAATGGATTACCTGCTGCCATTACCATTAAACTAAATAACCTGGAAGAGCGGAAATTAATAAGCAAGCTCTACGATGCCTCTAAGGCAGGTGTAAAGGTTTCGTTAATAGTGCGTAGCATCTGTTGTTTAATTCCCGGTGTAAAAGGTATGAGCGAGAACATAACTGTTAAGCGCATAGTTGATCGCTACCTGGAGCATGGCCGAGCCTTTATATTTCATAACAATGGCCATCCCGAGATTTACATGGGATCGGCAGATTGGATGAATCGTAACATATACCGCCGTATTGAAGTGTGTTTTCCGATACATGATGAGCAAGTAAAAGCCAAGATAACTGCCATTATAAACCTGCAACTGCAGGATAACGTACAAGCGGTGATGCTAAATGAAAAACTGGAAAATGTGAAGATGCAACCGGTGATGCCGGCTATACAATCGCAATATGCGATATATAAATTATTAAATAAGGTAGTAGCCGTATGAAGAAAGTGAATAAAATATGTCCATTTGTTTTTTTGTTACTGATAAGTTTAACGATAGGTTCATGTAACGGTCAGCAACATTATAATAGCCCGCAAGGCTATAACCTAAATGCGCCGGTTAAAATTTTTATGCCCGATGCATTAACAGAAATATCAGGTTTAGCCTTTCATAATGGCAAAGCAAATATGATATATGCCGAACAGGACGAAGAAGGCAAGGTTTACTATTTTAACCCGGGCGACATACATTTAGTTTACACCAAGTTTGATAAAAAAGGGGATTACGAAGACATAGCAATTATAGGGAAACAGGTAGTAGTATTACGTAGCGATGGCGCCCTTTTCGTTTTTCCATTTAACCAAATTGGCAAACCGTTAGCCGCTAGCGTGCAAAAATGGGATAATTTGTTGCCTGCAGGAGAGTATGAGGGCTTGTATGCTGACGAAAAAACAAGTCAGTTGTATGTGCTTTGCAAACATTGTAGTGATGAAAAGACAAGCAAAAGCGGCGGTGGTTTTATCTTTAAGTTATTGCCAAATGGCTCATTAAAGCAAAGCGGACAATTTAATATAAATGTACGGGAGATAGAGGCGTTACTGAGTAAAAAGAAAGTTCAATTTCATCCATCTGCCTTGGCTAAAAATCCAAAAACCAATGAATGGTACATCTTATCGTCTGTAAATAAATTATTAGTAGTGGCCGATGCGGGCTGGAAAGTTAAGGCCGTATATCCTCTCAATTCTTCCTTTTTTTTGCAACCCGAAGGGATAGCTTTTGATAATCAAAACAATTTGTACATATCAAATGAGGGTGATAAAACAGAAAAGGGAACGGTATTAAAATTTAATTATAAAAAATAGGTACATGGCTATTAACAAATACCGGCTAAATATTTTAACCATTTTTTTGGCGACGTTATCGGTGCAAAGTTTTGCGCAAAATGATAGTGTTACCGTAGCCATTGAGCCTGCTTATGATAAAGTAAATAAGGTGCACCGTATTTTCCTGGGCGAGGGCTACCGTAAATTATGGGCCACCCCGGTAAAAATGCGCGTATTTCATTTAGCAAAGGAAAAAGGGGGCTTAAAAATATTACAACGTGGCGGTGGTATGCAAACCAAATCGTTACGATTGGAAGATGCCAGCGGGCAGGAATGGGTAATCCGTACGATACAAAAGTATCCCGAGAAAATATTGCCGCCCACACTAAGAGAAACTGTAGCAGCTACCATCATTCAGGACCAAATATCAGCAGAACACCCCTTTTCGGCAATGGTGGTGCCTCCGTTAGCTAATGCTTTGAATATTCCGCATGCTAATCCCGAAGTTGTTTTTATACCTGATGATCCTGCGTTTGGCGAGTATCAAAAGGACTTTGCCAACCAGGTTTTTCTTTTTGAGGAACGGGAGCCGTTAGACGCCAGCAAAACAGATAACACCTTAAAAGCCCAAGAGAAGTTGCAAGATGATAACGATAATAGTGTAAACCAAAAAACGGTATTGCGGGCACGCTTATTGGATATGCTGTTGGGTGATTGGGACCGACATGAGGACCAATGGAGGTGGGAGCGTGCAAAAGGGAAGAATGGGATTGTATATGAGCCTGTACCACGCGACAGGGACCAGGTTTTTTACAACACATCTGGCGTGATTCCGTGGCTGGTGTCAAGGCATTTGCTCATGTCAAAGTTTCAGAGTTATGAGGATCATATACGGTCTGTAAACCGTTGGAACTTAAATGCGCGTTACTTTGACCGTTACTTTTTAAATGGGCTAAGCGAGCAAGATTGGGAAACTCAAATAGCCGAGGTGCAAAGCAAACTGACGGATGAAGTTATCAGTAATGCTATTAAATTGATGCCCGCTAATATATACGCGCTTGGAGGCCCGGAATTGACCAGGAAAATGATAGCCCGTCGTAATGTTCTTAGACAGCAAGCGCTTAAATATTACCGCTTTTTAGCAAATACTGTCGAAATTCCGGCTACTAATAAGCGAGAACATTTTGACATAACTAATGAACCTGGTGGCAAGGTAAGTGTGCGGATTAATAAGCTTAAAAAAGAGGGTAACCAAGAACAGGTTATTTACCAGCGTACTTTTGATCCGGCCGTTACTAAGGAAGTAAGATTATATGGAATGGCTAGCGAAGATGTGTTTGCCTTTCATGGAACCAATCGTTCACCGATAAAATTAAGAATTGTTGGTGGTGCTGATGAAGACACCTTTAAGGTTGACAGTAATATTCAAGGTAGGGGCAACAGGTATATTTATGACAGTGCTGATGAAAAAAATATACTTCCGGCAGAAAAGCAAGCCAGGCTGCGTATTGCAACAGATACGTTAGTTAATAGGTACGATAAAACCAGTTTTAAATATAATTTTTTGCAGCCGCTACTACTGGGTAGTTATAATAAAGATTATGGTATACAGCTCATTGGTAACATTATTTACCAAAAGCAGGCGTTTCGAAAAGATCCATATGCGTTTAGGCAAAGCCTTATAATAAACTACGGCTTTGCTAACAACTCATTATTAATTAACTATAATGGCGACTTTAAAAAAGTAATTGGTACCAGCGACCTTGTAGTTAATATTTTAAATAAGGGCCCTAACTATACTAGTAACTTTTTTGGAATTGGTAACAATACAGTTTTTGAAAACACAAAAGGTCGCCGCGTACAGTATTATCAAAACGTTTATAATTATTTAGATGCTGATATACGTATTAAGCATACTTATAACAATTGGGTGGTAAGCGGGGGAGTTGCAGCCCAATATTACAATGGCGATGCGGATGATAACACTAACCGTTTTTTAAATAATTATAACGCCTTGCATCCTAAAGAAAACGTTTTTAGCGGCCAGGGCAATGCCGGATTAGTGGCAGGTTTTACTTTAGATACCCGCGATAAAGGCTCTATGCCGCATGAGGGCGTATACTGGACCACAAACCTTGTAGGGATGAAAGCCCTAAACTCAAATGCACACTCATATGGGCAATTACAATCAGAGGTTAGCTTTTATATTAATCCTATTAGGGATTCGAGTTTGGTTATTGCTGTACGAACAGGGGGCGGTACCAGCTTAGGTAATCCTTCATACTATCAGCAATTAAAATTAGGAGGTAATCAAAACCTCCGCGGATTTTATATAGGCAGGTTTACAGGTAAAAGCATGGCCTTTAATAATATTGAATTACGCGTTAAATTGTTTGATTTTGCATCATATTTATTACCCGGCACATTAGGAGCCATTGGTTTTCATGATATTGGTCGTGTGTGGTCCCCTGGCGAGACATCTTCGCAATGGCACAATGGCTATGGTGGAGGTATTTATTTTTTACCGGCACAACTGATATTGTTACAAGGAGTTGTAGGCTTTTCAAAAGAAGGAGCCTATCCTTATATATCGGCAGGTTTCAGGTTTTAGTTTAACTGCTTATACAACTCATCATAAGATGAAGTACGTTGTGAAAGTAAGTTTTGTTGATGAATTATACCCACGCGTAAAGCTTTTAATCCCGATACTCCCTGCAGATCCTCTACTTCTAAATGTTCAATCGTATCGCCCAATATGCTTGCTTTTTGCATTATACCAATGTAGTTCATATACTCGCGTTCCTCCTCAGCTTTTGAGTAGACGATGGTTATTTTACCCTGTTGAGTGACGCGTTCTTCAGTGCCTTTTATACAGGCTTTATCTATTCGCTTTTTAATAACTTCATACCTGATATTATAGGCGCCGTCTACATCAAAATGTTTCTCATCCATTCTAAAACGAATAGCGATAGGAGTACTAAAAACCAATATTAACGAGGTGACACCCAATTGGTACGGCAATATGCTTTTTAAGTCAAATTGCTCTGTTTCCATTTCAGCGATAACACGCAGCTGCCATAAGCGTAATCGATGTAGATGTTCATGGCTAAACTCTTCTTTAGGCGCAATAGATGCACCGATGTACATATTATGCTCAATACCGTCAGTTTTAAACCGCTCATAATAATGCGGAAAAAGCGCTTGAATTTCGGCCTGTCGGTTATCCAATACGGTAGCCAATTTTTGGTTTATCAAAGAAAGTGTTTTATCATAATCGCGTCTATGAGCATGGAAATCTCCGGTTAGCGCATCGGTATGCTTATAATACTGCTCAATTTTTACATTTGGTTGCGCTAATTGCAGTATAGGGTAAACATTTGTTTCTATATAATGCTGAATGTATTGTTCTGTGTCTGCCCGTATATTTTCTGACAGTTCATGTATAAAAGTACGCAAGTCAAAAAGTGCTTTCTCAATGCTATTTGTCTTATTTTGTGTGTTTAATTCGTCCAATAACGAAATAAGTTGACTCAACTGGCTGTTAAGATCGGCCTGTACACTTCGATTTCGGGTGACGGAAGACTCGCCTATATCAACCTGCCCATACAGCGGATAAACTTCTTTAAAGGTT
>CAZGBN010000024.1:0-46763 GCA_964524015.1 uncultured Mucilaginibacter sp. | reverse complement strand
TGCTTACCTTACTCATGGTATTATACTTTGTTCCGGTTACAGCACAAAATAAAAAGCCGGCTGCTAAAAAAGCAACTGTTCTGCCTGCTGTTAAAACTGCGGCTCAAAAAACTGCCGAAGCCAAAAGTTTGGGCGATGTTGCTGCAAAAGTAGCACCAAAGGATACGGTTAAAAAAGGCGGTGCGGCTACGGCAAATAATCAGCAAAACAATGGGGGCAGTTTAACAGAAGAGATTGTAATAACAACGGCTTACAAACCTGTATTGGCTGATGCGGTTAAAATACGCCGCAATCCCGAAATGGAAGATAAAGTACCTTTTAAAGCGCCTTTAACTTATACATCAATAGATAAAAAGTTAACTAAAGATGAGGAGATAAAACAGCTGGATGCCATGAAAATGCCTGCTGAAAAAGACTCGATATTAAAACCAAACTACGTAAAACTGGGCTTTGGCAGCATGCGTACTACTTATGGTGAGGCCTACATCAACAACGGGCGTGATGAAGCCTTACAGGCCGGTTTATATATTAAGCATTTTGCACAGCAGGGTACGCTTTACAAACAAAACCAAAGCCGTAACGAGATTGGCATTTTTGGTAAAAGCATTAATGATAAACATACCTTAAGCGGACGTATTGATTACAGCCTATATGGCAATTATTTTTATGGCTATGATCCTAACGCCCCTATGCCTGCTAATCTTGATGTGGCTAAGCAACGTTTCAGCACCATATCTGCCGAAGGCGAACTAGTTAAAAACTATAAAGATGTAGAGAATGATTTTACCTATGCGGTAAAATTAAAAGGCTATGTATTTAGCAATGCTTTCCAGGCTAAAGAGAATAATGTTGTGTTGTCGGGCTTTGTAAACCAAACGGTAAGGCAATTTTATGCTGGCTTAAGTGCTTCAATGGATGTAAGCACCCAAAGTGACGCCTTATACTCATTAAGTAATAACCTGTTAAGGCTTAACCCATACATCAAATTTCAGGGTGATAATTATAAAATTGACGCGGGTATAAGTTTGGTAAGTGAGTTTGGCTTTTCGTCGCGCTTATTATTGTTCCCGGCAGCAAAGGCCGAGTTGCAGGTTATACCAAAATATGTACGCCTGTTTGTTGAAGCAAAAGGTGATATCAATAAATCATCCATACGTGATTTTGCAATGACCAACCCTTTTATCGGCGAGAATATCACCATAAAAAACTCTGTTGACCAGTTAGATATTAGCGCGGGATTAAAAGGCACACTGGCACCGGGCCTAAGCTTTAAAGGAACCATCTTCCGTAATACCATTAAAGATATGCCGCTGTTTACCAGCAATTTTAACTTCGCGACAGGTTACAACCGCTTTGCAGTAATATATGATAATGGCCGTGCACGTGTAACCGGTTTTAATGCCGAGTTGGATTATAAAGTTGATGATGACTTTAACATTTTTGGCCGTGCCGAATTTAAAGACTACAAAATGGCAACCGAGGCCTTAGCCTGGAACTTACCTAAGTTTAAACTGACTGCAGGTACAAACATCCATATCAATAATAAGGTAAATGTTTCAGGTACATTATTGTTCCGCGGTAATACACATGACCCACGGGTTATTGGGGGAATGTATAGCACCATACCTTCGTTTGTTGATATTAGCGGAGGCGTTGAATATAAAGCCACCAATA
The DNA here is from genome assembly GCA_964524015.1 of uncultured Mucilaginibacter sp. Taxonomy (GTDB): domain Bacteria; phylum Bacteroidota; class Bacteroidia; order Sphingobacteriales; family Sphingobacteriaceae; genus Mucilaginibacter. The sequence goes on along the minus strand of CAZGBN010000024.1, from coordinate 45,089 downwards.
AAATATCTATTTTTGGAAGGGTAAATAATATTTTAAACGGAACAAATCAAACCTGGCTATATTATCCTGAATATGGATTTAATATATTTGGGGGCGCTAGCTATAGCTTTTAACGCATTGTTATTATAAACTGCCTATTTTAAAAGTATGGATGTAAGCTTGTACATAAGCGAACTACTTGAACTGCATGGAGAAGTAAATGTACCCGGACTAGGGCACCTGGCACAGAAACGTGTAAGTGGGTTTTATAATGCAGCTGATTTTAAATTTCATCCGCCGCGTAACGAGGTAACGTTTGACCCGCAAAGGTTAAATGAAGATCATGTATTAACCCAATACATAGCTGATAAGAAAAACATATCCCTCGAGTCATCACAATACTTTACCGAAAAATATATTACCAATTTAAAAGAGGACGCCTTATATAATGATGTGCCTGTAGCCAATATTGGCTGGTTTTACAATGATAATGGACGCCTGGCTTTTAAGGCCAATAAAATAACTAATGACCCTGTATTTTATGGTTACCCTGCAGTTAGAGCCAATAAGTTATTGAGCCAGGGGGCAACACCGGCGCCTAAACAACCTGCTCCGGAACAAGCCCCGGAACCTGAACAAAAACCTATAGCACCAACACATACATTAGTGCCCGAAAGACTTGCTGAAACTGTAGAAGAACAGGAAGAACCGGAAGAAGAACTATATTACGAAGAACCACGCACAAGCAGTGCATTACGCACCGGCCTGATCGTGCTTTCGGCTATTTTGGTATTACTGATAATTGGTTATGCGGTGTATTTGTATAAACCATCGGCTTTTGAGCGTATTCAAAGCTATATGCAGCCTAAACAAACCGATGGCAAACTGGAAGAAGTGCATACAATTAAAGCTGATACCAACACCGCCACACCTGACACTAGCGTACGTATTGATAGTACTGTAAAAGCCGATACCGTAATTAAGAAGAATACATCTGCAGGAGAAGTTACGGATAGAATAAAACAAACAGAGGTTACTAAAACTACCGTGGTTAGTGTACCTGTTGGTAAAGCTGTTATTACACCTGGGCCTAAACCTAATAATATAACTACAATAGCACCAAGAGTAAGGCAATACGGTATAATTGTATATTCAGCAACCAGTATGGAACAGGCTAATACTACCGTTAATAATTACAGGGACAATGGTGTTGATGCACATATTGTACCGGGAACTAAGGCCCCCAAGATAAAAATTTCGGCAGGCAAGTTTACATCGCTTGATGAAGCCGAAGTAGCCATGACCAAATTAATTGAATCAGGTAAGATCAATAAAGATGCTTACCCAATGGAACTTAAATAACCAATAATGACTTTACTACTTGCACAGGCAGTTGCAGACACTGTTAAACAAATTTTAGACACAACAACCCAAGTTTCTCAACAATTAGCACCCCTACCCGATCAGGATCTGCGCTTTGGCGACCTGTTATTAAAAGGTGGCTGGATAATGCTGCCTATTGGTATTTTGGCTGTATTGGGTTTAGTTATATTTTTTGAACGCTATTTTACTATCCGCAAAGCGGCAAAAGACGAATCGCATTTGATGTCGCAAGTGCGGAGCAGTATAGTAACCGGCAATTTGGATTCGGCAATAGCGATATGCAAAAACAGTAATTCTCCGCTGGGCCGTATGTTGGCAAAAGGGTTATTGCGTATTGGTCGCCCTATAAAAGACATTGAAGGCGCTATTGAAAACATAGGCAAACTGGAAGTATCAAAACTGGAGAAAAACATAGGTATATTAGGTATAATAGCCGGTATTGCACCAATGTTTGGGTTCCTGGGTACCATTGCGGGGGTAATCAAAATATTTTATGATATCTCAAAAACCGATAATATCAGCATGGGTGTTATATCAGGCGGTTTGTATGTAAAGATGGTAACATCAGCCGCGGGTTTATTTGTGGGCCTTGTAGCTTATGTATGCTACCATATTTTAAATATGATGGTAGATAAGGTGATATTAAAGCTGGAAACAGACGCCATTGAATTTATTGACCTGTTAGAAGAACCCAGCAAATAATGAATTTAAGGAAAAGACATAGACGGGCAACTGCCGAAGTTCATACTTCGGCCATGAATGATATCATGTTCTTCCTGCTGTTGTTTTTTTTGATAGCATCTACGGTTACCAACCCAAATGTTATTAAGCTGATGCTGCCTAAATCATCCACCGGGCAATCAGTATCTAAAAAAACAATTACGGTATCGGTTACAAAGGACCTGAAATATTACGTTGATAAAAAAGAGATACCCGTAACCGCGCTGCAAAGTACGCTGGCATCCTACAAAACTATAGCTACTGAATTGACCATAGTTTTATATGTTGACCAAACCGTAGCCATACAAGATGTGGTAGCAGTGATGGATGTGGCCCAAAAATTAAATATTAAACTGGTTTTAGCAACGGAACCGAAGGGATAGTCATTAGATCATTGGAGCATTAAGTTATTAACCGATTTAACGCCCGATGAACAATGACTTAATGACCAAATAACACAATGACTAATTACGAAGAAAATAACTATCCAAAAGCCTTTGCAGCCACCGGTCTTGTATTGGGGTTGATTATTGCTTTATGTTATTTTATTGTGTTTAGCGCGCCGCATAAAGCGGATGACGGCACAGGTGGCATACTAGTTAATTATGGTACTACCGATGAAGGTATGGGCAGCGATTATATGAGCATTGAGGAACCATCCGTAGCCGAAAAAGCTAATAAAACCTTGCCGGATAAAGTTACTCCCAACCCTACCACCGACCAAAAAACAGCTACCGAAAGCAGCGATAAAAACGTAGTTACCCAAAATACCGAGGACGCGCCCGAAGTAGCGGCCAATACCAAAAAAACCACCAATACGGTAGCTACCCAACCTACTAAAACTGCTAAGCCAAGTGTTAACCAAAACGCTTTGTATAAAGGACCAACCAACAACGGCACGGGCCAGGGTGATGGCACGACCGGCACCCCGGGCAACCAGGGCAAACCTGAAGGCAGCACGTTAACCAACAACTATGATGGTACAGGATCCGGCAATGGTGGCAACTTGAGCGGACTTGGTCAGCGTAGTTTTACTAGCAGGCCTACGGTTAGTAATGATGGCCGCAACACGGGCAGAATTGTTGTGGAGATACATGTAGATAAAGGCGGCAACATTATATACGCCCGCGCAGGTGCCCGCGGTACTACTATATCCGACTCGCGCCTTCTTCAAAAATGCGAAGATGCCGTAATGCGCTCACGCGTAAGCGCCTTGGAATCCGCTCCCGAAACCCAGGTGGGGCAGGTGGTTTTTGTGTTTAAGGTGAATTAAAGTAGTTGCAGTAACAGTTTATTGATATATTAATTATCTATCATGACAGGTAGTTTCAAGGAACTTAAGGTTTATCAACTAGCATATGAAGCTGCAAATACTATTTATTTGATTTCAAAGAGCTTTCCTAAAGAAGAAACCTATTCACTAACTGACCAAATAAGACGCTCTTCAAGGTCCGTATGTATTAATATAGGAGAAGGTTATAGAAAACGAATATATCCGAAGCATTTTACTTCTAAAATGACTGATGCAGATGGTGAGGCAACCGAAACTTCTATTTGGTTGGATTTTGCCTTAAATTGCAACTACATAGTTCAAGAAGATTTCCATTCGCTTCAATCTAAATATCAGGAAATTGGAAGAATGTTAAATTCAATGGCTAATCACCCTGAAAGGTTTGCACCGAAATCTTCTTGAAAATCTGCTACTGCTACTACCACTGCCACTATAAATATGAATTACGCTGAAACCCTCCACTACCTCTACACCCAATTACCTGTATTTACCCGTGTGGGCGCATCAGCCTATAAAGCGGACCTTGGTAATACGCTGGAGTTGTGCAGGCGTTTGGATAACCCGCAGCATAAATTTAAAAGTATACATGTAGCGGGTACCAATGGCAAGGGCTCCACCTCGCATATGCTGGCAGCGGTGCTGCAGGTAGCAGGCTATAAAACCGGGTTGTACACCTCACCGCATTTAAAGGATTTTAGGGAACGCATCCGCGTTAACGGGCAAATGATACCCGAACAAACGGTAATTGATTTTGTAGACAAACATCGCGCTGATTTTAACGAGATAGCTCCCTCTTTTTTTGAAATGACCGTAGCCCTGGCATTTGATGTATTTGCCAAAGAGCAGGTAGATATAGCGGTTATTGAAACAGGTTTGGGCGGCAGGCTGGACTCTACCAATGTAATTACCCCGCTCCTGTCTATCATTACCAACATTGGCTGGGACCATATGAACTTGCTTGGCGATACCCTGCCCAAAATAGCCGTCGAAAAAGCGGGTATTATTAAACCCAACATCCCGGTAATCATTGGCGAAAAGCAAGAAGAGGTAGCCGAGGTATTTATCCGCAAAGCGGAAGAAGAAAAAGCGAAAATTAGCTTTGCATCCGAAGTATTTGAGACTAAGGGCAAAAGAAATGGCGAATTCCTAGATGTCGAACTATCCAAAAACTCACAACCCACAACTTATAACTTACAACTCGATCTTTCCGGCTCATATCAGCTTAAAAATTTAAAGACCGTTTTAGCCGCTGTAGGCGAATTACGCGAGGAAGGTTATACAATTACCGATGATCACATAAAAACCGCTTTAATGCAGGTTAAAACGCTAACCGGGCTGCATGGCCGTTGGGAAACCATCAGTCAAAACCCATTGACCATTTGCGATACGGGGCATAACCCCGAAGGCATTGCCGAAGTATTAAAAAACATAGCCACCGTAACCTATAACCATTTGCATTTTGTGTTAGGTATGGTGAATGATAAAGACATCAGCAAGGTGTTGAGTATGCTGCCTAAAAATGCCACTTATTATTTTTGCCGGCCCGATATTCCACGGGGATTGGAGGCTGAAAGTTTAAAGCAGAAAGCCCAAGGTTTTGGCTTGCATGGCGAGGCTTATGCTAACGTAAAAGAGGCGCTATTATCGGCACAAAAAAATGCAAAAGCTAACGACCTTGTATTTGCTGGCGGAAGCACGTTTGTCGTAGCCGAGGTGGTTTGATTTTGTTTAAAAAATTCTATTTTTACCTCCACCTAAAAAACAAATTATGAGCACTATGAATTGGGGTATAATTGGTTGCGGCGACGTAACCGAAGTAAAAAGCGGTCCGGCATTTTACAAAGTTGCAGGCAGCAAAGTAATTGCAGTAATGAGGCGTAATGCCGCCAAAGCTGCCGATTTTGCTAAAAGGCATAACATTGGCAAATGGTATGACGATGGCAGTAAACTGATCAATGACCCTGAAATTAATGCTATTTATATAGCTACTCCCCCTTCATCACATATTACCTATGCTATTGAATCTTTACAAAAGGGTCATAATGTATATGTAGAAAAACCTGTAACCTTAAACGCTGCCGAAGCTAAGCAATTAGCCGGTGCCGTAAAGCAAAGTGGTAAGAAACTGTCTGTAGCCCATTACCGCCGTGCCATGACCATGTTTTTGCATATTAAGGAGTTAATAGAAAGTGGTGCTATTGGCAAAGTACGTACAGTACAAATGCGGTTATTGCAAAGCGCTGTACCTGAACTGATCACCCATGTGGAGGATGCCTGGCGTGTAGACCCTGAGGTATCTGGCGGTGGTTATTTTTTTGATATTGCCCCACACCAGATAGATATTATGCTATTTTTATTTGGCGAAGCGCAATACTTTGATGGTTTATCGCTTAACCAATCGCACACCAACAAGGTTGATGACCATACCACCGGTACTATATTATTTAAAAGCGGTGTAGTATTTAGTGGGGTTTGGAGTTTTAACGTAACCCCTGCCGAAGCAATTGACCAATGCGAAATATTTGGCACCAAAGGCAAAATAGTTTTCCCAGTGTTTGGCAATACCGTTTACTGCAAAAACGAGGAAGGTGAACAAAACTTAACCTTTGACCCGGGTGCACATATTGCACAGCGTATGGTTGAACAGGTAGTAGCTTACTTTAACGGCGAACAGCAAGATAATCCATGCAGTATTGATGATGCCCTGCAATCGATGGAGATATTAGAGGCTTTTGGGAAGCATAGGTAGCCCCAATTACTGTCATTTCGAAACGCAGTGAGAAATCTTATGCGCTTGCCAATCAATCGTAAAAGATTTCTCCTCGTTCCTCGTTCGAAATGACAGTTGAATATTTACTTCTTCTTAGGCACTTTTGCCCCTTCTTTCCTCGCTTCTGATAGGCCAATAGCTACGGCTTGCTTTTTACTGGTAACCTTTTTACCACTGCCGCTTTTCAGCTTGCCTTCTTTCATTTCGTGCATTACTTCGCCTACCTTTTCGCTAGCTTTTTCTGAGTACTTTGCCATGGTGTTTATATTTAAGTAAATGATATAATTACCTGCAAAATATTTGCCAACTTTATCCTCATGAAACGCATTGCCGAAACTGACCTGATTTTAAACGCTGATGGCAGCGCCTATCATTTAAACTTGTTGCCCGGTGATATTGCAGATACAGTTATTACCGTTGGGGATCAGGATCGTGTTGCAGAGATAACTCAATATTTTGATCATATCGAACTTAAAAAAGGCAAGCGCGAATTTATTACACACACCGGTCGTATAGGCACTAAAAGGTTAACCGTAATTTCAACAGGTATAGGAACAGATAACATTGATATTGTACTTAACGAGTTAGATGCCTTAGTCAATATCGATTTTAAAATCCGTGTGCCTAATAGTAATTTACACAGCTTAAATATTATCCGCATAGGTACATCAGGAGCGGTACAGGCAGATATACCCATAAATAGTGTGCTGGTTTCATCAGCAGCTTTTGGGTTGGATGCTTTAATGCATTATTATAAGCAAAACCTGTCAGAACAAGAACAGGGTTTACTAAATGCATTTAAATCGACTTTGCCAGATGAGTATAGTTTATCACCTTATTTAGCATCTGCTAATAGTTCATTATTAGACACTATAGGGCAAGGCTTATCGCAAGGCATCACTATAACTGCACCGGGGTTTTATGCCCCACAGGGACGACAAGTTAGAGCCAAAAATATTATGCCTGATCTAATGAACACCATACAAAACTTTAGTTTTGCCGGGCAGCGTATAACTAATTTAGAAATGGAAACCGCAGGTATATATGGCTTAGCGGCAAGTTTAGGGCATAAAGCCATTTCTTTTAACGTGATTTTGGCCAACAGGGCTACACAAGCCTTTAGCAAAGAGCCTGCAAAAATAATGGATCATTACATTAGGCAGTTGTTAGAAAAAATTGACACAGATTTATAACCAAAACATATAAGCAGCGTATACTGTTAAACTTGTTTATATATATAATGACCATTAAAAAAATACCCGCCCCTTTTTACGAACGCTTTGCCCTAATTATTATAGGCCTGCTGGCACTTGGTTTTTTGGTGATACTGAGTAAAGAGGTATTAGACCCACTGGTATTTGGATTTTTATTTGCGGTGATGCTGTTACCTCTTTCAAAATTCTTCGAGAAAAAATTACGCATGCCCCGCAGCATATCGTCTTTTTTGTCGATATTACTATTTGTAAGCTTTATAAGCGGCATTATATACCTTGTAAGTAACCAAATATCCTATTTAAGCAGTGATTGGCCCATGCTTAAAAAGCAACTGGAACAATCAATAATTGATATTAAAGACTGGATAAATTTTGCTTTTAATATTGATGCACAAGAACAAACAGTATATGTAACCGATACTACCCGCAAAATTGTATCATCCGGTACAGAAGTTATTACCACTACTTTCGGCGCCATATCGTCAATGGTTCTGTTTTATATATTCATCATCATATTCACCTTTTTTATACTGTTTTACCGCAGGTTGTTATATAGGTTTATCCTATCTGTATTTAGTGGCGATGACGAGTATATTGTAAAGGATATTGTGATCAATATTCAAAAAATATTAAGGCATTATATATTAGGGTTATTGATAGAAATGGTGGTGGTAGCTGCTGTTTCATGTACCGTATTTTGGATGATAGGCATTAAATACGCTGTACTTTTAGGTCTGTTAGTGGGTTTGTTTAATATCATTCCCTACCTGGGTATTTTTGCCGCTTTGGTTTTAAGCGTATTAATAACTTTTGCTACCGGGCCAATTGAAAATGCCATATGGGTTGGCGTAAGCGTAATAGCTATACACCTGGTTGATTCAAATTTTTTATTACCCACTATAGTAGGTACAAAAGTCAGGCTCAATGCTTTGGTAACTTTTTTAGGTATTATATTGGGCGAAATGATGTGGGGTCTGTCGGGTATGTTTTTATCTATACCGATTATTGCCATCTTCAAAATAATTTTCGACAGGATTGAGCCTCTTAAACCCTGGGGGTATTTATTAGGCGGCGATTATGAATACAAACCATCTGCCCAGAAAAAAATGAAAACAGAATAAGTTAGCCAGCCATATGGTAAATACGGATGCCTAACGTTACGCCATAAATTATCAGGATAACCGTATTTAAAACCAGCAGCCAGTTTAAATCTGCCTCCTTATACTTTTTTATACTGCATATTACAAACAGCGTTATAAAACCCAGCATAAGTAATACCGGGGCTATTAAGGTCCATCTATTGGGTGTAGTTAAATAAAGATGCTGCAGCTTTGTGTTATTGCCTTGCCAAAACGGAACAAGGGCTACCAATAACAATATAAAAAATAAACGCGTTACTATTTTTGCTGCGAGTTGACTGGCTTTCATAATGGCCAAAATTACTTTTAAATTTAGGGAGTTATAACATTAGTCATGAAAATTAAATATATCCTGACCTTACAACTACTTCTGCTAAGTAGCATTGGTTGGGCCCAAAACAAATCATTCAAATTAGTACCATTGGGCGTTTTAGGCGGGGGCGATGAAAGTAACCTATCTGCTTATATGGTTGCACCTGTTGGCAGCAATAATTATATCTGTTTAGATGCCGGCACCATAAACTATGGCATCCAAAAAGCTATTGCTCATAAAGTGTTCAATATTTCTGCGGAGCAAGTATTAAAACAATATATTAAAGGTTATTTTATATCACACGCGCATTTAGATCATCTGGGTGGCATGATCATCAATTCGCCGGGGGATAGTAATAAAAGTATTTATGGTTTAGCCAGTACACTTTCAACTATAAAAACACACTATTTTACACCACAAAGTTGGGCCAATTTTGGCAATGAAGGTGCAGGCGCTATTAATAAATACATTTATCGTACGCTTACCCCACTAAAACAAATAGCTGTTGATAACACCAAACTAACAGTAACAGCTTTTCCTTTAAGTCATGCTGATTTAACCAGCACCGCATTCTTAATTAAAAGTAAGGGCGATTACATTTTATACCTTGGCGATACCGGAAGCGACGCGATAGAACAAAGTAACAACTTACACAATATATGGCAAACGATTGCCCCGCTAATAAAGCACAAACAGCTAAAAGCTATAATGATCGAAGTATCATTCCCTAATGAGCAACCTGATAAAAGCTTATTTGGCCACCTTACCCCACGTTTATTAATGGCCGAAATGAAAAATTTGAGCCTGTTGACCGGTGTTGATGCTATTAAAAAATTGAATGTAATTATTACCCACCTTAAGCCACCTGCTAAAACCATCGCCAAAATAAAAACACAACTACGGGCTGAAAACAAATTGGGGTTAAACCTGATATTTCCGGTTCAGGGGAGATTAATGCAATTTTAGATTCGTGGTCAAACCCATCATGTTATTATATGATGAAATATATTTTGATAGGGTTGTAACCTTTTCTGTATTTTAAGATACTCTTATAATAAACCTTATCACAATATGAGTGACGAATACTTAATGCTCTGTGTAAAAAATGGCGACCTGGACAAGGCCGCCATTATTTACGAGCGTTATAAAAAAAAGCTGTACCAATTTTTTATGCACCGAAATTATGGCGATAAGGAGGCAAGTGCAGACAATGTTCAGCAGGTTTTTTACCGGTTAATCAAATACAAAGATACTTTTAAAGACGACGCCAATTTTAATATTTGGCTTTACAGTATTGCTTCAAACATCAGGTACCAGGATATGAAAGATAAGCAACGTATGGACACCGGATTAAATGGGTACAAAATACCCGAAAGTTATACACCAATTAATGATGAGCACCAGGCAGTACATGAAGCATTAAAAACCTTGCCCGAAACCCATCGCGAAATATTAATGATGAGCAAGTTTTTGGATATGAAATATGAGGAGATAGCTGAGGTTATTGGATGCTCGGTTGGTGTGGTAAAAACAAGAGTATTCAGGGCAATGCAAGCTTTGCGTGAAACCTATTTTAAATTAAATGTATCATGAAAAGGGAAGAAATTGAACAGCTATTAGCTGAATATGTAAGCGGGAAGATATCAGCTAAAAACCGACAGGTATTAGAAAAACTGCTTGCTAACGATCCTGCTTTAAAACAAGAGGCAGATGATATGTTGGCTCTGTGGCAAATGATGGACAACACCTTTATTGATGAAAACCATGATGAACAATTTTATGATATGCTACAGGCCAGTAAAGAAAATAACGAATGTGTTAAGATAGTTAAACTAAAACCAGCGGCGACCTGGTTTTACGCAGCCGCAGCAGCTTGTATAGTTATGTTCTTTATTGGCAAATTAACGACCACATCTACTGAGATCATTAAATATAAAACCCGTATAGTAAGGCAACAAATTGAGCTGCCTGTACAACAGCCAATTGCTCCAATAGCATCAGTTGCTAAAGAAAAAATATCCGCACCTATTAGTTTAAAAACCGAAACCAAAGTTGAAGAATCTGAATTAGCACATCAGCTTAGGTCTGTTTATGTATCAGAAAGGATAGATGCTATTGCCAAACTATCAGCAAAAAAGAATTTAAGTAAAAGCGAATTAAAACTATTAGAGTTGGCTTTAAATGAAGACCCTAACCCAAATGTTAGATTAATGGTAATAAATTCTATGCGGTCATTGATCAATATAAATGGAGCAGAGGAAGTGCTTATTAGTGGGTTGAATCGTCAAAACAACCTGATAGTACAAAGTCTGCTGGTTGATGTATTGGTAGAGAACAAATCAAAAGAGGCTATCCCACAAATGCTTGCCTTACTCGATAATAAGAATACCGATGTTATTGTACAAAACAAAATAAGGGGTGGTATAGAAAGCTTTATCAATTAAAATAATTTAACATGAAAAAATTTATTCTTTTCGCAATAATGTGTTTTTACTATCAAAGCATGTTTGCGCAAAAAAGTGCCACTAACACTTTAAAGATCCAAGTAAGTAAAACACGACATATTGCCTTAGGTATAAATGGTGCATCTGTTGATATAGAAGGATACGATGGCGACGACCTGATCATTGAGTCCACAATTAATAAATTCGAAAAAGTTGTGCCTAATTATGTAAAAGGATTAAACCACATACCATTAAGTAACCGTCCAAAAGAAGATAATGCCTTATCCTATAAATTAATACAAGATGATAGTTTGTTATATCAAATTAACATATCTACCAAATGCAAATATGTACATGTTAAAGTACCTAACAATTTATACCTTTTTTCTATAGATGCAAGTGATGGGAGCTTAGATTCGTATCTAGCTGTTAAAAATCTCAAATGTCCTTTTCAAGCAGAAGGGTCGACAAGAACTACTTACATAAGTTATGTGACAGGTCCATTCAAAATATCAGGTCGTGAAGGAAGGGTGGTGCTATCGAATATTTTATGGAAAGATAATATAAAATGGCCTTTTAAATCGGCTAGGTATCCTACCAATTATATAATAAATAGCACTTCTGGCGATGTTGATCTTTCATTACCCGAAGATCTGAAAGCAAGTATTTCATTTTCGGGAGGTGAAATATATTCAGACCTGAATTTTGCAGCTACATCAAAATCTACATTTAACTTAAATGGCGGTGGGATTAAAATAACTGCTTATAGTGGGGGATATAGTTTTCAGCATGCCACATTTTATGTCAGAAAGCAAAAATAATTTAACCTATTACTAAACAAGGAACTATGAAACTAATGATATTATTTTTTGCAGCCATTGTAAGCGCGCAAACTGTAACTGCACAATCATCCGCGGCTCTTGTAAATCGTTCATTAAAAGGCATGAAAGACCCATTGATTGAAATATCAACAACGGGGCCATCATTATATGTAGAGGGTTATGACGGTAACGATTTGATCATAGAGCCATATCATGTTGTACCTGTAAAAGACAAAACTGCGGAAGATTTGGGATTAAAAAATATTGCCTCATTAATTTCATTGCAGCAGGAAAAACCACCTTATATAAAAGAGCAACCAAATTACCTTCAGATTAGCATTGGCCCAAGCAATTATGAAGCGTTGTTAATAAAAGTCCCAAAAAACACTCATTTAAAACTTTCAGCTACAGGTATAAAAGACAGAAAATTAGTTGTGAAAAATTTGACCGGGGAAGTTGATATAAGAGGAGGTATGCCTTTAATTGAAATTGACAATATATCAAGCCCTTTTAGTATAAATACAAATGCAACTGCTGCCTCCAAGATCGTTATTTCCAACATCAAATTTAACAGCAAAGTTGACACTAAGGGCAAATTCTTATTATATCTATCGTCATTTATGAGTGATTTTGACATATCGTTACCAAAGGATATTAAAGCTACTGTATACGCCCATATTGATAATGGAGATATCTATTCAGACTTTGATATAAAGCACATTTACCCTGCGTCAAATAATTTAAATTATTTACAAGGTGAAATTAATGGCGGAGGCATACCTATATCTATAATCTCACCATATGCAAATGTGGCAATACGGAAGCAAAAATAAATACCGAGTTCGCCTAAAGAAACGTCAACACCAACTGCTCCCATTCTTCATCTAAAGATATATTTGGACGGGTTTTGCTTGCCCTCCTGTACCAATAGTCGGCATTCCAGGTATCGCCTTCTTTACGATGCAGGTAGGCGTGTACCCAAGCGGATGCCTGGTCATTTAAATGATCAACCTCGGCATGGGCCTTATGCCAATCGCCCTTGCCATCATACCATAAACTTTTAAGTTGTGGAGATAGCCCGGTACCGGGTTGTTCTGAAGTTAGTGACTCTTTAAACTGGCTTAAGCTTTTCATTATCGGTTAATGCAATATCTTAAACATCAATTCCTTCATCAAGCCCCCGTGGTCGGTGTTTGATTCAACGCCTTTGCTTTTTACATCATACTCTCGCAGGTAACTTATAATTTGTACGGTTTTACCCAAGTTATAGCTACGGGCAGCTTGCTCATAATCTTTTATAAAATAAGGGCTCACTCCCATTTCGCGAGCCAGGTTTTGTGGCGATTTATCCCTCACGTAATGATAAACCAATACCTTACTGAAAAAGTTATTTAAGTTACCTAATACCAACACTATCGGGTTTGCTTTAGGATTAGCTTCAAAGTAATTGATGATCTGGTTGGCTTTATATGCATCCTTTTTTGCCAGGGCAGTTTGTAACTCAAATACATTATATTCTTTGCTGATGCCAATATTGTCATGAATATGCTTCAGGGTGATCTCCTGCCCCACCGTTACATTAAGCATCAGTTTATCTAACTCATTTGCAATTTTGGATAGATCATTACCCAGGTATTCGGCGAGCATTAAGGATGCCTGCTGATTTATTTTGTAGCCTTTTTCTGTCAGGTAGCTTTCTACCCAAGCCGGTATCTTGCTATCATATAATGATCCCGACTCAAATATTAACCCCGATTTTTCAATGGCTTTGTAGGCTTTTTTGCGTTTATCAAATTTGCCATACTTATAGCAAAAAACCAGTATGGTGCTAGGTAGCGGATTTTCTAAATAAGCCTGCAGCGGGTTGATGGATTTTTTATCGTCGCTTTCACTTCCCCATTTCATTTCCTGGGCTTCTTTTACCAAAACTACCTGGTAATCGGCCATCATAGGGTAGCGCTTGGATGCGCCCAATACGGTCATAATATCCGTATCCTTACCGTATAGTACGGTTTGGTTAAAACCTTTCTCTGCTTCTGGTAAAAGCTGGTGCTCCACATAATTGCTTACCTGGTCAATAAAATAGGGTTCATCACCGTGTAAAAGGTATACAGGTTTGTATTTACGGTTCTTAAGGTCCTTTATGAGTTCGGTAGCGGTCATGTTAAGTCAAAAGTAAAAATTCAAAAGTCAAAAGTGATGTGTGTTTGTAAATATTGTTTGTGGTTGACTCACCCAGTCATCGCTACGCTCGATCACCCTCTCTTCGCCTTTGGCGGAAAGAGGGTTTATGCGGTTTTTAATTTTGAATTTTTACATTTGACTTTTAACTTATTAATGAATCAGCTACAGCCACTCAATTTACCACCTTACCCTTTTAAAATAACCGATGAGAATGGCGTGTTGACCCTATTTGATGAAATAAGGAAGAAGAACATTATTATTACTCCCGAAGAATGGGTGCGACAGCATTTTGTTCAATATCTTATCCGCCAAAAAAACTACCCTAAAACCTTAATAAAGCTAGAGGGCGGGCACCGGTTAAACGGCATGCAAAAACGATCAGATATCTTAGTGTTTAATCCGCATGGCGAGAAGGTTTTATTGGTGGAGTGCAAGGCTCCATCGGTAAATATTGATCAAAAGGTTTTTGACCAGATAGCACGTTATAATATTGTGCATAAAATTGCCTTACTTGCTGTAACTAACGGACTGCAGCATTACTATTGCCATATCGACTTTGAAAAACAAGCCTATAAATTTATTGAAGATCTGCCCGACTACCGCTCGATCGATATTTAAGCCACGGCAGAGGTTGAAGTGGGAGATATTGTAGTGGAAGAAGTTGTATTGGAAGATGTTGTATTGGAAGATGTAAGTTGCTTTATCTTTTCCAGTAATTCGGTTGGTTTAAATGGCTTGGATATATATTCATTCATGCCGGATGCATATACTTTCTCTTTAATATCAAACAATGCCGATGCGGTTAAAGCAATGATTGGCACATTGGATTTTTTAGGGTCGGACATTTTACGGATATGCATGGCGGCGTCAAAACCATTCATTAACGGCATTTGCAGGTCCATTAATACAATATCAAAATTACTGCTGTGCATCAGGTCAACCGCACGCTCACCATTTTCGGCAATTGTGGGCGATATTTCCCATTTAGAAAGCAGTTTCTTCATCAGCATCACATTCACCGGGTTGTCTTCGGCAATGAGCACTCTTATTGCCCTTAAACTGTTGGCAGGTTCAACTAACATATCACCCCCATTTAATTGATGCGACCCATTAACCGCTTTTTGCATTTCGGTATGTACCGGGAAATCCATATTAAATGAAAACTCAGACCCAATACCCGGCTGGCTATTAACCTGTATTTTTACACCCTGCGATTCTAACAATCGCTTTACAATAGCTAAACCTAAACCGGTGCCACCGTATTGGCGCGTACTACTTAACGACTCTTGTGTAAAAGGTTCAAATATTATATCCAGTTTATCTTTTACAATACCAATGCCTGTGTCCTTTACTGCAAAATTAACCGCCACCATATTGTGCCTGTCTTCAACACACGTTACCTTTACGTTTATATTCCCCTCATGGGTAAACTTAATAGCATTGCTAATAAGGTTAAGAACTACCTGTGTAATACGTGTAGGGTCTCCGTACACTTCCTTTTGATGTAATACCTCATCAACCTCCAGGTTAAAGCCCAAGCCTTTTTCCTGCGCCTGTAGTACCTGTCCGCAGCAAACATTTTGCATTAGCCCGGCAATGTTCATTTTGGTGTTTTCAAACACCTGTTTTCCTGATTCGATAGTATTAAAATCAAGCACATCATTTACAATAGAGAGCAAGTTGGCAGCAGAAAATTTGAGCACTTCCAGGTTTTCCTTTTGATCGGGCCTGGGTTCGCCCATGATCAATAAATTACTCATTCCTATTACCGCATTTAATGGGGTACGTATCTCATGCGACATGGTAGACAGGAACTCAGATTTTGCTTCGTATAATTTTTCCGCTTTTTCAATAGCTTGTTCGTACTTTTGATTTAACGACTTTTGTTTTTCGTTAGTTTCTTTAAGTAGCTGACTGCTTTTTGCAAATACCGTATAAAAATGGCTGTTGATGTAGATACCCATGCCAAAGCTGGCTATCATACTAATGATAAAGGTTAATTTACCCGATCTCTCAGGCGTAACATTAATAAAATAATAGCCCTTATATTGTAAAACTGCAAATATTATAATGGGGATTAAATTTAACAACGAATAAAATGCCCCCCATTTTTGACCAAGCATGTAAAAACTAAATAGCACCACAATAATAATTGAACCTATGGCTACATAATTAAATTTTTGCAAAACCACTAGCACATCGGTCAGATTAACCAAGGTGCCAATAATTAAAGCGGCATGTGCTATAGCCCTCCAATTGGGCCTGTAAGTGAGTAATTTAAATAATATGATAGCGCTTACCAGCATTATCCCGTTGGTTGCCGCAAGCATGGGCGAAGTTTTGTAATACAGGTTTACCTGCAATACACAAAGCACATAAATAGCGAACGCCAGGCCATAATAAAGCAGGCGTATGCGCCCGTTATCCAGACCCAGGTCGTCTTTTGAAGTAATTTTGTTGACAGAAAAGTTAAAAAAACTTATTTCCGCATTCATTAGTGCTTTACTTTTAATAATAAAGATGGATCGAAAAAACAATTTTTCCCGACCACGTAAGCACTTAGTATGCAATTAAATTGCCAAAGCTGCCAGGCTCTCTTCCAGTATCTTTAATTTGGCTTCGGCATCAGCTTTTTTTCGTTGTTCAACTTCAATTATTTCGGGCTTGGCATTGGCCATAAAACGCTCGTTCAGCAATTTAGCATTAACAGATTTTAAAAAACCATTTAAATATTCCTTCTCTTTTTGCAATCTTTCGGCCTCTGCCTGTGGATCAATATTTTCGGCAAAAGGCACAAAAAACTCATCTGTAGCCACTAAAAAGCTAATTGCCCCGTTTACTTTTTCGGTAACGGTATCAAACTGACTTAGGTTAGCCAGCTTTTTTATCATCAAATCATACTGTTGATAATTGATGGAAGAAGTAGATTTTACTGATAAGGATAATGCTTCTTTGGGTGATATCTGTTTATTATTACGAATATTTCTGATCTGAGTAATAACCTGCTTAGCTATTTCCACATCATTTAAAAGCTGTGTATTTACTTCCCCATTTTTGGGTAATTGAGCAACAATGCAACAATCATTTTCTGCCCGTTTTCCAAACAATTCATCATGCCAAAGCTCTTCAGTTATAAATGGCATAAACGGATGTAATACTTTCAGGATATTCTCAAAAAAGCCAATAGTTCTGTTATAAGTTTCGTTATCAATAGGCTGTAAATAAACAGGTTTTATCATTTCCAGGTACCACGCACAGAAATCATCCCATACCAATTTATAAGTAGCCATTAACGCTTCTGATAAACGGTATTGCGCAAAGTTCTCTTCTATCTCAACCAATGCCTGGTTAAAACGGCTGTCAAACCAATCAATAGCAATTTTATTGGGGTTTTCCAATTTAGAATCCACTTCCCAACCACTAACTAATTTAAAGGCGTTCCATATTTTATTGGTGAAATTACGGCCCTGCTCGCAGTAGCTTTCATCAAACATAAGGTCATTACCCGCAGGTGAGCATAATAGCATACCAACCCTAACACCGTCAGCACTAAACTTCTCTATCAGATCCAAAGGATCAGGAGAATTTCCTAACGATTTTGACATTTTACGACCCAGCTTATCCCTTACTATCCCGGTTAAATACACATTTTTAAACGGCGCTTGCCCTTTAAACTCATGGCCGGCCATGATCATCCGCGCAACCCAGAAAAACAATATTTCGGGCGCTGTAACCAGGTCATTAGTTGGATAATAATAGTTAATGTCAGCATTATCAGGATCTTTAAATCCATCAAAAACAGATATTGGCCATAACCATGACGAGAACCAGGTATCAACTACATCTTCATCCTGAATTAAGTCAGCAGTTGTGAGTTGTAAGTTATGAGTTGAAAGTGCTTTTGCTTGCGCTAAAGCCTCGTCTTTGGTTTTAGCAATAATATGATCGCCATTGGGTAAATAGTACGCCGGAATTTGCTGCCCCCACCAAAGCTGGCGACTTATACACCAATCCTTTACATTTTCCATCCAGTGGCGGTAAGTGTTTACAAACTTTTCAGGTATTAGTTTAATCTCACCATTCAATACATAGTCCAAGGCAGGTTTGGCCATTTCGTCCATCTTGCAAAACCATTGCATAGATAGTTTGGGCTCAATTACTGCGTTGGTACGTTCAGAAAAACCTACCTGCGATTTATATTCTTCAACCTTCTCCAAAACTCCTGCCTCTTCCAATAAAACAGCAATTTTTTTACGCGCGGCAAAACGATCCTCTCCTACCAATATAACGGCTTTTTCATTTAATGTACCGTCATCATTTAAAATATCAATAACCGGTAGCTTATGCTTTTGGCCCAACTCATAGTCATTCAAATCATGCGCAGGGGTAACTTTTAAACAGCCTGTACCAAAATCCATGGTTACGTATTCATCCAAAATAACCGGTATTTCGCGGTTAATCAATGGGATAAACACTTTTTTGCCATGCAAATGCAGATATCTTTCATCATTAGGATTGATACATATCGCCGCGTCAGCCATTATGGTTTCGGGACGAGTAGTAGCAATGGTTAAATAGTGAGAGGAGAGTGGTGAGTGGTGAGTGGCACGGCTCTCGCTCATTACTGACAATTCATCACTTACTACTGCATATCGGATATAATATAATTTTTGATTTACTTCTTTACGGATCACCTCCTCGTCTGATACCGCGGTTTTTCCTTGCGGATCCCAGTTTACCATGCGTACGCCACGATATATCAGGCCTTTGTTATATAAATGGATAAAGGTATCAATAACCGCTTCAGACAATTCCTCGTCCATAGTAAAACGGGTGCGATCCCAATCGCATGATGCACCTAGTTTTTTTAATTGCTCCAGTATGATACCGCCATATTTTTCTTTCCACTCCCAGGCATAAGCCAAAAACTCAGGGCGGGTCAGATCCTTTTTATTGATACCACGTTCTTTAAGCATGGCAACAACTTTGGCTTCGGTTGCTATACTAGCGTGATCAGTACCGGGTACCCAGCAGGCATTTTTGCCTTTCATACGGGCACGACGTATCAAAACATCCTGTATGGTATTATTTAACATGTGCCCCATGTGTAATACACCGGTAACGTTTGGCGGTGGAATTACAATAGTATACGGCTCCCGCTCGTCAGGTACTGATTTAAAAAAACCATGCTGTAACCAGTAGCTGTACCACTTCTCTTCGGCCTGTTTTGGCAAATATGTTTTTGGAATACTCATAAGTTACAAAAATAGTGTTTTGAATTAAAATTAATCAGTGTGAATAGCGGTTACGCGATAATAGCGTTCAAAAATAATTTCATAACGCCCCTTTTTATTTTATAAAGTTTACCCTAGATTCACAATCTGTTTATAAATAACATGAATATCAAAGACTTCGAAGTGGCTTATTACATAAATCTACCGCACCGGGCAGATAGGAAAGTTCAGTTCGAAAAAATGGCTAAATTTTTACCTATACAAAAAGTAATACGATTTGAAGCTATTGATGGTTCTGGTATGGACGAAGCGTGGCCAGGCACACCAGGTGCCTGGGGCTGCCGAGAGAGCCATATTAAGTTATTGGAGATGGCTAAAAAACAAGGCCTGAAAAAATTTATTGTTTTTGAGGATGATGTGGTTATAAAAAGTTCATTCACCAAAAAATTCAATCAATTTTTAAGTCTCTTAGATGATGATTGGGATATGATTTATTTATATGCTAAAAACCATCATTTACAACCAATTAATTTAAATAAAAATATGATGCAGCTGCAAAATACTTTAGGTACTGTTGCAATTTGCTATAACACCCGTAACCTGGATATAATTTTAAATAAACTTAAAAACGATTACCGTTGGGTTGACTCATGCATGGCAGACTTACATTTAACGCTTAAAGTATATGCGCCTGCTAAATCTTTGGTAGGCCATTCAGCGGGTTTTAGTGATAATATTAATGCATTTGACAAAACTGATAAATCTGTACTTGAAGAGATTTCTTTGAAGATGATAGGTAATATCAAAACTGCGTTAAAAAAATCGTTAAAAAGATCAACTTAGTGAAATAATCTGCTTCTAAAATTACCGTGTAGGTATTAATAATACCTAAATATGTTAATTTTGTTGTATTAACTGATTACTTATTACTCACCGATGAAATTAAAACTTACCCATTTAATTGTGGCGGGTACCATATGCGTAGCCACAAGTGCTTTTATTATAGTTAAACCAGCACCTCCCAAAAAATTTATTGATCCGGCCAATATGGATTTGTCCGTGAAGCCCGGCGATGACTTTTTTATGTATGCCAACGGCACATGGATCAAAAAAAATGTTATCCCGGCAAAAGCAACCCGCTGGGGCAGCTTTAATGTTTTAAGACAGGAAAGCACTGACCGCTTATTAGCTATTTTAAACGAAGCAAGTAAAGCTAAAGCACCAAAAGGCACATTAACCCAACGTGTAGGTGATATGTTTGTTAGCGCGATGGACAGTGTTGCTATTGAAAAACGTGGCTACAATCCCATAAAACCTTACCTACAACGTGTTGACAATATAAAAAATACTGATGAAGTAGTTAACGAGGTTATTTATATGAAGGTAAATGGAATTGCTAATCCCCTATTCTACTTCGCTGTTGAACCCGACTCCAAATATCCTACCCGTAACATTGCCGATTTTGCACAGGGTGGCACCACACTGCCCGACAGGGATTACTATTTAAAAACAGATGCCCGCACTTTACAGATACAAAATGCTTATAAACAGTATATAGTTAACTTATTTACTTTTATTGGGACTTCACAAGCAGAGGCTATTAAAAATGCGGATGTTATAATGAAGATTGAAACCGCGTTGGCAAAAGCGCAGTTAAGCCGTACCGAATTACGTGATCCTGCTAAAACTTATCATAAACTTTCGGTTTATGATTTTACTAAACTAACACCGCATATTAAATGGGGCCAAACACTACCTAAAATGAAAGCGCCGGGACAGGATAGTATTTTGGTTGATGAGCCTGATTTTTTTAAAACTGTTGACGACCAACTTGGTGGAACACTTGTTGATGACTGGAAAGTTTATTTAAAATGGAACGTTTTAAAAAGCTCGGCAAATGCATTAAGCTCGCCTTTTGTAAACGCAACATTTGCGTTTAACAGTGTATTAAGTGGTCAAAAAGCGCCTACCCCACGCAAGGAAAGGGTATCTGAATATATTGATGCCAATATGGGCGAGTTGTTGGGGCAGCTATATGTGAAAAAGTATTTTACACCGGCTGCCAAAGCATATATGGTTAACCTGGTAAATAATATGAAAGGTGTGTTAGGCGAACGCATTAAACGCCTGGATTGGATGAGCGCAGCTACCAAACAGCGTGCACTTAAAAAGCTAGCTGCCTTTAAAGTTAAAATAGGTTATCCTGACAAATGGGAGCCATATACAGGCTTAGTTATTACCCGCGATGATTATGCAGGCAATTTAAAACGTGTGGCTATGTGGAAATATAACTTTAACGTAAGCCAGCTGGGTAAGCCGGTTGATAAAGCACGTTTTAACATGACCCCACCTACGGTAAACGCCAGCTACAGCCCTAATAATAATGACATTACCTTCCCTGCCGGTATTTTACAGTTCCCGTTTTTTGATTTTAAAGCTGATGATGCCGTAAACTATGGCGGTATCGCCGCAGTAATTGGCCATGAAATGACACACGGTTTTGACGACCAGGGCCGTCAATATGATGCAGATGGCTCATTACGAGATTGGTGGACAAAAGAAGATGCTGACAAATTTAAACAGCGTGCTGACAAGGTTGTTGACCAATATAATGCTTACACAGTTTTAGATACTATACATATAAACGGACGTTTAACGCTAGGCGAAAACCTGGCCGATCTGGGAGGAATAAATATTGCTTATGAAGCATTTAAGAAAACCAAACAGGGTCAATCAACCACAAAAATTGATGGCTTTACACCCGACCAACGTTTTTTCCTTTCATGGGCGCAAGTTTGGCGCAGTAAGCAAAGACCTGAGGCATTGGCTCAGCGTATATTAACTGACCCACACTCGCCGGAACAATATCGTGGAAATGCGCCACTAACTAATGTGGATGCATGGTACAGCGCGTTTAATGTTAAACCCGGCGATAAGCTGTACAAAAAGCCTGAAGACAGGATTAAGATCTGGTAACAAACATTTATAATAAAGCCCGGCAATACCGGGCTTTATTATTTACAATATATTTGCAGTACATGTATAATCAACTTCAAATTGTACCAACGGCCGATGGCTCAAATACCATTTATAACCCGCAGGTAGGGGAAAATTACCACTCAAAGAATGGAGCGCTACAGGAGAGTTTACACGTTTTTGTGAATTCGGGATTAAAATATTTTTTGGAAGCCAATAACTTAAAACAAGCTAGCATACTGGAAGTAGGTTTTGGCACCGGGCTTAATTTTTTACTAAGTGCAGATTTTTGTGCTAAGAGCCAAACAGTATTAAATTACACAGGGATCGAAGCATATCCCTTAACCAACCAAATGATTACCCAAACCGGTTACGAACAATATGTACCATCAGCTATTTGGGAAGGCTTTGCAGAACAGTATGCCGAAGTGTTAAAAAAAAGGATTAGTCTCAATACCTTTTGTGATTTAAAAATTGAAGATTCAACCCTACTTAATTTTAATAGTGACACCAAATATGATGTTATCTATTTTGATGCTTTTGCAGCCGCACATCAACCCGAAATGTGGAATGAAGAAGCAATTACCCACATTATTGAATTTTTAAATCCTGGTGGCGTTTTTGTAACCTATGCTATTACCGGCAACCTTAAACGCATGCTTAAATCATTAGGGCTAACCATACAAAAAATACCCGGCGCGGCGGGTAAACGAGAAATGCTACGGGCTATTCTTTGACGTGCAGATGTGCGAACGCTGCTTTTATTTAACATTCATAAAAAATCTGCACATTTGCACATCTGTATATATGCATATTTAATATGGCAATAACTCCATCCACCACAGCACCTACTCCCGCATCAGCATTTGAACGCCTGCTAACCATTATGGATGACTTGCGCATGAACTGCCCATGGGATAAAAAGCAAACATTGGAGAGCCTTCGCCATTTAACTATTGAAGAAACTTACGAATTATCAGATGCTATATTAAGCGGTGATATGCCTGAGATAAGAAAAGAGTTGGGCGACATTATGTTGCACCTGGTTTTTTATGCCCGCATCGGATCAGAAACTAACGATTTTAATATAACTGATGTACTAAACGGCATTTGTGATAAATTGATAACCCGGCATCCGCATATATATAGCGACGTGGAGGTAAATGACGAAAATGATGTAAAGCGCAACTGGGAACAAATAAAATTAAAGGAAGGCAACCGATCTGTATTAGGTGGCGTGCCTATATCATTACCTGCATTAGTAAAAGCATCACGCATACAAGAAAAGGCTCGTGGTGTAGGTTTTGACTGGGAAGAAAAAAGCCAGGTATGGGCCAAGGTTGAAGAGGAGATGCAGGAGTTTAAAGAAGAATTTAATGTGGAGGACGAAACCACTATTGACCGCGAAAAAGCCGAAAGTGAATTTGGCGATCTGCTTTTCTCCTTAATAAATTATGCCCGATTCATAAACATTAATCCGGAAGATGCACTAGAGAAAACAAACCGAAAGTTTATTAAGCGTTTTCAATATCTGGAGGATAAAGCTCGCGAAAAGGGTAAGCAATTACAGGAAATGACACTTGCCGAAATGGATATTTTTTGGAATGAGGCGAAAAAACTTTAAAGTAAACATATTATTGTAGCGTATTTAACTGTTTATACGTATATGACTATATATATAAAACTATTATGAAAAAGAATTTATTTGGACTATTTATAACACTGCTAGTTATAGCATCAGGATGCAAAAAGACAGAAGAAACACCACTAATTGTTCCGCAAGGAAAATTTTCCGGTAAATTTACTCGCCTGCATTTAGATAAAAGAACAAACAAGATCGACACTTTGAAGGCCGACATGGTTATAACGCTTTCTACTACTACCGGCTACGCGGTATTGAGCGATACAACTGTTGTACATGCCGGAAGTAAAGGCTTATATGGTGTTGACCGGTCATTCATTGAATTTTCGGATAACACCATACCTGCCGGTCCTTTATCTATAATAGGAAAAACGCACTTAGCAGGGGTTTATCAATATAATTACAACGGCAATAATTTACAGATCGGCAGATCAAATGATACCCTTAGCTATTATTATAATTTGTTGCTTACTCAATAATTAATTTTCCATATAAAGTGTTGAACTTAAATTCAACACTTTACTATTGTAGCAAAAGTTCTATTTGTTTCGTATTGGCTAAAACACTTACTGATTTTAACAATTTTTAATGCATCCACGGCCGGGCGTTGCCGAAGAAGATATTATTCAGCACTGCAAAACAGGCAGCTTAAAACACCAGGAAATGCTTTATAAGCTTTTCTATGGCTATGCTATGGGCATAAGTTTACGCTATAGCCTAAATCGTGATGATGCTTTGGAAGTTACTAACGACGCATTTATTAAAGTTTTTAATAACATAAAAAGTTATGATAATAACAAATCCTTTAAAGCCTGGCTACGAACTGTAATAATTAATACGGCTATTGACAGACGACGTAAGGATTTAAAACATCAACAACTTAGCAACCTGGAAGACGCTGCGAGCATAAGCCACCAGGCAACTGCGATTGAAAATCTAAATGCGCAGGACATTTTAAATATTATGGGGCAATTGCCGCCTGTACAGGTTACCGTTTTTAACCTGTATGAAATAGATGGTTATAGCCACGATGAAATTGCACAGATGCTTTCATTGTCGGCAAGTTCGTCAAGAGTTTATTTAACCCGGGCTAAAGAGAGGTTAAGAAGTATCATAAACAAACAACAGCAACGCCATGGATGATAAGTTTGATGATAGCTTAAAAAAACAAATCAGCAAGGTATTTGAAAATGTAGAATCGCCAACTGCTGATGAAGGATGGCTAATGCTCCGGGAAAAATTCCCGGAAAAAGAAAAGGACCGCCCGGTGATATGGTTATGGCGCGCTGCGGCGGCGGCGGCGGCTGTAGCTATTTTATTAATAGGTATCAGCAAATGGGCAAACCATCAAAACAATGAAACCAAAACCATTGCTAAGAAACTACCTAAATTTGAACAGGTAAAAGAAAAACACGATGAATTAGCTGTTAAAAAAACACCCGAACTGGTGACTGATAGCGGTATATACTTTAATAATACATCTCCTGATAAAAAAATAGTTACAACCAAGACTAACTCTACCCCTCATCTCGTAACCGGTAATATTGCCAAACAAATAGTTTCTAATAAACATATATCACCTGATGGGCATATATCACCCAAGCGGGATATAGATAACAGTATCCAAAATAATTTGCCGACAATCTCTTCGCCCAATACAATTGCTGCAAATGATGTTACAAACATTATTAAGGATAGCGCTATGAATAAGCCAGTACAAATGGCCGTTAAACAACAACCAACGGAGATATCGCAATTGCCTAAAAACACCAGCTATACCGTTCAAAATAATGAACCCATTGCTTCAATTACCATCCATGAAAAGAAAGTTAAGTTTGGGGTATATGCCGCCACCTATATTAATTATGCAAAAGGAAGCGAGAACCAAATAAACATGGGGGTGGGTTTTACATCTGATATTAAAATCAGTAAAAAAATAAAGCTATCAACCGGGGTAGCCATAGCACAAAACTCATTAAATTATATTAATCAACCATCTTCATCCACTTCCCTTAATCTGTTGTATAATGGTGCTACACTTGTTAACACTACGTTAGGTGTCGCTAATGCATATAATTTTACCAATGCACAATCTGCCCCTACTATAAAAGATTACAATGCACTATTAGTCGGTTTGGATATCCCGCTGAATTTAAAATATGAATTTAACCCGTCAAAAAGTCGTAGTTATGTCATTGTAGGGTTAAGTTCAGGAACTTTTATTAACGAATCATACACGTACAATTTTAATACAATTACCCGCAGTTATGTAGGTAATTCCTTATTTGCAAACCAACAGCAGCCGGAGTCGCAAACTACTAAAAACAGTTTTAACGATTTTTATTTTGCCAGAACATTAAATATATCGTTTGGAATAGGATATCCGCTGGGCAAAAATCATTTAATAATTGAGCCCTTTTTAAAGTACCCATTAGCTGGTTTAGGCACCCAACAAATACATTTTGGGGCCGGTGGTATAAATTTGAAGTTTGACTTTCTATCCTCGCCAAAAAAATAACACTGCTATTTAAACCGTATAGCTTTTACAGGCGATATGCGAGACACCAGCATTGACGGGATAATAAGTACCAGCAAACATATCACCATGGTACACACATTTAACAGGGCGACATCTATCCAATCTAATTCAATTGGGACAAAATTCATATAGTATGAAGACGGGTCCAACTTAAAAAAATGGGTATTAAACTGGAAAACACTTAACCCAATACCTAGTGTATTACCCAATATTAAACCTAATCCAATTATATAAGAGGCATTATACAGAAATAC
Organism: uncultured Mucilaginibacter sp.; assembly: GCA_964524015.1. Taxonomy (GTDB): domain Bacteria; phylum Bacteroidota; class Bacteroidia; order Sphingobacteriales; family Sphingobacteriaceae; genus Mucilaginibacter. The sequence continues at coordinate 18,186 of CAZGBN010000024.1, read as the reverse complement.
TTTTTGTATGCTCCAATTACCCGCGCCCATAGCTTTAAATAGCCCTATCATGGTGGTACGCTCCAATATCATGATAAGTAGTGCCGATATCATATTAATAACTGCTACTATTACCATTAACACCAACATTACCTGGGCATTAACATCTAATAATACCAGCCATTCAAATAAAGTAGGATAATTATCTATTACGGTGAAGGCTCTTAAGGTTTGAGGTAAGTTATAATTAACAAATTCTGTTGCCGCAGGCAGTTGATCAAAATTGGAGATTTTAATTTCATACCCGCCAATTTCAGTACTCTGCCAATTATTAAGCCTTTTAATCAAAGCCAAATTGCCAACTACATAGGTTTTGTCTATCTCCTCAATACTTGAATTAAAAATACCAACTATTTTAAATGGCCATTTGCGTAGCCTTTGCTGAATAAAATACATCAATATCTTATCACCCACCTTTAGTTTTAAACGGCTGGCGGTTACATCAGATATCATTAACTGGGTTTTTGATTTAACGGTATCTGTAAAATCAATAACCTTACCTGCTACCAAGTTGTTTTTCAGGAATGTCCAGTCGTAGGTCTTATCAACTCCTTTTAAAACCACGCCCTCAATTTCATCATTAACTTTAATGATACCCGGCTTTGTGGCAATAGGCATTATATGAGCAATAATGGGATTAGTTTTTGCTACTTTAACAAATGCGCTATCATTTAAAAACGAGGAATTTTCGTATGAGGAATTTGAATCGTACTTAACTATTTTAATGTCGCCATCAAAACCGCGGGCTTTGTCTTTTATCTCACGTTTAAACCCTTTAACTACCGCTATGGATAATATCATTACACCTAAACCCAGCATAATGCCAACAATAGCTATCCGCACGATAAGTTTGGAGAACGTACGTTTTGATCTTAAGGTGATCCTACGGGCTATAAAAGTGGCAAAGCTCAATGCAGCATGATTTTTTTGTACCTTCGCAAATATGCGGTTTTACGGTTAAACCCGGTACTTTTAAATTGCTTCGGCATCATTATTTTATGATAAGGATGAGATTTTTTTTTCAATTAGCTATTACGATAATTTTGATAACAGGTACTGCATCGGCACAAATAAAAACCATAGCTAAAGCCGTTAAAAAAATAATTCCGGGGGCCGATCAAACAGAGCTATATTTTAATTATCTTAAGGGAAAAAATATAGGTATGGTTATTAATCAAACTTCTATAATTGGCAATGGCCGTATGGTAAGTGTTGATAGCCTGCTAAAACGTGGCATTTCAGTAAAAAAAATATTTGGTCCCGAACATGGTTTCAGGGGCAATGCCAGTAATGGCGCTGTAGTAAATGACAGTGTTGACCCAGCAACCGGCTTACCTGCCATATCGCTTTACGGCAAACATTACAAACCAACCGTTGATGACCTAAAGGGACTTAACCTGGTTATTTTTGATATACAGGATGTAGGCGCCCGGTTTTATACCTACATATCTACCCTGCATTATGTAATGGAAGCCTGCGCCGAAAATAATATAGAGTTATTGATATTGGACAGGCCGAACCCTAACGGCTACTCGGTTGATGGACCGGTATTAGATACTGCTTACAGATCGTTTGTGGGCATGCACCCCATACCCATTACCCACGGCATGACCATTGGTGAATATGCCCAAATGATAAACGGCGAAGGCTGGCTGCAAAACAAGGTACAATGTAAATTGAAAATTATTAAAGTAGCTAACTACAAACATTCTTCGGCTTATGTGCTGCCGGTTAACCCATCGCCAAATTTAAACACCAATCAATCCATATTATTATACCCAAGTGTATGCCTTTTTGAGGGCACTACACTGAGTTTGGGGCGTGGTACAATGTTCCCGTTCCAGGTGGTTGGGCACCCGGCGTTAAAAGGCAAATACACGTATTATTTTAAACCGGTTAGTATTGCTGGCATGAGCGAGGAACCACCGCAAAAAAACCAGGTATGCTATGGCATCAACCTTAAAAATTACAATACCCAAAACATACGCGCCACCGGCAAAATTAATTTAGCCTGGTTGATACAGTTATATAAGGCATTTCCGGATAAGTCGAAATTTTTTAATGCTTACTTTACCAAACTGGCCGGAAACGAAACGTTACGCAAACAAATTGAGGCCGGTAAATCCGAGCAGCAAATACACCAAAGCTGGGAACCTGCATTAAGTAAGTTTAAGCAAATACGGCGCAAATACTTGTTATATCAATAACTACGGTCAAAAAACTGTAGCTATTGCAAACAATTTAGGTTTAATTGAATTTGATACAAAACACGAGGATTATATGAGGATTGTATTTATGGGTACGCCCCAATTTGCTGTAGCATCATTAGATGCTTTAATTAAAGCCGGCTGCGATATTGTTGGGGTGGTAACTGCTCCTGACAAACCATCAGGGAGAGGACAAAAGCTAGGTGAATCTGCAGTAAAACAATACGCTGTAGAAAATGGCTTACCCGTATTACAACCTACCAATTTAAAAGACCCTCAATTTTTGGAAGAGCTTAAAGCGTTACAACCCGACCTGCAAGTTATTGTAGCTTTCCGTATGTTGCCCGAAGCTGTTTGGAGCTTGCCATCAAAAGGCACTATTAATTTGCATGCTTCGCTATTACCTCAATATCGTGGCGCTGCCCCTATCAACTGGGTTTTAATTAATGGCGAAAAAGAAAGCGGTGTAACCACCTTTTTCCTGAAACATGAAATTGATACCGGCGATGTATTATTTACTGAAAAAGTTACCCTAACCGGCCATGAAACCGCAGGCGAACTGCATGACCGCCTGATGAATAAAGGTGCCGGCCTATTAGTTAAAACAGTTAAAGCGGTAGAGAGCGGCAGATATAACGAACACCCCCAATCGCAACTGGCAGAAGGTATTGAATTGCAAAACGCGCCTAAAATTTTTAAGGATAATTGTAATATAGACTGGAACAAAACTGCAGAACAAGTATATAACCTGATACGTGGCTTAAGCCCCACTCCCGCTGCTTATACTACCTTAAACGGTAAAACATTTAAGATATATAAAGCGGAATGCCTTGATGTACAACCCGGCATACAACCCGGTGGTTTTTTAACCGATAATAAAACTCACCTAAAGTTTGCCGCATACGATGGTTTTATAAATGTGCTTGATGTACAGTTAGAAGGCAAGAAACGGATGGGGATTGAGGAATTTTTAAGAGGGGTGAAATTGTAAATTAAAAAATTGCTTTGTCAAAATTGACGGATGTAATCTTTCTCTGTATCATTTCTTCTTTATTATCCTTTATTAAGTTATTCAATGAAGTCCAGTACTCGTTATTTTTATTCCAGAAATCAGTTTCAATCTTTAAAACGCTTTGTAATAAATCACCTTCATAATAATCACCCTCGGCCCATAAATCTTCTTTTAAAATTTCAATTGCCAACGGTATTAAGTAGTTAAGTCCAACCTCCTGACCAATCATTAACCTTAGGTTTTCAATAGTGAAGCTTTCTAATGGGACTTTTCTTAATTCATGTACCTTATCAATTAATGTAGAATCAGAGCCGCTGTACTTCCAAGCATCCTTCTCAAGAATTTCTAATGTTTTATACTTCCAGTTATTCTCCAACTTCATATAATCATCGACTCTAAATAATTAGAAATCCTATTTAAAATCAGGCATTTTATCCAGTTTAGTTATTTGTATGTTGCGGTAGTAACATTCCGCCCCTTCTGATTGGAATTGGATATGCCCATTAGTAAGTGGTGTTGGGGCAACTCCAGGCAAAACGGTACGTATGTTTTCCAACACCATTACCACATTGCCATTTACTACATAAGTTGCTTTATCACCAAAGCAATAAAGCTCAATAGTATTCCATTCGCCATTTGGCTTTTCAAAGTTGCCTTTTAAGTGTGACAGGTGGGTTTCGGGTGTGCCGGTTGTTGCGTAAGCGCGTAACGGAGCAGCTGGGTCATATATCCAGCCTAATCTTTTATTAGTAGTATCTTTCATTTTTGAACGTACATCAGCACCTACTCCGGCCAATGTATATAGATCGCCCATATTCCCCTCCTCTACCTGAAACTCGGGTGCGCGGTACCAAACACTCCAAAACTGCCCATGAGGGGCCTTACCATGAAATAGGATGCCATTATCCCTTTTTGCAGTTAATCTTGGCTCGTACTTCTTTTCACCCCATTTTACTTCGGCTTTTAGGTGATAGTTGCCAAATTCTTTTTTGGTGCTAAAACCACCAAATATCTCGCCCGAAACATGTAATACCGGTTGGCCATCAACCATCTCGATAGTAAATACATGTAAAGGATCATTATTTAAACCCAGTGCTGTGCCTTTGTCAGTTCCATTACCCTTCTCTACACCCGGCAAACTGGTGAGGCTGGTGTGCGGAATGCCAATATAGGTTTCAAAATACTTTCCATCCTGGGTAAGTAATGGGGTCCATTTATTGGTAAGTTCTTGTGAAAATACATTAATTGCCATAAGCAAAAATGCACCTAAGAATAAGGCTGACTTGATTTTCATTACGATTTAATTTGAGGCTTATTGGTATTTAATTGGCTATATACCAAATATATACAAACAATTTAGGTTACCAAAAATTAAATATTATTCAACTCCTCCATTAAAACCTTACTGATCTTATTAAAATAGCGCCTTACGCCATAGCCCATAACACATTGTATGCCGCGGCTGGCGTTGGTTATAAACACCTCATCAGCTTCGTATAATATATCAGGGTTGATCTGAGCTTCAATAACCGGGATATTTATCTTCTTAGCCAGATCAATTATTACCTGGCGCATTACGCCTTCTACACAGCCTTCGCTTAGCGCAGGCGTATATAAATGATTTTGATAATAAACAAATATGTTGGCGCTGCTAGCCTCGCATAAAAAGCCGTTTTGGTTCAGTAAAAAAACTTCATCCAAATTATGCTGGGTTTTATATAAACCAGCCATTACATAGGTAAGCGAGTTACACGTTTTTATATTGGAAAGGAAATTGCATGGCTTTGGTATTTCAGTATACACATCTACTATCAGGCCCTTCTCATTTAAAAAATAGCGGGGTTCATCAGCAGGTGCTATCTCCAGACAATAGCCCATTGCATTAGTAGTTGGCGCATAAAAACCAGATGCATCCCGGTAAACGGTTAATCGTAAACGCCCATGCTTAGCTTTATTACGCAAAGCTAACTGTTCAGCCATATCCCGCAAAAAGTAAACATCCATTTGCGAGTAGCCATCAATCTTTAACGCTTTCATTCCCCGCTGTAACCTATCAGCATGCAAGTCGGCAAATTTCAATTTCCCTTTAAACAGGCGCATGCTTTCAAACAAGCCATCGCCATACTTAAACGCACGATTAGCTACCGATAGCAGTTTAGTATCAGCAGGAACAATTTGTCCGTTAAAATTGATGAGATTTAATGCCATTTTACTTAAACGCTAAGTTCATCATTTTGCGTTGCATTGGCACCAATATATTTGCGCCATTTTTGCAAAACTGTTTCAAAATCCTGTGGCAAAGGAGCTTCAAATAAAATATTTTTTTTGAGTGTTGGATGCAAAAAACCCAGCGATTGCGCGTGTAGGGCCTGGCGGGGCATGAGTTCAAAACAGTTATCAATAAACTGCTTGTATTTGCTAAATACCGTACCTTTTAAAATTTTATCGCCACCATAAGTAGCATCGCTAAATAATGGGTGGCCTATATGCTTCATGTGCGCGCGTATCTGGTGGGTGCGGCCCGTTTCTAACTGGCACTCTATCAAGGTCACATAATTTAACCGCTCCAACACTTTATAATGCGTTACAGACCATTTTCCTTTTTCCGGGTCATCATAAATAGACATTACCCGCCTGTCATTCACACTACGGCCAATATAGCCTGTTACGGTTCCATCCTTTTCCAAATCACCCCATACCAAGGCAATGTATTTACGCTGAATAGTGTGCTCAAAAAACTGGCGTGCCAGCCAGGTCATGGAGCGCTCGTTTTTGCTTATTAACAACAATCCCGAAGTATCCTTATCAATACGATGCACCAAACCCGGGCGGCCATCATTACCGGGCAATGTGGGCAATTGCTGAAAATGATATACAAGCGCATTAACCAACGTACCCGTGTAATTATTATAACCCGGGTGCACCACCATGCCTGCTGCTTTGTTTACTACCAGCACGTCATCATCCTCGTAAACGATATCAATTGGCAGATCTTCGGGATACACTTCTGTATCTCGCGGCGGGTGAGGTAAAACAACTGATATTACATCCAACGGCTTTACCTTATAGCTGGCCTTTATAGGTTTATCATTAACCAGCACATTGCCCAACTCTATAGCATTTTGGATGCGGTTACGTGAGGCGTTTTCAACGCGGTGCATTAAAAATTTATCAATACGTAATAATGATTGGCCTTTGTCAACTATTACACGTAAGTGTTCATATAGGTCCTGCTCATCAGATTCTAAAAGTTCGGCGTCATGGGTCATCAACGCAAAAGTAAGGGTTTTTATAAGCTAAAGCATTGATAATATTGCAGTAATTATATCATAATATTGACTTCTCACTAATATATATTACTTTTATGTATTAAATCTTAAACACACAATATGAAAAAACTTTACTCCCTAATTACTTTAGTAATTTTATTTACTGTGACATTCAAGGCAAATGCACAGGATGATGGTATTAACGAACTATTTAAAGGTAGCCCTGGCGATGTTAACAAAATACTAAATGCTTACACCGCACCTTTATTTAAAGGTTTTGGTAACAGCTTAAATGGCGGATGGACCAATACTGCCAAAACTTTAGGCTTTTTAAAGTTTAATGTTAGAGTAAGCGCTTCTGTTAGTATGATAGCAGACAAGGATAAATCTTTTAACGTAAATACTTTGGGGTTAGCTAATATTAGAGCTACCAACAACGGGGGCATAGCACCAACATTTGGCGGCGATGAAAACATGAAAACAGCTATTGAAATTTCTGACCCAAGTGCCCCCAATGACCCATTACGTAAATATAACACTACTTTACCAGGAGGTGTTACCCAATATGTACCTGCTCCGCAATTACAATTAACCGTAGGTTTGGTTAAAAACACTGATGTTACCTTACGTTTAATACCAACTACCAAAATTACTGATGATGTAGGTTCTGTAGGTATGTTTGGTTTTGGTGTAAAACACAGCATTTCGCAATACTTTGGTAAGGCAGAAAAAGTAGTTCCATTTGACTTAGCAGTGGCAGTTGGTTATACCCGTTTAACTTATAAAAAACCATTAGAAGTTAGACCTGAAAATAATAGCGGCGGAACGGCAGATTATAGCACACAAGCTTTAGAGGGCCATTTTAGCGGATGGAACACACAAGTGATCATCTCTAAAAAATTAGCATTCTTTACCCCATTTGTTTCTGTTGGATTCTTATCTAGCAAAACTGATGTAGGTTTAAAGGGTAATTATCCTTTTGTTACTGGTGTAACACCTGGTGGCACTAATGGCACACCTCAGTACACGAATTATGCTAACCCTATCAACATTAGCGGATCATCTGCGCAAACTAATGGTATGCGCGCTGATGTTGGTTTCCAAATGAGCTTGTTCTTCCTTAAAATATACGGTTCATATAGCTTTGCCGAATACAAATCAGCTAACGCTGGTATTGGTTTAGGGTTCTAATTAGCTTAATGGATATCGAATTAGATTTTTTAAGCCCTGTTCATCAAATAAACGACAAGTTGTTTGACGAACAGGGCTTAACTCTTTTTATAAAGCGCGATGACCTGATACACCCCATTATATCGGGCAATAAATGGCGCAAATTAAAATACATCTTAAAAAAAGCACAGGCCGAAAGTAAAACCCACCTGGTAACCTTTGGTGGTGCTTATTCTAATCATTTACTGGCTACTGCCGCGGCGGCAGCAAAGTTTGGCTTTAAAGCTACGGGCATTGTACGTGGCGAAGAAGTAGAAAACGATACGCTGTTTTTATGCCGGTTACATGGCATGAATTTAATTTTTGTTGATCGTGAAAGCTACCGCGATAAAATGCCTCTCTTTAAAAAATACTTTGGTGATGATGCAAATGCTTTTTTTATTGATGAAGGTGGCGCCTCTGCCGAAGGGGCCAAAGGATGTAGTGAATTGGTTGCCGAACTAACGCAACAGTACGATCATATATTTTGTGCTTGTGGCACAGGTACAACAGCCGCAGGCATAATAAATGGGTTAAAACAACATAACCTGCCTGCTGAATTTAATGCCATCCCGGTTTTAAAAAACGGTGATTTTATTAAAGAAGAGATCAATAACTTTTTAATTAGCCCATCTGCCTACCAACTGCACACCAATTATCATTTTGGTGGCTATGGCAAAACTACTCCCCAATTAATAAACTTTATAAAACATTTTACAGCCACAACCGGTATTTTAATAGAGCCTATTTACACCGGCAAAATGCTGTATGCCATATATGACCTAGCTGCTAAACAATATTTTGCTCCGGGAAGCCGCATTTTAGCTATACATAGCGGCGGCATTTGGGGTTTATTAGGCATGAAAAACAGATTTTAGCCCTTAAAATCTGTATCTGATTACTAAAAATGTAATAATGTTGCTACACCCTGTTATTAAGTATTCATCGTATTTAGTAATAATGTATCATAATCGTATGTTTGTCGCACTCCCCACTATAAACTGATTGTAAACTATTTATTTTGGTACAGGTACGCCCAATTTAAGCCTGTAATTTAATTAACACACTATAATGTGAGTAGTAATACCATGAGCAAAAATATTGACAAACTAAAAAAACAACTAATAGAAATTTCAGAAGTTGTTAATTCATTTAAATCCGAAGCGGTTCAGGTAAAGATTATAGACAAATTGTTTGATGCTATGTCTGAAACAGACAAAGGTGAAAACGATGTTGAATCATTTTATAAAAAAATACGTAAGCCTTTAAGTGCAAGGGATAATTATCCGCTTTTGGGCCGTAAAAAACCTGGTGCTACCAAAGTTTTATACCAATTATTATCCACTGATTTTTTTAATGCACCGCAATCGATTTCATCAATTGCAGATTTTTGCAAGGATAATTTTAATTCGGATTTTAAACCATCCGAATTGTCAGGAATTTTACTAAAACTGGCTAAAGAAAGTAAACTACGCAGGGAAAGAAACAACGATAATAACCGCTTTGAATACGTAAAAGCTTTATAGTAAGTTAAACAGGTTATCTACTCCTAATATTTTGCGCGAGGTAAATCCCTCGGCGTATTTTACTTTTATTACTTTACCAAATTCACGCGCCCGCGCCTCAATTATTTCTATAAACTCAGGCGATGATATATAGGTTTGTGGTTCGTTTTCCCAATTAGGATTAAAAAACTGCGAACCAAACGCGTTGATACTTTCAACCTTTTTATCCCAATAATCGGTTACGTCTACCAAAATATCAGGCTTAATATATTCATCCTGTATAAAATGCAATAACAATTCGGCACGCCATGGTTGTTGAGGTTCGCCATCTATTGAAGTTTCAATTTTACGCAAGCCCGATAAAAATGTAGCTGTTTCCACCAGGTCACTCGCCCTGCCATGATCCGGATGACGGTCATGATAAGCATTGGTTATTATAATTTGAGGCTGATATTTGCGTATAGCAGCTATAACCTTTAATTGATGCTCCTTATCATTTTGAAAAAAACCATCAGGTAATCCTAAATTTTCGCGGGCAGCCAGGCCCAATATCTTTGCAGATGCAGCTGCTTCTTTAGCACGTATCTCGGCAGTACCACGGGTACCTAATTCGCCACGGGTTAAATCAACAACACCTACTTTTTTACCTAAAGCAATATGCTTTAAAATAGTACCCGCGCAACCTAGTTCGGCATCATCAGGATGAACAGATAAAACTAGTATATCTAATTTAAGCATAGTTATTATTTATCAGCAGCCAGCAAACGGGCTATCTTTTTTTTAATTTTTGAAGATGTAGGCTTAGTGAATGGATAAAAAAAATCGGTTACAATACCCGATCTGTTTATCAAAAATTTATGAAAATTCCACCTGGGTACGGATGACAGTACATTATTTTGCTTTTTATCAGCCAAAAACTGGTATAAGGCATCTGCATATGGCCCCCTAACCCTTATCTTATCAAAAACGGGGAAGTTGGTACCAAAAGTTTCGCAAAACTGGGTGATAGCATTACCTTCAAGCGGCTCTTGTCCGCCAAAATCATTTGAGGGGAAAGCCAGTATCTCAAAATCATCACCCGCAAATTCATTTTTTAATGCCACCAGGTCTTTAAACTGCGGTGTAAAACTACATTGTGAAGCAGTATTAACTATTAAAAGCACTTTATTTGCATAAGCTGATAGGCTTATCTCGTCGCCGTTTAATTTTTGAACTATAAAACGGTAGATGCTGTTATCGATCATTAATTAATTTTTATAAGAATCGTAGCCTGCCTTTTGAAGGATATATTCAATATCACGCTGTTCATCTCTGTCATAGGTTTCCTTTAAATTATGGCCAAAAAAACGAGCGGCAGATTGCAGTAAGAAAGCATTGAACCCGCCTTTAAGTTGTTTAACCAGCTCATAGGTGGAATTATTGGTTTCACGATCAATTAATTTGATCAGTACTTCTCCCTGGCTAATAGTTAAATTCTCTACCTCGCGTTTAAACATATCCTTAATTTGTGTTTCACATGCTTTTATTAATTGCTTTTGCTTTTTCTTATCACCGGTTAAAGCAAGTTCGCGCTCCAATTGTCGATACCTGATACCTGCAAATTTGGCATAAGGAATAACTTTAAGCACATTATACTTTAAACGGTTATAATATTGCCTGTCGGCCTGGCTCTTAAAAATACGTATCTCATATATAGTTACTTCTTCTGTAACTATCCATGGCATATTAACACCATCAACATTAATTACATAGGTTTTTATGGTATCATTTTTGCCCCTTGTTACAGGCGCAGGTTGTAGCGTTTGGGCCCTAAGCTCACCCAACGTACAACAACAATACAATAATATTAAACCAATAAATTTCATAATTTTACTTACTGCAAAATTAACGCAATTTTTTATTGCATTTCATAATAACCTGCAATTTAAAACTTTATTGCAAGTTTATGATATTATAGGTACTACTTAGTATATGAAAGACTTAGTGATAGATCTGGAAGAAGAAAAGAACGAAATATTAAAAAGATATCGGGCTTTGTTACGTGCAAGTAAATCAACCCTGCAAAAGGGTGATAAACGCATGATACGCAAGGCATTTGACATGGCGCTGGAGAGCCATAAAGATATGCGCCGCAAGTCTGGCGAGCCTTATATTTATCACCCCATTGCTGTAGCTCAAATTGCTGCCGAAGAAATAGGTTTAGGTACTACCTCAATAGTATGCGCTTTGCTGCATGATGTTGTAGAAGATACCGATATGACGCTGGACGATATTGAGCGTGAGTTTGGTAAAAAAGTGGCTAAAATTATTGATGGCCTTACTAAAATATCGGGCGTATTTGATACCAATAGTTCGTTGCAGGCCGAAAATTTCAGAAAAATGCTGCTTACCCTAGCAGATGATGTAAGGGTTATACTAATAAAACTGGCAGATAGGCTGCATAATATGCGCACCATGGAGTTTATGCCGCGCGATAAACAGCTAAAACTATCATCAGAAACCGTTTACTTGTATGCGCCGTTGGCCCACCGTTTGGGGTTGTATGCCATAAAGTCAGAGTTAGAGGACCTTTCCATGAAATACATGGAGCGGGAAACCTATCAATTCATTAAAAATAAACTAAACGAGAAAAAAACCGAGCGGGAAAAATTTATACGTGACTTTGCCGAACCGGTAAAAAAAGCTTTACATGCCCAGGAGTTAGAAGCCGATATTTTCGGTCGACCAAAATCAATACACTCCATCTGGAACAAGATGAAAAAAAAATCTATCCCTTTTGAAGAGGTATATGATCTTTTTGCCATCAGGGTAATATTGGATAGCGCACCCGAAAATGAGAAAGCTGATTGCTGGAAAGCATACTCCATAGTTACCGATCTATATCGCCCTAATCCCGACAGGCTGCGCGATTGGATATCATCGCCAAAGGCTAATGGCTACGAATCACTACACACTACTGTAATGGGGCCACGCGGGCAATGGGTTGAAGTGCAGATACGTACCACGCGTATGAACGAGATAGCCGAAAAAGGCTTTGCCGCGCATTGGAAATATAAAGAATCATCAACCGATAGCGGTTTGGACCAATGGGTACAAAAAGTGCGCGATATGCTTAAAAATCCTGATGCCAACGCATTAGAATTTTTGGATGATTTTAAAATGAACTTGTTTAGCGATGAGATATTCATTTTTACACCTAAAGGTGCACTTATACAGTTACCACTAAATGCTACCGCGCTTGATTTTGCTTTTGAGATACACACTGATGTAGGTGCCAGTTGTATTGGCGCTAAGGTAAACCATAAATTGGTTCCGTTAAGCTATAAACTGCAAAACGGCGATCAGGTAGAGATCATCACCTCGAGCAAACAGGTACCTAAAGAAGATTGGCTGAGCTTTGTGGTTACTGCCAAGGCCAAAGCCAAAATAAAATCGGCCTTAAAAGAAGAGCGGCGTAAAATAGCCGAAGACGGTAAGGAGATTTTGGAGCGTAAGATGAAATCACTAAAGATCACTTACAACTCTGAAAATTTATTGAAACTAAGCTATTACTTTAAGCTAACATCAACTCAGGACCTGTTTTTCAATGTCGCCAAAGGCGTTATTGATATGAAGGACCTGAAAGACTACCAGGCATCTGAAAAAGTAATTGAAAACAAGCCTCAAGATAAAATTGAGCAGGAACAGGTACAAAGCCTTTTACGCAGCATCAAAGCCAAAGACAGCGATATGCTGCTTATTGGTGAGGATATGCAGAAGATAGATTATAAACTGGCCAACTGCTGTAACCCCATACCAGGCGATGATGTATTTGGATTTGTTACGGTGAGTGATGGCATTAAAATACACCGTACCAATTGCCCTAACGCGGCAAAATTAATGGCCAATTATGGGTACCGCATAGTTAAAGCCCGCTGGACCAACCAACAGGAACTGGCATTTTTAACCGGCATACGTATAACAGGTATTGATGATGTTGGATTAATTAATCAGATAACTACTGTGATATCCAATGACTTCAAAGTAAATATGCGCTCAATAACGGTTGACAGTGATAACGGTATTTTTGAAGGGTCAATAATGGTATATGTAAACGATACAGAACATTTGGATAACCTGATCAAAAAATTAAAAATGGTAAAAGGTGTTACCGCGGTAACCCGCTTTGATTCGGATATTGAAAAAGCATCCTGATAAAAACAAGAGTTAAGAATCAGGAATCAAGACATTTAATTACAAAAAATTGATAATAACTCTTGCATCTTAATTCTTGATTCTTGACTCTTTATTATAACTTTGAACATTAACAATACATTATGCCTCAACAGGAAACCATAGGATTGGTAAAAAAAATATTTGAAGCTTACCTGGAAAACAAAAGTCTCCGGAAAACGCCTGAGCGCTTCGCCATATTAGAAGAAATATATTCAAGAAATGACCATTTTGATGTGGAGTCATTATATATCCACATGAAAAATAAAAAATACCGTGTTAGCCGTGCTACGGTATATAATACGTTAGAATTGTTGGTATCATGCGACCTGGTTACCAAGCACCAGTTTGGTAAAAACATGGCCCAATTTGAAAAATCATACGGTTATAAACAGCACGATCATATTATTTGTATTGACTGCGGCAAGGTAGTTGAGTTTTGCGACCCACGCATACAACAAATACAAAGCATGATGGGTGACCTATTGAAATTTGAGATCAAACACCATTCGTTGAATCTTTATGGTAATTGTGCAAAATTAAGAGAAGGGTATTGCGATAGAAAAATATAACTTTGCGCACTTGATCAAAGACTTGAATTTATAATGGCTGTTGACGTATTATTAGGCCTCCAGTGGGGCGATGAAGGTAAAGGAAAAATTGTTGATGTACTAAGCGCAGGTTATGACCTGATCGCTCGTTTCCAGGGAGGACCGAATGCAGGCCACACTTTGGAGTTTGACGGTAAAAAATTTGTACTAAATACCATCCCTTCTGGTATATTTTTTCCGAACACACTTAACCTTATTGGTAACGGTGTGGTAATTGACCCTATCACCCTAAAAAGGGAAATTGATAAACTTAAAGATGCCGGGCACGACCTGTTAGCCAAAAAGAATTTGGTGATAGCTAAAAAAGCGCATTTAATTTTACCTACTCACCAGTTACTGGATGCCGCATCTGAAAAAAGAATGGGCGATGGTAAAATTGGATCGACCTTAAAAGGTATTGGCCCAACTTATATGGATAAAACCGGGCGTAATGGTTTGCGTATTGGTGATATTACCTTGCCTGATTTTAAAGAACGTTACCAAAAACTGGTTGATAAGCATACTTCTATGCTGCAATCATTATACGGCGAAGTAGCTGATTTTAGCGAGCGCGAGCAGGCATTTTTTGAAGCTATTGAATTGATCAAGAAATTTGAACTGGTTGATTCTGAGCATTTGGTTAACGGTTATATCAAACAAGGCAAAAAAGTATTAGCCGAAGGCGCACAAGGTGCCATGCTTGATATTGATTTTGGCTCGTACCCTTTTGTAACTTCATCAAACACTACTGCTGCAGGTGCCTGCACAGGTTTAGGTATTGCCCCACGTCAAATTGGCGATGTGATAGGCATTTTTAAAGCCTATTGCACACGTGTTGGCGGCGGTCCCTTCCCTACTGAATTAGAGGACGAAACAGGCGAAGAATTACGCCGCATAGGCCATGAATTTGGTGCGACGACCGGAAGGCCTCGCCGTACCGGATGGATCGATCTGCCGGCTTTAAAATACGCTATAATGCTTAATGGCGTTACCCAAATGGTAATGACCAAAGCTGATGTATTAAGTGGTTTTGATAAAATATACGCTTGTACACATTACAACTATTTAGGCGAAAAAATTGATTATATGCCTTATGATATTTGCTCGGTAGACGCTGTGCCTGTTTTGAAAGAAATAGATGGATGGGCTGAAGATATAACAGGCATTACTGAACTGAATGAGATACCTCAAAAATTACAATCATATATTGATTATTTGGAGCAGGAACTGGGCGTACCTATTAAGTGGTTATCAGTAGGGCCGGATAGGAAGCAAACCTTAGTAATGCATTAGATTTGTGTGGGGGATGTCTAAACTAACCTGAACAAAGGTTAATATAAATGATCTATCTTCCACCCGCCTTCTTTATCTTTAATCAGGCCAAGCTCAATGGTTATTTTCTCGCCAGCTTCGTAGGTTACGGTGTATCTGCCGGGTTGTTTAGGATTTTTGGCAAACTGCAGTGAACGTATTGCTTCGCCGTCGGCGTCGGGTGCTTTAATAAAAGGGTCATCATCATTAGTTGACTTTTCTCTTATTTGCTGATATTGTTCAAGGCAACGCGCGGTGCAAAATGTGCGCCGCATTTGTGATTGCTTGCGGTCAAGGTCGCTTAGCTGGGTACCATCAGTATATGGTGCCATGTAGCGTATATAGAAAAATCTAAGCATATCCAGATCAGGCGGTAGTTGCGGTTGCTCATCCTGCGCTTTTACACCTATAGCTGTAATTATGAATAAAAATAGAAGTATCGCTTTTTTCATCTATATATACTAAGTTGATGAGGCTTAAATATATAAATAGTTTGGCGAAAACCCGGACATGTGAGATAAACGTTACGTTACGCCCTATCAAAATTCGCATCTATTATCTTGCCTACTGCTAGCACCTCGTTTGCTGTCAAATCACAGCTATCTCCTATATCGGCCACCCATTGAGTTTTAAGTTTGATAACATTGCCCTGGTAGTCATTATCAATAAATATATAATAGTTATCCCGCCCGTTATATGGGTGTACCACCTTAAGGTGACCAATTTGCGTAATATGTTTACAGCCGGGCATAATCTATACAGCCGGTGCCAGCTTCTCTATAATTATATGCCCTAATAAATTAACCTCATCAATGGTAAGGTCTGAGTTTTGATCAAGATTGCCTACCCAGTGTCCTTTTAACCTTACAATATTGCCCTGGTAGTCATTATCAATAAATATATGATAATTGTCGCCCTGGCTGTTAGGATCAACCATTACCAGGTGCCCTATCTGGGTTTTATATTCTAATGCTCGCATATTTCAACAACAGGCAATTTTCAAGCCATATTGACAATATGTTGATAACTAATGGGGTATGTTTACTTAACTTATCCGGTCAGGAGACAAGCCTAATGCTCCCGGGGAGCTCCCTCATTGATAGGGCCGGGGTTGTGTGTTAGTCTTACTGTACGCCAGTAAAAGACCATTGCTTTTACACCAACTTTTTCTAGCCTCTATCCTATTTCAGGCAGAAAATCAGCCTATTACTATGCATGCATACCAACTGTACCGAATACCGTTTTAAACTTTGGTATAGTTGACTAAAAATTATATTCTGATTTTAATTAAATAATTAATATATTATACCAATTATAGTATTATTTTTAATATTAAATACTTTTTCAAAAAAAATCATTATGCTATTGTCAGTTTTTCAGGCTATCCCTATCTTACAATTAAATAATCGGGCACGTGCCGGAGTATTTAACCTATACATAATTATTTATACAAATTAGTACAACGTACACCAATATAAAACATGAGTTCGTCAGATAATAGCAACGCCGTAGAATTGAATAAGTACAGCAAAACCTTTACCCAGGATCCAACACAACCTGCCGCGCAGGCCATGTTGTATGGGATAGGATTAACTGATGATGATATGCGCAAAGCGCAGGTAGGCGTGGCAAGTATGGGCTATGATGGCAATACCTGCAACATGCACCTGAATGATCTGGCTAAAATTGTTAAAAAAGGTATTTGGGATGAGGATCTGGTAGGCTTGATATTTCATACCATTGGTGTAAGCGATGGCATGAGCAATGGCACCGAAGGCATGCGTTACTCATTAGTTAGTCGTGATGTTATTGCTGATAGTATTGAAGCTGTTACCGGCGCACAATATTATGATGGCTTAATTACCCTGCCGGGTTGTGATAAAAACATGCCGGGCTCGATAATGGCCATGGGCCGATTGAATCGCCCAAGCATTATGGTATACGGTGGTACTATTAAACCGGGCCATTATAAAGGCGAGGACCTGAACATTGTATCGGCATTTGAGGCATTAGGTAAAAAAATTGCAGGCACTATCACTCCCGAAGATTTTATGGGTGTAGTAAAAAATGCCTGTCCAAGCGCGGGCGCCTGTGGTGGTGTATATACCGCCAATACCATGGCCGCGGCTATTGAAGCTATGGGCATGAGCCTGCCTTACTCGTCATCAAATCCCGCATTAAGCGACGAAAAAAAAGCCGAGTGTTTAGCAGCTGGTAAAGCCATTAAGATATTATTAGAGAAAGATATTAAACCAAGCGATATCATGACCCGCGAAGCATTTGAAAATGCAATGGTGGTAATTATGGTATTGGGAGGCAGCACAAATGCGGTATTGCACATGATAGCCATGGCAAAAAGCGTTGGCGTTAAATTAACCCAGGATGATTTCCAGGCAGTGAGTAACCGCATACCGGTACTGGCAGATATGAAGCCAAGCGGTAAATACATGATGGAGGACCTGCATAATGTTGGTGGTGTACCTGCGGTAATGAAATATTGCTTACAACAAGGCTGGTTACATGGCAATTGCCTTACTGTTACCGGTAAAACCATTGCCGAGAACCTGGCTGAAGTACCTGAACTGGATTTTGATACACAAAAAATTATATGGCCGGTTGAAGCACCTGTTAAAGCCACCGGTCACTTACAGATACTGTATGGCAATATTGCCACAGGTGGTAGCGTAGCCAAAATAAGCGGTAAAGAAGGAACCCATTTTGAAGGACCTGCCCGCGTATTTGATGGCGAATTTGAACTGATTGCAGGCATATCAAGCGGCCGAGTCAAAGCGGGTGATGTGGTGGTTATCCGCAACGTGGGCCCTAAAGGCG
>CAZGBN010000023.1:0-46969 GCA_964524015.1 uncultured Mucilaginibacter sp. | reverse complement strand
TTAGTAGGAAACTACTAAGGCTTTTTTGTTAAGTGACCTTTTATTGCGAGGGGTTGTAAGTTTTTTTCTTTTGTATCTACCAATACATTGTATTTACTAAAAAAATTATATCATGAAACTAGCTGTACTGGTCACCTTAATATCTATTTCATTATTTGCCTGCGGGCCAGGATCATCTCCCGAGGGAAGAATGGGCATGAAGATGGATCAGATCCAACAATCTTTTGATAGTTTAAAAGCTCAAAATGATGCACTGGCAGATAGCCTTCATCAAATCAGACAAGAGATATCAACGCTAAAAAAATGAATTATTAACGTTAACATCAGCAACAGTTAATCAATACTTTACGTACAACTAATATTTGTAAATTATAATTGTAAAAATATTATGACCGAATGTTTTTAACTTTTATATTAGTAATACCTATTAGTTTGAAGTACCAATTAAACCCTGTTGATTAATGCGTAAAACGTGTTTTAATGCGGCTATGGCTGTGTTTTGTCTGTGTATTACATGTTGTGCATCTGCACAATCAATCCCTCTTCCTAATGCATTTGCTCATAATGATTATACGCATAAGCGCCCCTTGCATGATGCGTTGGCTAATGGGTACACCAATGTGGAAGCTGATGTTTTTTTAAGAGGAAAAAACTTAGTTGTGGCTCATATCAACCCATATTTTAAATCGCATCGTAAACTGGAGAAACTGTACCTGGAACCTTTACTTGAGGCAGTTGAAAAGAATGATGGCCGGGTTTATCCCACTTACAATAATCCTATAACCTTGTTAATTGACATTAAAACTGATGCTAATGCTACCTATAAAGCACTTAAGTTTTTACTTGAAAAGTATCGCAAAATATTAACCAGCTATAATAATGGTGTGATTACCGAGCGTGCTGTAACAATAATACTATCGGGCCATAAGCCTTATGAAATGATAAAAAATGAATCTGACAGATTAGCTTTTATTGATAAAGATCTGCGTAAAGTTGCACATGATACCCTGACTACTAATATGTATGTCATGGCCAGTTGTAAGTATTCAAAACTAGTAAAATGGAATGGTTTTGGGTCATTACCTGAAAATCAAAAGGAGCGACTTGTTAATTATGTAAATATGGCACATAGCCGTGGCGAGCGGGTACGCCTTTGGGCATCGCCCGAAAATAAAACAGTGTGGAATGAGTTGCTTAAGTGCGGGGTCGATTTAATTAACACTAACCAATTGGTAGCATTAAAAAAATTCCTTATATCAACATCCAGAGATGCTAACGATAATTTGCCTGAACCCAGGTATGCCGCACTTAATTAAGTAATTTACTTAATACAAACCTTTAAATGACAGTATGATTAAACTGTAGGGTGATGTATGTTATTAACTTTGTATAGTTAATTCAAACTAGATATGACTATCACAGGAAAACAATTAATAGGTAATACCCAATCGGGCAATAGCACTGATACTTTTAATGGGCCGGTAAAAAACAAAGATGGAGTGGCTTATTCATTCCATGAAGCTACTATTGAAGAAATTGACCAGGCTATTGAAAAAGCTAATACTGCTGCACCCATATACAAAAGACTACCATATAACCAACGGGCAGATTTTTTAGATAAAATTGCTGATGAAATTATAGCTATAGGCCCATCATTAATAGCTATTACACAACAAGAAACCTCATTACCCGAGGGCCGTTTATTGGCCGAACGAGACAGGACGACTAACCAACTACGGTTTTTTGCTAATATATTACGAGAAGGATCGTGGCTGCGGGCTATAATTGATTTACCGAGCGCAAATAACCCTGCAAAATCAGATCTAAGGCAAATGCAAATTCCATTAGGCGTTGCAGGAGTATTTGGAGCAAGTAATTTTCCATACGCTTTTTCTGTTGCCGGTGGCGATACCGCTTCAGCTTTGGCTGCAGGTTGCCCGGTAGTGCATAAAGCCCATCCTGCACACCCGGTAACTGCCGAATTGGTTGGCCAGGCTGTAATTAAAGCTGTACAGCAAACAGGTATGCCCGAAGGTGTATTCTCTATGGTGCAGGGTGTTACTTATCAAACCGGCTTACATATTGTTGGTCATCCATTTGTTAAAGCAGTAGCATTTACAGGCTCATACCAGGGCGGTAAGGCTTTATTTGATGCGGCCAATAAAAGGGATGAACCTATCCCGGTATATTCAGAAATGGGAAGCTTTAACCCGGTATTTATTTTACCCGGTATATTAGCAGAGCAAGGTACTGAACTCGCTAAAGCTTTGGCTGATTCAAACTTATTAGGTACAGGGCAATATTGTACTAATCCGGGTGTAATGGTTTTACCCAATTCAGAAACAGCCGGGCAGTTTATGAATGATTTTAAATCAAAAGTAGATAATGCTTCGGGTGGTACTATGTTATCTGACAGTATATACCGTTCATACGCAAGGGGTACAGAAAAGTTAGCCGGGCATGAAGGTATTGAGGTGTATGGTAAAGGTAGCAGTGACCATGATACTGCGGCAGTACCTTATATGTTTAAAGCTGATGCGGATGCTTTTTTTACCCATGAGGCATTAAGTGAAGAGTATTTTGGCCCTGCATCTGTGCATGTAGTTACTAAAAATGATGACGAGGTATATAAAATTGCACGCAATCTTAAAGGGCAAATAACCGCTACCATTTGGGGTAATGAGCAAGACCTAAAAGATTATGCAGAGTTGCGCTATATATTGGAAGAGAAAGTAGGAAGGATATTAGTTAACGGTACACCTACCGGCGTTGAAGTTGCTAACGCGATGGTACATGGAGGCCCGTTCCCGGCTACTACTAATAGTGCAACTACATCGGTTGGCGGTACAGCTATTTATCGTTTTACCAGGCCGGTATGTTACCAAAATTTTCCGGATAGTAGTTTGCCTGAGCCATTGCAAAACAGCAATCCACTAGGTATTTTAAGATTAGTTGATAACGATTATACCCGCAACCCTGTTAGCTAAAGCGCAAATACTTTGGTTTCATAGCTGTCCACCCCATTTCCGAACTGCATATTATCTTTCACTAGTTTAAATAATTGTGTTCTGGAGATTTTTTTACCTTTTTTAGGAGGTACGATAGCGGTTATAGGTACTGGATCGGTAGTTACCTTTTTAGCTGTCCAAATTACATTCTCGTGAGGTAGGGCCACTTGCAATATCATACCGGGTAGGCCCCAGAATGATTCGGGGCCACCGCTCACTCCTATTTCGTCGGTAAAAAACGCTACTGCGTAAACCGAATCAAGTATAAGTCCGTTGGCGCGCCTGCATTTAAAACCGGCAATATCCTGGGTCTGATCAGTTAAGCGCCAAGTTATTTTTCGCGTAGAATCTGATACGATAAACAGATCGCCATACATTTCCTTTTGAGATATGTTGGTGTTTGTAGTAAAATCAGAATAAACAATGTTTAGCTGTTTATTCATAGGATTATTATAAAAATCCATTCCAGCAGGCAATAGGCGGTCAATAGGAGTAAATAAGCTTTTATCGGTATTAAAAGTTAATGTGCTGGTTAATGTACCAAACTGCGTAGTAGTTTTTTTATACTTTTCGTATTCATCTATGCTACGCTGATTGGGTTTGGTGCCTAATTCATTTTTACCGATCGCATGTAAGTTTAATCTTTTTTCGAAGATGATTGTACCACTGGTAATCACTTTTACCTGGGCAAATAAACTATTTACTAGTAGTAAAAAGCAACCAATAAGTATATATGCATTTCTCATGTTATTTAGTTGTTGTTGATGTGCCAAACTTTGTAAAATCCCAGGTTATGTTAAGCATAAAATATCTCTGAATAGAATTATATGTATTTTGTGTAAAACCGGATGGATTTATATTTCGTGTATTTTGATTTTGGTTAAGCAGGTTATTTCCGGTGATGGACACTTTAAGGTTATCACCTTTAAAAAATGCTTTAGTTAAAGTTGCGTTCCACATTTTATAACTTACTGCCGGGGCGCTCTTAACCGCAGCCTGATAGTTAAAATCTATATTAGATGATATTTGTATTTTGCCGGGTAAATAAACCGTGCCGCCACCATATAAATAAAATTCTGCAGCATTATAATTATTAGATGGTAATAAGGTTTGCGTATTAAATGTATAGCTTGGCGAAAATTGCATATAGATACTATACTTTTTAGTTACATATTTACTAAGGTACAGGCCCACGCTATATGATTTCCTTGAAGAAGTATTTAATACGCTGTTACTATAACTGTAATTGGTATTGCCATTAGTTGATAAGGATAGGTCTGCATCAATACCACCCCAAATTTTACGCTGGTAATCAGCATATAAACTATAATTTGATGGTTTTTTATCGGTAAGATTTACATATTGAATTACTGATTTACCTGTAGCAGGATCAATGGTTACGTTACTAACAATAGCATTTTCTGTGAAAGAATAATTAGCACTAACGTACTTATACTGCGAGGTTATACGCTGGTTAGCAGTAAAACGTGTACTAAAACTGTGGGTAAAACGTGGAGAAAGATTGGCATTACCCGTAACAATACTTAAAGGGTTTGAGTTATCTCTTACCGGCTGTAACTGATCAATACTAGGTTGGCCGTTACTGCCGCTGTAATTTAAAAAGTAGCTGGTAGATGGGCTAAAATTATGCTGAAACCTAAACTGCGGAGACCAGTTTATAAAGTTCCTTCTGAAAACGTCAGCAGTATATTGATTGATCTGTTTATAATCAACTGCCGATGCCTTGGTGCCAAAATTTAACACACCATCTTTGTATTTATAATTAAATATAGCACCTAATTGATTGGTTAACTGGTTAAATTTATAGTTATTACTAAAATTGATATCAAAAGCATCATAGTTTCCACTTGGTGATTTATTATACGATTCACGGTTTGAGGAGCTATTATTTATACCAAAACCATAATTAACGGCCAATGAAAGCTCTTTCGTAAGTGGTTCGGTGTAAACAATATTACTGTTTAATACCGAGCTGCTAACCTTGGTGGGCTTGTATTGATTAGTGGGACTATTGCCATTATTAACAGGGGTAAATATGTTTGATTCCAGGTAACCATCAGTATGGGTTTGATTAAAAACCTCACTGGCGTTAAATGAAATAGTACGGCCCACCTTTTTAAATTTTTTATTGTAGATAAGGCTAGCGTTAAATGTTTTTTGTTCGGCTGTGCTTTTATTATCAATAGTAGTTGTGTTTAACAACGCGCCTGTACTATCCCTGGTACTGCTTATACTATTTGATCTATTCTCGGTGGTTTTTATTGAGCCATCAATACCCAACTTAAAGTTGCTATTTGCATCAGGGATATTTTGATAAACTACATCAGCTTTTTGCCTGAAGCTGTGTGCATATGAGTTTTGATCCCTATTGGTTGTTTGGGAGTTGCCCGGTAAATTTATTTGCGAAAGAGTGTTTTGTGTAGTGTTAAGTGATAAAGCACCTATACGGTAATTAGTATTAATAGTAGATTTATCTGAATTAAACTTAGTATCGTAATGCGCCCCACCTGTACGTGCCGATGGAAAACCAACCCTGTTATAACTTGATTGATCCAGCGCATCTCCGCCGCTTGATGTTTGATAGGATGTTCCATCATCTAAGGTTACTGTAGTAAGGCTTGATGTCCCCAGGCGGTCATTGTCAGAGTATCCGAGGTTGTTTTTTCCGTCGTTAGATGCCGTACCGTAAACAGATAGCTTATACTTTCCTTTAAACTTATTAAATAACGCCTGTCCTTCGTAATAGCCATCAGTACCTTTCCCTACATCAACTTTTCCAAACATTCCATTCTTTTTATCCTCTTTAAGCTTTACATTAAGTGTTTTTGTTTTTATTCCGTCATCAACACCGGTAAAGGTAGCCTGGTCGCTTTTTTTGTCATATACTTCTACCTTATCCACCATATCGGCACGTAAATTTTTGGTAACCAGCAGCGGGTCATCACCAAAAAATTCTTCGCCATCTACCAATACTTTTTTTACTTGCTCGCCCTGCGCGGTTATTTTTCCATCCTTATCCACCTTAATACCGGGGAATTGCCTTATCAGGTCTTCCACCTTATCATTAGGTTGTATCTTATAAGCTTTAGCGTCATAAACTAAGGTATCGCCCTTTAACTTAAGGCCTATTGCTGCGCCTTTTACCAGAGCCTCGCCCAACAATCTTGTTTTAAGCTCCATATTGATATTACCCATGTTACGTGTAGTATTCGCTCCTTCAAGGGTGATTGTCTCCACATAATCGGCACATTCAGGGTAGGTAACTAAAAATATGTATTTGCCTGATGGTAATCCTGTTATGGTAAAAGTTCCATCTGCAGCACTACGGGTATATTTGCGTAAAATAGAATCTTTCGCGTTAAGAATGCTAATATGCGAGTTAAGCAGTTTAACTTTTAAAACGCTATCGCCAACGGCGCCTTTAATAGTATAGGTTTGCGCAAATGAGGTTACAGCGCATAAGCAAAAGACAAAAATTGCCAGTAGGGTAAGTTTCATAAAGTTAGTTGAGGCAATAAGAAACTATTGCCTCATTGTGATATGGTTGTTAGTTTAAGTTAGATAGTTTTTTATTAAAGCAGATATAATTTTAAGTAATAAGGCGCCATAGTTGAACTGCCCATTGCACTCTTTAACTTATCATATAGCTGTTTTTTGTTTACTACAGTGCCTTTAGCGGGCGGTGTTATTGTGGCGGATGATACAGGTTCAGTAGTTACTTTTGTGGCTGTCCAGATAACGTTTTCATAGGGTAATGCCAATTTAAGTATCATTCCTGGCAATCCTGAAAATAATTCGGGTCCGCTGCTCATCCAAATTTTATCGGTATAAAAGGCAACTACATAAACCGAATCCTGGATCAATCCGTTAGCACGGCGGCAGGTATAACCCGCCACTTCCTGTGTTTCGTCAGTTAGCCTCCAGGTAATTTTACTTAAGCTATCGCTTATCAAAAATCTATCGCCATATACCTCTTTTAGTGTAACCGTTTTACGGTTGGCCATGTCTATATAAACGGTATTAAATTGCTTAGCTAACGGCGTTCCTAACAAATCCTTTATTGGTTGTTGTGGCGCAATAGGTGTAAACAAACTTTTGTTATCGTTAAATATTAAAGTACTGTTAAGTGTAGCAAATTGCGGGGCGGTTCTTTTAAACTCATCATAAGCCTGTGTGTAAACCGTGGCTGAAAGCCCGGTAAGACTATTCATTAGGTTTTTTGTTGCAGCGTGCATATTAATACGCTTTTCAAACTCAATTTTGCCACTGGTTACTATTTTATTGTTTTGTGCCTGTAAACTAATAGTTAGCAGCAGGCAGGTTATGGTGGTTAATATTGTTTTCATAAGGTTTAGTTTTGTGCTGTGGTTGTACCAAATTTGGTAAAATCCCAGGTTACGGTGAACATAAAATATCTTCCTAAATTATTACTGAATGATTGGATGGTACCTGTGCCTTCGGCCCTTCTGTTAATTTGTTGCTGGTCAAAAAGGTTAGTGCCGGTTACTGAAAATTTAAGGTTATCGCCTTTTAAGAATGTTTTACTGATAGACGCGTTCAATATCTTATAATTTACCGCAGGTAAGTTTTGTATTGCTGCTTCATACCTGTAGCTAATATCTGATGCTATTTGGAACTTACCCGGTAACCATACTGCGCCGTCTGCAGATGCATTGTAACCAAAGGCGTTGTTATTTTGGCTAGGGGTGGCAGAATATTTTCTTATAGAATAGCTTGGCCCCCCTGAAATATAGTAGTTGTATTTTTTAGCTTCACTACGATTTATACGAAAGCTGGCATTGTAATTTTGCGTTTCATTGATGGTTAATTCCCTGACATTACTGGTGCGTTGATAGTTATAGTTTTTACTGTGGCTGGTAGATAAGCTTAAGCCAACAGTATTACTTAATACTTTGCGACTAAAAGAACCTGACAAACTGTAGTTAGTAGGAGTGGCTTCGGTTAAATTTACGTACTGTGTAACTTGTTTACCCGTATTAGGATCAAAAAACAAATCATTTACTATTTGATTACTAATTAAGCTATAACTACCATTAATTGAAATGTATTGGTTGCTAAGGGCTTTACTTGTTGAATAAGATGTACTGAAATTGTGTGAAAATGAGGGCCGCAGATCGGCATTACCAACTGTTATATTAAGCAGGTTAGTGCTTGATCTGATAGGCTGTATCTGTTCTATACCTGGTTGCCGCGGCGATCCCGAATAGGTTACAGAAAGGCTGGATGAGGTGGTTGGCCTATATCTGTAGGTTGCCTGTGGCACTATGTTTAAAAATTTTCGGTTAAAAATATTGCCGTTTTTAAGGTTAGTTTGTTTCAAATCAACGTCTGTTGCTTTCACACCAAAGTTAAGGTTGGTTTTTTCTCCTCGATAACTAAATGCCGCCCCCAATTGATTGGTTAGCTGGTTATATTTAAAATTGTTAGCAAAAATTGGATCTTCCAGATCATAAATGCCGCTTCCGATCACCGACTCATTGAGTGCCTGTTTATTAGCCGAATTATTGGTTATGCCAAATCCATAATTTAAGGTAACAGCAAGCTTAGCGGTTATAGGCTCGGTATAGGTAATATTACTGTTTAGTGTTGAGCTTGTAGTAAATGATGGTTGAATTTGGTTGAATACACTATCTATTTTTTGGGGCGGTGTAAGTAACGCTTTTTCAGGTGTAGTTATAGTTGAGTAAATAGATCTTTTACCATCCACCTGGTTAAAGGCTTCGCTTACGTTCCATGATATGGTACGCTGTGGTTTTTTAAATTTTTTATTAAATAAAAAGCTGGCATTTATAATTTTATGTTCAGCGCCGGTTTTTTCGCTTCTTACCTCCCTGTTTAATAATGAACCATCTTCTTTCCTGGTGGTTTGTTCAAGATCAATGGTGTTTTCAGTATTTTTTAACGAAGCGTCTAAGGTAACTTTAAGGGAATGGTTAGCATCAAAGTTATTTTGATAGATCATATCCGCTTTTCGCCTTAAAGAAGAGTTATAAGTTTTTTGTGATGAATTTCTGTAAGATATGTTATTGTTAAAATTTAACTGTTGATCAGTATTGTTAATGGTGTTAAGTGATAGGTCACCAAAGCGTATATTGGCATTAATACTTTCCTTTATCCCATTCCATTTGGTGTCAAAATGCGCACCGGCGGTTACAGCTTTCGGAATACCAACGCCGCCATAACTGGCATTATCGTAATCGTCTCCACTGCTAATTCCAATTGCAGTGCCGCCGTCGCCAAAATCAATCATCGTGGTTGATGCAGTGCCAATTTTACTGGCATCTTCATACCCTAACCCGTTTTTACCAATACTTGATGTGGTACCATATGCAGATAGCTTATACTTGCCTTTAAATTTGTTGAACATGGCCTGGGCATCATACAGATCCTTATTGCCAACGCCTGCAAATGCTTTACCAAAAACTCCGTTCTTTTTATCTTCTTTAAGGGTTATGTTAATGGTTTTTGTGGTTTTGCCATCATCAATACCGGTAAATTTAGCCTGGTCGGTTTTCCTATCGTATATCTGCACCTTATCCACCATGTCTGCACGTATATTGCGGGTAACCAATAGCGGGTCGTTGCTAAAAAACTCTTCACCGTCTACCAATACATTCGGCACAGATTTGCCTTGCGCTGTAATTTTACCATCCTTGTCTACCTGTACATCAGGCAATTGCTTTAGCAGGTCCTCTACCTTATCGTTTGGCTGTATTACAAAGGCTTTGGCATTATATTCGGTGGTATCACCTTTAATTTTTATGGCTTTTACCTCGCCTTTTATCACAACCTCGCTCAATAATCTGGCTCTGTCTTGCATACTGATATTGCCAAAGTTGCGTTCGCTGTTGGCGCCACCTAAAGTAAACGAGTCTTCATAAGTGGCGTAATCGGGATAGGTGACCCACAACAAGTAATTACCCGCCGGTAGGCCCGAGATTGAAAATGAACCATCGGCAGCGCTACGTGTGTAGCCTCGCAAAATGGAATCCTTAGCGTTTAATATGGTAACTGTGGCTCTCAGCTTTGTTTTTAATGCGGTATCAACCGTAGCTCCTTTTACAGAGAACGTGTTTTGGCCGAAAGAAGTTAGCGCGAATAAACAAAGCGCAACTATGGTGGTAATTGTGATCTTCATTATTTAGGTTTAAGTTGAAACTAAAGTATAACTAATTAGTTAGTAAAACAAACGATTTAACACTTATTAACATTAATGTTACGAAAAATTCGTAATTGTTGTATAACTCATTAGTTGCGTGGTAATTAATTTTCAATTATTTGTTATAGTATGAAGATAAAGGGTTTGATTGACACTTGATATTATAAAATAGTATCCGGTAGTATCGGGTTAGTATATGGCCAATGTATTGATTTGGCCTTATTTTTTAAGCGGGTGTATATTCTTCGCTAGTTGATGAGGCTACATAAACTTGGCCACCTCACAGATAACTGATGTTTTCATATGATATGGTGACACGGTTTTGCAATAAATTTAAACAACTAACTTACAAGTGTGTTAAATTATTTTAATACTTACCGTTATGTTTAAAAACACATCAGCATTCACCAGCTATTCTGTAAACGATATAGTTAAAGCCAGGAAATTTTATAGCGAAATACTAGGGTTTGAAGTCTCGGCCCCAATGGACCTATTAGCATTTAAACTATCAGGTGGTCATGATGTATTTATATATGGCAAGCCTGATCACCAGCCTGCAACTTATACGGTTTTAAACTTTAGGGTTGATAATGTAGAAAAAACAGTTGATGAACTGACCGCCAAGGGAGTGGTTTTTGAAATTTATAATTACCCGGAATTAAAAACGGATGCCAAAGGTATATCACGCGGTAATGGTGGCCCGGTAATTGCCTGGTTTAAAGATCCTGCCGGTAATATTTTATCAGTATTGGAAGAGCAGTAAATGTAGGGACGCAATATTTACGTCTTTATTATGCATTTACAATATCATGTAAAGTTTCATCTTTTTGTATAGGGCCCATTAAAAACCACACCACCAACATACCTAATACAGCTATGCCGCCGTACATTAAAAATAAGTAGTTGTAAGCATAGGTAGTATTGTGCCCGGCAACAACACCGGTTAATATAATGCCCGATAAAGCCTGAAACAATGCGCCGCCCAAACCTGTACCTACGCATCCAATCCCCCAAACAGAAGCCGAAGCACTTTTGGGTACCACATCAGCAGGGCAGGCTAATGAATTTGCAGTGTACGAGGTATAGCCAAAGCCCGCCATACCAAAAAGTAATAAAGCCGATAGCGGAGATGTAACCAAAAATGGCGCAGCTAAAAATGCTGCACCCATAATACCTGCCGATAAACATATGGACAATTTACGAGCTTGTGGTATGGGCATGCCCCGTTTAATAATTACCTGGGTAAAATATCCGCCTATTAAATTTCCGGCATCGGCTATAATAAAGGGGATCATGGCTAGCCAGCCAATTTGCTTTAGGGTAAGGTGGTGCACATCAACCAAATAACGCCCTACCCAAAAGGTTACAAAGTACCACACCGGGTCAAGGAAAAATTTGGATAAGATAAATGTACGTACAAAGCGGGTTTTTAAAAGATGCTTAACCGGTATTTGCCTGGCCTTTGTTTCCTGTACTACCTGTTTGGGCGTATAATAAATAAACCAGAATATAACCAGCCATATATAACCTAGTGCTGCCAATAAAATAAAGGTGGTTTGCCAGTTATAATTTATAGCCAGGTAAGCTACCAGTGGCGGCACAATAATAGCCCCTAAAGCCGATCCGCTGTTAAATATGCCCGACGCTGTTGAGCGTTCATGCGGAGGGAACCATTCGCCGGTAAGTTTGAGCGCCGCCGGCCAGTTCCCGGCCTCGCCGA
The DNA here is from genome assembly GCA_964524015.1 of uncultured Mucilaginibacter sp. GTDB lineage: Bacteria > Bacteroidota > Bacteroidia > Sphingobacteriales > Sphingobacteriaceae > Mucilaginibacter. The sequence goes on along the minus strand of CAZGBN010000023.1, from coordinate 35,040 downwards.
TGCCCAAAAAAAAGCGTACTATCCCAAATTGTATGGGGGTTATTACAAAAGCATGAAAAAGCCCGGCGGTTGTCCAAAAGGCCATGCACAAAGCATAACCCAGGCGTGTGCCTAATCTATCAATAACAAATCCCGAAAAAGCATTGGATATCATATAAGCCACAAAAAACGCAGTGCCTATATAGCCAAAAGCTTCGTTAGGTATCAGTTCGCGTAATTCGCCATCAGCACTTAAATAGTTAAATGATAAGCGATGAATATAATTAAGCACCGTAGCCAAAAATGCCAGGCCAACCATTACCCATCGCATACGTGACATTTTTATATTATCTGCTATGGCTTTCATGGATGCTTAATTTAGATATACTAAATGGATTTAATTTCCACCAGTTTTTCTTCTTCCCCGCTAATTTTAATTGGGTTTTGCAAGGCCCTGCCCATACCATCCCATTGTACGGTCATTACATCTTTATCCTGCAATAACAATTTAATGCTATAGCTAAAAGCATTAGTGCCTAAATAATGAACGTGTACCTGCAAAGGCATGCGGTGCCCTTCATACTTAAAATGATGATACTCCAGGTTAGCCAGGCTATGTGCCATATTACTTTCGCCGGTAGTTGCTACTGATTCCCATAAAACTTCATTGCCGCGGTTAACGCTAACCTTTCCTTCCAATGCCGTAAAATCAGCATCAATTACCAGTTCGGGGCCAATAGAACATTGTCTTAATTTAGATGGCGCCAGGTACAGGTAGTTTTTCTTTTCCATTACATGGTCAGAAAACTCATTGCCGGTAGCGAAGCCTACCCGGTATGGTTTACCGGTTTTATCAATAACATATAAAGCAGCCACTTCCGGCTCTTCACCGCCATCATTACCATATGGCGGTACCTCAAGTGGTTCGCCATGTGCCCTAAGCATATAACCGGTACCTTTGTAAAACCATTCGGGCTGCACGCCAATTTTGCCCGGACCGGGATTGCCCCCTTCAACACCCCATTGATAAACAATAAGGCTATCAGTGGGCTTAACATCGCCATCCTGGTGCATAGCCTGCCTGCTCATCGCGCTGCTTTTATGTGTAAGTCCCGTGCCCGAAACGATGCAATTCATCGGGTTTTCGGGATGATCAAAAGCCGGTAATAGCTTCCAGCTACTACTGCCATTATACACCTCATCATAATTTATTTTATTGGTAGATAAGTTTTGTTTTATAAGGCTTTTTAATGTTGCGCCTGTATCAATAGCTTTTAGCGCCATTTCATATACTGACGAGAAATTATTTATCAATATTAGGTCCGGTTCATTTACCAAAGCAACCGCTCTGCCGGATGAATTTTTTAGTTGTACTATACGTGTATTTGTCATTTTAATTATTGAGTTATCCATCCACCATCAATTGAAATACTGCTGCCGGTTACAAACGCTGATGCAGGACTTGAAAGGTATAGCGCCAACCCGCCAATTTCATGTGGCTGGGCCCAGCGGCCCATAGGTATTTTATTCATAAAGGCCTGGTATTTTTCAGGATCGTTTAATAAAGGTAAATTCAATTCTGTAGCGAATGGGCCGGGTAGTAAACAGTTAACGGTAATGCCATCCTTGGCTACTTCAATAGCTAGCGCACGAGTTAACTGCAATACAGCACCTTTGCTGGTTGCGTAGGCAGTACGCTCAGGTATGGCAGTTACTGATAGCATGGAGCCCAGGTTAATAATGCGCCCATAGCCATTTTTGCGCATCATCGGGATAATGGCACGGCTTACCAGCCATGAGCCGGTTACATTTACCTGTTGCACTTTATTAAAATCTTCCGGTGATAGATCCTCAATTTTGCCGCGAATGTTTATACCTGCCGAATTTATAAGGATATCGATTTTGCCAAACTCGGCCACAGTAGTTTCCACCGCCTTTTTAACGCTTTCTTCTGATGTGATATCGCAAACATTGCTTATACAGCCTACGCCATAAGCCGACGTTATTTGCTGTACGGCATTCGCGTTTGTTTTTTCGTCTCGTGCTATGATAGCTATATTTGCACCCGCTTCGGCCAAAGCTTTGGCCATCGCCAAACCTAGTCCACGGTTCCCGCCGGTAATAAACGCGGTTTTGCCATTTAATTTAAACTGATCTAAAATGCTGTTCTCCATTTAGGTTATTCTGTAATTTTAAAATGTTCCAATCCTTCAGTTTTTAAGGTTAGGCCCATGCCCGGCTTATTGTCGTCTAGCTGTAACTTGCCGTTTTCTGCTATGGCCTCTCCATCAAATATATACCAAAACATCTCATTCCCCACCTCAATTTCTGTTTGCGGAAAATATTCTGCCATCGGTGAAGCAAATGAACTCATCACTACGTGTAGGTTGTGCATTTGCCCGCCATGCGGTATTACTTCAACTCCATGTTGGTAAGCCAGCGTGCATATTTTTTGTGCTTCGGTAAAGCCACCTACCCGGTTAGTATCAAACTGAAAAATATCCAGCGCATCGGCCTTAAGCAGGTCATAAAAACCAAAACGGGTGTACTCATGCTCGCCGCCCGAAAGTGGGATATCCGTATACTGTTTCAGCTTAGCAAAGTTGTGTATCTCATCAGGTAGTAAAAGCTCCTCGGCCCAGCGCAGGTTGTAGGGCTCCAACTCCTTTAAAAACTGTTTGGCATATGCAAAATTAAAGCCCATATAAGCTTCCAGCATTATCTCTACATCATCGCCAACGGTATCACGCACTACTTTTACCATCTCTACATTTTTACGCATTCCGGCAATGCCTTCGGTAAGAGGGTAGCCGCAGCGTAATTTCATACCGGTAAATCCTTCAGCTTTATAATGTGCAGCTTCCTGTTGCAGGCTATCCAAATTGCGTGTATATAGGCGGCTATAATAAGTAGGTATATACTCTTTAGTTCGGCCACCCAACAACATAAATACCGGCTGCTTGGTTGCCTGTCCTTTAATATCCCATAAAGCAATATCCAATGCGCTTATGGCGGCAATCACGGCGCCTTTACGACCGTAAGCTACTGATGAACGGTACATTTTTTCGTACAGGTACTCGGTATTCATCGGGTTTTCGCCGATAAGTAACGATTTTAATTTCGAGTCGATGATCAGTTTGGTTACATCCGGGCAAAGTCCGGCATTACCATAGCCTACATGGCCCTCATCGGTTTCAACCTCAACAACCAGCCAGCTAAAAAAGCGATAGACGGCCTGCGCGTCAACCTGGAAAGGCAGCAAGCTAACAGGTGTGGCAAATACGGTATCCGTAGTTTTTACGGGACCGTTCCATTGGTATAATTTAGTACGAATAGATTTTATTTTCATTAGATACTATATGTTGCAGTTTTTACCAGGTTAATTGATATAGGGCTACACTGTGGCTTGGCAAATCCAAATCAATAATTGCGTTGCCGCCTGTAACTTTTATTTTTTGCGATGCGCCCATGGTTTCCAGCTTGCCTGCCTTTTGTAACATGGCTTTTTGTGCAATGGTAGGACTTACCGGCGATCCCATTTTTTTCCAAACTTCGTAAGCGTTGCTGTGCTCATTATCAATACGATATTGCTGCACAGTTACAGCAGCAGCAGGCAAACCGGCCAGCTTTATTTTTACCTGGTTTGCGGGTATGTCAGGAGTATTATCATCATGATAGTTCCAAACCATTACGCTAGCCTGGCGCTTATCAATAGTAGCCAACGCATTAATATCAGGTTGTGCACGCACACCCGAATCTAAAATGCGTTGTGCCGTGTAAGCCAGGTTTTGTTTTACTTCGGCACGATTACCTTTCATCATCGAAAACATACGGAAAGTGTTTAACACCGGCTTATCAACGCCCTGTGTAGCCAGTTCACGGTAACCTTTAAATATAGGTTCGTTCTCAAATGTAAATGCCCAGGTAACCACACCGCGCAGATTAACGCCGCGGTTGGCAGCCATATCATAAATACGGGCAAATGATGCTGCAGTATAACTTGGATAAATTGTGCCGTTGCGATAATCATATTGCGGCCCAACACATGCCGCGCAAGTTTCCGGATCAGATTCGCCAACTATTATTGGCAATTTTTTTAAGGTAGGATAGGATGCAACTATTTGAAAACCTTTATCAATATCATTTAACTGCTGTTTCATATTCATGCGCATAACGCCATTAATCAACCGGGTATTCCCTTTAGCATGAAACGTGATCAGATCAATAGGCGAACCTGTTTGCCCGGTCGCGTAGTTTTTGCCGCTAACCACATGAGTTAAAAATGTTTTTAAAAAAGTAGCCGCTTTTTCGCCGCTGGGGCTGGTAGTTTCGGGGCCACCTATTATGGCTGTAGGTAGCGCACGTTTTACCGCATCAGCCGTATAGTCATATAGTTTAATAAAATCTTCTGTATTATCTTTCCAGTAATAAGTAATATCAGGTTCGTTCCATAGTTCCCAGTTCCACTGTTCTACTTCTTTTTGGCCATAACGTTCAACACTGTGCTTTACCCAGGCATAAACCAGATCAGACCATTTTTTATAATCTTTTGGCGAATATTTAACGCCGTCTGCCTTATAATAAGGGTCAGGATGAGTGGATAAGGCCTGCGGCATAAACCCTATTTGCGCAATAGGGTGCATTTTGCGGCTTACTATAGCATCAAAAATTCGGTCAATAATAGTCCAGTCATAAACAGGGTTGCCATTTTTATCTTCGGTATAAGCGTTTGTTGATCCCCATTTTAAGGCGGGAGTACCATCGCCGGTTACCAGTAAATGATGCGCGCGAATATTTACTGGAACTTTAGTCATTTGCGAAAGTTCTGTTAACAAATTTTGACCATTGGTCATGTAAGTATAATTAGGCTCGTCATAACCAAAAAAGGCCCATACGGGTTCAAGTGGGGCTGTTTTTTTGTTGAGATCAACATTTACAGTAACAGCTTTGGTTTGCGCGGTGGCCGAGTATGTGTTTGCAATAAAAAATAATAGCAGCACAATTTTACCGGTACGTATCATATTCAGGAAATTGGTTAAATAAAATATCGTTAGGGGAGACGAGTTAAATCAAAGCTACCAAAATAGTTGAATTGTTTATTTCTCTAATAACAATGTGACAATGTTTTTGATGCAAGTATAAAGCATAAAAAAAATCCCGGCCTTGTTATCAAAGCCGGGATCTATAAATTTTAGATAAACACTCTTATTTTAAAGTTATACCTGTTTTACCCATGGTATATCCATCGGCATATAAAATAATGGTATATGCTCCTTTTTTAAACTCGTTAGGGTTTACCCAATCAATGGTATAACCGCTGCCATCATCTTTATAATCAATTGATGTTTTGTAGGTGTATTGCAACTCCTGGCCGTCGGCAGTAAAAGTAGCACTGCTAGCCGGGGTTATAAGGTTGCCAGTAGGGTCAATTACGCGTACATAAATATCGTGGCTGCTTTTTTCGGCAATTGGGTTACTTGCAATAGTAAAGTTGATCTTCAGTTTTTTTGCTGCCCCCGCGCGGGTAACATCGCTCTCTTTACCACTGCCTTTAATTTTATAAGCAACTACATTAGCGGCACCCACTTTAAGAGCCGATGCTAAGGTTACTTTTGTATTCAGATCTTGATTTTGTTTTTCAAGATTAGTAGCTTTTTCGCTAACGGTAGTCAGGTTAGTTTTTAAAGTATCTCTTTCTACAGCTAGGGTAGTGTTTTCTTTTTTCAGTTCCTCAATATCAGCAGTGTATTTAGTAACAAAATACCTAAGCTGTTTAATGTCTTCCTGTGCTTTATTTAGCTCGGCATAGGTTAATTTACCTTTTGCCAGTTCGCTTCTTAACACTTTTATTTTAGCTACCAATGAATCATTTTTGGCTTGCATTTCAGTAGATAATCTTGACCGACCTGCATTTACCTGCTCTATTTGTGCTTCCAAGCTATCTAACTCAGTTTGTAAGCGTGTCTTTTCATCATTTTGGTAAACTACTTTTACATCAGAGTCACTCTTTTTTATGTATAAATACACATCGGTACCTAATAACGCTATTATTACAACTATCAGAAAGTAAATAACATTCGAATTTTTTTTAGGTTGTTCTGTTTGGTTTTCCATCTATTTGGTACTTTAATTTAAAGATAATTTTGATACATCTGCTATGGTTTTATAAAACCATAATAACTGATGACTGTTTTCAATAGGCTACTTATCTTTAAGTAACGGCAATTAATTAGTTATTTGTTAACGTAAATAAATTGAATTTATGATAAATTGTTTGCTAAAAGTGAAATTATCATGCCCTTGTTGGCCGCTAAAGTATATACATTATAGCAAAACTGCAATTATAATATGCCAATAATAAACACCTACATTGCAGAGTTTATATCTTTACACGGTCAAAATAAACACTACTTAATGCATAAATACTACCTTTTATTCCTCGCTTTTTTGTTACCTATTTTAACAAACGCACAGGAACTTACTGAAAATTCACCGACTTATAATACTAATCCCAAGCGCGAATTTAGAGGTGTTTGGATTGCCACCGTTGAAAACATTGACTGGCCGGTAAATGCTACCATGCCTGCCGAAAAGCAACAACAACAATTAGCTAATATGCTGGACGCACATGAGCAAACGGGTATAAACGCGGTTATGTTCCAGGTTAGGCCGGCCGCCGATGCATTTTATGCTAAAAGCCGCGAGCCGTGGTCTAAATGGTTAACAGGAAAGCAAGGGCAGGCGCCAAATCCGGCTTATGATCCATTAGATTTTGCTATTACCGAGGCACACAAGCGGGGCATGGAATTGCATGCCTGGTTTAACCCATACCGTGCAACAAATGATGCGCGGTATGGGTTATTAAGCCCAAACCATATCACTAACACAAAGCCCGAATGGTTTTTTATATATGGAGGTTTAAAATTATTCAACCCAGGCCTGCCCGAGGTGCGTGAATATATTGTAAAGGTGATATTGGATGTGGTAGATAACTACGACATAGACGGTGTACATATGGACGATTATTTTTATCCATATGCCATTGCCGGGCAACGAATTAAAGATGATGCCGCTTATCAAAAATATGGAGGAGATTTTAATAACATCAGTGACTGGCGCCGCGATAACGTGAACAAGCTGATTAAAATGATAACCGATAGCGTGCACAAACATAATCCACGTATAAAATTTGGCATCAGTCCATTTGGTGTTTGGGCCAATCAATCGCATAACCCAGAAGGTTCTGATACCAAAGGCCTTGAAACTTATTATGAACAGTATGCCGACTCGCGGAAGTGGATAAAAGAGGGCTGGTTAGATTATATAAACCCACAATTATACAGGCCTATTGGCGACCGGTTAATTGACTTTGAAAAAACATTATCCTGGTGGAGCGATAATACCTATAACCGCCATCTATATTTAGGACATGCCGCTTACCGTATTAATGAGCATAAGTTACCTGCATATCAAGATCCTAATGAAATGCCAAATGAAATAAAGTTAGTGCGAAAGAATCCTCGCGCACAAGGAAGTATATATTTTAGTTCAAAATCATTATTGAATAACCGTTTAGGTTTTACAGATTCATTGAAGAATAATTATTACCGTTCTCCATCTTTGCCGCCTGTAATGTTATGGCTTGATTCGGTTGCGCCAAATGTACCACGTAATTTTAGTGCCAGGGCTATAAATGGAAGTGTAAACTTAAATTGGGAAGCTCCGCTTATTGCAAGGGATAATGAACCTGTTTATGGGTATGTGATATATCGTTATGAAGGTGCTGAAAAGATAGACCCTGAAGACGCTAAGAATATATTGCATATACAGTATAACACCACCCCTAATTATGTTGATACCACTGCCATGAAAGGCAAAAGCTACTCCTATATAATAACCGCACTTGATAGGCTGAAAAACGAAAGTGAACGATCGCCGGCTGTAGCGGTAACAGTTCCCTGATTAACGTTGGTCTTATGAGGGCAGTATTACAGCGTGTATCAGAAGCAAATTGCAGGGTTGATGGAATTATTACCGGAAGCATTGATGCCGGACTGGTAATGCTATTAGGCGTGGGCATTGACGATACAGAAGAGGACCTGCAATGGCTAGCTCAAAAAATTGCGGGTATGCGCATTTTTAGTGACGATGCCGGGCTAATGAATAAAAGCATTACTGATATTAATGGGCGTATTTTACTGATATCTCAATTCACTTTATTTGCCCAAACCAAGAAGGGCAACCGGCCTTCATTTATTCGTGCGGCAAAGCCCGATATGGCTATATCGATGTATGAGCGGATGATAAAAGTATTAGGCGAACTAACCTTAACCAAAATAGAGACCGGCATATTTGGTGCTGATATGAAAATTAGCTTGGTTAATGATGGCCCGGTTACCATTATATTAGATACCAAGGATCGCGATAATCACTAACAACAATGACCATAACTGAAGCACAAAAACTGGTAGAAGACTGGATAAAAACAACCGGAGTGCGCTATTTTAACGAGTTAACTAATACTGCCATGCTGATGGAAGAAGTGGGCGAGGTGGCCCGCATTATGGCAAGGCAATATGGCGAACAATCCTTCAAAAAATCTGATACGGAAGTTAACCTGGCTGATGAAATGGCTGATGTTTTATTTGTGCTGATATGCCTGGCCAACCAAACCGGTATTGACCTAACCGAGGCCCTGCAAAAAAATATGGATAAGAAAAACATCCGCGATGCCGACAGGCATAAAAATAATGAGAAGTTGAAATAAGAAATGGGCGCATTATATTTTTAAAAAGGTATATTTAAATCCGCTTATAGCAAGGTGCGCAGTAATTTTAAATTGGTAAATGAAAAAAACGGTAGTGGTGATAGAGAGGGACAGCGACATCCTTAATATAGTAGAGCACATCCTGACAGAAAGAAGATACAAGGTAATATCCTTTCAGGACGAAGATGAAGCGTTTGAAAAAATAGTAGAAATTCAGCCGGACGGTATATTATTAGATATTATTAAGCCAAGCGATGCGGGAATGAAATTATGCATGGCTATAAGGGAAGCAGAAAAAACAAAACACATACCCGTTATTGTTTTATCTACCCATCCAAAAGCAGTAACTGTAAAGGAAATATGTGCAGATGAGGTTTTAAGTAAGCCCTTTGATATTGATGAACTGGTAGCAGCAGTTGATGATCAATTTGTTTTTTAAATCCGCTCTTATAGTAACCTATTAATTAGTTACGGATTACAACTTCACCAAAATATCCCCATTTAAAACAGGTATAGCAGTAGTAGTATCTACATTCAAACAAAAGGCAATATCACGTTCAATGCCCAAAGCTTTTAAACGCTCGCTATGTGAAGTTTTTTTGAGATAACCGTCCAGATCGTTTTTGGCTAAATTATATAGGTCATTAGCTGCTATAGCCGGGTCATCAGGCGAGAAACTCCCGTTTTTTAATTGCTCAACCACAGCGCCTGCAAACAAGGTGTCTTCCAGGTTAAAGTTATTTTTCCAGCCCGAGCAAACCAGCAAAATATTTTCGCCCTGATTGCTTAGCCAGTTGCAAATGGAGGTTAGGTTTAAAAAAGAACCGATAACTATTTTTTTTGCTTTACGCGATAGATGCAAGGCATGGGTGCCATTGGTGGTAGTCAACACAATGGTTTTGCCCGCTACTTTATCGGCAGTATAGGAGAATGGCGAATTGCCAAAATTAAACCCGGCAACTATTTCCCCATCACGCTCGGCAGCTAATAGGTAGGTGGGTTCTTTATCCAAATAGGCCGCGCATTCTTCAACCTGCGATACCGGGATAATAGCCTCAGCACCATTTTCAATACCATAACAAATAGAGGTAGTGGCCCTAAAAATATCTATCACCACAACAATATAATCTTCAATTTTATAAAGTGGTATTAAAGCGGGAGTAAGGCAAACCTGTAGTTTTTTATTCATAATGGTTGTGCAGGCAAAGGTAGTATTATATTATTATTGCTTACAGCAATGACCCATAAAAGCTTATTAAACTATTTGCCACCTTATTGTTATCATGCTGTTGTTCTACCAGCTTACGGGCGTTAGCGCCAATGGAGCGGCAATATTTTTCATCTTTAATACAGCGTTTAATAGCTTGGTAAAATTCATCGCGGTTATTGGCTATCAATATATTTTCGCCATGGGTAAAGTTTATTCCTTCCACACCTAATGAGGTTGATATAATACATTTTTCCATAGCCATACCTTCCACAATTTTAACCCGCATACCACCACCCGAAAGTAAAGGCACTATCATGATGGATTTACTATTCACAAATTCCAGCGCGTCATCAACCTCTCCCTGAATAAATATTTTACCCATTACTTCATAATCGTCAAAGCTTTCAGGGATATCGCTTCCGGCTACATATAGTTTTACGTTCAGGTCGCCCTCTGATAACTCTGTTAAAAAGTTATCTAAAAACCATTCCATGCCTTCGCGGTTAGGTAGCCACTCTAATGATCCTAGAAAGAACAAACTCGGAAATTCTGTTTCGTCACAATTAGGTTTATAATTCACTAGGTCAATGCCCACAGGTAAAACCTCAACAGGTATACCTACGCCATATCCTTCTATCACGGCTTTATCCTGTTGGGTAAAAACAGTAATAGCGTCAAATTTATTTACCCGCTGCATCTCATATTTTTTAATGCGGCGGGCATGCATTTGCAAGTATGTTTTTTTAAATGGATCTGATTTTTGTTGAGCTAATCTTGTCCATACCTGGTTTTCAATGTTATGTGCCCGGTAAATTAACTTGGCATTGGTAGCCCTTTGTATAGCGGGCAGGTATAATGATACCATTAGTCCCTCAAACTGTATAACATCAAAATCATTGCTTTTTATTTCATTAAGCAATAGGGCCTCAAAAGCAGGGTCATAATAGCGGTCAATATTAAATGATGTTTTGCTAAACAGGTTGATCAGCATGTCCCATATAGATATGCTGATATCTATATCATGAACTATATAATTGATTTTATCCCGCAGTTCTTTATCAACGGAGGTTTTGCCAAAGCTTTTTTTACCATTAAGGCTCATTAAGGTAACCTCATGACCCAAACGCACCAAACCCTTAGCGGTATTACATACCACTATCTGGTAGCCGCCATTTTGTGGAAACGGGACACGGTGTGTTATTAGCAAAACTTTCAACGGACGATGGCTTTTTAACAAAAATAAAAAAATACGCTATACTAAAAAGCTTAAACGCCTTTATAACGAATGATTTACCATCAGCAAAATGTAAAATTGCTCAACTTAGAGATCTTCGATCATCTCATCAGCCAGCGTAACTTTAAACGTAAGGCGATGGTAAGGAGTATGACCCAAACTTAAAACAGTTTTGCGGTGGGTAATTGTAGGGTAACCTTTATTGCTGTGCCAATGATATTCGGGGTGTTCATCAGCTATCTTCTTCATATAATCATCGCGGTAGGTTTTGGCCAATATGGATGCTGCCGCAATGCTGAAATATTTACCGTCGCCCTTTATAATACATTGATGCGGAGTGGTTTTGTATTTATTAAAACGGTTACCATCAATAATTAAAAACTCAGGGGCTAAATGCAATTTATCGATGGCCCGGTGCATGGCTAAAAACGAGGCATTTAATATGTTTATCTCATCAATCTCCACGTTATCAACTGATGCAACTGCATAGGCAATGGCTTTTTGCTCTATCTCGGTACGTAATTCGTAGCGTATATCTTCGGGTATTTGCTTGGAGTCGTTAAGCAGGGGGTGATAAAAATCAGGGGGCAATATTACGGCAGCAGCAAACACAGGTCCGGCTAAACATCCGCGTCCCGCTTCGTCACATCCGGCTTCAATAAATTCGTGCTGGTACCTTGGTAATAACATGCTTTAAAATGATGTTCAAATATCCGAAATTTAAAATCACTTTAGATTATCCGGTTTTAAAAAATTCTCAACGTTAACAGCGTAATATCGTCAATAGGCCTACCCTTTATGATCAGGTTTAAGTAGTCCATTAAAGTTTGGTTAAACCTGTCTGGCGATAGGATGTTATGCTCCTGCACAAACTCAATCAGCATGCTCTCATCCCAAATCTTATTGCCATAAGGTTCAAAATCAAGCAGGCCATCGGTATAGTTAAACAATAAACTATCAGGGCCAACTTCTATTTCGCCCTCTTTTAAAAAGGGTAATTGTTCAAATACGCCTATCATTGTGGTACCCAATTTTAATTGGGTAACCTCGCCATTGCTGTATAATATGGTGGGGTTATGGCCGGCGTTAATATAATTTAGCTTGCGTGTTTTTTGATTGTATTTAGCAATAAATAAGGTTATAAATCTTTCGCCCTTGGTATTATCTAAAACTTTACGATTAAGACGATTTAGTATGTTGGTTAAATTATCTTCCACCGTGGCCCATGCATGTAGGCTGGCTTGAAAATTGGCCATTAACAATGCTGCCGACATCCCTTTGCCTGATACATCAGCAATGCACCATAAAAACTCATCCTCATTAAGGCGTATAAAATCGTAATAGTCGCCACCAACGTTTTGGTGCGGAAGATATTTGGCACCAATTTCAACATGCGTTTCTTTATTACTTAGCCCCAGCGGAATAAGCATGTTTTGTACCTCAACAGCCAGTTCCATTTCGCGTTTAAAACGCTCCGTTTCTAACCGTTCGCGAAACAACTTTTTATTCTCCAGCGCAACAACAATAATATTTATTACGGTTTGAATGAAGTTAAGGTCATTATTAACCATCTCGGCCGAACTGTTAAAATCACCTATGAGGGCAAAGGCCAGTGGTTTATTTTTATGGTAGATAGGTATAAAGTAATCGTACTGTTTTAGGATAGCATCTTGATGCCCCTTCAGCGATGTAGGAATCTTAATTTTATTTAGTTTGTTACAAGCCTGGTTTAAAACTTCATTGGTTTCAATTTCGCCACCGTATTTGGATATACAGTTATAAGTCTTATTTTTTTCTATTAAAAAACGAAACTTACCTACCTGTAAATAATTTTGAAGTATAACCTCCAGCATTTGAACCAATACCGGGGTAGAGATATTTTTATTAATAGCCCGTGTTACTTCAAGTAGTGAGTTTAATTCCGACTGCCTTTTAAGCAACAGCCTGATCAATTCGTCTTCTTCAGAATTCGGATCTATATTTTGCATTTGAAAAATAGGTAGTGCCTAAATTAGAAAAAATTAATGGTTAAAACCGTGTGCTTTGCGATTTTATATCAAAGGCATCTCTTAAGCCCATAGTTACCAGGTTAAAAGCATATACCATTAGCATAATGGCTAAGCCTGGCATAATAGCCAGGTATGCAGAGTTCATGATAATATATCCATAATGTTCCTTGATCATACTACCCCAGGTGGGCGTAGGAGGCTGCGCGCCAAATCCTAAAAAACTTAAGCCTGCTTCCAACAATATAGCGGATGCAAAGTTTGAAGAAGCTAATACTAATATTGGTCCTATAATATTGGGTAATATATGGCGGGTTATAATACGGGTATTGTTAAAACCTAATGAACGCGCGGCCTCAATATATTCTGCTTGTTTTAAACTTAACACCTGGCCACGTACCAGGCGACCAACTTCAACCCACATAGATAGGCCTACTGCTATAAATATTTGCCACAACCCTTTTCCTAATGCGAACGATAAGGCTATAACCAACAATAATGCCGGTAACGCCCATAAAATATTCATGAGCCAGCTTAAACCGGCATCTATCCATCCGCCAAAATAACCGGCTATGGCACCTATAGTTACACCTAATAGCATGCTAATAATTACTGACATCAAACCTACTGCCAAGGATATGCGGGCACCCAATATTAACCGGCTTAGCATATCGCGCCCATAAATGTCTGATCCCAACATAAAAACTTTATGTTCAATTTGATGAGAGGCTATATGTTTTTGTAAACGAATGTACTCGGTTGGAGTATTATTTAACACGATGTTTTTTAAGTAAACTTTATCCCCCTTGTAAATTGGTTTCATGCCGGTAACTACCTCGAAAATATTATAGGCTTTATGTTCAGGCTTATCTTCATCGCCAATGTATTCATCTACGTAAACAGAATCTTTTAAAAAATGATACCCGGTAATAGGTATATCCCGGTAAAAGGACGGTTGGCCAAACAGTATCTTTTGAAATATATTCATTGTGTCAACATGCTCTGCTTTGCGTATATTAAGCATAGTATATTTGGTGCCCGGCTTTTTTATACTCATCTGTATGGCCATATTATTGGCATGCGGGGTAGCATCAGGCATTATTAAGTAACCCAACACCGCCAGTAAAATAGTAAATACAATAAATATAAGCCCGGCCACAGCTAACTTATTGAGTTTAAAAATATTCAAGGTGCGTTGTGTAGTAGTAAGATCAGCCAAGTGGTAGCGTATTTGCTTTGGCTAAATATCGTTCTTTTACCTAGCAATAGCAACCTCTATCGTGTTAATAGAAGTCAAAAAATAGATTTGAGAGATCATTTAACTAAACGGCCTTTCCACACATACTTTTTAGTGTTGCCTATTAACCCAATATAAACCATGTATATAATGTGTGGCGGAGATATTATTAGTAACAACGGAAGCAAATTGACACGTTTAAAAAATGAGGTTATGGGAAATAAAAAAATTGCTTCTACAAAGGTTTTAAGGGTAAATTGTAATAAAAGTAATTTAAAAAAGTAGCCGTCATAAAAGCCCAAAGCTAAATTTATCGGGAATGATAAATTAAATAACCATATACTAACAACCACGGCTACTATCTTTTTATCATTATACTTTACAGACTTGGAGGCCCAGCGCCTGCGTTGCTGTAAAAACTCTTTTAACGTATGCTTGGCATGTGTATAAACAATGGCTTCTCTTAATTTTAGGAAGCCAATTCGTCCCGGGAAGCGTGCCGCTACTTTTTGCAGTAATAACTCATCATCTCCTGATGCCAGATCATCAATGCCGGCAAATCCGCCAACTTCATAAAATACATCTTTACGATAGGCAAAGTTAGCCCCGTTGCAGGTAGAAGCATGGTTATTACCTATAAACGAAGCGCCCATACCTATTAAATAGTAAAACTCAAGCGATTGCATCCGCTCAAAAATAGATGTTTCTTCAAAGTAGGATACCGGCGATGATATCATTACCGGCTGCTCTGCTTCATAGTAACCTACTACTGATGAAAGCCATTTGCTGCCCATGCGGCAATCAGCATCAGTAGCTATCATCAAATCGCCGGTTGAAATACTGATAGCCTTGGCAATAGCTTTTTTCTTATAGGAGTTTAGCTGTTGTGTTTCGTTTAGCTGTAGTAACTTAACACCCCTATCTGCATAACCGCTTATAATGGCTGCGGTGCGATCGGTTGAATGGTCATCAACAATAATGATCTCTGTTAAATGTTTAGGGTAATCCTGCGCTAAAATGTCCTCAATGGTATAGTGTATGCGCTCCTCTTCATTACGGGCAGCTACCAATACAGTTACTTTTGTAGTAAAGTTCGAGGTGCTGATTTTGGGCTGCTTTAAACTGGCCCACCCTTTTATAAGATAAATTAATACTGACAGGTAAATGCCTGTAACCAGCAAACATATTGTACTATATATTACGTCCAAAAAAATTGAGTTTAAAAATGAATGCCGACCCTAAAATAGCGGGAATAATTAGGTTTATTAGCCAGATAGATGTAAACGCAGCTATTACCGCTATTTGCTGATCGGTTACATATGCAAAAAAAGTTGCAGCCGCGGTGCTGCGTACAGCCACATCAAGCAGATCAAGCGATGGCAGAGCCGATTGTATAAATAATACAATAAACACCAACATCATCACCACAAATAATGGAATACCTGGGATAAGTAGATGGATAACCAGATAATATTGAAATGAAAAAATAAAAAAACGGGCCAGGCAAAAGCCCATAATATTTAGCAGCTCAATAAACTTATATTGCCCCATTACATCAAAAAAGCGATGAAATTTTTTCAGGAACGATATACGGTTTAGTAACCAAACCAGCCATTTAATATTAAAATACAACACTAAAAATAGGGTAATAAATACTGATGCTAAACTTGATATGGCAAAAAATAGCCATGGGTCTAACTGCTTATAATTATAAACAAACCACATTAATGAGGTTGCCCCCAATACATTGGTTATTACATTTTGTCCAAATGAGCCAACGGCCATTGAGAAAACCCCATGTATACGCTTGCGGGGTGGTAAAAACATTACGCGCCCGCCATACTCGCCTATGCGGTTGGGAGTAAATATGGCCCAGGTGAGACCGCTAAATACACCTTCAATTGCTACCCATACAGATATAGGTAATAACTTTCGGGTTAAATATTGCCATTTTAATGCTTCCAATACCCAGTTAACCAACATTAGGGCAACAACAATTCCCATTATTATAGCTACATGTGTATGGTCGAGTTTATTTATTAAATTTTCAAACTCCTTAAGGCTGCCGTCTTTTTGTAAATATTGGTAGTATATAAAAGTAAAAGCCAAAACCAAGAGGGTGGCTTTAAATAAAATAGATAATGTTTTTTTTGCAGAGTTGGTCAAACGGTAAATATTTTTTGCGCAATGTTACGAAAAAGACGGTGCAAGCAGTAAGCCTTGCATTGAACAATTGTACATGCTTTTTATAACGACAAGTACAATACAATAATAAAGGTAGTTTGTTTGATGCTATAAAGCTAGCCCGGCCCCGGTGGTAAAAGTTGTATTTATAGTTACAGGTAATTTACCGGCTGGTTTTAGTCTTCCGGTTATAACTTTAACTGCCGAACGCTGCATCTCATCGCTCATTTGGTAGCAAACCATTAACGCGTCGCATTTTTCAATACCGGGTAAACCTGCAAGCGTATAAGGATTGGCAAATGCACTAATTACCGAATTTTTGCGGGCGGCTACATTGGTAATAAAACTGGTAACGGCATTACTGTAATCCAGTTTACTTTGCGGGCGCGTACGGGTATCATTTATACTTACAAATACCTGGTCATAATCTTTAAGCATTTCTAATACCTGGTTTAAATAAGTAGGAGAGGTATTTTTATCTATCAAAAACATTTTACTGTTGGCGTACCATTTGTTCAACTCACGTTCAAAAACAGTAAATGTATTTACACCAATACTTATAATAGCTGTTTTTTGCAACGGGTTAAGCCTAAAGGCCGACTCGCTGCCTTTTAATACAGTTACCGCGGCGTCACTCAATTGTTGTACCAACTCTTTTGCAGGTTCCCGATTAAGGTCGGTAACAACACCCTGCGGTTGTGCATCTTTATAATTGTTTAACCCTGCCCAGTATTTAGCTGCCAGCACTTTTTTAACACGGGCTTTAAATTCATCCATGCTGATCTGCCCCTTGTGTATAGCTTTCCTTATCTTTAAAATGGCTTTATCAGTATTTTCTGATAGTTCAATAATATCATTCCCTGCTAAAAAAGCTTTTACCTCTGCTTCTCCGGGTGGGTAGTATTTTGTAACCGCCCTCATTTCCATAGCGTCCGACACTACAAGCCCCTTAAAACCTAACGAATCTTTTAATATCCCGGTGATGATTTTACGGGATAAGGTTGAAGGAAGATTGCCATTATCTAAAGCAGGGATGTTCATGTGCGCTATCATTACGCCGCTTATACCTGCATTTATAGCTTCGCGAAAAGGGTATATCTCCAGCGAATCCAAACGTTTACGCGTAAATGGCAGTACAGGCAAGTCATAATGCGAATCAACATTGGTATCACCATGCCCGGGGAAATGTTTAGCAGTAGTTAAAAGGCCTGCATCTTGCATACCTTTCATATAAGCTATTCCTTTTTGGGCCACATTATATTTATTATCACCAAATGAGCGGTAATTAATAACCGGGTTATTGGGGTTGTTATTTACATCCATATCAGGTCCAAAGTTCATGTGCATACCTAATCGTTTAAAATCATAAGCTACTTGCTGTCCCATTTTGTAGATCAGGTTATTATCCTGTATGGCGCCCAACGTCATTTGATATGGATAAGATATAGTCGAATCCAGGCGCATCCCTAACCCCCATTCGCCATCCATGGCTATAAGTAAGGGCACTTTAGATTCTTTTTGGTATCTATTGGTCAAATTCACTTGGCGGCCCGGTCCTCCCTGGAAAAAAACTAAGCCACCCACATGCAAGTCGTTGATTACCTTGGCTACAGAATCTTCATAACGCTTACCCTTATTGGTATGCGCACGTACAAAAAATAGCTGGGCTATTTTTTGCTTACGGTTAAGCGTTTTAAAAACAGAATCAACCCATTGGTTTTGCCGCGATAATAACTGAATGTAGCTTTCTTTTTGTGCCAATGAAGGAAAGGCAATAGCATTCAGTAATAGCAGGGTGTAAATTTTAAAGTGTTTTTTAACAGGTAACATATTATCAAAAGTAGTTTAAAATGAATTAGCGGCACAAATTTTAATAAGAGTAATAAATAATTGACATTCAAATAAACCTTTAAATGAAAATATGTTCTAAAAAATATCAACACTAAAAATAACGATTATGAAAAAGAATACTATTTTAATAATGGCGATAGCGTTGCTGACTGTAAGTTCGGTAAATGCACAAAGGCGATATGGGCCGCCACGTAATAATTATCGGGGAAATCAATCAAATTCAAACCGATATGATTTTTACGAACCAAGGGTTGGCATTGTAGTTGGTGGAAATATTACAAATACTGTAAGCGCTTATAATTCAAATTATAGTACTGATCCGCTTTTAGGTTTTAACGGTGGTTTAACCTTTGATGTGCCGATTATTTATCCGGTATCATTTAATCCTGAGGTTTTGTTTTCGCAAAAAGGATATACTGCCAGTACTACCAGCGGTAACTTTACACAACGAACCAACTATATTGATATACCATTATTAGCTAAGTTTAAATTGGGCCCTGTAGTTAACTTTTATATTGGCCCGCAGTTAGCGTTCCTGCTATCAACCAAAAATACTTATGATAATGGGTTTACTATTACCAGCCAGCAGTATTATGAA
The DNA here is from genome assembly GCA_964524015.1 of uncultured Mucilaginibacter sp. Classification (GTDB taxonomy): domain Bacteria; phylum Bacteroidota; class Bacteroidia; order Sphingobacteriales; family Sphingobacteriaceae; genus Mucilaginibacter. Next base: position 15,974 of record CAZGBN010000023.1, on the reverse strand, counting down.
AACACTAAGGATAAAAGTGCCATAGTTAACGGCGTACTGGGCGTAGGTTTTGAGTTGAACCGTTATGTTGAACTGCGCGGAAGGTATGCGATTGATATGGGACGCACAAGAGGTGACGCTTACACGCCTGATTATCGTAACCAGGTATGGCAGGTAGGTTTAGGTATTAAATTTCAATAAAGACATCCCTAATAATTTAAACTGTAAAAGCCCCGATTTATCGGGGCTTTTTTTATTTAAACCATCCTTACAATAAATAGTAAAGCATAGTATAATTATTTTTAGCATTTTTGCTCACATACACCACAATCCAGATATGGGCTTAAATTTTATAAAAAGAATACGCCAGGTAAGAGACCAGATTGACCTATTAATTGCTCAAAAAAACATTGACAAAGGTTTAAACATTGCTCAATTCCTATCAGAGCATTTATATAATAATCCTAAGTATACCAATTCAAAAAGATTAGGTAAACATGAATATAAAGTGTTTTCGCAAAGCGGTGAAGATGGTATAATAGCCGAAATTTTTAACCGTATTGGTACCACCAACAAATACTTTGTAGAGTTTGGCGTTGAGGATGGATTAGAATGCAACTCAACCGCGCTGCTTTATAAGCAATGGAAAGGTTTATGGATAGAAGGCAGCAGCCGGTTTTGCGATGATATAAACAGGCGGTTTAAAGATATGATAGATAACGGTCAGTTGATCATCAAAAATAAGTTTATAAATGCCGAAAATATTGAAAGCATTTTTGAAAGTGCCGGTGTCCCAACCGAAATTGATCTGCTGTCTGTAGATATTGATTACAATGATTATTACGTATGGAAAGCTATAACTAACTATAACCCACGTGTAGTAATTGTGGAGTACAACCCGTTACATCGCCCCGATACTGCATTTGTGGTGCCTTATAACGCTACCCGTATGTGGGACAAAACCAGTTATTATGGTGCATCATTACTGGCCCTGCAGCAATTAGCTGATGAAAAAGGATATTGTTTGGTAGGCTGTTGTTTTATGGGTAATAACGCGTTTTTTGTACGTAAGGATTTGGTAGGGGATGCATTTGAAGCACCGTATACAGCCGAGAACCATTATGAGCCCGATCGCGATTATTTATATCATCGCGGGGGCCATCAACGCAATCATATACCTGACTAATAACCGATATTACTAAATCAAAAAATCAGCATATTTAAAAATGCAAAGTAAAATAACCGGGGGCGATACTACTTTATTATTTACAGCTAAACTGCTTAACAAGTATGGTGTAAAATATTATCGCTGTAATGAAACCGGCTTTATACAAACAGAAGAACCCTATTGGTTGGATGAGGCTTACTCATCAACCATAACTAAGCTGGATATTGGTTTACCCCATCGCAATTTTAATTTAGCTGATACGCTGAGCAAGGTACTGGTAAAACATTTTAATTATAAAGGAACTTTTTTGGATTACGCCGGGGGATATGGCTTATTTACCCGTTTAATGCGCGATAAAGGGTTTAATTTTTATCATACCGACAAATACTGCCAAAATATGTTTGCCCAGCATTTTGATCTGACCGACCTGCCCAATAATACCGAGTTTGAGGCAGCAACCGCGTTTGAAGTATTTGAGCATTTTGCAAATCCTATTCCCGAAATAAAAGAGATACTGCAGCTTTCTGATAACCTGATCTTCACTACGGAGTTACAACCCGATAATTTGAAAGCAGAAAGTGACTGGCATTACTTTTCGCCTGAAATTGGGCAGCATGTTTCTTTTTATAATACAACAGCCTTACAATATATAGCCGCTAAATTGGGGTATAATTTTTATACCGATGGATCATTTATTCATTTATTTACCAAAAAGGTTTTTAATGAAAATCCATTGGCGGCACCTAAGGAAAGTTTTTGGCTGCGCAAAGCCCGCAGACTGGTAAAAAACCAGGACAGAAAGCTAAACGGTAAACTGGAAAGTTTGTTAATGACCGATTGGCAATATATTAAAGACAAGCTTAACGGTTAATCGGCAAAAGTTTGCATATCAATAAGCCTTTTGTATAAGCCGTTGTTTTGCAATAATTCGGTATGCGTACCCTGCTCAACTATCTTCCCTGTTTCTAACACTATGATCATGTCTGCGTTTTGAATGGTGCTTAAACGGTGTGCTATAATTAATGAAGTACGGTTTTTCATCATATTATTCAACGCGTCCTGCACCAGTTTCTCCGATTCGGTATCCAATGCAGAGGTAGCCTCATCCAACAACATAATAGGCGGATTATTTAATACGGCCCTTGCTATACAAATACGTTGGCGCTGTCCGCCGGATAGTTTAGTGCCCCTGTCGCCAATATTGGTTTGGTAACCCTGTTCGGTTTCCATAATAAAGTTATGTGCATTGGCAATACCTGCGGCTGCCTCTACCTGGTCGGGGGTAGCATCGGTTTTGCCAAAGGCGATGTTATTGTAAATGGTATCATTAAATAAGATTGATTCCTGGTTTACCACACCCATTAAAGTCCGGAGAGAATGGGTGGTAATGTGGTTTATGTCTTTGTTATCAATTAATATACTGCCTGATCTTGGTACAATAAAGCGGGGTATCATATCCATTAAAGTAGATTTACCACCACCTGATGGCCCAACTAATGCCACGGTTTTTCCCTTGGGAATTGTAAAGTTGATGTTAGATAAAATTGGTTTTTCATCATAGGCAAACGATACATTTTTAAAATGTACGCCTTCTTCAAATCCGGTAACGGTAACTGCATCCGGGGCATCATTAATACCCGGTTTTTCATCTATTAAAGCCAATACACGCACGCCGGCTGCCAAACCTGAATGAATGGCGCCAAAAGAATCAGATATGGCTTTTGCGGGGCGCATAATTTGTGAAAATATGCCCAAATAAGCAATAAATTCACCGGCTGTAAGGCCAGAGGTGCCGTTTATAACCTTGGTGCCCCCATAAAGTACAATAAAAGCAATCATTGTTACCGACAAAGCTTCAGAAACCGGAGAGGCTAATTGTTGCCTCCTGGCCATTGATCGACTTACGGCAGAATATTTTTTATTTTCTGTATGAAATTTGTTTTTAATAAAATCAACAGCATTAAATGCCTTAATTATTTTTATGCCTGATAATGCCTCATCCAGGTAAGTTATCATATTGCTATAATATTCCTGCCCGGCCATAGCTTGTGCTTTTAAGCGTTTAACAATACGTGAAATAATAAACGCCGAAAGCGGGATTACCAGCAAGGAAATAAAAGTTAGTTCGGCCGACATGGAAAATAGCGCTATCATATAAGCTATCATAGTAAGCGGCTCTTTAAACACTACTTGTAACGTTCCGGTAACTGAGAATTGAACCACCTGCACATCTGATGCAACTTTAGTTAAAATGTCACCTTTACGCTCATTATTAAAATAACCCAAATGCAGGTCCATAACGTTGTTAAAAACGCTGTTTCTGAGATTAAATAACGTGTGTACACGCATGTTTTCCATTGTGCGCTGGGACAGATACCTAAATAAGTTTCCTAAAAAAACCGCTACTATAACAACCCCGCATACAAATTTTAAAGCGCCTGCTTTACCACCATTATGATCAATATAATATTGCAAGTAAAACTTAAAGAAGGCTCCCATATGAAGAATTGACGGTGCTTCTGTTGTTGCTGTAGCAGTGGTGGCAGTAATATCTGATGGAAATAAAGTATTTAACAATGGCCCCAATAAGACCAATACCATTGTGCTAAAAAACACATGTAACAGGGTGAAAAGAATATAAGGGATAGCAAATTTTTCAATTGGCTTGGCAAAGGATAGTAGCCGGAAATATGTCTTCATTAAATAATTTTAAAAAGGCAAATCTAATGGTAATTAATCAATAACGGATATGGCCTTAATTTATGTGATATTGTAATTATAAATCATACCCCAGCAGCTATTTAACAATTTTATAGTTACGGTATTCGCTTACACGCCAGCCGGTCCAATCTTCAATTTTTTGCAAAATTTTACGGCGAAAGGTCATGTGTTTATCCAATTGGTCCAGATCAATATTCAGGTTCCAGTTGGTAGTTGCTATGCGCTGCTGCATTACTGCCGGATGCGTATCGGTAAAATGCACCAGCCTGTCGGGGTTTTTATGGGTATAGTCAAACTCAAAAGTTTCCGGTAGATTTTGCTCCATCCACGCATCGTCATGATAAAAACGATTAAAGTTGCGCAGTTTATTAGTTAAACCCTCAGGGGGTTTAACCCAGCCATAATGATAAATGTAAGCATCAATTAGCTTCACTTGTATTTTTCGGCCATCCCATCTAAAACCCTGCGCGTCACGGTAGGAATGTACAGCTTTATTATTACGTACTATCCTTATTTCGCGCCTGTACCACCTGCGCGAATGCCCATAATAACTATAGGAGCCGTAAAAATGCAGGTATTTAAATAGCAGCCCCTCTATTTGGCTGTCATTTAAATTGTCTTCCATTTCTTTTTTTATGACATGGAGATATTTTTCATGCACACACTCATCGCCCTGTATATAAAAGGCCCAGTCAACATCAGGCGATATGGCTTTAAAAGCTTTATCAGTTTCGGCAGCAAATACCGTCCCGCCTTCGCGGATGGATTCGTCCCAGGTGGTATTGATGATCTTTATTTTAGGTGAGTTGATACCCCTTATCAATTGTTCGGTTTCATCGTCTGAATTACCTACTGCCACCACAAACTCATCGCATATGGATAATATAGAAGTTATGGCTTCTACAATTGGGTAATCATTTTTTACTGCATTCCTGATAAAAGTAAACCCGGCAACCTTCATTTAGTAGTGTTTGATGTTAGGAGGCAAAGATAGTTTTATATAAATCCGAAATTGAAAATCCGACATCCGAAATTATTAACTATTCATTATAGTTTCAATCTCATCCGCCTCTAAAGGGATATCTGCCATCAGATCAATATTACCATCGGCAGTTATCAATATATTATTTTCTAAACGAATACCCAGGTTTTCTTCCGGGATATATATTCCGGGCTCGCAGGTAAGTAAATTACCTGCCTCAAAAGGTTTGTAACGGCTGGCATAATCATGCACATCTAAACCCAGGTGGTGCGATGTGCCGTGCATAAAGTATTTTTTGTACAAAGGCATTTTAGGGTCCTGCTTTTCAACTTCGTGCTTCTTCAATAATCCAAGGTCAATAAGTTCGCCCGTCATTATTTTGCCAACCTCATCATGATATTCATTCCATATCGTTCCGGCTACTATCATTTTGGTAGCAACTTTCATTACACGCAAAACTGCATCATACACATCTCGTTGGCGTTTGGTGAAACGTCCGTTAACCGGAATAGACCGGCTCATGTCGGCATTGTAGTTGGCATACTCAGCGCCAAAATCAAATAATATCACATCACCGTCCTTACAAACCTGGTTATTGTCTACATAATGCAACACTACCGCATTTTTTCCCGATGCAATAATTGGGCTATAAGCATGCCCCGTAGCACGTTGACGGGTAAATTCATGTATGATCTCGGCTTCTATCTCATATTCAGCTACGCCTGGTTTAACAAATTTTAAAACGCGCCTAAAAGCATCATTGGTAATTGCACATGCTTTTTTGGTCAGTTCAATTTCAATACTTGATTTTACAGGTCGCAGATCGCGCATAATAGGGGCCGATCTCTCATAATGGTGTAAAGGGTATTTAATACGAAGTTCTTCCAGCATACGCATATCGCGGTAAGGTACCGAGGGTGCGTAACGGTCGTTCTCATTCGTATTAATATAAATGTTATCTGCATAGTTTACTATACTATGCAATATGCTGTCAAAATCACTTAACCAGTAAACGTTTTGTATACCCGATGCGGCTTTCGCCTCTTCTTTGGTATACTTATGTCCTTCCCAAACGGCAATATGTTCGTTAGTTTGTCTTAAAAAAAGTACTTCTTTGTATAGTAGATTAGGACAATCCGGAAATAAAAGCAGGATACTTTGCTCCTGATCAATGCCTGTCAGGTAAAAAAAGTCAGGATTTTGTTTGAAAATGAAGTTTTGATCGCCACTTCTTGGAAACTCATCATTAGCATAAAACAGCGCAATCGACCTCTCTTTTATTCGTGAAACGAAATTTTTTCTATTATTTGTAAATAAACTATTTGCAATTGGTAAATATTTCATAACTATTCGGATTGTTTCTATTTACAAATGGATTTTTTTATTTATTTGTGCAAGATTTGTAAAGTTTGGAACAGTATTTGGTAATCGTTTCAAACATAATTACTAATTTTGAAAAAAATCACAATTAAAAAATTGTTTAATCTTAAAACTATGAACTATTCTACATTAAAAAAAACAGTCGCTTTATCAATTGTTTCTTTGATGGCAGTTGGTGCAGTAAATGCGCAAACTACTACAGGAGCAGCGACGACTACTAGCGCCAAACTGTTTGGTGGTAGCGGACAGTACAATACATGGAGCCTGGGTATCAACGCTGGTGTAACTTCTCCAATGCTTGCAACCGGTGGTTCAAGCGATTTCAACGGTAATGTTCTTGGACTTGGCTTAGGTGTTTCGTTAAGAAAACAACTAGCGCATTCATTTGGCTTACAATTAGACGTTCGCGGTGGACGTGTTAATGGAAACGCTGGTAAAGGTGTTCCGGGACAAGTTGGCCCAAGCGGTATTCCGTTTGTAGGTGATGGTGTAACTAACCAATATTTTGTTAGCCACATAACTAATTTTTATCAGGCAAGTATCAGCGCTGTGGTAAACGTTGCTACAATTGATTTCTTACGCCGCGAAAATGCAATTAATTTCTTCGCTCATGCTGGTGCCGGTTTAGCATCTTACCGTCCAGATATTAAAGGTTGGGGTACCAACGGTACTAATGGTGCTTGGGAACATTATCGCGACGCTCAGGGTAACGCAATTAACGAATTTGTTATTCCTGTAGGTGTTGGAGTGAAATTCAAACTTAATGATGCAACTGCTTTAAACTTAGGTTATACTGAAAACTTTATTGATGGTGACAACTTTGATGGTGTGCGTAAAAGCTATCCAACTAAAGACCGTTACTCTTATGGTTATGCAGGTTTAGAGTTTACTTTAGGCTCAAAATCAAAACCGAACTTAGACTGGGTTAACCCTGTTGCTATGATGTATGATGAGTTATATGACGAAGCATTACGTCAAGAAGTTGCAGCTTTACGTGGCCGTGTTGGTAACGTTGAAAATGCAGTTAACGACCTGAAAAAAGATTCTGACGGTGACGGTGTTTCTGATCAATTTGACAAATGCCCTGGTACTCCAGCAGGTACTGTAGTTGACGGTTCTGGTTGTGCTATTGTATTCCCTAAAATTGATACTTCTCTATTCATGAGAAAACCAGTTGGTGGTGCTGCTAATGCTTATTCTAACATTCAGTTTGAATTTGATAGCTCAGTATTAAGAACTTCTGCTTACCCTGTATTAGATGCAACTTCTGCTGATCTAAGAACTTCAGGTGCAAGCGTTGAAGTAGCTGGTTTCGCTTCATCAGAAGGTACTGCTGCTCACAACTTACAGTTATCAAAAGACCGCGCTAACTCAGTAAAAACTTACTTAGTTAACTCTGGTGTTGCTGCTAGCAAATTAAAAGTTAAAGGATATGGCGAAACTCGTCCTATCGCTGACAACTCAACTGAAGAAGGACGTGTAATAAACCGTCGTGTTGAATTCAAAAGATAATTTGAACTTCAGTTTATAATATTAAAGCCTCCCGATATCGGGAGGCTTTTTTTTTGAACAAATTTCAACAGTATTTAAAAATGAAATTTATGTAGCTTTGTATATATGTACTTTTTCAGAAAAAAGGATCCAAATCGTCCAACCAGTTTTAACTTAAGGGTGATGCATGCTATAAATGCTATTGCTATAATTATGTTTTTGCTGGGCATTATCTGGAAATTGATAGACTTATTTATACTAAAAAAATAATCTTGTTAGCAGCACCTAAATGAAAACAGTAATTAATACCACCAACGCTCCCGAGCCCATAGGCCCCTATAATCAGTCTGTAATTGCAGGTGGACTTATATTTGTTTCGGGCCAAATACCGCTTGACCATAATACAGGCCAGTTAATAACTGATGATGTTACTGCTGCTACTAAACTGGTGTTAAACCATATTAAGGCTATATTAAATGAATCAGGCGCTGATTTTAGCCATATTGTTAAAACAAGTATTTTTTTAACCGACATGAACGATTTTGCAAAGGTGAATGAAGTTTACGGCACTTATTTTACTACTGATTTTCCGGCTCGTGAAACAGTGCAAGTAGCCGCGTTGCCTAAAGGCGTACAGGTAGAAATATCAGTTATTGCAGTTAAACCCTGATAACTCAAATTGAATAGCCAGGTATTTCAAACTCCTATTGAATATTTAAAAGGTGTTGGCACCGCACGTGCCGATATTTTAAAAAAGGAGCTTGGAATAAATACTTTTGAAAAACTACTCAACTACTTTCCCTATAAACATATTGATCGTACACGCTTTTATAAAATTAAAGAGGTACAACCCGATATGCCCCACGTGCAAATACTGGCACGATTAACTCATAAAGAAGTTTTAGGCGAAAAGCATACCAGGCGTTTGGTTGCACAGGTTCAGGATGATACCGGTACTATGGAACTGGTATGGTTTCAAAGTATTAAATGGATAGAGAAGAATCTTGTTGTAGGTAAGGTATATATCCTATTTGGCAAACCGGGCTTCTTTAATAGCAAGGCGCAAATGTCTCATCCGGAAATGGAGTTATATACGCCCGAGGCAAAACATCGTAAAGGAAACATGACTTTACAGCCTGCCTATAACTCTACCGAGAAACTCAAACAATTTGCCCTGGATAGTAAAGGCATAGAAAAACTGACTAGCGTATTGCTTGAACAATATACTAAAGACATTCCCGAAAACTTACCCCTATATATACTAAACAGGTTTAAACTAATGGGGCGTGCTGAAGCCTATAAAAACATTCACTACCCTGAAGATGCCAATAAATTGAACGAGGCACAATACCGCTTAAAGTTTGAAGAGCTTTTCTTTTTGCAATTGAAGCTTTTAAAAAACAAGTTGCTTCGCATACAAAAATTTAAGGGCAACGTATTTGAAAAGGTAGGTCATTATTTTAATGATTTCTATAATAATAAGCTACCATTTGAGCTTACTAATTCGCAAAAGCGGGTATTAAAGGAGATAAGACAAGATACACAGCGCCCGGTACAAATGAACCGTTTATTGCAAGGCGATGTGGGTAGCGGTAAAACGGTTGTGGCTTTAATGACCATGTTGATAGCCATTGATAATGGCTTCCAAACCTGTATAATGGCGCCTACCGAGATATTGGCCAACCAGCATTACCAAACCATAAAAGGTTTGGTGGGGGATGATTTTGTGGAAGTGGCGCTATTAACAGGTTCTACACCGCAAAGAGATAGAAAAGTGCTGCACCAAAAGCTGGAAAATGGTGAACTTAAAATATTAATAGGCACCCATGCATTAATTGAGGATAAGGTACAATACAAAAACCTGGGCCTGGTGGTAATTGATGAGCAACACCGTTTTGGGGTTGAGCAACGATCAAAACTTTGGCAAAAAAGTATAATACCACCGCATATACTGGTAATGACGGCCACACCTATACCCCGCACGTTAGCCATGACTTTATATGGTGATTTGGATGTATCGGTAATTGACGAATTGCCTGCCGGCCGCAAGCCTATTCAAACACTGCACTATTATGAATCTGCACGTTTACGGATGTTTGGTTTTATGAAGGACGAGATAGCTAAAGGCCGGCAGATATATATTGTTTATCCATTGATCAAAGAAAGCGAGAAACTTGACCTTAAGAACCTTATGGAAGGGTTTGAAGTGATCTCGCGAGAGTTCCCATTACCTGAATATAAAATAAGCGTAGTATATGGGAAGATAAAACCTGCCGAAAAGGAGTTTGAAATGCAGCGTTTTGTAAAAGGCGAAACGCAAATAATGGTAGCAACAACAGTTATTGAGGTGGGAGTGAATGTGCCTAATGCATCTGTAATGATCATTGAAAATGCAGAGCGGTTTGGATTATCGCAATTGCACCAGCTGCGAGGGCGTGTAGGGCGCGGTGCAGAACAATCTTATTGTATATTGATGTCGGGTAACAAACTGAGTAATGATGGCCGCACACGGCTTAATACCATGGTTAAAACCAATAATGGATTCGAGATAGCAGAGATAGATCTGCAGTTGCGCGGCCCCGGTAATATTGAGGGCACCCAGCAAAGCGGTTTACTTGATTTGAACATTGCCGATTTAACAACCGATCAAGAATTACTACATCAGGTACGTATATTGGTTCAAAATATTTTTGAAATAGATCCTGATCTGACCCAACCGGAAAACCAGGTTTTAAATGAAACTTTCAGAACCCGTAAAGCCGGTTTAAGCTGGGATAAAATATCATAACCTCACTTAAAAGTAAGGATTAAAGAAATTATCGCTATTCCTGCATCATGAATAGTAAATTTGTACCATGTCAGAAGCAGATAGTAAACCGTTACCTCCAAAAGACCCTTTCATAGCTTTACGTTATAAAGATTTTCGATCCTACCTGGGCATTCGCTTCTTCTTCACTTTTGCATATCAAATGCAGGCCGTAGTATTAGGATTTTATATTTACTACTTAACTAAAAGCGCATTTGCTTTAGGCGTGATAGGTTTATGCGAAGCTATCCCCGCTGTAAGTATTGCTTTGTATGGCGGTTATATTGCTGATAAATCTGAAAAAAGGAAAATGTTAACCATGATATTTTCTGCTGTGTTTTTATCATCACTGGTCATTTTTACCGTTACCCTAAAAAGCATGAGCGGTATCATTCATGCCGGCTGGATAGTGCCTATTATTTATACCATGGTTTTTTGTAATGGTGTGGCTCGGGCCTTTTATGGACCGTCTGCATTTACTGTAATGGCCAATAGCGTACCAAAGGAAGTTTATCCTAACTCCAGTAGCTGGAATAGTTCAAGCTGGCAGATAGCATCTATATTAGGTCCGTTGTTTGGCGGCCTGGTTTATGGATTTTACGGTATTACCGCTGTGTATAGTATTATATTGGCTTTTTTATTAATAGCATTAGTATGTGTGTTTTTCCTGAAAAAATATCCACCCATATTTACTCCTAAAGAAAGCATTTGGCAAAGTTTAAGTGAAGGCATTCACTTTGTGTTCCATAATAAAATGATGATAGGTGCCATGAGTCTCGACCTGTTCTCGGTATTTTTTGGCGGTGCGGTAGCATTATTGCCGGTTTTTGCCAATGAGATACTACATGTTGGGCCCGAGGGGCTAGGCATAATGCGTGCCACCACATCATTGGGTGCGGTACTGGTTATGTTGGCTATGGCACGTTTTTCGCCAATGGGTAAGCCATGGCGCAATTTACTTATAGCAGTAACCGGGTTTGGTTTATCTATTATCTGTTTTGCCCTATCACGTAATTTTTATTTATCGCTGTTATTCTTATTTACCGAGGGTGCTTTTGATAGTATCAGTGTATTAATTCGCGGTACCATTATGCAGTTGCTTACACCCGACGATATGCGCGGTAGGGTATCTGCCGTAAATCAAATGTTTATTGGTTCATCTAATGAGATAGGGGCTTTTGAATCAGGCACTGCAGCACGGTTAATGGGTACGGTGCCATCCGTATTATTTGGCGGTAGTATGACCTTGCTTATCGTAACCATCACCTATCTTAAAACAAAAAAGCTGATACCTCTTTCATTACATGAGATATCAGCTCCGGAAGTGGCTAAGGCTAATACGGTTTAATCCTGCTCCACCTCAACTTTTTCGCCTATTTGCTGTCTCCACATGGCGTAGTATAATCCTTTTTGATTAATAAGTTCCAGGTGCCCGCCTGCTTCAACTATACGGCCTTTCTCTAAAACATATATCCTATCGGCATGCATAATGGTTGATAAACGGTGAGCGATCAAAATAGTAATATGATCATTTAATACCGATACATCCCTAATAGTTTCGGTGATCTCTTCTTCGGTAATAGAATCAAGTGAAGAGGTAGCCTCATCAAACACCAAAAGGTCAGGCTGGCGCAATAACGCACGGGCTATGGATAAGCGTTGTTTTTCTCCGCCCGATACTTTAACACCGCCTTCGCCAATCACGGTATCCAAACCATTGCTTGCACGGGCTAATAAGGTTTGGCAAGCAGCACGCTGTAATACATTCATACATTCTTCATCAGTTGCGCTTGGGCGTACAAATAGCAAGTTTTCTCGAATGGTGCCTGAGAAGAGCTGTGTATCCTGCGTTACAAAACCAATACGCTCACGCAGTTGGTCAAGGTCAATATCCTTACTTAAAATGTTATTGTATAAAATATCACCTTCTAAGGGTTGATATAAACCTACCAGTAACTTCACCAATGTGGTTTTACCTGATCCGGATGGGCCAACAAAAGCAATGGTTTCGCCGGTATTGGTTTCAAAGCTGATATGATTAAGCGCGTTACGGTTGGCGGTTAAATGTTTAAAGCTGACATTATCAAAAGTTAGTTTCTTCACTTTTTCCAGTAATACCGGTTTTTCAGGCTTTACATCAATAGGCGTATTTAATATCCTCTCAAAGTTGGCTAATGATACCTGTGCCTCTCGCCATGATTGGATAACATTGCCTAACTCCTGCAATGGGTTAAACAGGAAGAATGAGTAGAAGAGGAACTTAAAGTAATCTCCCGCGGTTAATTCATCTTTAAATATCAGCACCAATAAAATTAAAACCATGGCGCTACGCACCAGGTTTACGGTGGTACCTTGTATAAAGCTCATGCTGCGCACAAATTTTACCTTCTTTAGCTCAAGGTCTAATATCTTATAAGTGGTTTTATTTAAGCGCTCAATTTCTTGTTTAGCCAAACCCAAACTTTTTACCAGCTCAATATTTCGTAATGATTCAGTGGTAGATCCCGCAAGTGCGGTAGTTTCCATTACAATATTTTTTTGGATGGTTTTAATACGCTTACTTAATGCGGTACTTACAAAAGCAATAATAGGGATGGCACATAAATAAACCAGTGTTACCTGGTAATTTACTTTAAGGGAGTAAACCATTACAAATATCATCCCCACTAAACTCACAACTAAAATGCTGATGAACGAAGTAATAAACTTTTCGCTATCAGTACGTACTTTTTGTAATATGCCTAATGTTTCGCCGCTGCGTTGGTCCTCAAAAACCTGGTAAGGAAGTTCCAATGAATGCTTTAAACCATCGGCATACATAGCAGCCCCGGTTTTCTGCGTAATTATATTGGTAAAATAATCCTGAAAGTTTTTGGCTATACGCGATACCATGGCGGCACCAATAGCTAGTCCGATCAAGCCCAATGCACCATGAAAGCGGTATTCAAAGGTGTGAGCCAAACCATCACGGGGTACAATGTACTTATCCATTATCATCCCTGTTATCATAGGATCAATTAATGAAAAGCCGATATTAAGTCCGGCAAGTACTAATGCCAAAACAACTGTCCAACGGTGTTTTGATAAATAATGTAAGAGGATTTTCATATATGCAGTAAAAATAAAAAAAGGGAACGGCTAAGTAGCTCGTTCCCTTTAATTTGACAATACGGTTAATATTATACCGTCATTATATCTTTTTCTTTAGCTTCAGTAAGCTGATCTACCTTAGCGATATACCCATCAGTTAATTTTTGAACTTCGGCTTCGCCGGTTTTCATTTCATCTTCTGATACACCTTCAGCTTTTAGTTTTCTTATTTTCTCGTTAGCATCTTTACGGATGTTGCGGATAGCTACTTTACCCATTTCGGCCTCGGCTTTAGCTTTTTTAACCAAATCACGACGGCGTTCTTCAGTTAAAGGCGGTACGTTAATACGGATGATAACCCCATCATTCTGTGGGTTAACGCCCAAATTGGCTTCCATTATAGCTTTTTCAATAGCGCCTAATAATGATTTTTCCCAGGGTTGTACCACAATGGTGCGCGCATCCGGGGTATTTACACTGCCTACTTGTGCTAATGGGGTAGCAGTACCATAATAATCAACCATTACATCGTCAAGCATAGAAGGGCTTGCTTTGCCGGCGCGTATTTTATTTAATTCGTTATCTGCATGCTCAATGGCTCTGTCCATTGCTGCCTTTGCATCACTAACTTGTTTTTTAATGAGTTCGCTCATCGCTTTAATTTTTTGTCAAAAATATAAATTAGATTTAAGAAACAAGAGTCAGGAAGCAAGAGCCCCAAATTTAATTGTCTTGTTTCTTGACTTTTAATTCTTGGCTTTCTACCTAACCAAAGTACCTATTGGATCGCCATTGGTTATTTTCATAAAGTTGCCTTCTTTGTTCATATCAAAAACAATAATAGGCAAATTGTTTTCCTGGCAAAGGGTAATGGCGGTCATATCCATTACATTAAGCCCTTTATCATATACCTCCTGGAAAGTTATTTCATCATAACGTGTAGCAGACGGATCTTTCTCCGGGTCGGCAGTATAAATACCATCTACACGGGTACCCTTTAATACTACATCAGCTTTTATTTCAATAGCACGTAATGAAGCTGCGGTATCAGTAGTAAAGTAAGGGTTACCGGTACCGGCACCAAATATAACAATCTTACCCACCTCTAAATGGTGCATAGCACGGCGGCGTATATAGGGCTCGCATATTTGCTCCATTTTAATGGCCGATTGCAGACGTGTGTCAACTCCAATACTTTCTAACGCGTTTTGCAGCGCCATACAGTTAATAACTGTTGCCAACATCCCCATATAATCGGCCTGCGCACGCTCCATGCCTGATTTTTCGGCGCTTAACCCTCTGAAAATATTACCACCACCAACAACAATTGCAATCTCGATACCCTTGTCATAAACACTTTTAATATCATGTGCATACTGCAATACCTGCTTGTTATCAATGCCGTACTGCCTGTCGCCCATTAAAGATTCGCCGCTGAGTTTTAATAATATTCTTTTGTATTTCATGAGGGTGTTGGGGTTTACCAAAAATATGTAATTAATGCTATTGTTAAAATTTTATATTCTAAATGTTAATTGGTGTATCAACATAAAAAAATAGGCAAAAAAAATCCCCGCTTTTCAGCGAGGATTAAAATAATTAAGCTCCTAAAGCCACCCGTTTAAAGGCGGTTACTGTTAAGCCATTGTCAACGCTGTCCAAAAACTGGGCAACATTTTTTGAAGAATCCTTAACAAACTCCTGGTTTAACAGGGTAGAGTCTTTATAAAATTTGTTTAGTTTACCTGCAGCAATTTTCTCCACCATCTCTTCTGGTTTGCCTTCTGCACGTATTTGATCTTTAGCAATTTCTAGTTCGCGCTCAATAATAGTAGCATCAACGCCATCTTTATCAATAGCAACAGGGCTCATAGCTGCAATTTGCATAGCAACGTCTTTTCCTGCTTCATCAGCACCGGCAGCATTAGCGCTTAATGCAACTAATACACCTAAACGGAAGTTACCATGTATATAAGCAATAACTTTTTCGCCTTCAATAACTTCGTATTTTGATACGCCTATTTTCTCGCCGATCTTGCCTGTTTTATCAACAATAGCATCACCAATTTTTACGCGTGAACCTTCGTTCAAATCTACTTCCTGGTTGTAAAGCTCTTCGATAGAAGCAGGCTTAGTTTCAACCGCAACACTCGCGATCGCGTTAGCAAAAGCAACAAATTCCGCATTTTTAGCAACGAAATCGGTTTCGCAATTCAACTCAATGATCACACCGCGTTTGTAATCTTCAGACGTACGTGCAATAACCACACCTTCGTTTGAATCTCTGTCCTGGCGGCTGGCCGCTACTTTAGCACCTTTTTTTCTTAAAAAATCAACGGCTGCTTCAAAGTCACCGT
>CAZGBN010000022.1:0-47123 GCA_964524015.1 uncultured Mucilaginibacter sp. | reverse complement strand
CGTTCTCTCTTGGAGAACCGCTAATAGCAATTGATTTCATTGTTTTTATTTATTTATTGTTAGTTCATGGTTCATCAGTCATTTGTTGACTCACTTGCCATAAGTTCTTATTCTAATTTACCAGATCAATCTACCTTAAATAACTGGCTTATTGATCCGTGTTCGTTAACGTTGCTTATCGCTTTTGCAAACAGTTCGGCAGTAGTTAATACCCTTATCTTATCGCTCGGGCGCTTCAACGGAATAGTATCTGTAACTATCAATTCTGTTAATGCTGAATTTTCAATAGTTTCATAAGCGTTGCCAGACAATACCGGGTGTGTACAAACCGCGCGAACGCTGCGTGCGCCACGCTCCATGATCAAGCCGGCTGCTTTAGCCAATGTACCGGCCGTATCGCATATATCATCAATCAATACAATATCCTGGTCGGTTACATCACCTATCAGGGTCATTGATTCAATTTCGTTAGCGCGTTTACGGCGTTTATCGCAAATTACTACCTCAGCATTAAAAAACTTAGCAAAGCTACGTGCCCTATATGATCCGCCCATATCTGGCGAAGCAATAGTTAAATGCTTTAAGCCTAAGCTTTTAATATAAGGTACAAAAACAATTGAAGCATCCAGGTGATCTACCGGGATATCAAAAAATCCTTGTATTTGTGCAGCATGCAAATCCATGGTCATAATGCGGTCAATGCCCGCAGCAACCAATAAATTAGCAACCAGTTTTGCACCAATGGCCACACGTGGTTTATCCTTCCTGTCCTGGCGGGCCAACCCAAAATAAGGTATAACGGCGTTTACATAATGAGCAGATGCACGGCGGGCGGCATCAATCATCATCAGTAACTCCATTAAGTTATCTGTAGGTTGGTGGGTTGATTGTATTAAAAACACATCGCAGCCACGTACGGTTTCATTAAAATGCGGCTGGTATTCGCCATCGCTAAAGCGAGATACTGCCATGTCCCCCAATTCCTGGCCATAAGCCTTCGCAATATTTTCGGCTACCTGGATGGAGCCGGAACCTGCAAATAATTTAACCGTGTTAAACTGTAAGGGCATCTTTTAATGTTGGATTTGGGATCTTCAATTTCGAATTTAATTTCGATTTATCCAAGCCTGTTATTAACCACTATAAAAAACAATTCGGATTTTAAATTTTCAACCGGCTTAATCCGAAATTGAAAATCCGAAATCCGAAATCATTCTTTGTTGCCCGACCAGGATTCGAACCTAGACAAACGGTACCAAAAACCGTCGTACTACCATTATACTATCAGGCAATCTCCTCCTTCAAAACATTGCTCTGAAAAGGAATGCAAATATAAGACGATTTTTTAAACTTTAAAACCAAAGTTTAAAAAAGTACATAACTTATTTATTAAGCATAAATTACGTTAAAAAGTGTTAAACAACGCTTACAACATAAAACATCTGCATAGTTTTATTAATTTCGTCGGCAATAACCAAATTTTTCAAAAAACCTTTGAAATGAATTACAATAAAGTAAACAATATTTTTGGCTGGGTAGCATTCCTTGTAGCTACGGTAACTTATGTTTTAACCTTAGAGCCATCTACCAGTTTTTGGGATTGCGGCGAGTTTATTGCCTGTATATTCCGCTTGCAGGTAGCACACCAGCCAGGCGCTCCTTTATTTACCATGATAGGTAAAGTAGTATCGTTATTATCGTTGGGTGATAACACTAAAGTAGCTTATTGGGCTAATATGGCGTCAGCCTTATCAAGTTCGGCCACTATATTGTTTCTGTTTTGGACCATTACAGCCCTGGCAAAAAAATTATTAGTTAAAAAAGCCGAAGACCTGAACAACACCAATACCATATTAATTATTGGCGCAGGTATGGTTGGCGCGCTAGCCTATGCGTTTTCTGATACCTTTTGGTTCTCGGCAGTTGAGGCTGAGGTGTATGCGCAATCATCATTATGTACAGCCATTGTATTTTGGGCGGTATTAAAATGGGATGCCCATGCGGATGAAGCTAACGCTAATAAATGGATAGTGTTTATTGCCTATATCATGGGCCTTTCCATAGGTATACACTTGTTAAACTTATTGGTTATACCTGCCATTGCGTTGGTTATTTATTTTAACAAATCAAAAAATATCACCACCAAAGGAACAATCAATGTGTTCTTGCTAGGTTGTGTTATTGTGGGTGTGGTGCTATGGGGTATTATACAATTCACGGTTAAAGGAGCCGCCTTTGCCGATCTGTTTTTTGTAAACACTTTAGGTTTAGGTTTTGGCACAGGGGCTATAGTTTTCTTCGCGTTATTGCTTACAGTTATAATAGCAGGCATATACTTTACCACAACTTCATCTGTACCTGCCATTATTGCGGCGGCGGCTAGTTTTGTTTTATTGTTGACCTTAAGCAGCGGAATAATAGGCTTTGTTTCAGCTATTGCGATTGTAGCTTTATTAGAATATGTGGTTAAAATACGCGAGAAACGTTTTGCCTTAAACAGCTTTTTGGTATGTACCGCTTTTATTTTGTTTGGCTACAGCTCATTTGTAATGATTGTTATCAGGGCAAAAGCAGGCACTAATTTAAATAACTCCGATCCTCAGGATGCTTTCGCGCTGAACGGCTATTTGAACCGTGACCAATATGGTGATACCCCATTATTATATGGCGAATATTTTGATTCAAAACCCATTGAACAAACAGAAGGCGCTAAAATATACCGCCGTGGCGAAACTAAATATGAGGTGGCTGGTACCAAATTAAAAACGGTATATGACCACAATACCATCTTCCCACGTATGTTTAGCCAAAAGCCGGGGCATGATGCATTTTATAAAGATTGGACCAACCTGGGGAACGAAAGTCCATCGTTTGCTACCAATATGCAATTCTTTTTAAGCTGGCAAATTAACCAAATGTACACCCGCTACTTTTTATGGAACTTTGTTGGGCGTACTAATGAGTTTGACGGGCAAACTAGCAGCAGCGGTACCGATGGTAACTGGATAAGCGGCTGGAACTTTAAAAAAGTTTTACCTGATAATGTTTTACAAAGCAAATCATACAATCGGTTATACTTTTTACCACTGATAATAGGCCTATTAGGTGTTATTTATCATTTTAAACGTAACCAGCGTGATGCAGGTGTAGTAGGTGTATTGTTTTTCTTTACAGGTATTGCTATTGTATTATACCTTAACCAAGACCCGCTGCAACCTCGTGAACGTGACTATGCTTATGCGGGCTCATTTTATGCTTTTGCAATTTGGATTGGTTTGGGGGTATTAGCCATTGCAGATTTTATAAGTAAAAAAGCAAATGGAAAATTGGCTGCAATTGCATCAACTGCGGTTTGTTTAGTGGCAGTACCCGCGTTAATGGCCTGCCAGGAATGGGATGACCATGACCGTTCAACTAAGTTAACCGCGCATGATATGGCTTATAATTATTTGAACTCATGTGCTCCTAATGCCATATTATTCACTTATGGCGATAACGATACTTACCCATTATGGTATATACAGGAGGTAGAAAATGTACGCCCGGATGTACGCATTGTTAACTTGAGTTTATTGGGTACCGATTGGTACATCCGCCAGATGAAGAAAAAAATGAACGAGTCTGAACCATTACCTATTACCATGGCTGATGATAAGTTTAAAACCGGTGTGCGCGATGTAATGTATTATAACGATGCTAAGATCAATGAATCAATAGAAGTAAAAGAAATATTTGACTTTTTAACATCAGATAATAAAGATGCCAAAGCTCAAATGGAAAGCGGCGAACTGACTAATTTCTTGCCTACTAAAAACTTTAAGATCACTATCAATCCTGATGAAGTTATAAAAAATGGCGTTGTCCCTGCAACCAAAAAAGACCAGATTACACCGGTTATGGAGTTTAAATACCCTGGTAATTATGTAGCCAAGGATAATTTGGCCATGCTGGATATTTTGGCGCATAACAACTGGAAGCGCCCGGTTTACTTTACCGTTACCATGCCTAATGAAAACATGATGGGTATGGAAAAATACATGTACAATGAAGGTTTTGCGTATAGGCTAATGCCTTTAAAACCGGATACCGCTGCTACTGCGGTATTGGAAGCCGGTAATACATTACAAATGTATAACAACATGATGACCAAGTTTAAATGGGGCAATATGAAAAATGCCAAATATTTGGATCATGAATCAATTACCATGTTTTATCCGTTAATTACCCGTTTATATTTAAACCTGGTAGAAAACCTGACAAAAGAAGGTCATCCTGATTTGGCTAAAAACGCTATTAAAAAATATATGGAGGTAATGCCTAACCTGATACCAACATCAGATGCCATTATCAGGAAGTTTTATTTAGCCGAAGCTGCTTATAATGTAAATGAAAAAGCCGCTGCCGATAAATTAGCAGATCAAGTACATAAATTCATTACCAGCACATTAAATTATAAATATACCATGTACCAGGATGGTAAGACTGATATGAAAGACAATGATCTGCAACTAAGTATGTCATTACTCAACGGGTTGATCACATTAAGCCAAAAACACAACCCTGTATTATATAAACAAGTAACGCAGGAGTTAAAAGAATACGAGCAAAAATTTAATGTAAGTACCGGCAATAAGTAAAAACTACTGCGATCAATTTTAACAGAGATTAGGGATGAGCTATCTGCTTTAAAGGAGAGCTATAAACTCGCTTTGCCCCGATTGGCTTCGTTCCTTGTAATGATGGTTGACTTTTATTTATTCAATATCTGTTGGTATAGCGCAAAATAATCATTCACCATTTTCTCACTTGAGAATTGTGATATTGCCCAGTTATAACATTCTCGGCGATTGATTTTGTCAAGATCGGCTATAGTTTCAACCGCTTCATCAACAGTATTTACTAAAAACCCGGTTTGTTCATGTTTTATTAACTCGGACATGGAGCCACGGTTAAATGCTATAACGGGTGTACCGCAAAGCATGGCTTCGGCTACGCTTAATCCAAACGGTTCATCAAAATTTATAGGGTGCAGCAATGCTAATGCATTTCCTAATAATTCATTTCGCTTTTCTGGTCCGGCGCTGCCTATATAAACAATTTGATCATCAAACTGCGGTTCTATCTTTTCTTTAAAATAACTCTCATCCTGTACTATCCCGGCTATTAATAGCCTTCGCTTACTTTTTTTTGCTATCGCGATGGCTTCCTCGGTGCCTTTATGCGGGTGTATTCTTCCAAAGTATAAAAGGTAGTTTTGAGGGGTTTCATTGAATTTAAAATTAGAAATATCTAACCCATTATAAACTGTTGCCAGGTAATCAAGTTCAGGGCTTCTGTCGGCGTTACTGATAGATACATAATAGCCAATGCTATTATATTTTTTATAAACCGGTATTATCCTTGGTGATGAAAACCCGTGAATAGTGGTAATAACCGGTGTTTTTATTAAACCCGAATAAGTAAGCGGCAAAAAATCAAAGTTGTTGTGGATAAGATCAAAATCACCCGCTTTTTCCATGAGGTTACTAATGTGCAGGCACTCCAGCACTTTAGCATCCTGGCTCTTATCCTCTTCATAACCTTGTGGGCAGATAGCTTCCAGCTTACCTGCAGTTTCCGAGTCGCCGGTGGCAAACAGGGTTACTTCTACCCCTTTTTTCACCATACCCTCGGCAATGTTTGATGCCATTTGCTCCCATGGCCCGTAATGCCTGGGTGGTGTGCGCCAGGCAACAGGCGATAATATAGCTACCCTCATTTAGCTGATGATAGTTTTTTGGAGAACCTATTATATTCGTATTCCAGCTCAAATGCTTTAAGTACTGTTAGGTGCGATATCAGGTAAGCTAAAGTACTTTCGGCACCTTGGTTACGGTTGATACCTGTTGGTAATAATCCATCGCAGCAGCCCTTGGTTTCATGGTCATATAGTGGTGCACGTAAAGTATTTTCGCCTAAAAACCATCGGTAACATAAAAACATCTTTTCAATATACTCCGGCTTGCGAAAGATTTTATAAGCCTGAAAATGCATGCACACCATAGCCATAGTTTCAATAGCTTGCTGGTCATATACCGGAAAATTACCTACATTTTTATAGTACCATCCGTCATTACCAACCGGGCTTAAGTAACCGTTTGATAAAGTTAACTTATCTAAAAACGCCATGGTTTTTAAGGCGACTTTTTTAACCTCATCATTTCCGGTTATCTCGCATGAATGTAACAGTGCCAAAGGCAGGATAGCATTATCATAAGTCATGCCTTCTTCAAACCATTGCCAGTCATCTGTTGCCGTATGTTCATAGGATGACATTAGCATATCTGTAAGCCTAACCAGTTCGTTCATCATGCCTTCATCTGTAGCGTATACCTGTAAATATAAACTGATACCAATAATGGTATTAGCTATACCCCTTAGATAATGAAGTTGTGCAAAATGCGGGAACGAACGGTGGAATATCTCGGTAGCAAATTCACGGTATGAATTACGGGACGTACAAGCAATTAAATAACCTAATGACCAAATAGTGCGCCCAAATGAATCTTCTGATCCTACCTCATCCAAATATTGGCGGCTAAAGCTCAAAAAATTACGGAAGTTACCGTCCTCGGTTTGCATATAATGGATATAACTTAAATATATAGGCAACAGGTCATAAGCTTCTTTACTATTATTACGCTCATAAGCCATTAATGCCATAATCAACGCTCGGGCATTATCATCTAAACAATAACCTTCCTTTAAGTTTGGTATACCATATTTAGCATGTTGTACAATCCCTGTATCATCAGTTAAACGTATTACATGGGCCAGGCTAAATTTGGGCATAATTTCGGGGTCAACTATGCTGTTCTTTAATATTTTATCCCTAAAATCATGCTCATAGCACGCTTCCTGTGCCACTTTAATATACTCGGCACCTATTACCGGCCAGCGTGTATGTAAGCCGTACTCATAAGCATTTTGTTTTAATTCAGTTAAAACTTCATCATTATCTAATAACTCAATGATGATATTACCTAAAGCATCTGCATTTTTAAAATCAAATATTCTTCCCCTGTTATGATCCAACAATTCTTGTGCGTGCCAGTACGGCGTTGATACCACCGCCGAACCTGCGCCAATGGCATATGATAACGTACCGCTGGTTATTTGCGCTTCATTTAAGTAAGGAGTAACATATATTTCAGAAGCTGATAAGTATTGTATAAGCTCTTCTTCTGATACGAATTTGTTTATAAAGCAAAGGTTTTCTGATACACCTAATTGAGAGGCCAGGGTTTTTAAATGATCGCGATACTCCTCGCCCGAATTTTTTAAAACCCCTGGATGCGTATTACCCAATACCACATACATCACATCCGGATGTTTAGCAACTATTTTAGGCAGGGCCTTTACTACTGTTTCCAAACCTTTGTTGCGGCTTATCAACCCAAAGGTTAATAACACTCGACGGTTTTTAAATGGGGTTAAATTTTTTATCGGGTTAATCTCGGGAGCTTCCAAGTCAGGCACACCGTGTTCAATTATCTGTATCTTTTCGGCAGGTATATCGTAAATATTAGTTAAAAATTCGACCGCACGGTTGCTCATCACAATTATTTTTGACGATTGCTCGGCTATCTCTCTTATAATAATTCGCTGTACATAGCTGGGTTCCTTTAATATGGTATGCAAAATTGATATTAAAGGTTTTTCCAACCTATTAATAAATGGTAATATGTAAATACCACTTTCGCCGCCATAAATACCAAATTCATGTTCCATTATGCACACATCTGCACTACTGGTATTTACATAGTTGGCAGCACGTATATAATCCTTTTGATGGTTTTGGCGTACGATGTATTTAACCTCTTCAGGATATTCATATTCATGCATATTTTCTGAATCAGTTAATGCTACCACAAAATCGCCTTTTAATAAACTTTCCCGTTCAGGAAAATTACTGGCAACTGCACGTACTAAATTTTGGTTAAATGTGGCAATTCCACATTCGCGGGGCGTATAGGTTGATATATATGCTATTTTCATACTGGTATTAAGACTAAATATTGTACTGTTATTTTGCTAATTGTGACCAATAAAAAGTGCAGGATTAGATCAACAAACTAGGATTAGGGGCTTGAAATGCACTTTTTAACAGTTTACACCTAATTTTGCATAAACCGTACCAAAATGAAATTTTAATGAAATATTAACTGTAATGCTCAATAGCCTCTACAATTACCGCACAGGCTTTTTTTATTTCATCGGGGGTTATGATGAGAGGCGGTGCTATGCGCATGGAGTTGGTGCAATGTAAAAACCAGTCGGTTATTACACCATTTGCTATACAGCGGTCTATAATTTTTTTATTAAAGTCGAAGTCCTGCAACTCAATAGCCAGCATTAGTCCTTTACCTCGTACTTGCTTGATGGATGAATGTACCAGCAGTTGTCGCATCAAGGCTTCTTTTTCAGCCACTTGTTCTACCAGTTTTTCGTCCAGCAAAACCTTCAAAGCAGCTAACCCCGCAGCACAACATACAGGGTGGCCACCAAAAGTAGTTATATGTCCTAATATTGGATTTTCCTTCAAAGCATCCATTATAGCATTTGAGGCTATAAATGCACCTATAGGCATGCCGCCACCCAGCGCTTTTGCCAATAGTAAAATGTCGGGTACAATATCAAAATGCTCAAAAGCGAATAGCTTCCCTGTGCGGCCAAAGGCGGCCTGTATCTCATCCAATATTAGTAATGTACCTGTTTCTGTACAACGCCGGCGCAGGGCCTGCATATAGGCTATATCGGGCACACGTATACCGGCTTCACCTTGTATGGTTTCTACAATAACACAAGCCGTTTGGTTGGTTATATATTGCAGATCATCTGCATTATTAAAGTTGATAAATCTTATACCCGGCAATAAAGGGCGATAGGCTTGCTTATATTCCTCATTACCCATAACACTTAGCGCGCCATGCGTACTACCATGATAGGAATTTTTTAAAGCGATGATCCCTTGTCTGCCTGTATATCTTTTAGCTAATTTAAGCGCCCCCTCTACCGCTTCGGTACCCGAGTTTGTAAAATATACCGACTGTAAATTATCGGGTAATAATGAGGTTAATTTTTCCGCAAAACGTACTTGCGGGGTTTGCACATACTCGCCATATACCATCAGGTGCATGTATTTATCCACTTGTTGCTTAATAGCATCAATTACATAGGCATTGCCATGCCCCAGGTTGCTCACCCCTATACCTGATATCAGATCGATATAAGGCTTGCCATCCTTATCATACATATAAATCCCTTCGGCACGTTCAAATTCCAGCAACAGGGGGAAGTTAGTAGTTTGCGCGTTATTGGCTAAAAAAAGCTGGCGAAGGGTTAGCATAGCCCAAAAATACAAAAGGCTTACCACTTTTATGCGATAAGCCTTAGTATTATAAAGAAGTCAGTAATTACTGGCGTTCATTCAAATTTTTAAATATTTCATCCTTAAATGCCTGTTCAAGTTTGTAAAGCTTACTTAATTTTTCGGGCGGAAGTATTTTTAAGAACTCATTTTGAAAATGTTCCTTAGCGTCTATTAGTTGTCTGTCATAGGCCAGGTCTCTGTCTAACTGAGCAGGGCCATTACTTTGTGAAGAAGAATTATTTAATCTTTTTAAGCGTCGTATTTCGGCCATATCATTTTGCCATGCACGGTATACCCTTAAAAATTTATTGGCCTGATCTGACGATAAGCCCAGTTCGCGTACAAAATATTGTTCTTTAATTCTTCGCAGTTTTCCTGTTTGATCTGCATTAGCAGCATTATCATTTACCGGAGTTGTTACTGGCGATACTCTGTTGAAACTTTGCTGGCGAAAATTATTTCGCTGTGCAAATCCTGTATACGCAAATCCTGTTATTAATAAAATAATAAATACAGGCTTTCTAAACTTAATTATGGTTTTCATTATTCTGTATCTATATAGGTAGCTAAATCACTTTGTATTTGAGTGTCATTAACACTTAAACCATTAGCCTTAATAATATGCAGGGCCTCATTACCATCAGCATATAGTTTTAAATAGTTTTGCAGGTCCTGATCAGAAACGTTTGAAAGTTCCTGATGCAAATACGAGGTACGATGTTTAACTGCCGGATCAACCGATGGCCTAAAAAATACACCTGCGCCAATTATAGCAGCAAAACAGGCAGCAGTAGCATATTTAAATGCAGTTGAATTATACATCTGCCTGATAAATCCGCTTTTACGTTTAACCATATCCTGGTTAACGGTTTTATTTAGTATGCTTTTATTTAATTTTTCAAAATAACCTTCGGGCACAATCATACCTGCTTCTGCACCGGCTAAAGCCTCCTCCACCATCACACGGCTTTGTATTTGCGCCGTTAACTGTTCAAAATAATTATCGGGTGCGGTAAAGCCCGTTTGGCGGTTTAAAGCCTGCTCAATATTTATACGGCTCATTATATTGCCGTTTAATTCATTAAAATAATTTTCAGGAACTGTAAATTCTTGTTGTGCGTTTTGCTTTAAATCATTCAAACGGATACCGGACATAATGCACTCGTTCAGCTCGTTAAAGTAGCTGGCGGGCACCGTAAATGGGTTATCAGGGTTAACCTTTTTTAGTAGCTCGAAATCATTTAGCCACTCTCTATTTCCTATATCGCTTGTCATAATACTGTTATAGATACAATTAAACACAAAAGGTTTAAAATTTCATTTAAATTTCATCAAAAAACTTTAATCTTCTGTAAGCAAATAGGATTCTATTTTTTTTACCGCCAAATGGAACGATGCTTTTAATGCCCCTACACTCGTCCCCAACACCTGTGATATCTCTTCATACTTCATATCATCATAATATTTCATATTAAATACCAGCTTTTGCTTTTCGGGCAAAGTTAATAGTGCCTGCTGTAATTTACGTTGTATTTGGTCGCCTGTAAACTGCGTTGATTCACTTAAGTTATCTGCCAATTCATAATCTACATCATCCAATGATACATTATTTTTCTGTTTCTTTTTGTTCAAAAAGGTAATACATTCATTGGTAGCAATACGGTACATCCAGGTGTATAATTGCGCGTCGTTTCTAAAACCAGGCAGGTTTTTCCAAACTTTAATAAATACATCCTGTACCAGGTCATCGGCATCGTCATGGTCAATTACCATACGGCGCACGTGCCAGTAAATTTTTTGCTGATATTTATTCAATAATAAGTTAAACGCTTCGTTCCGGGTCTTTTCATCCTGAAACTTGCTTAGTATTTCCGCGTCTTCAACCTGTAATGGCATGTGTTTTTTATCTTATAAATAGTAATAAACCTGTATTTGTTTTAACACCTATTTTACCTACTACTAATGTAATTATTAAAAGTTTACTGCAAAATATCAAGCACCTGCTGTGATGATGCCTTAGTATCAACCTTGTTAATTACCTTTTGGATAATACCTTTGGCATCAATAATAAATGTAGTACGCATGGTACCCATATAAACTTTGCCATACATATTCTTTTCGCCCCATACACCATAGGCTTCTACTATCTCTTTACTTTCATCGGCAATAAGCGGAAACGGTAGATTGTACTTTGTCTCAAATTTTTTATGCGATTTTTCATCATCAGTGCTTACACCAATTACTTCAAAACCCTTACCTATTAATGATTGATAATTATCCCTAAAATCACACGCTTCGGCTGTACATCCGGGGGTATCATCTTTAGGATAGAAGTATAAAATAACCGTTTTGCCTTTAAAATCAGCCAAAGAAACTGTTTTACCATTTTGATCCTTCGCGGTAAAATCCGGCGCTTTATCGCCCTCTTTAAGTGTTGCCATGTTATTTATAAAAATCTGCTTTAAATTGTGAGGTGTTGCTTTTGTTATCGGTAACGGTTAGCTCAAAACTATGTTTGCCCGGGTCAATACCACCGTCAAAGGTATAACTTAGTATTTTAGTTTTATAATCCCATTCCATCAACACCCACTCACCATCAATTTTACCACTATAAGTTTTAATGCCCGATAAATTATCGCTTATACGTAATGATATACGGCGCAACTTAGCCATATTTTTACCCTGGCTAATATTTATAGGCGTTATTCGCGGAGGAACATCATCCACCTTAATATAAAAATCGCCAAATGCTTTTGGTTTACCTTTTACATAGCCATCTTCAAATATACCCCCGGCATAAGCTCCGGCTGTGCTAACAATAACTGCTTTATCGGCTAAATAGCCCATATCGCGGTCGGGCTTTATCCATAAGTCGTACATATCATGTATAGGCGTAAACTTATTATGTATATGATGCGTTGCTGAGAATGCTCCCGGGCGCATTGGTAAAGCTGCATAGTTAAAATCAACATCATCATATAAATTGCCCGGAGCAATACTTACCTTAACTTTATCATTATTAAATTCACTTACTTGATCATAATGAAATAATGTGCCTGTTATTTTAGTGGCAGGTGTCGCCTCTGCTGGTGTTGGTTTTACTTTTAGCATTACCGTTGCCGTATTACCCGCTACATCTTTAACTACATATTCTACCTCATGTAATTCATCATCATTAAAATTAATTATACCCCGGTTTATAGATTGCGGGTATAAAGATATTTTGCTTCCCGGCATTATAAAGCACTTTTGCATCCACCGGCCATAGGTTAATAGCGAAGGGTAATCAATATATGCGTTAATAGCATGGGTTTGGTCAAAAGCAAAACGCTCGGCAGCAAAGGTGTACACTGTTTTGCCGTCCAGTTTTAGCTCAATTGAATATACCCCATTACGACTAGATGAAGCGCTGTTCCTGTCGTAAGCCGTAATACCAAAACCTATATTACCGCTTAAACTTATTACCTTGGGGCTTACCAAATGATAATTACCCCCGGCACCTGTTACTGATAAAAATTCATGTGGTGTTTTTTCGCTAAAGGGGCTATTACCTAAATGGTAAATACCAACTGCACTTATATTGGGTGCTACCCTATCGGGTATGGTTATACCAAACAATTGCGGATTAATAGTTTCTTCTGTTTTAGTATCACGTATCTCAAAATGTACGTGGGGGCCCTCTACTGCGCCCGATGCCCCGGATATAGCTATAACATCGCCCTGGCAAATTTCAATTTGTCCGTCGGGTAAATTAAAATCAACATCATACTGTTGATGCTGATATTGATAATTGCGTACCGCTTTACTGATGGCATCATTAAAACTATCATTATGCATATACACGGTTGTAAAACCGTTAGGGTGATCTATATAAACAATGTTACCGCCACCGCCAAACTGTACTCTTATACGCGATATATATCCATCGGCAGCAGCACGCACAGGGTAACCTTTACGTTGATTTGTTCTAAAATCTAATCCGGCATGAAAATGATTGGGCCTTAGTTCGCCAAATGAACCTGCTGTACTTGGTGCTATATCAAGCGGGTAACGAAAATATTTTTGCGGGTAAGACCTTGTTTGTACGGGCTCCTGGGTATGATTATTAAAATATAAACCAAAAGTAAATAAATATATAAGTAGGGCTTTTTTAATCATAGTATAATAGTAACCAACGGCAATAACTCACCGCTTCGGCGCTAACAGGGCAAAAACTACACCAAAATGTAATGAGACCCTACTTAACGTAAAAATCCAGCAATTTTTTACCTTCTAAATAGCCTTCCAGCCTATCACCAACATTCACTTTGGCAACGCCTGCAGGGGTGCCGGTATATATCAGGTCGCCTTTTTTTAGAGTGATATATTTAGATACAAAAGCGATGATATATTCAAAACTAAAAAGCAGATCCTTAGTTGTACCCACCTGGCGATTTTGGCCATTAACATCTAATTTAAAATTCAAATCATACAGATTGGCATAATTTGATTTTGGCAAAAAATTACTGATGGGGGCCGAGCCGTCAAAACCTTTAGCCAACTCCCAGGGCAGGCCTTTTTCTTTATGACGCTGTTGTATATCACGTGCGGTAAAATCAATACCTAAGGCTATTTCATCAAAATAATTACCGGCAAATTTCTCGCTGATGTGCTTACCTTCTTTACAAATTTTAAGCACGATCTCCAGTTCATGATGAATATCTTCCGAAAAATCAGGATGATAAAAAGGCTTATTATCCTTTAATAAGGCTGTATCCGGCTTCATGAAAATTACCGGAGTGGTAGTAGGTACCGGATTATTTAATTCTTTGGCATGCTCGGCATAGTTACGGCCAACGGCAATAATTTTCATAGAAAGGAGAATTAGTGATTATTTTTTCAATGAGCCAAATAACGTGAATAATCATGAATTTTCATTCACTCAATCGCTAATTCACTAATTAATTAAAGAATAGAGATACGCTTAATTACCGATTCGGTACCGGCAACAACGCGTATAAAGTAAAATCCTTTGGATATTTTATTACTCAAATAATAATTGCAGCTAATTGCGCCGGGTTCAAACCGTCCCGAACATAAGGTTGCTACTTCATTACCCAATATATCCATCATTTTTACACTCACGTTTGAGTTACGTGATATGCTATACTTTAAATTGATCTGATCTGTTATAGGATTAGGGTATACTTCCACATTGTGTATCAGTTTTCCATCTTGCCTAACTACAGTAGAATTTACTTTAATAGGTGTGTTATTATTTGATGACGACTTTATAAAAGGAAGGCTAATATTAAAGAGTCCTTTCTTTTTAGGTTTTTTAATAGTAAAGGAAGGTGTTGTGTCTTTTTTGGCAATCGGTATATATGTTGTAAAGGCAAAACTCATCCATATTGCCGCCGCAAGTAGTAAAGTGAACGAACTAGTATAGGTAAATTTTCTCCTCATGCTTCTATATCAATGCAAAAGTATGAATAAACTATTCACCAATTCTTAATACCATGCGTTTTATAAAAAGTTTTAACAATTTTTAACAATTTGAATGATTAATTGTCTTTGTATTACAATTCTTTATACGGGTAATGATTATTTAAGTTGTAATGAATTATTTTAATACTTTTGTGCTTTTAATTATTGACTGTGTCAAATCATAAAGATCTGCAAAAACTGTCGGCCGCTGGGCTACTGATCAGTTTAGGAATTATATACGGCGATATTGGTACTTCCCCGTTATATGTGTTTAAAGCCCTGGTTGGGTCGCAACGTATCTCAGATATTCTAGTTTTAGGTGGCGTCTCCTGCATATTTTGGACGTTAACTCTGCAAACCACAATAAAATATGTGGTAATAACATTACGTGCCGATAACAAAGGCGAGGGAGGCATTTTTTCGCTTTTCTCCTTAGTTCGTCGTAAAGCTAAGTGGATGGTAGTGCCTGCCATAATTGGCGGATGCGCTTTGTTAGCTGATGGTATAATTACTCCGCCCTTTACTATTTCCGCTTCAATAGAAGGAATAATTCCCTTGTTTCCGCATATTCATACTATGCCGGTTGTAATTGCAATAATTGCATTTTTATTTATAACACAGCAATTTGGGACTTCAATTGTTGGAAAAGCTTTTGGACCGATGATGTTCATTTGGTTTACCATGATGGGCGTTTTAGGTATATCATACATCGCACAACAACCAGGTATTTTAAAAGCTCTTAATCCTTACTACGCTATTACATTATTAACTAGTGGCAGCTATCAACCGTTTATTATTTTGGGTGCGGTATTTTTATGTACTACCGGAGCTGAGGCCCTATATTCAGACCTGGGTCATTGCGGACGTAAAAACATTCAAATAAGCTGGATATATGTTAAAACGTGTTTAATATTAAACTACCTGGGCCAAGCAGTTTGGCTACTACAGCATAACGGACAAATCCTCGACCTTGACCTTAAAAATCCTTTTTACCAAATTATGCCCCAATGGTTCCTGATATTTGGAATAGGCATCGCAACGATTGCAGCAATTATAGCCAGTCAGGCGTTAATTTCAGGGTCATTTACTTTAATTGCCGAGGCTGTAAGGCTTAACTTATGGCCAAAAGTTAAAATAAACTACCCCAGCGAGCAAAAGGGCCAATTATATGTACCGAGTATAAACTGGCTTTTATGCGCCGGATGTATTGGCGTTGTATTAATATTTGAAAAATCAGAGGCCATGGAAGCCGCTTATGGATTAAGTATTACAGTAGCTATGCTAATGACCACCGTATTGGTATCTAAATTCTTAATAAAGAAAAAGGTTCCTAAATACCTGGTAGTCATTTTCTTAGCACTATACTTGCTAATTGAAGGAATATTCCTATTTGGTAACCTTAACAAATTTATGGATGGTGGTTGGTTTACCTTAACCATTGGATTTTGTTTATTTAGTGTGATGTGGGCCTGGCATAACGCAAGACGTATCCGGAACCGCTATGTTAAGTTTATTGAAATTGAAGATTATTACAGGCTATTAACCGAGTTAAGCGAAGATGAAAGCGTACCCAAATATGCATCGCAACTAGTGTATTTAACCAGCGCTAATTTTGACTCAGAAGTTGAATCGAAGATCATTTATTCCATACTGCAAAAACAGCCCAAACGTGCTGATGTCTACTGGCTGGTACACGTTGATGTGGTGGACGAACCTTATACCAAAGAATATGAAGTAAATTTTTTGGTACCGGGTAAACTGGTACGCATTGACTTTAAATTAGGCTTTAGGGTTGAGCAAAAAATAAACCTGCTATTTAGAAAAGTAGTGGAGGACCTGGTTAAAAATGGCGAAGTAGATATAACCAGCCAATACAAATCATTAAACAAGCATAAAATCGTTGGCGATTTCAGGTTTGTAGTGATTGAAAAAATATTATCCCGATCGCACAGTTTATCCTTTTATGAAAGGTTTATTATGGATTATTATGCCCAGCTTAAAAAGGTCAGTTTATCAGAAGAGCGTGGTTTTGGGCTCGACCTAAGCTTTGTTACAGTAGAAACTGTGCCCTTAATGCTTACTATCCCAGAATCAATTGACTTGAAACGGGTTACTAATACGCAGCCGGTTTAAAAAAACGAAGAGACGCAAGGTATTGCGTCTCTTTTTGGTTATAGTTAAACGCAAAGTGTTGCGTCTCTACATATCATTTGTACCTGATTTTATACACCAAAATTATACTGGCAAATATAAAGGTTACCGCGTTGCATATTGCAACCGGTAAAGCATTACTTAAAATGCCATAAATTAACCACAATAATGTTCCGCCGGTAAACAGCGCATACATGTATAACGAAATACCCGAAGTATTTTTGGTTTGAATAGTTTTAATGGCCTGCGGCAAAAAAGAAATGGTGGTACCAAAAGCGGCAAAATAACCAATAAGGTCAATGTAGTTCATATAGCGGCAAAGATAGGATTTGATGTGCAGAAAATTAAGCTACTTGTCATTTCGACTGAAAGGAGAAATCTATACAATGCATACGAATGTGCATGGATTTCTCGCTATGCTCGAAATGACAATAAGGTTTAAGCTTTCCCTAGCTTACTATTCTTATAGCTATAAGTAAAGTAAATTACCAACCCAATCACAAGCCAAACTAAAAAACGCAGCCAATTGGTATAACCTAATTGCGTCATTAAATAAAAGCAGCTTAATAAACCCAATACAGGTATAAGCGACAGATTTTTAACAAACGCTAATACCGTTAACGAAGCAGATAGGATGATAAAAAGAAATAGCGGAAAATTCTCATGTGCATTATTAACAGAAAACAGATCAACCATGGGTTGCCAAAAAAACACTATACCCGTTAAAAATAGCACAGGTACAATCCATTTAGAGCTAACATAAGGTATTTGAAATTTACCTTTTTGTGCACTCTCTCTTGGAAGTAGCAATACACCACCACAAACCAACACAAAAGCAAATAAAGTACCTATACTGGTCAGATCGGTTACCTCGGTCAGGTTCATAAACAGGGCTGGTACAGCTACTACTATACCTGTAATAATGGTCGAGAATGACGGCGTATTATATTTAGGATGGATACGAGAGAACGCTTTAGGCAACAACCCGTCACGGCTCATGCTCATCCATATACGTGGCTGCCCTAACTGGAATATCAACAATACACTAGCGGTGGCAATAACCGCACTTATTGATATCACATAGCTGATGTTATTTAACCCAACTTGTTTAAACACAAAAGCCAATGGATCGCCCACCTGCAGGTCTTTATAGCTTACCATACCTGTTAACACCAGCGCAATTAAAATATACAGCACCGTACAAATTATTAATGAGTAGATCATTCCCCTTGGTAAGTCGCGCTGAGGGCTTTTACATTCTTCGGCTGTGGTTGATATAGCATCAAACCCTATGTAAGCAAAAAACACACCCGATACTCCTTTCATCATACCGCCAAACCCATTAGGTAAAAATGGGTGCCAGTTGGCAGGGGTAACATAAAAAAAGCCAATTAAGATCACTGCCAATACTATAGCTATTTTTAAATAAACCATAGCATTAGTAGCCTTTTTGGTTTCGCGTATGCCGATGTAAACCAGCCAAGTTATAATTATCACAATGAATAATGCAGGTAAATTGGCTATTAATTTGATATTACCTATGCTGGGAGCAGTATCCCAGGCTAATGCTTCAGCCTGCAAACGTGCGGTAATATCAACCACGCCACCGCTGTTGGTTAATGCTTGTATTTTTTCGTGCGCCCGAAAGGCCGAAAAATAATCCATGGTTAGATAACCGGGAATATGGACCTTGAACCCTTCCAGTAAGTTAACAAAATATTCGCTCCATGATATGGCTACGGCGATGTTACCAATGGCATATTCCATCAAAAGGTCCCACCCTATTATCCAGGCTATCAACTCACCGAAAGAAGCATAGGCATAAGTGTAGGCACTGCCCGAAACCGGGATGCGCGAGGCAAATTCGGCATAACAAAGCGCCGAAAATCCGCAGGTAATAGCAGTGATAATAAAGAGTAATGAAACACCCGGCCCGCCATGAAATGAGGCTTCGCCAATGGTAGAGAATATGCCTGCGCCTACAACGGCAGCAATACCCATTAAAGTGAGGTCCTTAACGTTTAGTTCTTTTTTTAGATGACTTGCCTGCGTTTCGCCATCGCAGAAACCGCTTGCAACATCCGCTAATATTTTATCAATGGATTTTTTTCGGAATATACCTTTTGACATCAGTTAATTTTAGCTAAAACCAAACATAACCATTTTTTTGCAGTGAATAAGTATATGCTTACTTTGCACCATGAATTTAAGGATAAAAGACATTTTGTACCGGGTAAGGTTTTTTTTCATCCCTTACCTGATCCTTATTTGTGGCTGCTTGGTCATTAAGCTACAATATAGCCGCGAGACGATATACTTTGCTATTAACGCTATACATAATACTTCTGCCGATTTGGTTGCCCCTTATGTTACCGCTGCAGGCGCAGGCTTAACGGTTGTAATTTTATCAGCAATTATTGCTTTATTCAATTACAGGAAAGCTTTTTTACTGGCAACAAGCTATGGGGTAACAGCCATACTAGCACAGGTCATCAAACACTTGATCAATGCCCCCCGTCCCAAACTTTATTTTACCGATCAGTTAGATAAAATTTACTTTGTTAAAGGCGTAGAAATATACAGCTACAACAGCTTTCCTTCGGGGCATACCGTAACCGCGTTTTCTGCGGCGGTGACGTTAACCTACCTGGCTAAAAATAAAAATTGGGGTATCTTATTTCTGCTGGGAGCCATATGTATTGGTTATTCACGTATGTACTTGAGCGAACACTTTTTTGAAGATGTAACTGCGGGGTCAGTATTAGGCGTTTTTATTACGGTGCTTTGGATATGGTATATGGATAGTAAAAAGTTTATCCATCAGTCAAATTGGAATAAAGGATTACTAAGCAAGAAATAAACCTAATTCAACACCGGCTGAGCGTTAGTTAAAGTCATAATATCCGCCATCAAATCATCACTTGGGTTTACCTTGTAGGTTTTGGATGGCATCTCTACCAGCATAGCTTCTTCTCTATCTTTAACCACAAAACGCAGCGTACAATTTTTAACCGGATACTTTTCGTTATTAGTTGCAATAGCTTCTTGTATGCCGGCCAATAATGAGTCATTTAAATTATGCAGATCTAATAATACGGTTAATGATTTGGTTAGCCTGTCACGCATTTCAGATAATAAGCAAATAGACGATATCCGCATATCCCAGTTATCCTTTTGGCGAAACTTTTCTTCTATCACACCTTTTATATGCAAGAAGTATCCGTTTGCGATGGAGTTTTTAAACTTGATATAATCCTCGCCAAACAAGGCAAACTCGTACGATTCATTGTAATCCTCTAACACAAACGTACCGAAGGGCTTACCAGTTTTGGTCATTTTATGCTGTACGTTGCTTACCAGGCCGCCAATACATACTTCGCCGCGTTTACGTAACTGGGCAAACGCTGCCATAACTTCTTCGCCACCTTCGCCCGAGCGGGCTTTTTGCATATTCTTCAGCTCGCTGATGGTAGTATTGCAATACTTGTCCATCTCCAGCTTATAATTATCTAAAGGGTGCCCGGTTAAATAAATGCCGATGACTTCCTTTTCATATTTCAACTTTTCTATCAGCGGCCACTCCTCTGCATCGGGCATAGTTGGCTCTGGAATATACGATGCTACCGAACCACCAAATAAAGATGACTGCGTAGTGCTTTGCGTATTTTGATAATCGTTGGAATATTTGATCAATCGCTCAACACCTGTCAATAAGCCGTTCTCTGTTTTGGCAAAAAATTGGGCACGGTTTAAACCAAACCCATCAAAGGCACCACCATACACCAGGTTCTCGTACGATTTACGATTGACACTACGGGTGTTCGACCGTTGTGCAAAATCATATATAGTTTTGTACGGGCCGCGTTCGTTACGTTCTTCAATAATACTTTCCACCGCTTTATCGCCCACACCTTTTACCCCGGTTAAACCAAAACGCACCTGGCCCTTTTTATTCACTGCAAAAGCCATATCCGATTCATTGATATCCGGCCCCAAAACCTCCACACCCATACGGCGGCATTCTTCCATAAAGAAGGTGATCTTCTCCATGTTGTTTTGGTTATTTAAAACCGCCGCCATATATTCAGACGGGTAGTGTGCTTTTAAATAAGCTGTTTGGTAAGCCACAAAAGCATAACAGGTAGAGTGCGATTTATTGAACGCGTATTGCGCAAAGGCTTTCCAGTCGTTCCAAATTTTGGTGAGTTTATCTTTGGCGTGGCCCTTTGCTGCCGCGCCTTCCATAAACTGTGCCTCCATTTTGTTCAATACGTCCAGTTGTTTTTTACCCATTGCTTTACGCAACACGTCGGCATCACCTTTACTAAAGCCAGCTAGCTTTTGCGATAAAAGCATCACCTGCTCCTGGTACACGGTAATACCATAAGTTTCGCCCAGGTATTCCTCCATATCATCCAAATCAAAGGTGATAGGCTCGCGGCCATGCTTACGGTTAATAAAGTTGGGTATATACTCTATAGGGCCCGGGCGGTATAGAGCGTTCATAGCGATCAGATCCTCAAACTTATCCGGTTTTAGTTCGCGCAGGTACATTTGCATACCTTCGCTCTCAAACTGGAACGTACCGTTGGTATCACCACGTTGATAAAGCTCAAAAGTCTTTTGATCATCCAGCGGGATGTAATCAATATCAATGGTTACATCATGATTTTGCTTGATAAGCCTTAACGCGTCCTTTAAAATGGTTAGAGTTTTAAGACCCAAAAAGTCCATTTTAATTACACCGGCATCCTCAATTACACGTCCATCATATTGGGTAACCAACAGGTCCGAATCTTTGGCTGTAGCAACCGGAACAATGTCCGTCAAATCATAAGGAGCAATGATGATACCTGCCGCGTGTACACCGGTATTACGTACCGAACCTTCCAGTTTTTCTGCTTCGCGAAGTACAATACCCTTCAGGTCGTTTGATTTATAAATTGTGGCCAACTCGGGTACCTGCTCAATTGCTTGTTTTAAGTTAATACCCAAAGTTTCGGGCACCAATTTTTTTAGCGCGGTTACATCTGACAAGGGCATATCCAGAACCCGACCAACATCCTGTATACTGGTACGGGCTGCCATTGAGCCATAGGTAATAATTTGAGCTACCTGGTTCTTGCCGTATTTTTCAACCACATAGTCAATAACCTTTTGGCGGCCCGCATCATCAAAGTCCGTATCAATATCGGGCATTGACTTCCTGTCGGGATTTAAGAAACGCTCGAACAGAAGATTGTACTTCATTGGGTCGATATTGGTTATGCCCGTACAATAAGCCACCACCGATCCTGCTGCCGAGCCACGGCCCGGACCAATAAACACGCCTATATCTCGTCCATGTTTAATAAAGTCGGCTACAATTAAAAAGTAACCGGCAAAACCCATGGTACGTATAGTGAACAACTCAAAGTTGATTCGTTCTTCTACTTCCGGACTGATATCGATATAGCGCTCTTTAGCACCTGTAAAAGTTAAATGCTTTAAATATTCCCACTGGTTAAGTGTATCCGCATCAGGGGTGCTATGTATCTTAAATTCGTCGGGGATAACAAAGTTAGGCAGCAATATATCGCGCTTTAATTTAAGTACCTCAACCTTGTCTACAATCTCATTGGTGTTATCTAATGACTCGGGCAGATCATGAAAAAGTTGGGCCATTTCGGCCTGAGTTTTAAAATAAAACTGGTCATTAGGGAAACCAAAACGATAGCCCTTACCACCCTCTTCGTCCGTAGCTATCGGCGTGCTTTGCATATCGCCGGTGTTTACACATAATAAAATATCATGTGCATTCGAGTCCTGCTGATCTACATAATGCGAATCGTTAGAACATATCACTTTGACATTATATTTTTTGGCATATTGCAGTAATACCGCATTTACTGTATTTTGCTCGGGGATATCATGGCGCTGTAATTCGATGTAATAATCTTCACCAAATAGATCCAACCACCATTTAAATTCTTCTTCGGCTTCGGCAGGGCTTTTACGTAAAATAGCCTGCGGCACCGATGCGCCAATACAGCAAGTAGTAGCTATCAAGCCTTTGTGATATTTTAAAACCAGTTCTTTATCAATACGCGGCCATTTACTGTATAGCCCTTCCATGTAACCCAACGAACAAAGTTTTACCAGGTTTTTATATCCTTCGGGATTTTTCGCCAGCAATAACTGGTGACAACGTACATCCTTCTTCTCTTTGGTAAATTGCTTTTTATGCCTGTCCTCCACCACATAAAACTCACAGCCAACTATTGGCTTCACGTTGTGTTTACCTGCTTCGGCCACAAATTTAAATGCGCCAAACATGTTACCATGGTCGGTAATAGCCAAAGCCTTCATTCCATCAGCGGCAGCTTTTTTATATAACTTTGATATATCAGCAGCCCCGTCAAGTAACGAGAATTGGGTATGTACGTGTAAGTGCGAAAAATCCGGCATCTTTAAAATATGAAAGAACACAAATCTACCAAAAAACAAGTTGGTGTTTCCAGGTGTTGAAAAATAGAGAAGCAGGAATCAAGATACAAGAATCAAGATAACTATTGGTCTTGATTCTTGTATCTTGAATTTAAAACAGCATACTATTTGTTAATATAGTACATTACAACGTATAACCTTTGAAATACATATACAATTGGGAAAATTTGGTCGTATAGCTTTAAAAACCATTCTTTGGATAGTTGCCAGTGTCATCTTTTTGATGTTGCTTGTAGTTATTTTAATACAGATACCCGCTGTACAAAATTACGCTAAAGATAAAGCGGTAACATTTCTACAAAATAAAATTCACACCAAGGTTGAAATTGGCCACATCAGTTTGGGCTTGCCT
Source organism: uncultured Mucilaginibacter sp. (assembly GCA_964524015.1). GTDB lineage: Bacteria > Bacteroidota > Bacteroidia > Sphingobacteriales > Sphingobacteriaceae > Mucilaginibacter. The sequence continues at coordinate 23,256 of CAZGBN010000022.1, read as the reverse complement.
AAATTACTGGTTTTGGAGGATGTTTATTTTGAGGACCAACAACGGGATACGCTTATAGCCGGTGACAAATTAAAAGTAGATATTAGCCTTTTAAAATTATTGGATAACCAGGTTGAAATTAATGAGATCAATCTGCAAGGTATAACTGCAAACGTGTACCGCGGACGCGACAGTGTCTATAATTTTGATTACATCATTAAAGCGTTCGCAAGCGAACAAAAAAAAGAGCCTGATACCGCTGCATCAACCATGAAATTTTCGGTTGATAAGATCATACTCGACAGAATAAAGGTTGGCTATAAAGATCTGACCACCGGCAATGATGTGAAGTTCAGGCTGGGGCATTTTGATACCCGTATCAAAGATTTTGATATGGATAAAATGAAGTTTACCGTTCCACGTGTTAATTTATATGATGTGAATGCCCGCATTATACAAACCCCTGCCGGATCAACCATTAATCAAATTGTCAAAGTTGATACCGCTGTAAAACCAATTAACATGTTGCTCGATCTGGGTATTTTTGACCTGCAACGTATCAAAGTTGATTACCACAGCAATGAGATGACGGCGAATATTGATCTGAATAAATTTTTGGTAGAAATGGACGACATCGACCTGAAAAACCAAAAGGTTGGTATTAAAAACATAGAGTTAAGCAATACCAAAGCGGCACTAACTTTTGCTAAGCCCAAAACTGTTATTAAAGCTGCCGAAAAAGCAGTTAAAAAAATAGACACACTGGTATCGGCACAAAACACCCGCCCATGGACAGCTACCTTAGGGCAGATCACATTTGTGAATAACGATATCAAATATGATAATGATGCGACGAACCCTATCAAACAAGGGTTAGATTATTCGCACATGCATATCCGTAATTTAAATGCGGATGCGGAAGATATTGCTTATAGCGCTGAGGAACTAAAAGGTCGTGTTAATGAATTTACTTTTGATGAAAAAAGCGGCCTTTCTGTTAAAAAATTCCATACCACATTTTTTTACGGGCCACATAATGCTTATTTAAATGACCTGCTATTAGAAACCCCACGCACTGTTTTACAAAAAAATGTTCGGGTTAGTTATCCTTCGGTGGCTGCTATCAGTAAAAATATAGGCTTGCTGACAATTCACGCCAATTTGGATGGTAGTAAGTTGGGATTGAAAGATGTATTGCTATTGATGCCTGCCATGCGCAGTATGGAGCCATTTAAAAGCTCGCCTAACTCGGTATTCCGTATTAATGGTAAAGTTGCAGGGCAGGTAAATAACCTGCGTGTGGAAAATTTGGATGTTGCGGGTTTAAATAATACCCGCGTCAAAGCATCAGCTACCATTAAGGGACTGCCCGATATGAATAAAGTTTATGCCGATGTTAGCCTAATGGACTTTAATACCAACCAGGCGGATATTGCAAAACTGGTTCCCAAAGGTACTATACCGGCATCCGTAAGTATACCACAAAGCATGAATTTAAAAGGCACGTTTAAGGGCGGCATGAAAAACTTTATCACCCGGTTAAACCTGCGCTCCACCTACGGTAATATGAATTTGGTGGCCAGCATGAAGAATGCCACCAATAAACACACTGCATCCTATACCGCCAAGATTAATGCTAATGACTTGAATGTTGGCGCGTTAACTAAACAACCGCAAATGGTGGGCAAAGTTACTATGTTGGCTAATGTAAAAGGCGTTGGGTTAGACCCAAAAACTGCCAGCCTGCAATTTAGCGGTGATGTAGCCCAAGCTTATGTTAAAGGCTATACTTATAAAAACCTAGTGCTTAAAGGAACAGCCAAAAACGGGAGTTATGTAACTAATGCCCGTATGAAGGACCCTAATATCAACTTTACGCTGGATGCTAAGGTAAATCTGAATAAAAAATATCCATCAGTTAGCGGTACTTTAATGGTAGATAGCATCAACCTTAAAAACCTGAACTTTACTAAGGATGAAATGCGGTTTCATGGTAAAATTGTTGCAGATGTACCTACTGCCGACCCTGACTATCTAAATGCTAATATTCGGGCTACTGATCTGTTAATAATTAATAAGACCCAACGCATTAAACTGGATTCGACAAGCCTAGTTTCAACCGCTAATGCTGATAGCAGTACCTTAGTTTTAAAAGTTGGGCCGATGCTTAATGCACGCATGGCTGGAAAATATCAGCTAACAAAAGTTGGCCCGGCAGTGCAGGATCTGATCAATAAATATTTTAATATGGATCTGGCTAATCAGGCTACCGCGAAGCCTAAACCTGTTTACCCACCACAACAGTTTACATTTAACGTTAAAATTGTTAAAACCGACCTGATAACCCAATTTATACCCGACCTGAAGCAAATGGAAAATATAGCTTTAAGCGGGCGTTTTAATAGTTCGGCTGGTGAGTTGATAGTAAATGGCAGGATACCAAGAGTCGTTTATGGTACCAACACCGTTAACAACGCAATACTGGCCATTAACACCGGCAATAACGCGCTGAATTACAGCTTAACTGCCGACCAGATCAAGTCAGGCTCATCTATAAACTTGTTAAATACCAGTGTTACCGGCAATGCCCAAAATGATAAGCTAAACATCAATTTACAAGTTAGAGACATCGATAAAAAAGAACGTTACCGAATTGCCGGCGTATTTAGCGTTTTGCCAAATGAGTACCAGTTTAGCTTTGTGCAAAACGGTTTATTGCTAAACTATATTCCGTGGACTGTTAACCCTGATAATGCCCTGCAATTTGGTAACCGTGGTTTATTGGCGCGCAATTTTAACATGACCAATGCCAATCAGGTATTAAGCGCCAATAGTACATCCGGTGAAATGAACTCACCTATAAGGGTTGAGTTCAGAAATTTTCAGATAGAAACCATTACCCGTATGGCCCAACAGGACTCGTTACAGGTAGGCGGTATGATAAATGGCACGGCCGAAGTGAGCAATCTGCAAAAATCAACGGAGTTTACTGCCGCATTAGATATTAAGGACTTTAGCTTTAAAGGCGATACCGTGGGCAATATCGCCTTTAAAGTAAATAACCAAACCGCCAATGCTTACAATGCCAGTATGAGTATAACAGGATATGACAACCAGGTTGATATGACCGGCATTTATTATACCGCTCCTGAAAGCAGGTTTGACTTGAACATGAATATTGTACGCTTAAACATGAAGAGTATACAAGGCTTTAGTTTTGGAAACATCCGTAACTCAACAGGTACCATTACCGGGCAGTTAAAAATAACGGGGACCACAGACGCGCCGTCTATCCGCGGCGATATTAACTTTAACAAAGTTGGTTTTAATGTAGCGAAGCTTAACTCATACTTCACCATGCCACAAGAAAGCATTACCTTCAATAATGATGGCATACGTTTAAATGATTTTACACTGGTTGATTCTACCGGAAACAAAGCCGTAGTAACCGGCACAGTTTATACTAAAACTTATAATAATGATTTCAAATTCGGTATAGATATCAACGCAAACAATTTTAGGGCAGTTAACTCTACCCAGGCAGATAACAAGCTATTTTACGGGCAGCTATATGTAAACACCAACATCAAAATACGCGGTGATATGAATAAGCCTGTTGTTGATGCTAACCTAACCGTAAATGATAAAACCGACTTTACTATTGTATTACCAGGCAGCGACCCGGCAATTGAGGACCGTAAAGGCGTTGTTGAAGTGATTGACCAAAGCGCGCCTAAATTGGATTCGATATTATTAGCCCGACAGCTGGACTCTCTTAAACAATCAGAGTTAAGAGGATTGGATGTGAACGCTACTGTTACGGTAAATAAAAATGCCAAATTCAACATAGTGATTGACCCGCGCAATGGCGATATGGTACAATTAAGAGGTGAGGCTAAGTTAAATGGCGGTATTGACCCAAGCGGAAAAATAAGCTTAACAGGCACCTATGTAGTTGAGCAGGGATCATATAACTTATCATACGCCACAGTTAAACGTACCTTCAATTTCAAAAAGGGAAGTACCATTACCTGGACGGGCGACCCTACTACCGCCAATATTGATTTGACGGCTACATATGTGGCTAACGTACCTCCTATTGATTTGGTAAGCGACCAATTAGGCAGTGATGTGCGAACCACCACTATGTATAAGCAAAAGCTTCCCTTTAATGTAAATTTGATGTTGCGGAACGAACTGTTAAAACCGGATATCACTTTTGACATTGTTTTACCTGATAGTACTTATACTGTATCTCCTGATGTAATATCAACCGTTAATGCCCGCCTTTCGCAAATACGCCAGGTGCCTAATGACATGAATAAACAGGTATTAGGTATATTAGTTCTTGGGCACTTTATTGGCGACAACCCATTGCAAAGCCTGGGTGGTAATAACGCTAGCGGCATTGTACGTAATAGTGTGAGTAGTTTGCTATCAGACCAACTAAATCAACTGGCAGGCGACATGATAGGTGGTGTAGCCTTGAGTTTTGACCTTACATCAGGGGCTGATTACGCTACGGGAGTACAACAAAACCGAACGGATTTAAACGTAGGCTTATCCAAACAATTTTTAAATGACAGGCTTACTGTTACGGTAGGTAATAACTTTAACCTGGAAGGACAAAACCAGCCGGGCCAAAAGGCCTCTAATATTGCGGGTAACCTGTCTGTAAACTATAAACTAACTGCGGATGGTCGTTATATGTTACGGGCCTACAGGCGCGACGAGTTTGTAGTTGTACAGGGTCAAATTATTGAAACCGGTTTAGGCTTCTCATTAACTTATGAATACAATAAGTTTTTGGAACTGTTCCGTAAAAAACCACGCAGAGAAAAGGAACTGCAAAAACAATATAAAGAAGATCAAAAAGAGAAAAAGGAAGAACAAAAAGAAGCAGACAAACAACATGATGCTACCGTACCTGATGTACAGCCTGCTAGTGTGCCTGAAGAAAAAAAACAAACATCGAACTAACCTATGGCTAAACATAGTTACATATATATATTACTGGTATTTTTTATCAGCGCATGCAGTACCACTAAAGATCTGCCGCCCGGGCAGAAGTTATATACCGGTGCCGAAGTAAAGATCATTGATAAAAATAATACCACAAAAAACGAAGCCACTGAATTAACCAGCGATTTAAAAAGTTTGTTGCGTCCTAAGCCGAACGGTAAAATACTGGGATTAAGGGTGAAATTATACATCTACCAAAAAACACGTACTAACAAAAAGCGTGGCTTAAAACAATGGCTAAATAAAAAATTTGGCGAAGCACCTGTATTAGCCAGTAGTGTTGACTTGGATAATAATAGCAAAGTATTGAAAAATAGGTTGGAAAATGTGGGCTACTTTGTTTCACAAGTAAGTGGCGATACGATAAGTAAAAACCGTACGGCCAAAGCCGTTTATACTGTACAAACCGGGCCGGCCTATCATTATAATAAAATAGTTTTCCCAACAGAGACTGATAGTTTAAATACTGCTATTACCCGCACAGCTGATAAAAGCTTATTAAAGGTTGGCGATAAATACAATCTTGATGTAATTAAAGGCGAGCGGATACGCATTGACGCCCGTTTAAAAGAAAAAGGCTTTTACTATTTCTCGCCCGAAAACCTCATCATGCGGTATGACAGTACTATTGCCGATCATAAGGTTGATCTGTTTGTAAAAGTAAAAAATGAAACCCCTGATCGTGCGCGCTGGATATACACCATAAATAATATTTATGTGTATCCACGATATACATTAAGAGATACTGCTTTAAAATTAGATTCGGCGGTTAAATACCGTTGGTATAATGTTATTGATCCGCGGAAATCTGTACGTCCGTTTATGTTTAAAAACACGGTATTGCTGCGCCCGGGCGAAGTTTATAACCGCACAGAGCATACTAAATCCTTAAATCGTTTTATAGAGTTAGGACCGTTTCAATATGTAAAAAATCGGTTTGAAGGTGTAGGTATTGATTCGCCCAAATTGGATGTTTACTACTTTTTAACCCAGTACAAACGCAAGTCATTACAGGCCGAGATTTTGGGTCGTCAATCATCAGCCAATTATAATGGTACACAGCTAAATATCAACTTTAAAAACAGGAACACCTTTAAAGGCGGTGAACTATTTGCTATAACCTTGTTTGGAAGCAGTGATATACAATTTGGCAGTCGGAACAATGGCTATAATGTTTACCAGGTGGGTATAAAACCATCCTTATCATGGCCAAGGTTTATAAGCCCTATTGATTTTACTAACAACACTGCCTTTATACCACGTACCATTTTAAATACAGGATATACTTATATCAGCCGTGCCAAATTATACACGCTTAACTCTTTCAATGCGTCGTTTGGTTACGAATGGAAGCCTAATCTGCATAAACAGCATAACTTAAATATATTGGAGGTTACGTATGTAAACGCGGCCAGCGTATCGCAACTTTATCGCGATAGCATAAATAAAACCCGCAACCCTACCCTTACCCATGTAATTGACAACCAGTTTACATTTGGACCAAGCTACCAATACACCTTTACCAATACTACCGAAGATTATCGTAAAAACACCATTTACTTTATGGGTAAAGCAAGCTTATCAGGCAATATATATGGTTTATTAACCGGGGCCGATACACTGAACGGAAAGGTAAGCAAGCTATTTGGCTCACCATTTAATCAATACGTAAAACTGGAGAGCGAACTAAGATATTACCGCCGTATAAGCCCTAAAAGTAAAATAGCTGCCCGTTTTATGGTGGGTGCAGGTTTAACCTATGGCAACTCCACGGTGATGCCTTACAGCCAGCAATTTTTTATAGGCGGAGCCAACAGTTTACGTGGATTCCCGGCAAGGTCTTTAGGCCCGGGCGAGTATAACGCGCCTGCTAATTTAACCCAGGGCACCAACTTTTTGCCCGATCAATCAGGCGATATAAAAATTGAGGCCAATGTGGAATTTCGCCCTAAATTATTCAGTATAGTTGAGGGTGCAGTATTTGCTGATGCGGGTAATATTTGGTTATTGCTCCCTAATGCTAACTTACCGGGCGCGGCTTTTGGTAAAAATTTTCTTAAACAAATAGCTGCTGATGTGGGTGTAGGTTTACGCTTTAACTTAACCGTTTTAGTATTACGTACCGATTTGGCATTTCCTATTATAAAACCAAATCTACCTGAAGGACAACGTGTAGTTATCAATCAGATAGATTTTAGAGATGCCAAATGGCGAGGACAAAACCTGGTGTTTAACCTGGCTATTGGATATCCGTTTTAATTACATCAATCCCAGTATTTTGATATAGTAATCAACATTGATCCCTTGAGACTTGTAGGCATCCATACCTTTTTTAATGGTAGATAGTAGCGTTTTGGTATCAGTAGCCTTACCTTTTGTTGGAGGGGCTATTGGTTTGGCAGGTGTACCTTCTGTTATTTTGGTAGCCGTCCAGGATACATTTTCGTGCGGGATATTCAATTGCAATATCATTCCCGGTAAACCCGAAAACAGTTCAGGACCACCGCTAACGCGTATCTTGTCGGTATAAAAAGCAACCACATATATAGAGTCGGATACCAACCCGTTAGCGCGACGACAAGTGTAGCCCAATATATCACGGGTTTCATCGGTTATTCTCCATTTAACCTGGCGCATATTATCTTTTACCAAAAATTGCTCGCCCATGGCGTCTTTTTCCATTACAATAGTACCTGAAGTTAAGTCAGTATAAATGGTATTTGATTCTGCAGTAAGCGGATTTAATTGAAAACTTTGATAAGGTGCTACCGGCTTAATTGGCGTAAGCAACATTTTATTATTACTAAAGCTTAAGGTACTATTAAAGGTAGCAAACTGGGGTAGTGTTTTTTTGAACTGATCCAATGCCTGCTGCCAATTGGCTTTCATACGTGCATCAGCATCTTTATGTAGCTGATATGGTATTACCTGGTAAGTATTTACCCGGCGTTGGTATTCAATTGTCCCGGTGGTTACAAACTTAGCTGATTGGGCAAATAGTAATCCGCTTGATAGAATTAATATGATGGTTGTTATTTTCTTTTTCATGATGATTATTTTGTTGCTGCTGTAGTACCAAATTTTGCAAAATCCCAACTTACGGTTAGCATAAAGTATCGCATAATAGTGTTATAGCTACTTTGAGTAATTGTAGTGGTAGATACGCTACGATAAAGTGTTGGGTTAGCATTTAATAAGTTTACGCCTGTTAATGACAGTTTTAGTTTATCTTCTTTTAGGAATGTTTTACTTAATGATGCATTCCAAATTGCCCTGTTTATCGCCGGAATGCTTTGCGTTGGTGCCTGGTAATTATAATCCAGATCTGATGATAATATAAATTTACCCGGTAAATAAAGCACACCCCTTGTACCAAAGTTCACCGCAGCAGTATTATTATTGCTTTGTGGCAGCAATGAGCTTTTTACAAAGTTATAGCTTGGGTTTACAGCTATAGTAAGCTCATATTTTTGAAATTTAACGGTTTGCGCGCTTAACCTAAATGCGTAACCGGTTCTTTCTTGTGTATTTAAACCAGTATTAATGTAACTGTATCCTACACTCCTGTTGGCATTTAAACCCAAGCTTACATCTATCTCTGTACCGGTTATGCGCCTGCTGCCTTGGGTAGTTATGCTAATATTATAAGGTCTTTCATTGCTAAGGTTTACAAACTGCGTAATTGTTCGTCCTGTAAGGGGATCAATAGTTGTTTGGGCTACTATTTGATTTTCGGTAAAGCTGCCATTTATACCCACATATAATGATTGCCTGGTTATTATTTTTTGGGTTTGATAAACAGCATTAAAATTATGACTAAATGATGCTTTAAGGTCAGCATTGCCTATAGTTATATTTAACGGATTGCTATTACTTAACACAGGTTGCAACTGATCAATACCGGGTTGCTGCATATAGCCATTGTATTGAGCCAGCAATACTTTTGATTGCGACATTTGATACTGATACCTGGCCTGAGGGCTCCAGTTAACAAAGTTACGGTTAAATGTCCTGCCCTTATACCGTTCGGTTTGATCCAGATCAACAACAGAAGCTCGTGTACCTAATGCAATAATGGTTTTATCTTTGCGATAATTAAACACACCCCCAAACTGGTTAGTAATTTGATTAATTTTAAAATCATTACTGTACAAGGTGTTAAAACTATCATATTGTCCGGTTACTGATGATTTATCAAAGGTAGGTCTGTCTGATGTAGTATTACTTATACCTAAACCGTAATTAAACTGGAATGCCAAATACTTTGTTATAGGTTCAGTATAGGTTATGTTACTACTAAATGAAGTATTTTTAGCATTAGAAACTTTATACTGATCTGTTGTAGTATCAGTAGGCATTTTGTTGGCCGAATATATATTTGAGTATAAATAACCCGTTGAAATATTTTCGGCATATGTTTCACTTAGAGCCCAGGAGAATGTACGGTTTGGCTTTTTAAATTTCTTGGTATACAACCCATTTAAGTTTAACCCTTTTTGGTTTATATCAGAGCTGTTTCGTTTTACTTCTCGGGTTAACAGGTTGCCAGTTTCTCCAACAATAGTAGTTAACGAACTGTTTTCAATAGTTAAGTGTTTGGTTATGCCATCCACACCCAATTTAAGCGTTGACGAAGTATCCAGTTTGGTAAAGTAGGTAAAATCCGCTTTTTGCCTAAATGTTGAATTTGCTATGTTACGGCTAGTGTTAAGATCCTGCTTACTGCCAGGTATAGTTACCTGCGACGATATGGTATTTGTGCCCACAACATCTAAAGTGCCCACTTTGTAGTTAGCATTTATCGTTGCATCAGTTTTTATCTTACTATCATAATGTGCACCTGCCGATCTTGCCGTAGGTAAACCATTTCCATTATAAGTACCACTGTTGGCATCCAGGTCATCATCTCCTCCACCTTGAGTTATTATACCGCCATTATCTCCTATCTGCGCATAATTGTTTGATGAACCTATCCTGCTGTTATCAGCCGCTCCTAAACCGGTTTTACCATTATTAGCTAAGGTTCCATAAGCTGCAAGTTTAGTGCGGGCGGTAAACTTGTTAAATAGTGCCTGAGTTTCGTAATATTCATCGGTACCTGCCCCTGCAGACACCTTGCCAAACATGCCTTTCTTCTTATCCTCCTTTAATTTAACATTGATGGTTTTTATCCTTTGCCCGTCATCTACCCCTGTAAATGTTGCCTGATCGCTTTTTCTATCATATATCTGCACTTTATCCACCATGTCACCCCTTAAATTCTGGGTAACCAATGTTGGGTCATCACCAAAAAACTCTTCACCATCTACCAAAACTTTGGGTACGGGTTGGCCCTGCATGGTAATTTTACCGTTTCTATCTATCTCTATACCCGGTATTTGTTTTAGCAGGTCTTCAACCTTTGAGTTGGGTTGTATAACATAAGCTTTGGCATTAAACTCCAAAGTATCGCCTTTTATTTTTATTTCCTGCACCGGGCCTTTAACCGTTGCCTCATTTAGCATATTTGTAGCGCCAAGATTAATATTCCCCAAATCGCTTACTGCGTTTGGTGGGCCTAATGTAAAAGGCTTCATTTTTTCATCATAACCTGGGTAGGTTACAAATAATAAATATTTACCCGCGGGCAAGCCGCTTATGGTAAATGCGCCATTATCATCAGCATAGGTAAACTTGCGTAAAACAGAATCTTTAGCATCAAGCACACTTACGCTGCCACTTAATTTAGATTTTGAAAGGGAGTCGATGGTGGTACCTTTTACGCCATGCGTACCTTGCGAAAAGGATACATTTGCGAACAGAAAGACGGCAAATAACGCCAGGATAGTAGTTTTCATTTATTATTGTGATAAGGTTTAGGCACTGCAAGATATAAGTCCATTATTAGGTATTTATATCGTTTAACTTATTTTAACATTTGATGTATTAGTATGTAAAATGTTACAATAATTACAACTAATTTTAATTATTAAATTTAGTGTACTATTAAACTAGTACACTGCAAATGTATTTATTATATTTTAACAAACAAATAATTTGATAATTATTTTATTTCTATTGTGGCCAGTTCGGATTTAAATAACCTGAAAAATGCTATAAGATAAATGATGTAAAGCGTTAAAAGTATACTGGCAGCCATTGGAGAAACTTCATACCAACTAAAAGTAACAGGAGTTTTTAAAATACTACGGCCAAAATAATTCAGGACAAAAAAAATTATTGAAAATAGATAAAATGGTATCTGGCTAATGTACATTAACAATTTAAGTTTGATGGATTTCCTTGATTTTTTGCGTCTGTATCCTGTTTTTAGTTTCCAATAACGGCCACAAAAAACAATTAAAAACAATGAAATATAATATATAAACAAATGTCCGATTGTAAATTGCCATTTAGACATAATATAATACAAGATGGCGTACAGAATAATTGCTATAGGTAACAAAGGAAACTTTAAATAATCAGCAAAGAATAATAACTGTTTACTTATCATTTGGTGAGCAACTGTCCATCTACGCTCGTTTTCAATTTTTCTTAGCCCTTTAAATCCACCAAAATCATTTAACATGATGGTGTTTACAGCCCCTCCCAAGGGAATGCTATCATCAATATCCTCCAACGCCGTCAAAACATGATCATAAACTTCATCGTATGTCTCACTATACTTTAGCCGGTCGCTAAGGGTTTCTTGTAATAATGCCAGTTGTTTCTCGGTTAAGTTCATGAATCTAATTGTCAGCTAAACCAATTTTACATTAGGTTTTTTAAACTCATCTAAATGGAGCTTTATAAATGATATAATGTAGACGATATATAAAGTGATAAGCAAACTATAAAAAATTGGAGGAATGACATACCACTCAAAAAATCCATATTGATCAAAAAAAGTACTATAAATTGTCATTATAAGTATGTTAAATATAATAACAATTAAAAGTGGGGCAAAGGTTATGATGAAAAAAGGGAATTCTTTTATTGATCTTTTGTTCTTGAATATATAATCGGTTCTATACATTCGGAAACGAGAACATAAAACGCTTATTAGTATTGTTCCGATTTCGAAAAAAAAGTGATTTACGCTAAAATTTAAATTGAATACCAAGTAATATATTAACCCATAAATAACTACAGTTAAGGGTAATAAAGGAAACATAAAATGCTTTATAAAATAATTCAATTGCTTAACTAACACCTGGCGTGCAACTGCCCAACTGCGCTTTTTTTCTATTAGTCTTAATCCCGCAAAGCGGCCAAAATCATTTATCAAAATACTATCAAATGCTTGCGTAAACGAAAGTTTATCATCTCTGTGCTCTAAAGCAGTCAACACATGATCATAAACTTCGTCATAGATTTCCTTATAAGTTATGCGTACACGCAGCGTATACTTCAAAAAGTTTAACTCTTCTTCTGTCAATTTCATTTGATCACTGGTTTAAGGCTTAACAATGCCTGCAGCTGGTTAATAAATTCTCCAGCTTCTTTGATTTTGCTAGTTACTTCCTTGCCGCCTTGCTCTGTTAATTTATAATACTTACGTACCCGGTTATCAATTACCTGGGTATAGGTTTCTAACATACCTTCGGCCTCCAGTTTATGTAGTGCCGGATATAAGGCGCCTTCGGTTAACACTATACCGCCACCCGAAACCTCTTTTACCTTTTGGGTAATTTCATAGCCATACATTTCGCGGTTATCTTCCAGCAGCTTTAAAATAATAGTTTGCAGGGTGCCTTTTAGCATTGGGTTTGTACTCATACCACAAATATATAATATTTTTATATACATAAGAAAATTATGTATATAATTTTTATTAACAGTAATGTTGCAATCACTATTGAAAGTATTTTACCTACTTTAGATAGACCAAAAACAAAAAGTATGATCAAGAAATTTACCTTAACCTTTGCCTGCATTGCAGTAACCATGATTACCTATGCGCAAAAAAAATTAGTTATAGGCGAACAGCCATTATATAAAGTGGCAAAAACTGCCGAGCCTATTACCGTAGATGGTAAAATGGATGAAGCCGCCTGGAAAAACGCGCAGGAAGTATCGTTCGATTATTTTTACAGGAGCGATGGCAAACCTATTGACCAACAAAAAACCAAATTCAAAATGATGTGGGACAATACTAATATGTATTTGTTTTATGCAGCTGAAGACAAATCGTTAACCTTTAGAGAAACCCAGCCAGATGCACGCCCCTATCTGGATGATTGCGCAGAGTTTTTTGTATTGCCTGTGCCAGATAGCCTAAATATGCACTTTGGTTTTGAAGTAAACATCAATAAAGCCATGTATGACTATATTATGTTTTGGCAATTTGCCGGTAAAGGCAACGTGTTTATAAAGCAATATCAAGCTGATAACTATAAAGTTGCCTTTACAACAGATGGCACTATAAACGATGATAAGGATACTGATAAAGGCTGGACCCTGGAAATGTCCATACCTTTTTCTGCATTGGGCGGTTTTCAACGACCACGAGCAGGTACTAAATGGGCGTTCCAAGCTGTGCGCCAGGACAGAAATGCTGTTGATGACCGGTTCCGTTCAACCGCAACGTTATTTCCTATCTATGATGCCAGGTTGGATGTTCACCAACCTAACCGATTTGGGTTGCTGGAGTTCCAGGATATTCCGAAATAACATCGAAGACTTTCGTGTAATATCAATCGAAAATTCTAGGTGTCGATCTTAGCGTATTTAGCATTCTTCTCAATAAACGCGCGGCGTGGAGCAACCTCATCGCCCATCAGCATACTAAAGGTATGGTCGCACTCGGCAGCGTTTTCAATGCTGGCTTGTTTTAAAGTACGGGTAGCCGGGTTCATGGTGGTTTCCCATAACTGCTCGGCGTTCATCTCGCCCAAACCTTTGTATCGTTGTACGTGTACGCTATCTTCTTTACCGGCACCTTTAAGTTTTTGTATAGCTGCATCGCGTTGTGCTTCTGTCCAGCAATATTCAAACTCTTTACCTTTTTTAACCTGGTAAAGGGGCGGCGATGCAATGTACACGTAGCCTGCCTCTATCAATTCCTTCATATAACGGAAGAAGAAAGTTAATATCAGCGTAGTAATGTGCGAACCGTCCACATCAGCATCCGTCATGATCACTATTTTATGGTAACGAAGCTTGGTGAGGTTAAGCGCCTTATCATCCTCAGGTGTACCGCGGCTTACGCCCAAACCGGTAAACATGTTTTTTATCTCCTCGTTCTCATATATCTTATGCTCCATGGCTTTTTCCACATTAAGAATTTTACCCCTTAACGGCAAAATAGCCTGGTATTCACGGTCGCGGCCCTGTTTGGCAGTACCACCCGCCGAGTCTCCCTCGACTAAATATAGTTCACATAATGCCGGATCGCTATTGGCGCAATCAGATAGTTTACCCGGTAAACCGGATCCACCCATAACACTTTTACGCTGCACCATTTCGCGTGCCTTGCGGGCAGCGGCACGGGCCGTAGCGGCTAAAATAACCTTGTTTACGATCATTTTGGCTTCCTTTGGATGTTCTTCCAGATAGTTACCTAAAATCTCGCCTACGGCCATATCTACCGCACCCATCACCTCGTTATTACCCAGCTTTGATTTGGTTTGGCCCTCAAACTGTGGTTCCTGTACTTTTACAGAGATGATAGCGGTCAATCCCTCGCGGAAGTCATCACCGGTAATCTCTACCTTCATGTTCTTCAACAAGCCCTCTTTATCAGCATAGCTTTTTAAGGTCCGGGTTAACCCCCTACGGAAACCGGCAACATGGGTACCGCCTTCAATAGTATTGATGTTATTTACATATGAATAAACATTCTCGCTGTAAGTATCATTATACTGCAATGCAAGCTCAACAGGTATGCCTTGTTTTATACCATCTAAATAAATAGGATCAGGTATAATTGCGGTACGTGTGCCATCTAAATATTTAACAAACTCGCTTAAGCCGCCTGTCGAGTAAAACTCTTCTGATAAAAATGTACCATCATCATTTGTTTCGCGCTCATCAGTTAAGGTTAAACGGATGCCCTTGTTCAAATAAGCCAGTTCCCTTAAACGGCCTGATAGGGTTTCAAACTTATATTCAGTAGTTAAAGTAAATATTTCCGGATCGGGTTGGAAGGTTTGTGATGTACCGGTACGGTCAGATTTGCCTATCTCTTTTACTTCAAATAAAGGTTTACCTTTTTCATACTCTTGAGTAAATATTTTGCCTTCGCGCTCAACAACAGTTTTCATATGGGTTGATAGCGCGTTAACGCAACTAACACCCACACCGTGTAAACCACCCGATACTTTATAGGTATCTTTATCAAATTTACCACCGGCGTGCAAAACGGTCATTACAATTTGTAGTGCCGATACTTTCTCTTTAGTAGTAATACCGGTAGGTATACCCCGGCCATTATCAACAACTGTAATGGAGTTGCCTTTGTGTATAGTAACATTTATAGTATCGCAGTGCCCGGCTAATGCCTCATCTATGGAGTTATCAACTACCTCATATACTAAATGGTGCAGGCCTTTAAAACCGGTATCGCCAATATACATGGATGGGCGCTTACGCACCGCTTCCAAGCCTTCTAAAACCTGTATATTATCTGCTGAATAATTTGATTTGTCCTGATTTTCTTCGCTCATATTAGGGTTTAAAAAATAACCTCCGAAAGTACATATTATACCTTAAATAACCGCGTAATGTGGATAAATATGACCGTGTTAATACATCTATACCTAATGATTAGGATACTGGTGGCTAAAGTTTATATTTGTGAAATTTTTTTAAGTTAAAATATCAAAAATTCCTGTTACTATTGTTAAAGGAAAACCAATTATAACAAATCAAAAATCAGGGGTATTAAAACCTCCTTTTAAATTATACAAACAGAAAAAAACAATCTTTAAAATGAAAACTACTGCTTCTTTTTTTACGAAAATTACATTGGGTTTATTAATTGCCGGAAGCATCGCTGCTTGCAGTAAAAATAAATCTGCTGATACCGCTGCATCTACTACCCCACCATCTTCTGATAAAGAAGCAATAGTGTATGTAAATTCTGATACTTTATTGTCTAAATATGACTATGCTAAAGATATAACTGCTCGCCTGGAATCTAAAGGCAAATCGGCTCAGAGTGATATAGCTTCAAGAGGTCAGGCATTTCAGCGTGAGGTAGCCGAATACCAAAAAAACATGGGTACTTTATCTGCAGATCAGCGCCAAACTACTGAAGCCCGTTTACAAAAAGAGCAACAATCATTACAAACTTATCAGCAAAACGCTACTGCCGAGTTTCAAAACAGCCAGGCTACAGAAAATGGCAAACTTTATGATAAAATTGCTGATTTTGCAAAATCTTATGCTAAAGAAAAAGGCTATAAAATGGTGTTAACTTATTCAAAAGCTAACCCAACAATATTATATGGCGACCCATCATTAGATGTAACTGCCGACGTGCTTAATAAATTAAACGACGCCTACGCGAAAGAAAGAAAATAATTAGGTAGATGTGCAGATGCATGAATATGCAGATGTGCAGATGATTAATTTATTAACTTTATAATAAAACCTCGACATTATGTTGGGGTTTTATTTTTATAGGATATTATGAGCAAGAACGAAAATTTTATGAGGATGGCTATTGAGCTGGCCGAGAATAATGTAACCAGTGAACATGGCGGCCCTTTTGGAGCAGTAATAGTTAAAGACGGTATGGTGGTTGCCCGCAGCGCCAATAAAGTAGTACCTTATAATGATCCTACCGCACATGCCGAAGTTTTAGCCATACGCCTGGCCTGCCAGGAGTTGAATACTTTTGATCTATCAGGATGCGAAATTTATGCCAGCTGCGAACCTTGCCCTATGTGCCTTGGTGCGATATACTGGGCGCGTATTGACAAAATACACTATGCTAATACCAAAGCAGATGCCGCTGATATTGGTTTTGATGACGCTTTTATTTATGAGGAACTTGATAAGCCGATGGATAAACGAAAGCTACCTATTATACAATTAATGCGCGATGAAGCTATGAATGCTTTTAAGCTTTGGAGTGAGTTTGAGGGGAGGAAGGAGTATTAATTTAATCCAATTGTCATCTCGAACATAATAAGAGATCTATACATAGGTTAACCTGCTTTTTGTATAGATTTCTCCTCATACCTCGTTCGAAATGACAAGAATATTTATTATTCTTCCACCTTCTTCACAAAAAAACCATCCTGCAGATCATCTATCTCACGTCTGTCGCGTTTGGTAGGTCGTCCGGTACCACGGTCGCGTTTTAGTACCGGAGCATGGAACATAGATTTAAATGCAGGTGTTTGCTCAACCGGGGTGATATCTTCATAAAAACCAACCGCTGTTTTTGCATCAGTGCGGCTTTCCAGTAAACCGGTTACACGAATTACTTTTCGATCAGGACCTTTGGACACCTGGTATACCTCACCAATCTTAACTTCGTGCGATGGTTTAATATTATTGCCATCCAGCTTTACGCGCCCGGCCTTACAGGCATCAGATGCCAGCGTACGAGTTTTAAACAGCCTTATTGACCATAAATATTTATCTATTCGGAGTTTTTCTTTCTCGGGCATAAGTGATCAAATTTACAAAGTCTTTAAGACTTCGTGATCAATTGCAAACAATTTCCTTAAAAATCCTTTAATTTGCCAAAAGTTTAAATTACCGATGCAAGATCTTAAAAAATTAATTGAGGAAGCCTGGGAAGACAGGAAACTATTAGAATATAGAGAATACATAAATGCTGTTGAAACCGTTATTGAACGTTTAGATAAAGGCCAAATGCGCGTTGCCGAAATGATTGGCACCCGCTGGCATACTAACGACTGGATCAAAAAAGCGGTAATATTATATTTCCCTATCCGCCAGATGGAGGAAATTGAAGTTGGCCCTTTTGTGTTTCATGATAAAATGAAACTAAAAACCGACTATAAAGCAACCGGCGTACGCGTTGTACCTCATGGCATTGCCCGTTACGGTGCTCACCTGGCTAAAGGCGTTATCATGATGCCATCCTATGTAAACATTGGTGCTTATGTTGATGAAGGTACCATGGTTGATACCTGGGCTACTGTAGGTTCATGCGCGCAAATTGGCAAGCATGTACACTTGAGCGGTGGTGTAGGTATTGGCGGGGTGTTAGAGCCCGTACAAGCTGCCCCTGTTATTATTGAAGATAATTGCTTTTTAGGATCACGCGCTATTGTGGTTGAAGGTGTACATGTAGAGAGAGAAGCGGTTTTAGGCGCTAACGTGGTGTTAACCGCGTCAACAAAAATTATTGATGTTACAGGTTCAACCCCTGTTGAATATAAAAGTTTTGTACCGGCACGTTCGGTAGTTATACCGGGTTCATATACCAAAAAATTCCCTGCGGGAGATTATCAGGTACCTTGCGCCCTAATTATTGGTAAACGTAAAGAATCAACAGACAAAAAAACCTCACTTAACGACGCGTTGAGAGAGAATAATGTAGCTGTTTAGTTAGATATGGGATTTGAGACATGAGATTTGAGACTTTGTCCTATCTCAAATCTCAAATCTAACATCTCAAATCTAAAAAAATGAAGATACTGATAAGGCTGCCTAACTGGCTTGGCGATGTAGTTATGAGTACGGCTTTCATCGCGGCGGTTAAGCAGCTTTATCCTGATGCTTTGGTTGATATTATTATCAAAAAAGAATTGAGTGCAATTGCAACATTAATTCCGGGGTTAAATCAAATTCATTCATTTTCAAAACAAGAATTTCCGGGTTTACGTGGGGCCTATCGCTTCGGTAAAAATCTACGAAGCCAACAATATGATCTGTTTTTTTCATTGCCCGATTCAATTTCGGCAGCAACCATGGGCTGGGCAACCGGTGCAAAAAAACGAGTTGGATTTGGTAAAGAGGGTGGCTTTTTGTTGCTAACTAAAATTTGCTTAAAGCCTGCAAATACACATCGGGTTGATGAATACATGGCCATGTTGGAACAATTTGCAGGCACGGTTATTACTGATAGGCATGTGAAGTTAAATGCAGGAGATATATCCGCAAAAAACAACAAGCGGGTATTAATCAACTTAAACTCAGAGGCTGATTCAAGAAGAATGCCTTTAAATAAAGGCATTATCCTGATTAATACGCTTACTAACACCTTTCCTGATGTTACCTTTGTATTTATAGGCGGACCAAAAGATGTGGAGTATGTTAATCAGCTTACCATGAATTTGGGTAGTGATATTCAAATAGAAAACTATGCCGGTAAAACTGATTTGGCAGGATTAGCAAATTTAATGGCTGGGTCAAAAGTAGTGTTAACTACTGATTCAGGTCCGGCGCATTTGGCCAATAGTGTAGGTACGCCTACAATTGCCTTGTTTGGAGCCGGGAATGAACATAATACTGCTCCTTACAATAAAGATAATTTAACCGTTATCCGTGCGGGCCAATTAGAGTGTGAACCATGCGTACGCAACAACTGCAAACTATACGGCATACCAAAATGTATGGAGTTGCTGGATGAAGTACAAATTATTAACGCGGTAAGCTTATATTTAAATCATGCTTAAAGACGAAGTAGTTAAAGCTTTAAAAGTAATACAGGAAGGCGGCATCATCCTCTATCCTACCGATACCATCTGGGGTATAGGCTGTGATGCTACCAATACTGAAGCTATTAAAAAAATTTATCAGCTTAAACAGCGTGACGAAGCTAAAAGTATGCTGATATTATTAGATACAGACGCAAAGTTACCAAGCTATATAAGTGAAGTGCCTGATTTGGCGTATGACCTAATAGAATTTGCCGAAAACCCTTTAACGTTAATTATGCCGGGTGCTAAAAACATATCGCCGGCAATAATAAGTGAGGACGGCAGCGTAGGCATCCGCATATCGTCGCACTCATTTTGCCAGCAGTTGATACAGCGTATGCGTAAGCCATTAGTATCAACATCAGCCAATTTAAGCGGCAAACCATCGCCACAATACTTTGGCCAAATTGACCGGGAACTCATAGATGGTGTGGATTATGTGGTAGATCTGGACCAACACAGTATGGAAATAAAAAAACCATCAACCATAATGAAACTAGCCCCTGATGGCCGTTTTGAATTTATAAGAAGATAGTGAAGGCTCATTTAAAACATAAAATATTTACCATTATATCGCAATTAGCAGGCGAGCAAAACTTGCAGGCCTATGCTATTGGCGGTTTTGTGCGCGATATCTTTTTAAAAAGGCCTTCAAAAGATATTGATATAGTAGTTATAGGCAACGGTATTGCATTTGCCGAAACAGTTGCCGCTAAATTGAAAGTAAAGCTTGCTGTGTTTAAAAACTTTGGTACAGCATCCCTTAAATACCAGGACCTGGAAGTGGAATTTGTAGGAGCTCGAAAAGAATCATACCGTTTAGATTCGCGCAAGCCTATTGTGGAAAATGGCACTTTAGAAGATGACCAAAAACGCCGTGATTTTACGATTAACGCGTTGGCTATTTCTTTACATCCCGATACTTTTGGAGAGTTATTAGACCCGTTTAACGGCATAAACGACCTGGAGCAAAAGCTGGTACGTACACCACTAAACCCGGTGGAAACTTTTTCGGATGATCCCTTGAGGATGATGCGGGCCATACGCTTTGCAACACAGTTAAATTTTAAGATTGACCTGATTGCTATTGATGCTATAAAAAGCAATGTAGACCGTATCAAGATCGTATCGCAGGAGCGGGTTACAGATGAGTTGAATAAGATCATCCTATCGCCTGTGCCATCCATTGGTTTTAATTACCTATTTGATACCGGGTTACTGCATAAAATATTCCCGCAGATGACAGCGCTTTATGGTGTTGATTATATTGACGGCAAAGGGCACAAGGATAATTTTTACCATACTCTGCAAGTATTAGATAATATTTGCGAAACCACTGATGACCTTTGGTTACGCTGGGCAGCCATATTGCATGATATAGCCAAGCCTGCCACCAAGCGTTTTGAACCAGGTCACGGTTGGACGTTTCATGGCCATGAGGATCGTGGCGCGCGCATGGTACCCAAAATATTCGCTCAGCTAAAACTGCCGCTAAACGAGAAGATGAAGCAAGTACAAAAACTGGTACAATTGCACTTGCGCCCTATTGTTTTATCACAATCCATAGTGACAGATTCGGCAGTGCGGAGGTTATTATTTGAGGCAGGAGATGATATTGAAGGGCTAATGCTGTTGTGTAAAGCAGACATTACCACAAAAAACGAATACAAGGTTAAAAAGTACCGCAATAATTTTGAGTCTGTTCAACAAAAATTAAAGGATGTTGAGGAGCGTGATAATATACGCAACTGGCAACCCCCTATAACCGGCACAGATATAATGCAGTTATTTGGCATAAAAGAAGGCCGCGAGGTTGGTATTATTAAAAATCATATACGAGAAGCCATACTGGAAGGCGAGATACCCAACTCGCGCGAAGCGGCAATTAACTACACCATTTTAAAAGGCGAAGAAATTGGCTTAAAAGTTGTGGCAAACAGAAATTAAATTAAAACTTATATTTTTACAACTCTATAAATAAACAATGGCACTATACAGGTTTAAAGTCACCTTTGAAGATTACGATGAAGTAAGCAGGGATATTGATATTAAATCAAATCAAACATTCCTTGATCTGCATAAAGCAATTCACCAGTCAACCGGGTATAATCCCGAATTTCCTTCATCATTTTATATAAGTAATGATCAATGGATAAAAGGTGAAGAAATTACTTATCTGCCTAATCAACGCAGGATAGACCGTGGTGTGTCATTAATGGAGAAAGTAAAGCTGAGCAGCTTTATTGATGATCCGCACCAAAAATTTTACTACACTTTTAATTTTGACCGCCCGTATGATTTTCATATAGAGCTGATGAAAATTATTTTAGATGAAGCTCCGGGTGTTACCTATCCGTCGGTAATAAAATCAGTAGGTGAAGCCCCAAGGCAAATTATACCCGGTGTTATACCTACCGACCTTCCTGTTACTACCGGTGATGATGATTTTGACTTCTTAAATGAAATGGCCTATAATCATGATGATGCTGATGAATTTTCGGAGGTGGATGAAACCGGAGAAGCTGTTTCAGACTCATCAGACGAAGCTGAAGAAGAGGACGAATTTGGCAGCGAGTTTGCCGATGACGAAAATTTTGAAGACGAGAGTAAATCGCACGATGATTATTAGTTAGTTGATGGTTCATAGATCATGGTTCATAGTTGAACCTGTCTATTCCATGAACTATTAACTATGAACCATGAACCAAAACAAAACACTTATTGTAATTGCCGGCCCTACTGCTATTGGTAAAACAGCTGTGGCTATACAATTGGCACAACATTTTAATACAGTAATTTTATCAGCCGATTCCAGGCAATTTTATCGGGAGATGTCTATAGGTACTGCCAAACCTACAGATAATGAGTTAGCTGCTGCCAAACATTATTTTATCGATTCACATTCAATAACCGAGCCATTCTCTGTAGGTGATTTTGAAAAACAAGGAATGGAGCTTTTAGATGAATTATTTCGAGTTCATCAAACTGTAATCCTCGTTGGTGGTTCGGGCTTGTATATAAAAGCTATTGGCGAAGGTTTTGATAATATTCCGGATGCTGATGCAGGTGTAAGAGAAAGATTAAATTTAGAACTGGCAGAGAAAGGGATAACTCATCTTCAAGAGAAATTAAAATTAGCAGATCCCAATTATTACAACCAGGTTGATATTAATAACCCGCAACGGGTAATAAGAGCCCTAGAGGTATTTGAAAGCACCGGCAATCCATTTTCATCTTATCGCGTTTCGGCAACTAATACGCGCCCATTTAATATTATTAAAATAGCACTAGATATGCCCCGTGAGCTTCTATACAACCGTATAAACCAGCGTGTGGATGTAATGATGGAGCAAGGTTTACTTGATGAAGTGAGATCGCTCATACCCTACCGCCACTTAAACGCGCTAAATACTGTTGGCTACAGCGAAATATTTGATCATTTAGATGGTAAAATAACTTTAGATACCGCGGTAGAAAAGATCAAACAAAATACCCGTCGTTTTGCCAAAAGGCAGTTAACCTGGTTTAGAAAAGACAAAGATTTTCATTGGGTTGAGGCCAATGAAAATCTTAACAAAAGTCTCTTGGAATACCTACTTCAACAACTTCAATAAATATTGCCCATAGCCGCTCTTAATATACTTTTGGG